>NZ_CP010951.1:623750-1247500 GCF_001580455.1 Ramlibacter tataouinensis
CGCCGCGTTGTCCATGTAGGCGCGGAAGGTGGAGACCTCGATCACCTCGTGCTCGCGCCCGCGCCCGTACACCACGTGGACGATGCGGAAGCGCCGGCCGATGATGAAGGCGCGCCGGAACAGGCCCTTGACCTGCTCCGGCGTGGCGTTGGTGGCCACGTCGAAGTCCTTGGGCCGCAGGCCCAGCAGCAGGTCGCGCACCGCGCCGCCCACGATGTAGGCCTCGTAGCCGGCTTCCTTGAGCGTGTGCACCACGTTCAGGGCGCGCTCGTCCACCAGCGAGGGATCGATGCCGTGCTCCTGCGCCCCGACCTCGCGGCGCTTGCCGAAGTTCGGCTTGCCGCCCTTGCCGGTGCCCAGCAGCTTGTCGATGAATTTCTTGATCATGGGTGTGCGAACAGATCCAGTATGCGCCAGCCGCGCTCGGCGGCGATGGCGCGCAGGCGGGCGTCGGGGTTGGTGGCCACCGGGTGGTCCACCCGTTCGAGCAGCGCCAGGTCGTTCGTCGAATCGGAATAGAAGGTGATCTCCGCCGCGTCCCAGCCCATCCCCTGCGCCGCCAGCCACTCGTCGATACGCCGTACCTTGCCTTCGCGCGCCGAGGGCACGCCCTCGATCTCGCCGGTGATCCAGCCGTCGTCGCCGCGCGCCAGGCGCACCGCGATCAGCTCATCGATGCCGAAGGCGCGGGCAATCGGGCCGGTGACGAACTCATTGGTGGCGGTGATGATGGCCACCTGGTGGCCGGCCTGCTGGTGGCTGCGCACCAGCGCCAGCGCCTGCGGCCGGATTTCGGGCCGGATCACCTTGTCCATGAACATCTCGTGCGCCGCGCTGGCCGCCTGCGGCCCGCGCTCGCGGACGGCATCGGTGGCGAAGCGCACATAGTCGTGGATATCCAGCGTGCCGGCCTTGTAGTGCTCGAAGAATTCCTCGTTGCGCCGCTTGAACACCGCCGGGTCGGTCCAGCCGATGTCCTGGGTGAACACGCCCCAGGCGTAGTCGGAATCGATCGGCAGCAGCGTGTGGTCGAGATCGAACAGCGCGATCGGCTTCTTTCCCGCTTTCACTCGTTCTCCAGCATGGACTTGATCAGGGGGATGGTGATGGCGCGCTGGGTGCGCAGGGCATAGCCGTCGAGCTGTTCGAGCAGCTGCATCAGGCTGCCGAGGTCGCGCGAGAAGCGGGTGAGCATGTAGTCCATGACTTCGTCGCTCAGGAACACGCCGCGCGCGTCGGCGGCCTGCCGCAGCACCGCCCGCCGCTCGGGCTCGGACAGGACATGCAGCTGGAACACATGCCCCCAGCCCAGCCGCGTGCGCAAGTCTTCGCGCAGCTTCAGGAAGGCCGGCGGCACGGCCCCGGCCGCCAGCACGCCGCGCTGCAGGGTCTGCGCGTTGACGAACCAGTTGAAGGCCGCGTGCTGCTGCACCGCGGTGTACAGGTGCGTGTCGTCCATCAGCACCACGGCCCAGTTCTCGTTGAACGGCGGCGGCTCGTGGACCGAGGCATCCAGCCATCCCGCCGTGGCGCCCTGCCCGCGCAGGGCCTCGGCCACCGCCTTGAGCAGGTGGGTCTTGCCGCTGCCGCCGGCGCCCCACAGGTAGGTCGGCACCGGCGAGCGCGTCGGACTGCCCGCCCACAGCATCAGGTGGCGCAGCGCGGCTTCGTTGGGGCCGGCGCAGAAGTTCGCGAGGGTCGGGCCCGCGGCCAGGCCGATGTCCAGGGCGATCTGCTTCATCACCACGTCGGGGGTCAACGCAGTTGCAGGTCGTCGTCGCCGAAGCGGATGCCCAGCGGCTCGATCAGGAGCTGCTTGTCGCCGGCCTCCACGCGGCCGGCCACCAGGGCCTCGACGCCGCAGGCCTGGGCGACATCGACCGTGCGCTGCGCGTCCTTTTCGGCGACGAACAGCGCGAAGCCCGCACCCATGTTCAGCGTGCTGTAGGCCTCGCGATCGTCCTGGCGCGCCTGCTCCTGGATGAAGCGAAGCACCGCCGGCACCTTCGGAATGGCCTGCATGCGGTAGGTGAGCTTGGCCGGATGGCGCAGCAGCTTGCGCCAGCCGTGGCCGGTGACGTTCGCGCAGTAGTGCGGCACGATGCCGGCCTTGAACAAAGCCTCGGTCACCGGCGAATAGAGCACCGTGGGCGCGAGCAGCGCCTGGCCGTAGGTCGTGCCGTCGGGCAGCGGCGTGAGGTAGCCCTGGGGCAGCCGCTCGACCAGCTTGCGCGCCAGGCTCAGGCCGTTGGCATGGATGCCGCTGGATGCCAGCAGCACGATGGCATCGCCGGGGCCGAGCCGGTCACCGACGGACAGGCGCTCCTTGGGCTGGATCAGGCCGGTGCAGGAGGCCGCCAGGTCGATGCGTCCGCCCTCGACGATGCCGGCCAGCGCCGGCGTCTCGCCGCCGCCCCAGGCCACGCCGCAGGTGTCGCAGGCGCGCTTCCAGCCCGCCACCAGGGTCTGCGCGCGCTGCGCGTCGCCGAACCAGTCCGAGCCGCCGGCCGCCCAGTAGGCCTGCACCACCAGCGGGGTGGCGCCGACCGTGATCAGGTCGTTGATCGCCATGGCAATCGTGTCCTGCGCGATCGCGTCGTAGTAGCTGCGGCCGGTGAGCTTCTGCATTTCGTCGGCGACCAGGGCCTTGGAGCCGAGGCACTCGACGATGGAAGCCAGGTAGAACGGGCCGACATCGACCACATAGGCCGACTCGCCGCGCGAAGCGGGCACCTCGCTGAAGCCGTGCGCGGCCAGGTGGATGCCGGTGGCCGCAGCGGCGCGCTGGGCGGAAATTTTCAGGGGGTCGATCAGGTCGTAGTTGACGCCCGCCTGCTCGTAGCTGAGCGTGGTGGCCGGCGGGCTCGCGTCTTGGGCACTCATCCGCAAATTATCGCCGCTCGCTGCCCCCTCCTTTCTCTGCCGCGTGGTTCCGGGGTGTGGCTGAACCCTGAATCTAGAATCCGCCGATGGCTCATCCTGCCGCCACGCCCCGGATGCCGGCCGCCATCTGGGCGCTGGGCTTCGTCAGCCTGCTGATGGACATCTCGTCCGAGCTGATCCACAGCCTGCTGCCGGTGTTCATGGTCACCGTGCTGGGCACCAGCATGCTGGCGGTGGGCATCATCGAGGGGCTGGCCGAGGCGACGGCCCTGATGGTTCGCATCTTCTCCGGCGCCCTGAGCGACTATTTCGGCCGGCGCAAGCCGCTGGCGGTGCTCGGTTACGGGCTGGGCGCCCTCTCCAAGCCCCTGTTCGCGCTGGCCACCGGCGCCGGCATGGTGCTCACGGCGCGCCTGGTCGACCGCGTGGGCAAGGGCCTGCGCGGCGCCCCGCGCGACGCGCTCATCGCCGACCTGGCCGACCCGCGCATCCGCGGCGCCGCCTTCGGCCTGCGGCAGTCGCTGGATACGGTGGGCGCCTTCACCGGCCCCCTGCTGGCCATGGGCCTGATGCTGCTGTGGGCCAACGACTTCCGCGCGGTGTTCTGGGTCGCGGTGATCCCGGGGCTGCTGTCGGTCGCGGTGCTGGTCTTCGGCGTGCGCGAGCCGGAATCCGCGGCGGACCGGCCGCGCGTGAATCCCGTGCGGCGCGAGAACCTGCGCCGGCTGGGTTTCGCCTACTGGTGGGTGGTGGGCGTGGGGGCGGTGTTCACCCTGGCGCGCTTCAGCGAGGCCTTCCTCGTGCTGCGCGCGCAGCAGGGCGGGCTGGCCGTGGCGCTGACGCCGCTGGTGCTGATCGCGATGAGCCTCGTCTACTCGCTGGGCGCCTATCCCTTCGGCAAGCTGGCCGACCGCATGAGCCACCGGCGACTGCTGGCCGGCGGGCTGGTGGTCCTGGTGCTGGCCGACCTGGCGCTGGCCTCGGCCGACAGCGGGCCGCTGCTGTGGGCCGGGATCGCGCTGTGGGGCCTGCACATGGCGATGACCCAGGGCCTGCTCTCGGCCATGGTGGCGAATGCCGCCCCGGCCGACCTGCGCGGCACCGCCTTCGGCTTCTTCAATTTCGTCGGCGGGATCGCCCTGCTGGTGGCGAGCGTGCTGGCAGGTTGGCTGTGGGACCAGTTCGGCGCCAGCGTCACCTTTTATGCGGGCGCGATGTTCGCGACCATCGCGCTGGCGGGACTGCTGCCGCGTCCGGGCGCGGACTAGGGCCTGTTAGCAGGCCCTAACGTTCAGCTCTTTTCGCGCCGCAGGTCGGCGACGCGATCGGCGATCACGTCGAGGTCCAGCGCATCCTGGGCATGCACCAGGTAGGTTTCGAGGTCGACCACCGCGAGCGCGGCGTGGCCCTGCTCGGCATGCGCCAGCCCGCGGTCCCGGTACTCGGGCCAGGCATCGGGCAGCAGGGTCAGCAGGCGGTCCTCGACCGCGATCAGCCGCTGCCAGTCTTCCTGGGCCTGGTGGATTTCCTTCAGGTTGCGCAGCATGCGGGCGATGATGTCGCGCGGCGAGGCGGCCTGCAGGTACAGGCCCAGCGGCACCTCGAAATCGTCGACCAGGCCGCTGCGCCGCTTGTAGGGCTCCAGCCGCTCGGTGAGCTCCTCGCGCGACAGCGACAGGCCGGTGAACGGGTCGATCACGACTTGGCCCTTGGGCAGGTTCACCTTGACCATGAAATGCCCCGGGAAGCACACGCCGCGCGCGTGCAGCCCCAGGCCCTGCGCCAGTTCGATCCACAGCACCGCCAGCGAAATCTGGTTGCCCCGGCGCGTGCGCAGCACCACGTTCAGGTAGCTGTTGTCGGGGTCGCAGTAGTCGTTGACGTTGCCGCCGAAGCTCAGGTCGCGGAAGAAGAACTGGTTGAGCGCGCGCAAGCGCTGCAAGGCCGCGGCATCGGCGGGGATCCGGCGCTTGAGGCGCGCCAGCAGCTGATCCACATCGCCCAGGACCTGCTGGATGTCCAGTTCGGGGTATTCGTCCTGCGCGAGGCTGGACGCGGCTTCCAGGAGTGGGAACTCCTCGTCGCTTTGCACCAGCGCGCTGAAGTACTCCAGCGGCGTCGGCGCGGACAGGTTCAACAGCATGATTCTTTTTAATGGAGCGGCCATGGCGCGTCAAGCGCCATCGCGGCGCCGCGTTCAACGCGCGATGAACTGGCGAAGTTTCACGCCGGCGGCCCACAGCGCGCCGAAATAGATCAGGGCCGAGCCGGCCAGCACGAGGCCGAGCAGGGCTACGCGCGCCAGGGCGTGCACGCGCAGCGCGGTCCAGTCGAACCCGCTGGCGGCCCACATCAGGAACACGGCCAGCAGCGCCGTCGCGCCGATCACCTGCAGCAGGAAGGTTCCCCAGCCGGGTGAAGGCTTGTAGCTGCCGCGCTGCACCAGCCCGGCCAGCAGCCAGCCGGCGTTGATCAGCGCGCCGAGGCTGATGGACAAGGCCAGGCCCGCGTGCCGCAGCCAGGGCACCAGCACGATGTTGAGCAGTTGGGTGATGACCAGGACGACGATGGCAATGCGCACCGGCGTACGCATGTCCTGCCGCGCGTAGAAGCCGGGCGCCAGCACCTTGATCGCCACCAGCCCGACCAGCCCCGCGCCGTAGCCGGCCAGCGCCAGGCCGACCTGGCGCACGTCGTGGTCCTTGAAGGCGCCGTAGTGGAACAGCGTGGCGACCAGGGGCACGTTGAACACCAGCAAGGCCACCGAGCAGGGAACCGCCAGCAGCACCACCAGGCGCAGGCCCCAGTCCAGCATGGCCGAGTAGCGCTGCCCGTCCTGGTCGGCGTGCGCGACCGCCAGCTGCGGCATCAGCACCACCCCCAGCGCCACGCCCAGCATCGCCGTCGGGAATTCCATCAGCCGGTCGGCGTAGGTCAGCCAGGACACGCTGCCCGGCTGCAGCCACGAGGCGATCTGCGTGTTGATCATCAGCGAGATCTGGGCGACCGCCACGCCGAACAGCGCCGGCACCATCATGGTGGCGACGCGGCGCACGCCGGGGTCGACGACCGCCTGCTTCAGGGCCTGCCAGCTCAGGCCGATGCGGGGCAGCAGGCCCAGCCGGCGCAGCACCGGCACCTGCACGGCCAGCTGCAGCACGCCGCCCAGCATGACGCCGCCGGCCATGGCGTAGATCGGCTCGATGCCCAGCCGGCCGAACCAGGGCGCCCCCAGCCACGCCGCGGCGATCATGACCAGGTTCAGCAGCACGGGGGTGGCGGCCGGCACGGCGAAGCGTTTCCAGGTGTTCAGGATGCCGGCCGACAGCGCCACCAGGGACATGAAGCCGATGTAGGGAAACATCCAGCGCGTCATGAAGACAGCGGCGTCGAAGCTGTGCGGGGTGCCCTTCAAGCCGCTGGCCAGCGCCCAGACCAGCAGCGGCGCTCCCGCCACGCCGAGGACGCAGGTGAGCATCAGCGCCCAGGCCAGCGCCGTCGCCACCCCGTCGATCAGGCGCCGGGTGGCGGCCTCGCCGTCCTGCTCTTTCGAATGCGCCAGCGCCGGGACGAAGGCCTGGCTGAAGGCGCCCTCGGCGAACAGGCGCCGGAACAGGTTGGGGATGCGGAAGGCGACGTTGAAGGCGTCCGTGAGGCCACTGGCGCCGAAGGTGGCCGCCATGAGCAGCTCGCGCACCAGCCCGGTGATGCGGGACGCCAGGGTCAGCAGGGAGACGGTGGAAGCGGCTTTGAAAAGGCTCATCAGGAACGCCGGAGGCTGGCCGAGTTTAGGGCAAGCGCGGCCGCCGTATAATCATGGGCTTTGCTGGCATCATCCTCAGACACAAGGAAACACATTCATGGCATCAGCCAAACCCAAGAAAAAGAACCCGCGCCTCGCGTCGGGCCGTAAGCGCGCGCGCCAGGACGTCAAGCTCAATGCAGCCAACACGTCCCTGCGCTCCAAGTACCGCACCGCGGTGAAGAACGTCGAGAAGGCCGCCGCCGCCGGCGACAAGGTCAAGGCCACCGAAGCCTTTGCCAAGGCCCAGAGCATCCTCGACACCGTGGCCGACAAGCAAATCTTCCACAAGAACAAGGCCGCTCGCGACAAGAGCCGCCTGGCCGCCAAGGTGAAAGCCCTGGCCCTCGCCGCCGCCTGAGGCTCAAAAACAGGTCAGCCCGCTCTCACGAGCGCCGTTTGAAACGGGTGCGCTGCCAGCAAAGAAGCAAAAAGCCGTCGCAAGACGGCTTTTTTGCTTATGGCGGGACTTGCGGCGGGGGAGCTAGAACCCCCCGGGGGTCATTGCGCCTTCGGATATCCCACGTAGTAGACGCCGATCACACCTCCGCTGGCGTCCTGGATAGGCTCATACCCAGTGACGTAAGGCTTGCCGAGGATTTCAGCATCACCGTAGTAGGCGCCGCCACCGCGGATTGCAGCCATGGCCTTGCCCTTGGGATCGAGGACCGTGCCGATCGCCCTTGATCCGTCGTCTTTTTGGACATTCGTCGTCACGCGCACGAAATCATCGCCGCTCTTGACGAACAGTGTTGCCGTACCGCCGTGCTCTTTCTTGACTTCATCAACGACGGCAAAATTGTTGTTCATCTTGGTCGCGCCAAAGTACAGCGCTGGCGCAGTTTTTCCTGCAACAGCATCTTCTCCCTTGATTCCGGGTGCGCCCAACTTCGCTGTCTTCGCCTTCAATGACGCCATGGCTTGCTTCACGTTCTCCGGTGATTGCGCATAGCTCACGGCTGGAGCGAAGACTGGCAAGGCGAGCGCAAACATCACAGGGGCGACCCAACGCCCGATAGCACCAGCGGAACTCAGCTTTCCCATAGTGTTCCCCTTTGGTCAGCGTCGCCGGCAAGGCGAGGCGGCGACTTCCCCGGGACCGCGCGGACTGCACTTTCGTGCGTCTGGCGCGGCGATGGCGATGTGAATCGGGTCGGCTGGCTGAATCGGCCACCGGGCTGCCCAGCAGGTGCTCAGCCGGACTTTGATCTGAAAGGGCAAGGAACTGGCTGGCGGAACGCCCAGCATGGCGGCAAGGGCTGCCAAGGACTGATCGCGCATGGCGATGCTCGTTTCGGGCTATATCCCGCGGGGAAAGCGGCTGCACAGCTTGCAGCGGCGACGGTGTTGTGATTGCCCGGCACTCAGGATAGATGGCCTTGAGCCGGTTTCAAGCGCAGCCGGAAAGTCCAGCTCGCGCCGGCCCGGTTAAGGATTTTTCTGGCCCGGCTCGGGCAGCAGGCAGGCTTCGCCGGTCTCGAGGTTGTTGTCCTTGGCGAAATTCAGCACGAAGTCCCAGGCCATGGGCTCGGCCTCGCGCAGGGCGCTGTTGACGACCACGCACTTGACGCCGTTGATGACCGTGGGGATGCACCAGGGCGAGTAGCTCAGGTGGCTGCCCTTTTGCGCGCCACCGGGGCGGAAGGGACTCATGACGCCGGCAAGGCGCTCGGCCCAGTCGCTGGGACGGAAGGTCCTGCCGTCACGGGTGATGCCCTGGATGAAGACTTCTTTGGCGCTGCTCGAAACCATTGTGAAGGTCGGATTGCATCGCGCTCCAATGGGGGATCGCCCCTGCAGCACGACAAGTATTGTATCTTATATAAGACTTCCTTTCAGTTGGCTTGCAGCCCCGCGGCGCGGTTGGGCGCTCATCGCTGTGATGCGCAATCCTCAACTTTCACCGGCAGTCGGTATGCCTAGAATTGGGCCTCAACGGCTCACTGCGTTGAGCCGCTTTTCTTTTTCGGAGCACATGAAATGGCATCGATCGAGGCTGCATCGCCCCACACCATGAACACCTACGGCCGGCTGCCGATCGCGTTGTCGCACGGCCAGGGCGTTCGCCTGTGGGACGTGAACGGCCGCGAGTACCTGGACGCGCTGGCCGGCATCGCCGTCAACACCCTGGGCCACAACCACCCCAAGCTGGTGCCGGCGCTGCAGGACCAGGTGGCCAAGTTGATCCACACCTCCAACTACTACCACGTGCCCAACCAGGAGAAGCTCGCCGCCAAGCTGGTGGAGCTGTCCGGCATGAGCAATGTGTTCTTCTGCTCCACCGGGCTGGAGGCCAACGAGGCCGCACTCAAGCTCGCGCGCAAGTACGGGCACGACAAGGGCATCGAGCGGCCCGAAATCGTGGTCTACGAGAAGGCCTTCCACGGGCGCAGCATCGCCACCCTGTCGGCCACCGGCAACGAGAAGGTGCAGAAGGGATTCGGCCCGCTGGTGGAGGGCTTCATCCGCGTGCCGCTGAACGACATCGGGGCCCTGAAGGCGAAGACCGAAGGCAACCGGAATGTCGTCGCCGTGTTCTTCGAGACCATCCAGGGTGAAGGAGGGGTCAACCCGATGCGGGCCGAGTACCTGCGCCAGGTGCGCCAGCTGTGCGACGAGCGCGGCTGGCTGCTGATGATCGACGAGGTGCAGTGCGGCATGGGCCGCACCGGCAAATGGTTCGCGCACCAGTGGGCCGGCATCGTGCCGGACGTGATGCCGCTGGCCAAGGGCCTGGGCTCGGGCGTGCCGATCGGCGCGGTGGTGGCCGGCCCGCGGGCGGCCGGCATCTTCCAGCCGGGCAACCACGGCACCACCTTCGGCGGCAACCCGCTGGCGACGCGGGCGGGCGTCGAGACCATCCGCATCGTGGAAGAAGACGGCCTGCTGGAAAACGCCGAGCGCGTGGGCGGCCGCCTGATGGCTGCGCTCAGGCGCGAATTCGAGGGCCATGCGGGCGTGACCGAGATCCGCGGCCAGGGCCTGATGATCGGCATCGAACTGGCCAAGCCCTGCGGCGTGCTCACGCAGAAGGCGGCGGACAATGGGCTCCTGATCAGCGTGACCGCCGACAACGTGATCCGGCTGGTGCCGGCGCTGATCCTGACCGAGGCCGAAGCCGACGAAATCGTGGCGCGGCTGGTGCCCGTGGTGAAGGACTTCCTGGGCGGATGACCATGGCAGAGATCAAGCACTACCTGCAGTTCAGCGACTTCACGGCCGACGAATACGCCTGGGTGTTCCAGCGCGCGGCCATCATCAAGCGCAAGTTCAAGGCCTACGAGAAGTACCACCCGCTGGCCGACCGCACGCTGGCGATGATCTTCGAGAAGGCATCCACGCGCACCCGCGTGAGCTTCGAGGCCGGCATGTACCAGCTGGGCGGCAGCGTGGTGCACCTGACCACGGGCGACAGCCAGCTGGGCCGCGCCGAACCGATCGAGGACAGCGCCCGGGTGATAAGCCGCATGGTCGACCTGGTGATGATCCGCACCTTCGGCCAGGACAAGATCGAGCGCTTCGCCCGGCATTCGCGCGTGCCGGTGATCAACGGGCTGACCAACGAGTTTCACCCCTGCCAGATCCTGGCCGACATCTTCACTTTCATCGAGCACCGCGGCTCGATCCAGGGCTGCACCGTGGCGTGGGTGGGCGACGGCAACAACATGGCCAACACCTGGCTGCAGGCGGCCGACCTGCTCGGCTTCACCGTGCATGTGGCCACGCCCACCGGCTACGAGGTGGACCAGGCGGTGGCCGGCATCCGCAGCGCGCAGAGCTACAAGGTCTTCAAGGACCCGACCGAGGCCTGCCGCGGCGCCGACCTGGTGACCACCGACGTGTGGACCAGCATGGGCTACGAAGCCGAGAACGAGGCCAGGCGCAAGGCCTTCGCCGACTGGTGCGTGGACCGCGACATGATGCGCGCGGCCAAGCCCGACGCCCTCTTCATGCACTGCCTGCCGGCGCACCGCGGCGAAGAAGTCGAGGCCGAGGTCATCGACGGCCCGCAGTCGGTGGTCTGGGACGAGGCCGAGAACCGGATGCACGTGCAGAAGGCGCTGATGGAGTACCTGCTGCTGGGCCGCGTCTGAGTCTGGGCACGAATGGCTGACCCCTGCCTGGCCTGCGGCGCCTGCTGCGCCAGCTTCCGCGTCGATTTCGCCGTGGAAGAGCTCGCCTGCAACGGCGGCCAGGTGCCCGACGGACTGGCGGTTGAAGTCACCGCGTTCACCAGCCGCATGCGCGGCACCGACCATGCACGGCCGCGCTGCGCGGCGCTGACGGGGCAGCTCGGCCAGCGCGTGGCCTGCGGCATCTACGAGTGGCGGCCATCGCCCTGCCGCGAGTTCCAGGCCGGCAGCAACGCCTGCGATTCCGCGCGGGCGCGCCATGGGCTGGCACCCCTGTCCGACTCGATGCTTTAGGCCTCAAGGATTTTTCGGCGCTGTTGGAATTAACCGACACCACGCCCTGAACCCGCGGCGCACACTTCGCCGCATGAAGCGTCTCTGGGACATTTCCGCGCCGGTGTCTGCGCAGTCGCCGGTGTTTCCGGGCGACACGCCGTACGCCCAGGAATGGTCGGCCAGCCTGGGGCCCGGCTGCCCGGTCAACGTGAGCCGGCTCACGCTCTCGCCGCACGTCGGCTCGCATGCCGATGCGCCGCTGCACTACGACCCGCAAGGCAGGCCGATCGGCGAGCTGGACCTCGATGCCTACATCGGCCCCTGCCGCGTGATCCATGCGATCGGCTGCGGGCCGCTCATCGAGTGGCGCCATCTCGAACACGCCCTCGCCGGCCTGCCGCCGCGGGTGTTGGTGCGCACCTACGCGCGCATGCCGGTGGATCGCTTCGACGAGCAGCTGGCCGGCTTCGCGCCGGACACCATCGAACGGCTCGCCGCGCGCGGCGTGACGCTGGTCGGCCTGGACACCGCCAGCATCGACCCGGCGCCCAGCAAGACGCTGGACAGCCACCAGGTGATCCGCCGGCTCGGCCTGCGCGTGCTGGAGAACCTGGTGCTCGACGACGTGCCCGAGGGCGACTACGAACTGATCGCCCTGCCCCTGAAGCTGATGACGGCCGACGCCTCGCCGGTGCGCGCCGTGCTGCGTGAGTTTTGACCATGACCACCCTCGAAGACTGCCGCGCGCTCGACGGGCAAGACCCGCTGCGCGCCCTGCGCGAGCTGTTCACCATCCCGCCGGAGCTGATCTACCTGGACGGCAATTCGCTGGGCGTGATGCCCAAGGCCGCGCCGGAGCGCGTCGCGCGCGCCGTGACCGAGGAATGGGGTGTCGGGCTGATCCGCTCCTGGAACAGCGCCGGCTGGTACGAGATGCCGCAGCGTCTGGGCGACAAGGTCGCGGGGCTGATCGGCGCGCGGGCCGGCGAAGTAGTGGTGACCGACACGACCTCGATCAACCTGTACAAGGTGCTCAGCGCCGCCCTCAAGGTCGCCCGGCGGCACTCGACCGGGCGCAGCGTGGTGGTGAGCGAGCGCAGCAACTTCCCGACCGACCTGTACATCGCCCAGGCGCTGTGCAAGGAACAGGGCTGCGAACTGCACCTGGTGGAGGACGAAGACGTCGAAGCCGCGATGGCGGACGACGTCGCGGTCCTGATGCTCACGCAAGTGAACTACCGCACGGGTGCGCTGCATGACATGCGCGCCGTCACGCAAGCGGCGCATGCGGCGGGCGTGCTGGTGGTCTGGGACCTCGCGCACAGCGCCGGCGCCGTGCCGGTGGACCTGCACCAGGCCGATGCCGACTTCGCGATCGGCTGCGGCTACAAGTACCTCAATGGCGGACCCGGCGCGCCGGCCTTCGTCTGGGTCCACTCGCGCCACCGTGACGAATTCGAGCAGCCCCTGGCGGGCTGGTGGAGCCATGCCGCGCCCTTCGAGTTCACGCCCGACTACCGGCCCGCGGCGGGCATCGCGCGCTACCTGTGCGGAACGCAGCCGGTGCTCAGCCTGGTGGCCCTGGAATGCGGGCTCGATACGATGCTGGCGGCCGAACCCCTGGGCGGCATGGCGGCGCTGCGGCGCAAGTCGCTGGCGCTCACCGACCTGTTCATCCGCCTGGTCGAGGAGCGCTGCGCCGGCCACGGCCTGGGCCTGGCCACGCCGCGCGACCATGGGCGGCGCGGCTCGCAAGTCTGCCTCACGCGCAGCGAGGGCGCTCACGCGATCGTGCAGGCGCTCATCGCGCGCGGCGTGATTGGCGACTTCCGCGCCGGCGACGCGCGCCAGCCCGACATCCTGCGCTTCGGCTTCACACCCTTGTACATCGGCTTCGAGGACGTTTGGAACGCAGTCGAGCAGCTCAAGCAGGTGTTGGACAGCGGCGAATGGCAGCGGCCCGAGTTCCACCAGAAACAGGCGGTGACCTGAGATGACTTCCAATTCGCGTCCCGAAGACATCGTGCGCCGGGAGGGCGCGCAGCTGGACTTCAGCCGCTCCATGAGCTACGGCGACTACCTGCAGCTGGACAAGATCCTGAACGCGCAGCAGCCGCTCTCGCCCGACCACAACGAGATGCTGTTCATCATCCAGCACCAGACCAGCGAGCTGTGGATGAAGCTGATGCTGCACGAGCTGCGCGCGGCGATTTCCGCGGTGGCGCGCGACGAGCTGGGCAGCGCCTTCAAGATGCTGGCGCGGGTGTCGCGCATCATGGAGCAGCTGGTGCACGCCTGGGACGTGCTGGCCACCATGACGCCGCCCGAGTACAGCGCGATCCGCCCCTACCTCGGCGCCTCCAGCGGCTTCCAGAGCGCGCAGTACCGCTGCATCGAGTTCGCGCTGGGCAACAAGAATCCCGAGATGCTCAAGCCGCATGCCCACCGGCCCGACCTGCTGGCGCAGGTGCAGTCGGCCTACGAATCGCCCTCGCTGTACGACGAAGCGCTGCGCCTGCTGGCGGCGCGCGGCTTTCCAGTGCCGGCCTCGCACACCGAGCGCGACTGGACACGGCCCTACGAAGAGAACGCGCAGGTCGAGCAGGTCTGGCTGTCGGTCTACCGCGCCCCGCAGCAGCACTGGGACCTGTACCAGCTGGGCGAGGAACTCACCGACCTGGAGGACGCCTTCCGGCTCTGGCGCTTCCGGCACGTCACCACGGTGGAGCGCGTGATCGGCTTCAAGCGCGGCACCGGCGGCACGGGTGGCGTGAGCTATCTGCGCAAGATGCTGGATGTGGTGTTGTTTCCGGAAATCTGGAAACTGCGGACGGATCTCTAGCGAGCGACCGTCCGCCCCCGCCCCCCTCCGGGGGAGGGCTGGGGTGGGGGCGTTACTTGCCGCCAAGCGCCCCCATCCCTGCCTTCCCCCGAAGGGGAAGGAGAAATACAGGCTACCGCCCGTACAGCCACGGCTGGTCGAGCAGGCGCTCGCCAAGCAGCCGAAGGGACAGGTCGCGGCCCCATTGCACGAGGCCGCCGGCATGGAAGATGAAGGCGTTGCGGCGGGCGTGCGCCTGCACGCGGGCACAGCGCTTCCAGCGGCTGTCGGCGTAGCGCTGCAAGGCGGCGGGGATGGCGCGGGCATCGCCGCCTTGCAACTGGCCGCCCAGTTCCGCCGCATCCTCGATCGCCATGCCCGCGCCCTGGGCCAGGTAGGGCAGCATCGGATGGGCGGCGTCGCCCAGCAGCGCGATGCGGCCGCGCGCCATCTCGCGCGCGGAGGCGACGGGGTCGCGGTCGTGCAGGGCCCACAGCCGCCATCCGGGCAAGGCTTCGATCAGGGCCTGCAGTACGGCGTCCACCGGGCCCATGGCCTGGCGCAGGTCGGCCGCGGTGCCGCGCTGGTCCCAGTCCTGCGGCAGTGCGCCGCGAAGGGAGGACTCGACGATCGCCACCACGTTCAGGAACTCCCCGCCACGCACCGGATAGCACACGACATGCATGCGCGGTCCCAGCCACACGGTCACGTCGGCCGTGCGCAGTTGCTGCGGCAGTGAAGCCAGGGGCGCCAGCGCGCGATACGCGAGGTGGCCGGTGGCGCGCGCCGCCGCATCGCCCGCCACCTGCGCGCGCAGGCGGCTCCACACGCCGTCGGCGGCGACCAGGGCGTCGGCACTGAGCTCGCGCCCGCCCGCGAGCGCGGCGATGCTTTCGCCGCGGTCTTCGGCGCGCGACACCCGCGCATTCAGCTCCAGGCCCACCTCCGCCTGCTGCGCCGCGCGCAGCAGCAGGTCCTGCAGGTCGGCGCGATGGATCGTGAGGTAGGGCGAGCCGTAGCGCCGCAGGAACTCGTCGCCGAGCGCCATGCTCGCCACCTCCTCGCCGCTGGCGGCGCTGCGCACGCGCAACTGCGCGGGGGCGGCCGCGACACGCAGCGTGTCGCGCTCCAGTCCCCAGCGCCACAGCAGCCGCGTGGCATTGGGACCGAGCTGGATGCCCGCGCCCACCTCGCTGAAGGCCGCAGCCTGCTCGAGCACGCGCACCCGGCACTGGGCGCGAGCGCAGGCCAGGGCGGCGGCGAGTCCGCCGATGCCGCCGCCCGCGATCAGGATCTCAGCTGCCATGGGCACGGATTGTGCCCCTGACGCGCTTCCCCGAGATCAGGCCCCGGC
The DNA here is from genome assembly GCF_001580455.1 of Ramlibacter tataouinensis. Lineage (NCBI taxonomy): Bacteria > Pseudomonadati > Pseudomonadota > Betaproteobacteria > Burkholderiales > Comamonadaceae > Ramlibacter > Ramlibacter tataouinensis. The sequence goes on from NZ_CP010951.1 coordinate 639,020, forward strand.
AAGCAACTGACGCAGCACAAAGGGCAGGATGCCGCCGTGGCGGTAGTAGTCCACCTCGATCGGCGTGTCGATGCGCAGGGTGACCGTGCGCTCCTCGCGGCCGTCGGCGCGGGTGATGACCAGCCGGGCTTCGCTTTGCGGACGCAGCTGCGGATCGGGGATCACGTCCACCAGCTCGCTGCCGTCCAGGCCCAGCGACTGCCAGCTGTCGTTGCCCTGGAACTGCAGCGGCAGCACGCCCATGCCCACCAGGTTGCTGCGGTGGATCCGCTCGAAGCTGCGCGCGACCACGGCGCGGATGCCCAGCAGCTGCGTGCCCTTGGCCGCCCAGTCGCGCGAGGAGCCGGTGCCGTATTCCTCGCCAGCGAAGATCACGGTCGGGCGGCCTTCGGCGATGTACTTCATGGCCGCGTCGTAGATGAACATCTTCTCCGCGTTGCCGTTGGCGTCGCGGTAGATGGTGACGCCGCCCTCCTCGCGCGAGCCGTCCGCCTTGGCCGGGATCATGAGGTTCTTGATGCGCACATTGGCGAAGGTGCCGCGCATCATCACTTCGTGGTTGCCGCGGCGTGAACCGTAGCTGTTGAAGTCGGGCTTGGCCACCCCGTGCGCCAGCAGCCACTTGCCGGCCGGCGAGCTCTCCTTGATGGAACCCGCCGGGGAAATGTGGTCGGTGGTGATCGAGTCGCCGAACAGGGCCATGACGCGCGCGCCGCGCACTTCGACCTTCTTGCTTCCCGCCGCATCGGCGGCGGCCAGCGCGAAACCCTCGAAGAACGGCGGCTGCGCGATGTAGGTGCTGGCGGGCCAGTTGTAGGTCTCGCCGCTGACGCCATGAATGCCTTGCCACAGCGCGCCGGGGTCGCTCTTGACCCGGCCGTAGTTCTCCCGGTAGGCCTCGCCATCCAGCGCGTACTTCATCAGCTTGTGGATCTCGTCGCTGGTGGGCCAGATGTCGCCGAGGTACACGTCCCTGCCGCCGCGCCCCTTGCCCACCGGTTCGGTCATGAGGTCGCGCAGAACCGTGCCGGCGATCGCGTAGGCCACCACCAGCGGCGGGCTGGCCAGGAAGTTGGCCTTGATGTTCGGGTGGATGCGCGCCTCGAAGTTGCGGTTGCCCGACAGCACGGCGGCGCACACCAGGTCGCTCTTGGAGATCGCCTCGTTGATCTCCGGCGCCAGGTCGCCCGAATTGCCGATGCAGGTGGTGCAGCCGTAGCCGACCACCGCGAAGCCGAGTTGCTCCAGGTAGGGCAGCAGGCCCGAGCGCTGGTAGTACTCGGTGACGATGCGCGATCCGGGCCCCAGCGAGGTCTTCACGTGCGGCTGCACGCGCAGGCCCGCCTCCACCGCCTTCTTGGCCAGCAGGCCCGCGGCCAGCAGCACGCCGGGGTTGGAGGTGTTGGTGCAGCTGGTGATGGCGGCGATCAGCACGTCGCCATGGCCGATGCTCACGGGGAGCACCTCGATCTCGGGCGGCGCAGCTTCGGCCAGCGCCGCCTCGCGGGTCGGCTTGTTCCCCTCCATCTCCATCAGGGAGCGCTCGGCGGCCGGCGGCGTCGGCGGCGCGGCCGGCACCTTGGTGTCACGCTCCTGCCCGGCGAAATGAACCTGGTGCCGCGTGAGCAGCACTTCGGCCGGCTCGTTGAAGCCGTTTTCGGTGGCCGGCTTGCTGAACAGGTCCTTGAAGGTGCTGGCGACCTCGCCCAGCTCGATGCGGTCCTGCGGCCGCTTGGGGCCCGACAGGCTGGGCGTCACCTGGCCCAGGTCCAGGCGCACCACCTGCGAATAGTCGATCTGGCCGGCCATCGGCACCCCGAACATGCCCTGCGCCTTGAAGTAGGCCTCGATGGCGGCGATCTGCTGCTTGTCGCGCCCGGTACCGCGGTAGTAGTCCATGGTCTTGTCGTCAACCGGGAAGAAGCCCATCGTCGCGCCGTATTCCGGCGCCATGTTGCCGATGGTGGCGCGGTCGGGCACGGCCAGCGTGCGTGTGCCTTCGCCGAAGAACTCGACGAACTTGCCCACCACCTTGTGCTGCCTCAGGATCTGCGTCACCGTGAGCACCAGGTCGGTGGCGGTGCAGCCCTCGCGCAGCCGTCCGGTGAGCTCGAAGCCCACCACGTCGGGTGTCAGGAAATACACCGGCTGGCCCAGCATGGCGGCTTCGGCCTCGATGCCGCCCACGCCCCAGCCCACCACGCCGATACCGTTGATCATGGTCGTGTGGCTGTCGGTGCCAACCAGCGAATCCGGATAGAACACGCCGCCTGGCGTGACATGCACCCCGCGCGCCAGGTATTCCAGGTTGACCTGGTGGACGATGCCGAACCCGGGCGGCACCACGCCGAAGGTCTTGAAGGCCTGCATCCCCCACTTCATGAATTCGTAGCGTTCGCGGTTGCGCTGGAATTCCAGCCGCATGTTCAGGTCCAGCGACTCGTGGCTGCCGTAGTGGTCGACCATGATCGAGTGGTCCACCACCAGGTCCACCGGCACCAGCGGCTCGACCGCGCCCGGCGGCTTGCCCAGGCGGGCGGCGACGCTTCGCATCGCGGCCAGGTCCGCCAGCAGCGGCACGCCGGTGAAGTCCTGCAGCACCACGCGGGCGACCACGAAGGGGATTTCTTCGGTGCGCTCGGCCTGGGGCGACCAGTTCGCGACCTGCCGCACGTGCTCGGCGGTCACCTTCTTGCCGTCGCAATTGCGCAGCACCGACTCGAGCACGATGCGCATCGAGAGGGGCAGGCGCTCGATCCGAGGGTACTTGCGCGCCAGTTCAGGCAGCGAGAAGAAGCTGCCGCTCTTGCCGGCGCCGGCCTTGAATGTCTTGAGGGTGTTCTCGAAGGCGTGGGGCATCTCGACCTCGAAAGGGGTGGAATGGGTCCGGCGGTCATTGTGCCGCCGGGCGCCCGCCCTTGGGGAGGCCCGGGAAACGCCCCCGCCCTACTCTGCTTGGGGCAGGTAGCGAACGGCGAGCACGCCCTCGATGGCCTTGAGCGCGGCCATCACGCGGTCGCTCACCGGGCTGTCCACGTCCACCAGCGTGTAGGCCATGTCGCCGCGCGACTTGTTGACCATGTTGTGGATGTTCAGGCCCGCCTGGGCCATGGCCGTGGAGATCTGGCCCAGCATGTTGGGCACGTTGGCATTGGCGATCGCCACCCGGAAGCGCGATTCGCGCTCCATCGCGACATTGGGGAAGTTCACCGCGTTGGCGACATTGCCGTGCTCGAGGTAGTCGCGCAGCTGGTCCGCGACCATCACGGCGCAGTTCTCCTCGGCCTCGCGCGTGGACGCGCCCAGGTGAGGCAGCGCCACCACCCGCGGATGGCGCAGGATGGCCGGCCCCGGAAAATCGCACACGTACCAGCTGAGCTGGGCATCGAGCGCGGCCAGCACGGCGGCGTCGTTCACCACGCCTTCGCGCGAAAAGTTCAGCAGCACCGCGCCTTTCCGCAAAAGCCCGATGTTTTTCTGGTTGACCAGGTCGCGCGTGGCATCGACCAGTGGCACGTGCAGGGTCACGAAATTCGCGCTGCGGAGCACCTCGGCCACGCTGGCGGCCTTCTTCACCTGCGCCGGCAGGCTCCAGGCGGCGTCCACCGTGATCTCGGGGTCGTGGCCGAGCACGTTCATGCCCAGCTTGATCGCCGCATCCGCGACCAGGCAGCCGATCTTGCCCAGGCCGACGATGCCCAGCGTCTGGCCGGCGAGCTCGGAGCCGGCGAAATTCTTCTTGCCATCCTCGACCAGCGTGTCCAGGTCCTGGGCGGCCGGGTCGAGCTGCCCAACGAAGCGCTGCGCCGGCGCCAGGTTGCGCGCGGCGATCAGCATGCCGGCCAGCACCAGTTCCTTCACCGCATTGGCGTTGGCGCCGGGCGCGTTGAAGACGGGGACGCCGCGCGCACTCATGGCCTTGACCGGGATGTTGTTGGTGCCGGCGCCGGCGCGGCCGATGGCCTTGACGCTGGCGGGAATCTCCATGCCGTGCATGTCGGCCGAACGAACCAGCACCGCATCCGGCTCGGCGACGTCCTTGCCGGCCACGTAGCGCTCCGCCGGCAGGCGCTGCAGACCCTTCTGGGAAATCTGGTTGAGGACCAGGACCCGGAAGGGCTGGTTATCCATGCTGGGCCTCGAACTCTTTCATGTAGGCCACCAGCGCCTTGACGCCTTCGACCGGCATGGCGTTGTAGATGGAAGCGCGCATGCCGCCGACCGAGCGGTGGCCCTTGAGCTGGATCATGCCCTTGGCCTGCGCGCCCTTGAGGAAGGCCTCGTCCAGCGCGTCGTCCTTGAGCTTGAAGGGCACGTTCATCAGCGAGCGGGCCTCGCGCGCCACCGGGCTGCGGTAGAAGCGGCTCTCGTCGAGGTAGTCGTAGAGGATCGCGGCCTTGGCCTGGTTGTGCGCCTCCATCGCCTTCAGGCCGCCCTGCGCCTTGATGTACTTGAACACCAGGCCCGCGATGTAGATCGCATAGGTGGGCGGGGTGTTGTACATGGAGTCGGCTTCCGCCTGTGTCTGGTAGTTGAAGGCCGAGGGGCAGATGGGCAGCGCATGGCCGATCAGGTCATCGCGCACCACCACCAGCGTCAGGCCCGAGGGCCCCATGTTCTTCTGCGCCCCGGCGTAGATGAGGCCGTAGCGGCTCACGTCGATCGGGCGCGACATGATGTCGGAAGACATGTCGGCCACCAGCGGCACGGCCCCGGTGTCCGGCGTCCAGTGGTACTGCACGCCGCCGATGGTCTCGTTCGAGCAGATGTGCACATAGGAAGCCTCCGGGTCCAGCTTCCACTCGGACTGCTTCGGGATGGCGGTGAAATGGCTGGCTTCGCCGGAGGCGGCGGCGTTGACCTTGCCATAGCTCTTGGCTTCCTTGGCCGACTTCTTGGACCAGTCGCCGGTCACCACATAGTCGGCCTTGCCGGTCTTGCCGATCAGGTTCATGGGCACGATGGCGTTTTCGCCGATCGCGCCGCCCTGCATGAACAGCACCTTGTAGTTGGAGGGCACGCCCAGCAGTTCACGCACCAGCGCCTCGGCCTCGGCATGGATGGAGATGAATTCCTTGCCGCGATGGCTCATCTCCATCACCGACATGCCGCTGCCGTGCCAGTCGAGCATTTCCTCGGCGGCCTGGCGCAGCACGGCTTCGGGCAGGGTAGCGGGTCCGGGGCTGAAATTGAAGACGCGTGTCATGGGGGCTCTGTTCTCTCTGGGTGCGGTGATTCAAGCAGCAGCGTGGCGCTGGCGCTTTGATGCTGCACAGCATACAAGAAAGAAAAAGCCCCCAAGGGCGGGGTCAGGCCCAGCCGGCCGGGGTGGCGCGCCTGAGGCCCAGCCACTGCAACTCGCCCAGCACCAGCACCGTGGCGGCCTGCGCGGCGACCCACGCCTGCCCCAGCGCGCCGGGCATGACCCAGGAACCCGCCAGCAAGGCAATGCAGGCGGCGCCCCAGGCGAAATTACCCGCGATGAACAGGCCCACCATCGGGCGCGATACCGGTTCGCGGGTCGCCACCAGGCCGACCACCAGCGCGTAGGCGAGCAGGAACAGGCCAGTACCCGAGAGCAGCGCGGGCGGCAGGCGCAGCAGTTCCGCCAGCGGTTCGCCGAGCAAGGTCTGGGCGGCGCCGGTGGCCAGGCAGGAGGCGGCATCGGCCAGCAGCACGTTCCGCAGGAATCGGGGCGAGGAGAAGATCGACATGGTGGGCTCCTTGGGTTGCGAAGTGGCCCCATGATTCGGCGGCCCCGGCACCATGTCGATGACCTGGCAGGTAATGGCCGGACGCCGGTCGCGGCTCTACCATCACGCCATGGACACCGCGACGCCCACCTCTCGCCACGCCATCCCGCCCGGCTTCGGCGATCACTTGCGGCACTGGCGGCAGCACCGCCGCCTTTCCCAGCTCGATCTCGCGCAGCAGGCCGACATCTCCACGCGGCACCTGAGCTTCGTCGAGACCGGCCGCTCCGTGCCCTCGCGCGAAATGGTGCTGCGCCTGGCCGAGCGCCTGGAGGTGCCGCTGCGCGAACGCAATGCCCTGCTGGTCGCCGCAGGCTACGCGCCCATGTACCGCGAGCGGCCGCTGGACGACCCGGCGCTCGCGCCCGCGCGGCGCGCGGTGGAATTGATCCTGAAAAGCCACGAGCCGTGCCTGGCGCTGGCGGTCGACCGCCACTGGAACCTGGTGGCGGCCAATCGCATGCTGCCGCACCTGCTCACCGGCGCGGATGCGTCGCTGCTCAAGCCGCCGGTCAACGTGCTGCGGCTGTCGCTGCACCCGCTGGGCCTGGCGCCGAAGATCGTCAACCTGGTGCAGTGGCGCGCCCACCTGTTCGAGCGGCTGCGGCAGCAGGTCGGCGCCACTGGCGACGCCCGGCTTGCGGAACTGCTGGATGAACTGCGAGCCCTGCCCCTGCCCGAAGGCACGCAGGACGTGCGCCTGGAAGGCGAGCACCTCGGCGTCGCCATGCCATTCCAGTTCCGCTCGAGCTTGGGGGTGCTGAGCTTCATCAGCACCACGACCATCTTCGGCACCCCGATTGACGTGACCCTGCAGGAACTGGCCCTGGAAACCTTCTTTCCCGCCGACGACAAGACCGCCGAGGCTTTGCGCCAGCTGGCGGCCGCCTGACCCATCGGCGCGGCTGTCGGCGCCGTCGCACAAGCATCCCGGCCCCCGGACGACGGCCCGGCCGGCGCTCGGGCCCGAGCATGTGCGTGGCTTCAGGGAGCATGCCGTGACCACATCGCCCGATCCGCACAAGAAGCTCTGGGACCTGATCAAGCACATGCGCTTCGGCATGTTGACGCACAGCCATCCCGGCGGCCTGCTGCACGCCCACCCGCTGACGACACAGAACAAGTCGCTGGAGCCGGACATGGCGCTGTACTTCTTCGTCTCGAAGAAGACCGAGCTGGGCAAGCGCCTGCGCGCCGATGGCAACGTCAACGTCGCCTATGCCGACCCGCGGAAGGACACCTACGTCTCGGTGTCGGGCCAGGCCAGCATCAGCGAGGACCAGCGCCTCAAGGAGCATCTGTTCAACGCGCTGTCCCGGGCCTGGTTCCCGGGCGGGGCCGGCGACCCCGACCTGGAGCTGGTGCAGGTCAAGATCGCCTACGCCGAGTACTGGGACATCACGGAAAGCAAGACCACGCAGCTGTTCAAGCTGGCCACGGCCGCGGTCACCGGGCACCCGCCGCAGCTGGGCGAGCACCGGCAGTTGCAGGCGCATTGAGGGCCCCGCCGCCCCGTCCCGCAAGATGTGGCCAAATGCCACGGATTCTGGGGGACTCAAGATGACCATTTCCGTGATCCGCGACCGGTCGCACCGGATGAAGCATGTCGTGCACGTGCGCCAGCATTCGTTCGCGGTCGATGAACCTGTCGCGAACGGCGGGGAAGACCTGGGCATCAACGCCCACGAGGCCTACGACAGCGCGCTGGGCACCTGCAAGGCCATGACGGTGCTGTGGTATGCCAACCGCAAGCAGATCCCACTGGAGGACATCCGCGTGGCCGTCGAGCGCGACGACAGCCAGGAGCGCCAGGGAACCTACCGCCTGCGCGTGACGCTGGAATTCACCGGCCCCTTGAGCGACGCGCAGCGGCGCGAGCTGCTCTCCGTCGCCGAGCGCTGCCCGGTCCACAAGCTGATGACGCAGGTCAAGACCGAGATCGTCACAGAGCTGGCGCCGATGGAGCCAACTCCAGCTCCATGAACTTCAGCTGCGGCCCAGACGGCACGATCCGGGTCGGGTTGATCTGCGTGTGGCTCATGTAGTAGTGCCGCTTGATATGGTCCATGTCGACCGTGGCCGCGACGCCCGGGACCTGGTAGAGCGTGCGCAGCAGGCGCGAGAGCTGCGGGAAGTCCTCGATGCGATTGCGGTTGCACTTGAAGTGGCCGAAGTACACGGCATCGAAGCGCACCAGCGTGGTGAACAGCCGCCAGTCGGCCTCGGTCCATGAATCGCCGGTCAGCCAGCCCTGCTGGCCAAGGTCGGATTCGACCCGGTCCAGCGCCGAGAACAGGCGCTCGTAGGCGCGCTCGTACGCACCCTGCTCGGTGGCGAACCCGCAGCGGTACACCCCGTTGTTGATGTTGTCGTAGACGAAGGCATTGACCTCGTCGATCCGTGGCCGCCGGCCGGCGGGATAGAGGTCCACGCCGGTCCGGGCGAGCGCCGCGAAGGCCTCGTTGAACATGCGCAGGATCTCGCTGGATTCGTTGTTGACGATGGTGTGGGTCTGCCTGTCCCAGAGCACCGGCACGGTCACCCGGCCGCTGTAGGCCGGATCGGCATGCGCATAGAGCTGGTGCAGGTACTGGAAGCCATGCAGGTGATCCGGCAACGCCTCGCTGAAGTGCCAGCCCTGCGTCATGACGGGTTCCACCACCGAGACCGAAACGAGGTCCTCCAGCCCCTTCAGCACGCGCGCGATCAGCGTGCGATGCGCCCACGGACAGGCGAGCGACACGTACAGGTGGTAGCGCCCGGCCTGCGCGGGGTAGCCGCTGGAGCCGTCGGCGGTGATCCAGTGGCGGAATGCCGAAGCGGTCCGCACGAACTCGCCGCGCGTCTTGTGCGTGTCGTACCAGCCCTCGCGCCACTGGCCCTTGTCGAGATAACCGCTCATGACAGCCTCCAACCAGGGCCATGGTATCGACCCGCGTTGCCCATCAGGCCGGGCGAGAAAAAGAAAAGGCCCCCCGAGCCGATTGGCTCAGGGGGCTTGGCTGATGCGCTCCCACGCCCGTCCTCCCCGGAGGAGGCTGGGGGGGAGCGGCCCTGGCTATTACGCCGTCACCGCATCTGCCACGCTCTTGAAGTCCTCGATCTGGTCGAAGTTCATGTACTGGTAGATTTTGTCGCCGTTGGCGTTGATGACGCCGATGTCGGCCATGTACTCGGCCTTCGTCGGGATCTTGCCGAGCTTGGAGCAGATCGAAGCGAGCTCGGCGGAGCCGAGGTAGACGTTGCTGTTCTTGCCCAGGCGGTTCGGGAAGTTGCGGGTGGACGTGGAGAACACGGTCGCGCCCTCCTTCACCTGCGCCTGGTTGCCCATGCACAGCGAGCAGCCGGGCATTTCCATGCGCGCACCGGCGCTGCCGAGCACGCCGTAGTGGCCTTCCTCGGTCAGCTGGCGCTGGTCCATCTTGGTCGGCGGCGCCACCCACAGCTTGACCGGGATGTCGCGCTTGCCTTCCAGCAGCTTGGACGCGGCGCGGAAGTGGCCGATGTTGGTCATGCACGAGCCGATGAACACCTCGTCGATCTTGGCGCCGGCCACGTCGGACAGGGTCTTCACGTCGTCCGGGTCGTTCGGGCAGGCCACGATGGGCTCGTGGATCTGCGCCAGGTCGATCTCGATCACGGCGGCGTATTCAGCGTCGGCGTCGCCCTTCAGCAGCTGCGGGTTCTTCAGCCAGGCTTCCTGCGCGGCGATGCGGCGCGCCAGCGTGCGCGCGTCGGCGTAGCCGTTGGCGATCATCCACTTCATCAGCGTGATGTTGCTGTTGATGTACTCGATGATCGGTTCCTTGTTCAGGTGCACCGTGCAGCCGGCGGCCGAGCGCTCGGCCGAGGCGTCGGACAGCTCGAAGGCCTGTTCCACCTTGAGGTCGGGCAGGCCCTCGATCTCGAGGACGCGGCCGGAGAAGATGTTCTTCTTGCCCTTCTTCTCCACCGTCAGCAGGCCCTGCTTGATCGCGTACAGGGGGATGGCGTTGACCAGGTCACGCAGTGTGACGCCCGGCTGCATCTTGCCCTTGAAGCGCACCAGCACCGATTCGGGCATGTCCAGCGGCATCACGCCAGTGGCGGCGGCGAAGGCCACCAGGCCGGAGCCGGCCGGGAAGGAAATGCCGATCGGGAAGCGCGTGTGCGAATCGCCGCCCGTGCCGACGGTGTCGGGCAGCAGGAAGCGGTTGAGCCATGAGTGGATCACGCCGTCGCCCGGGCGCAGCGCGATGCCGCCGCGGTGCGAGATGAAATCCGGCAGCTCGTGGTGCATCTTCACGTCCACCGGCTTCGGATACGCCGCGGTGTGGCAGAAGGACTGCATCACCAGGTCGGCCGAGAAGCCCAGGCAGGCCAGGTCTTTCAGCTCGTCGCGGGTCATCGGGCCGGTGGTGTCCTGAGAACCCACCGAGGTCATCTTCGGCTCGCAGTAGGTGCCGGGACGGATGCCCTGGCCTTCGGGCAGGCCGCAGGCGCGGCCGACCATCTTCTGCGCCAGCGTGAAGCCCTTGCCCGAGTCCTTGGGCGCCTGCGGCAGGCGGAACAGGGTGGAAGGCGGCAGGCCCAGCGCCTCGCGCGCCTTGCCCGTCAGGCCGCGCCCGACGATCAACGGAATGCGGCCGCCGGCGCGCACCTCATCGAACAGCACGTCGCTCTTGACCTGGAAGGTGGAGATGACTTCGCCGTTCTTGAGCGCCTTGCCTTCGTAGGGACGCAGCTCGATGACGTCGCCCATTTCCATCTTGCCCACGTCGAGCTCGATGGGCAGCGCGCCCGCGTCTTCCATGGTGTTGTAGAAGATCGGCGCGATCTTGCTGCCCAGGCAGACGCCGCCGAAGCGCTTGTTCGGCACGAAGGGGATGTCCTCGCCGGTCCACCACAGCACGCTGTTGGTGGCCGACTTGCGCGAAGAGCCGGTGCCCACGACGTCGCCGACGTAGGCCACCGGGTTGCCCTTGGCCGTGAGCTCGTCGAGGAACTTGACCGGGCCGCGCTTGCCGTCCTCTTCGGGCTGGAAGGACGCGCCCTCGCGCTTGTTCTTCAGCATGGCGAGCGCGTGCAGCGGGATGTCGGGGCGGCTCCAGGCGTCGGGCGCCGGCGACAGGTCGTCCGTGTTGGTTTCGCCCGGGACCTTGAACACCGTCACCTTCAGGCTTTGCGGCACTTCGGGACGGCTGGTGAACCACTCGGCCTCGGCCCAGCTCTTGAGCACGGCCTGAGCGTTGGCGTTGCCCTTGTCGGCCTTGTCCTTGACGTCGTGGAACTGATCGAACATCAGCAGCGTCTTCTTCAGGCCGTCGGCCGCGACCTGGCCCACCTCGGCGTCGTCCAGCAGGTCGATCAGCGGGCTGATGTTGTAGCCGCCCAGCATGGTGCCCAGCAGCTCGGTCGCCTTCGCGCGGCTGATCAGCGCGCACTTCTCGGTGCCGTGCGCCACCGCGGCCAGGTAGCTGGCCTTGACCTTGGCGGCATCGTCCACACCGGCCGGTACGCGGTGCGTGATCAGGTCAACCAGCATCTCGCCCTTGGCGGCGCCGGGGTTCTTCAGCAGCTCGATCAGTTCCGCGGTCTGCTTGGCCGACAGCGGCAACGGCGGAATGCCCAGGGCAGCGCGCTCGGCAACGTGGTCAAGGTAGGTTTGCAGCATGGTTTTCTCCAACGATTCTTCGGATGGTTTGGAAACGCGCCTACTTCTGCGTGGCAGCGGCGGGCAGCGGGTCGAGGATGCTGGGGGCCGGGTTCTTCTTCAGCGCTTCGGCGACGGCCATCTGGCCCGGGCTCTGGCATTCGTCGGCCAGGCGCCGGCCCACCTTCTGGCTCATCAGCATGGACTTGTTGGCCAGCTGCAGCCACATCGCGCCGGCGACCGGGTCTTCCAGTCGCACCGCGCCGGTGCGGCTGTCCACCGGATGCATGCGGAAGCGATGCGCGCCGGTGCGGACGATGAAGAAGCCTTCGCGCTTGTGCGGCGTGACGTGCACCGTGGCGCCGAGCTCGCAGCGCATCTCGCCGGTGTGGACCTGCTTGGCGGTCTCGAGGTTCTCGGGCGTGAGCTTGATCGACGGGTCATCGTCGACGGGAGTGGCTTCTTCCGCCGTCTTGGGCACCTGCTGGCCGCCGCGCTTCTTGATGGTGGCCGCTTGCGAGGCCGGCTTGGCCGGCGCGCTGGTTTGTGCCAGCACGAGGGCAGGACCTGCAAGCAGCAACGCGGCAACGAGTTTCTTCGACATGTAGTCTCCGTGGGTTCTTATGGGCGCAGGGCCTGGAACCAGGCCTGCACTTCCTGGGGCAGCTTCCTCCCGGTCCGGTGCGCCCTCTCCAGCACCTGCCAGTAGTAGCGGTAGCTCGCCCTGTCCTCCAGTTTTCCCTCGAAGCTGATCGGCGCCCACTGGGCGGCCGCCGCGGCGACGAGGATTTTTGTCGCGGTTTCAATCTCGCCTTCGCCCGGTGCGAAGACCTCGACGATGGTGCGGATCTGGTCCGGGTGGATGCTCCACATCCGGGTGTACCCCAGCTCGCGCGAGGCGCGGCGGGCCGCGCCGGCGAAGGCCTCGCGGTTCCTGAACTCGGTCACCACCCCGTGCGAGGGCACCTTGCCGCTGGCATGGCAGGCCGACGCGATCTCCAGCTTGGCGCGCACCACCAGCGGGTGCGTGAACTGGCCGTCGATGCCCATGCCCTCGGAGGGAATGGCCCCGCCGTGCGCGGACACGAAATCCATCAGCCCGAAGCTGAGCGACTGCACGCGTGGGTGGGCCGCGATGTCGAAGGCGCGATGCACCGCGCCCGGCGATTCGATCAGGGCTTGCACCGGCAGGTGGTGCGCGTCCACCGCGTCCAGCGCCGCGCAGGCACGCTCGATGTCCTGCACCGACTCCACCTTGGGCAGCATCACGTGGCACAGCTTGTGGCCCGCCTTGCCGGCGATGATGGCGATGTCCTGCTCGAAGGTGGCGTGGTCCACCGGATGCACGCGCACGGCCACGCGCTGCTTGTCGCTGGCCAGCGAGGCCAGCGCCACCACCAGCGCCGCGTGCTCGGCTTCGCCGCCCACCGGCGCGCCGTCCTCGCAATCCAGCGTCACGTCGAAGACGCAGGCGCCGAACTCCTCGATCATCTCGGCCTGCAACTGCAGGCTCTTGCGCATCCGGGCCTCGACGCCGCTGTAGTGGTCGCACACGGGCAGCGCGATCGCGCCGCCCTGTGCGCCCATCAGGATGTCGCGGGGATGGGGCGCAGCCGCCATCAAAGCAGGTGGGCGACGCCCGCTTGTTCGTCCGTCAGTTCCTTCAGGGTCTTGTTGATGCGTTCCTGGCTGAACTCGTCGATCGGCAGGCCCTTGATGATCTCGTACTTGCCGTTGGCGGTGGTGACGGGGAAGCCGAACATCACGTCCTTCGGGATGCCGTAGTCGCCGTTGGACGGCACGCCCATGGTCACCCACTTGCCGTTGGTGCCCAGCGCCCAGTCGCGCATGTGGTCGATCGCGGCGTTGGCGGCCGACGCGGCCGAGGACAGGCCGCGCGCGTCGATGATGGCGGCGCCGCGCTTGCCCACGGTGGGCAGGAACACGTCGGCGTTCCAGACCTGGTCGTTGATCAGGTCCTTGACCGCCTTGCCGCCCACGGTGGCGAAACGGTAGTCGGCGTACATGGTGGGCGAGTGGTTGCCCCACACCACCATCTTCTCGATGTCGCCGACCCGGGTGCCGGTCTTGGCCGCGACCTGCGACAGCGCGCGGTTGTGGTCCAGGCGCAGCATGGCGGTGAAGTTCTCGCGCGGCAGGCTGGGCGCGCTCTTCATCGCGATGTAGGCGTTGGTGTTGGCGGGATTGCCGACCACCAGCACCTTGACGTTGCGCGAGGCCGCCTTGTCCAGGGCCTTGCCCTGGGCGGTGAAGATCTGGGCGTTGGCGGCCAGCAGGTCGGCACGCTCCATGCCGGGGCCGCGCGGGCGGGCACCCACCAGCAGCGCGTAGTCGGTGTCCTTGAAGCCGGTGTTCGGGTCACCGTGCGCTTCCATGCCGACCAGCAGCGGGAAGGCGCAGTCTTCCAGCTCCATCATCACGCCCTTGAGCGCCTTCTGGGCTTTCTCATCGGGAATTTCCAGCAGCTGCAGGATCACCGGCTGGTCCTTGCCCAGCATCTCGCCCGACGCAATGCGGAACAGGAGGGCGTAACCGATTTGACCCGCGGCGCCAGTAACAGCAACGCGGACGGGCTTCTTGCTCATGGGGAATCTCCGAAAGGAAGTTGGCGAAAGGTTCGGCTGGGCGACGCGCGCGCCGGGCGCCATGCGCTGCCCATGCGGTGCCGGACAGCGCGGAAGTGTACCCGCGAAAACCCTAGGCAGTCAATTTGTCTTATGTCTTATATAAGATATGATTGACGAGGTTACGCGATCTCCCATGCCCCCGAATCCTTCCGCCGCCGACGCCGCGCCCGAGATGCAGGCCACGCCTGCGTTCAGCCCCTTGTACCAGCAGATCAAGGGCCTGATCCTGCAGAGCCTGCAGTCGGGCGAATGGAAGCCGGGCGAAGCCATTCCGAGCGAGATGGACCTGGCCGCGCGCTTTCGCGTGAGCCAGGGCACCGTGCGCAAGGCGATCGACGAACTCGCCGCCGAGAACCTGGTGATGCGCCGGCAGGGCAAGGGCACCTTCGTCGCGACGCATGCCGAGCAGCATGTGCAGTACCGCTTCCTCAAGCTCGTGCCCGACGCCGGCGACCTCGACAGCGAGGGGCCGGCGCAGCGCACGGTGCTCGAATGCAGGCGGGTGCGCGCGCCGGCCGAAGTCGCGCGGGCGCTGGCGCTGCGCACCGGTGACGCGGTGGTGCAGGCGCGCCGCGTGCTCGCTTTCGGCGGCGTGCCCACCATCGTGGAAGACCTCTGGCTGCCGGGCAACGCCTTCAAGGGCCTGTCGGCCGAACAGATGGCTGACTTCCAGGGGCCGACCTACGCCATGTTCGAACTCGAGTTCGGCATCCGGATGGTGCGCGCCCAGGAAAAGATCCGGGCCGTGGCAGCCGACGCGCAGCAGGCGCAACTGCTGAAGGTCGCGCCGGGCACGCCCTTGCTGAGCGTGGAGCGCGTGGCCTACACGTACAACGACACACCGATGGAACTGCGCCGGGGCCTGTACCGCACCGACACGCACCACTACCGCAACGAGCTGAGCTAGGCTGCCTCAGGGCTGGACGGGGCCGAGCCTGAAACGCTCGGGCAGCAGCACGTCCACGACGCCGTAACGCCCCGGCGATTCGAACCAGGTGGACGGATATTCCTGGGCCGGGTCGGTGCGCAGGGTGCCGGCCACCACGTCCCGCACCACGCGCCGGAGCTGCGCTTCCCCGTCCGGCCCGGTGAAGCGGGAGGGGTTCTCCTTCGCCAGCCGCGCCACCAGGTCCTGGACCAGGCGCTCCTTGTGCCGGCCCATGTGTGCCAGCATCTCGGCCGCATCGAAGCTGCCGACCAGCAGGCTGACGCCGCCCAGGCTCAGCTCAGCGGGCTGGACGGCACCGCCATGGCCCTGCCCCACCCTGATGGTCTGCGGGCCATCGAGCAGGACGAAGGTGCGCGCCGCCATGTCCTCGGAGCGCTCCGAGGAAGCCGACCGGAACAGTTCAGGGTTTTGCTCCAGCAGCGCGGTCTTGCGCGCATGCAGCTCGCGGCGCTGCGCTTCGGTGCCCGCCTTCGCGGTAAACGATTGCCGGACCGCGGCAAGCTCGGCGCGCGGATCGGCCTTCTTCGGCTTGAGCGAGGCGAACACGCCGATGGCCGCCGCGGCGATGACCGGCAGCAGCCACCACCACAGGCCCATGCCGGATCTGCCCCCGGGGGCGGCGCGGGCCGCGGCCGCCCGCCGGATGGCAACGGGCGCGGCCCGCGCCGGGAACGGCTCGGCCTGCGCCGTCTGCAGTTGCCGGTCGTACTCGGCGCGCCTGCCGGCATCGGACAGGACATCGTAGGCCGCGGCGATGGCGGCGGCGCGGGCGCCGGTGGCCGCGTCACCCGGATTCTTGTCCGGGTGGAAGCGCTGCATCAGACTGCGGTAGGCCGCTCGTATGACTTCGGGGCTGGCCCCGTGGCTGACTTCAAGCAGGTCGTAGTGGTTCACTGCGGATCGCCGCCCTATTCCAGCCGCTCGAAACGGGTGACTGAACCGTCCCGCTCGCGCAATTCGAAGCGATTCTTGCCTGCCGAGACGATGGCGTTCACATCGCGCTCGAGGCGGCCGTCGATCTTGATGTTCCAGACCATGCGCTGGCCCTCGAGCTGCCAGAGGCCGTACTGCATGACCTGGCTGTCGGCGCTGCGGATCTCCCATTCGCCGTTCCCGTGCATGTGCAGGGGCGCGGTGGCCAGGCGCGAACTCTTCCACTTGCCGACGAACTGCTCGGCGCGCGGCTCCGAACCGGAACAGCCGGTCGCCAGCGCGACAAGGGCCGCGGCAGCGAGGGCCACGATCGCCGACGGTAACGGGCGCCGGGCTGCCTCGGGCCTCACTGGCGCAGCTCCTGGCGCCAGCGTTCCCGCTCGCGTTCGGCCCGCAACAGCTCGGCCTCCTGCTGCATCCGCTCCCGTTCTTCCTTCGCCATCTTTTCGTTCCGCTCGCGCTGAGCTTCGCGCTGTGCCTCGTAGCGGGCTCTCTCCTCGTCGTGTCTCAGCTGGCGTGAAACCTCGTCGGCACGGCGGCGGGCATCCTGCTCGAACTGCCGCTCCTGCCGCTCCTGCTTGTCCTGGTTGAGATCCTGCTGCCGTTCCTGGTTGCTGCGCCGGCGGCGCTCCGCCTCCAGCAATTCAAGCTCCGCCATGTTGGCCGGACGCACGCCGTGCGTCTGGTAGTACTCCTGGAGCGCGGCTTTCTCGGCCGCCTGGCTTTCCTGGGCCACGCGGCGCGCTGCCGGATCGCCCACGGTGCAGCGGGTGAGCATGAACGCGCCCATCCCGACCAACACCAGCAGTCCGAGGGCGCTGGCAAGCCGGCGCAGCATCTTGACCGCACCCGACGCGATCGGGGCGGCCATGCCGCCGGAGCGCCCGGCCGGCAGGTCGAGGCCGGCGCGCACCAGCATGGCGTCGGCGCGCAGGGCCAGGGCGTCGGCCCGCATCGACAGCGCATCGGCGCGGACCCCGGCACTGCCGGCGGCGTCGGGCTTCGGTTCCAGCGGCGCCAGCGTCAATCCCGCGGCAGCAGCCGGGGCTGCCGACGAGGCGGTCAGCTTGGCGTCATAGCCGACCCGGGTGACGGGATCGGACAGCGTGCTCAGCGCCACCCTGAGCAGCTGGGCCTGGTCCTTGTAGTCCTGGAGATTCATGCCCGCGCAGGCCGCTTCCAATTCGGCCACCCGCTGGCGGTAGGCCGATTGCAGTTCGGCCACGCTCGCGGTCTGCGCAACACCCAGCAGTTCGTAAAGCGTCCGTCTTCCACCCATGCCCCGGCTCCTGCCTCGTACTCTTTCGATTACTGTATCAAACCCCACGCCGCGATCCGGGCGGCCCCCTCGTCGCGGGGGGCTCGACCAAAACTGAAACCCCCGTGTCAGCTTGTTGCGTTGCAATAGAATTTTGGGTTGTCCGCAAAGACCATCCAAAGCTTCCCCACGAAAGAAACGACGCCATGACCGAGCTCGCCAAGCCGCGGCCTGAATTCCGGAACATCAATGCCTTCAGTGATCTCCCCAGCTATCGCCTGCCGGCGGCGGGCTGGGTGTCGATCCTGCACCGCGTCAGCGGCGTGCTGATGTTCCTGCTGCTGCCCTTCATCATCTGGTTGTTCGATACCTCGGTCTCTTCCGAGATTTCCTTCGCGAAGTTCAAAGCCGCTTTCAACACCGGGTTGTGGTTCGTGCCGGGCGTGCTGGTCAAACTGGTCGCGCTCGCGCTGATCTGGGCCTACCTGCACCACTTCATCGCCGGCCTGCGCCACCTGTGGATGGACGTGAGCCACCGCGCCGTGAGCAAGGGCTTCGGCACCAAGTCCGCCACCATCACCCTCGCAGCCAGCCTGCTGCTCACCGTGCTGCTCGGCGCCAAGCTGTTCGGCCTGTACTGACAAGAACCGGAGAAAAAACATGGCAGTGACCTACGGCTCCCGGCGCACCGTCGTCGGCGCCCACTACGGTGTGCGCGACTGGCTCGCGCAGCGCGTGACCGCCGCCTTGATGGCGATCTTCACCCTGGTCGTGCTGGCGCGGCTGCTGCTCACCAGCGGCCCCATCGGCTACGACAAGTGGGCCGGCCTGTTCGCCGGCCAGGGCATGAAGATGCTCACTTTCGCCACCATCGTGGGCCTGCTCTATCACGTGTGGGTTGGCATGCGCGACGTCTGGATGGACTACGTCAAGCCCGTCGGCGTGCGCCTCGTCCTCCAGATCGTGACCATCATCTACCTCCTGGGCTGCGCCGGTTGGGCGGTGCAAGTGCTGTGGAGGGTCTAAAGAATGTCTTACACGAATAGCAACATCACCCGTCGCAAGTTCGACGTCGTCATCGTGGGCGCCGGCGGCTCCGGCATGCGCGCTTCGCTGCAACTGGCCCGCGCGGGGCTGAACGTGGCGGTGCTCTCCAAGGTCTTTCCCACCCGTTCGCACACCGTGGCGGCCCAGGGCGGCATCGGCGCCTCGCTGGGCAACATGTCCGAGGACAACTGGCACTACCACTTCTACGACACGGTCAAGGGCTCCGACTGGCTCGGCGACCAGGACGCGATCGAGTTCATGTGCCGCGAAGCGCCCAGGGTCGTGTACGACCTGGAGCACATGGGGATGCCGTTCGACCGCAACCCCGACGGCACGATCTACCAGCGCCCCTTCGGCGGCCACACCGCCAACTACGGCGAGAAGCCGGTGCAGCGCGCCTGCGCGGCGGCCGACCGCACCGGCCACGCCATGCTGCATACGCTGTACCAGCAGAACGTCCGGGCCAAGACCAGCTTCTTCGTCGAGTGGATGGCGCTGGACCTGATCCGCGACGCCGAGGGCGACGTGGTCGGCGTCACCGCGCTGGAGATGGAAACCGGCGACCTGTACATCCTGGAAGCCAAGACCGTGCTGCTGGCCACCGGCGGCGCCGGCCGCATCTTCGCGGCCTCGACCAATGCCTTCATCAACACCGGCGACGGCCTGGGCATGGCGGCGCGCGCGGGCATCCCGCTGGAAGACATGGAGTTCTGGCAGTTCCACCCCACCGGCGTGGCCGGCGCGGGCGTGCTGCTGACCGAAGGCTGCCGCGGCGAAGGCGCGATCCTGCTCAATAGCAACGGCGAGCGCTTCATGGAGCGCTATGCGCCCACGCTGAAGGACCTGGCGCCGCGCGACTTCGTCTCGCGCTCCATGGACCAGGAGATCAAGGAAGGCCGTGGCTGCGGTCCCAACAAGGACTACGTGCTGCTCAAGCTCGACCACCTGGGCGCCGACACCATCCACAAGCGCTTGCCCTCGGTGTACGAGATCGGCGTGAACTTCGCCAACGTGGACATCACCAAGGAACCGATCCCGGTGGTGCCCACCATCCACTACCAGATGGGCGGCGTGCCGACCAACATCAACGGCCAGGTCGTGATCCAGAACGGCAACGTGCACAACCAGGTCGTCAACGGCCTGTACGCCGTCGGCGAATGCTCTTGCGTCAGTGTGCACGGCGCCAACCGCCTGGGCACCAACTCGCTGCTGGACCTGCTGGTGTTCGGCCGCGCCGCGGGCAATCACATCGTCGAATTCGCGAGCAGGACCAAGTCGCACAAGCCGGTGCCGGCCGACGCGGCCGAGCGCACGCTCGCGCGCCTCAACCGCCTGGAGAACGCCGGCAGCGGCGAATACGCGCAGGACGTGGCCAACGACATCCGCGCCAGCATGCAGAAGCACGCCGGCGTGTTCCGCACGCAGGCCAGCATGAACGAAGGTGTGACCAAGATCAATGCGATCCGCGAGCGCGTCGGTAGCATTGCGCTGCAGGACAAGTCCCGCGTGTTCAACACCGCCCGCATCGAGGCGCTCGAGGTCGAGAACCTGATCGAATGCGCGCAGGCGACCATGACCTCGGCAGCGGCCCGCAAGGAGTGCCGTGGCGCGCACACCGTGAGCGACTACGAGCGGCCGGCGGACGATCCGGTGGCACCGCTCGGCCGCGACGACGCCAATTGGATGAAACACACGCTCTGGTACAGCGAGGGCAACCGCCTGTCGTACAAACCGGTGCAGCTCAAGCCGCTGTCCGTGGAGTCCGTGCCGCCCAAGGTCCGTACGTTCTAGTACGTACTTCCGCATTGCCGCGATAGCGCCTAGATTCAAAGCACAAGACCATGCAAAAACGCACCTTCCAGATCTACCGTTACGACCCGGAAAAGGACGCCCGGCCGTACATGCAGACCGTCGAGATCGAGCTCGAAGGCAACGAGCGCATGCTGCTGGACGCCCTGATGAAGCTCAAGGCGAAAGATCCCACCCTGTCGTTCCGCCGCTCCTGCCGCGAAGGCGTGTGCGGCTCGGACGCCATGAACATCAACGGCAAGAACGGCCTTGCGTGCCTGACCAACATGCTCACGCTGAAGGACCCGATCGTGCTGAAGCCGCTGCCCGGCCTGCCGGTCATCCGCGACCTGATCGTGGACATGACGCAGTTCTTCAAGCAGTACCACTCGATCAAGCCGTACCTGATCAACGACGAGATTCCGCCGGAGAAGGAGCGCCTGCAGTCGCCCGAGGAGCGCGAGGAGCTCAACGGCCTGTACGAGTGCATCCTGTGCGCCAGCTGCTCCACCAGCTGCCCCAGCTTCTGGTGGAACCCCGACAAGTTCGTCGGCCCGGCCGGACTGCTGCAGGCTTACCGCTTCATCGCCGACAGCCGCGACCAGGCCACCGGCGAGCGGCTTGACAACCTGGAGGATCCGTACCGCCTGTTCCGCTGCCACACCATCATGAACTGCGTGGATGTGTGCCCCAAGGGGCTGAACCCCACGATGGCAATCGGCAAGATCAAGGAACTGATGGTGCGGCGCGCCGTCTAGGCGCACCGAATCGAACATGACTGAAGCGCTGGTCGATGAACGGGCCCTGTCAAAGCTCAGGTGGCGTTGCCGCCGGGGATTGCTGGAAAATGACCTGTTCATCGAACGGTTCTTCGAGCGTCATGCGGCCCGACTCACGCAAAGGCAGGCCGATGCGCTCTCCGAATTGATGAACCTGGCGGACAACGATCTGCTGGACCTGCTGCTTGGACGCACGCAACCGCAAGGTGAGCTGGACAGAAGCGACATCAAAGTAGTGCTGGCGATGCTGCGAAACCGCGAGGGCGCGTCGCCGGAAGTTGGGACAAAACCGTAGGAAAACTCATATGAAACTCGCCGACATCAAAGCCACTCTGTCGTTTTCCAACGGCAGCCCCAACGTCGAGCTGCCTGTCTACCGCGGCAGCATCGGCCCCGAGGTCATCGACATCCGCAAGCTGTACGCGCAGACCGGCATGTTCACCTACGACCCGGGCTTCCTGTCCACGGCCTCGTGCCAGTCCGCGATCACCTACATCGACGGCGACAAAGGCGAGCTGCTCTATCGCGGCTACCCGATCGAGCAGCTGGCGACGCAGTGCGACTTCCTCGAAACCTGCTACCTGCTGCTGTACGGCGAGCTGCCGAACGTGGATCAGAAGAAGGATTTCGTCTCGCGCGTGACCAACCACACCATGGTCAACGAGCAGATGCAGTTCTTCCTGCGCGGCTTCCGTCGTGACGCGCATCCGATGGCCGTGATGACCGGCCTGGTTGGCGCGCTGTCGGCCTTCTATCACGACAGCACCGACATCAACAACCCGCAGCACCGCGAGATCGCGGCGATCCGCCTGATCGCCAAGATGCCGACGCTGGTGGCCATGGCTTACAAGTACTCCATGGGCCAGCCCTACATGTACCCGAAGAACTCGCTGTCGTACACGTCGAACTTCATGCGGATGATGTTCGCCACGCCCTGCGAGGAGTACGAGCCCAATGACGTGCTGGTGCGCGCCATGGACCGCATCTTCATCCTGCACGCCGACCACGAGCAGAACGCCTCGACCTCCACGGTTCGCCTGTGCGGCTCGTCGGGCACCAATCCGTTCGCGGCCATCGCGGCCGGCGTGGCCTGCCTGTGGGGCCCGGCGCACGGGGGCGCCAACGAAGCGGCGCTGAACATGCTGGAAGACATCCAGAAGATGGGCGGCGTGGCCAAGATCGGCGAGTTCGTCACCAAGGTCAAGGACAAGAACTCCGGCATCAAGCTGATGGGCTTCGGCCACCGCGTGTACAAGAACTACGACCCGCGCGCCAAGCTGATGCGCGAGACCTGCCACGAGGTGCTGGCCGAGCTGGGGCTGGAAAACGACCCGCTGTTCAAGCTGGCCATGGCGCTGGAGAAGGTGGCGCTGGAGGACGAGTACTTCGTCTCGCGCAAGCTCTATCCGAACGTGGACTTCTACTCCGGCATCGTGCAGCGCGCCATCGGCATCCCGGTGTCGCTGTTCACGGCCATCTTCGCGCTGGCCCGCACCGTGGGCTGGATCGCGCAGCTGAACGAGATGATCGGCGACCCCGAGTACAAGATCGGCCGCCCGCGCCAGCTGTTCAACGGCTCGGCCAATCGCGACGTCAAGCCGATCGCGCAGCGCTGATCCGCGAAGGCATCCGGCAAAAGAAGGCCCGCGCCAAGCGGGCCTTCTTTCATGGCGGGTCCTGGCCCTGCACTGCCACCAGCACCGAGTAAGCCTTGAACACCGCCGTCGCCGGCGCGCCGACTTTCAGCCCCAGCGCCTCGGCGCCTTCGTTGGTGACGCTGGAGGTGACTGTGGCGCCGCCGGGCAGGGTCAGCACCACCAGCGATGACACGGCGCCTTTCTCGATGCGCGACACCGTGCCTTCCAGTTGGTTACGTGCCGACAGCTTCCAGCCGGCGAAGTCGGATACCAACAGCACGTCGGACGCCTTGACCAGCGCCAGCGCCTCCATGCCTTTCTTCAGCTTCAGGCGCTTGGCCGCCACGGTGGTCATGGTGGAGACCACCTCGTGGCCCGACTTCAGCGCCACCGTGACCTGGGTGGACACCGGCCCGGCCTCCACGTTCGCGATGGTGCCGGCGTATTGGTTGCGAGCACTGGTCTTCATGGACATTCTCCTGAGCAGGCCGGCCAGGGCCGGCTGGGTGGCAAGGCGGGCTTCCTGAGCTTGCAGGAAGCCATCGAGATCGGATTGCAGGCTGCGCCAGGCCGCCAGCAACTCGCGCGCTCCAGCGGTCAGCCGCGTGCCGCCGCCGCCCGCACCGCCGGCCGCGCTTTCGAGCAGGGGCGCGTGCGCCTGGTTGGAGGCGGTTTCCAGCATCAGGCGCGCGCCCTTGTAGCTCAGGCCCGCGGTCGAAGCCGCTCGGTGTATGGAGCCGGTGGCCTCCACCGCCGCGAGCAGGGCGAAGAACCGCGCATCCATGCGCCCGGCCAGCCTGAGCTCGGCGGACAGCACGCCGCCGCTGCGCGGCGGCTGGTTCGGCAGCCGGCTCATTCCATCAACGCCACGGTTTTGACCTGCGCCCAGACCGGCATGCCGGGCGCGAGCTGCAAGGCGTGCACGGAACGGCGCGTCACCCGCGCGATCACGGCCGCCCGGCCCACGCGCACGCGCACCAGCGCCAAGGCCGGGTGCAGCTCGTCGCCTGCGATGGCCTCGACCTGTCCGGGCAGCTGGTTGCCAATGCTGGTGCCGGTCTGCGGCGCGCAGGTGATGCTGACGTCACGGGCCAGCACCCGCAGCCGCACACGCTGGCCGACCGGATGGGCGTGGTCACGCGCCCAGAAGTGGCACTCGGCGTCCGGCACGTCCAGCCGCGCCAGCTGCCACTGCGGGTCGCGCTCAGCCACGATGCCATCCAGCACGACGCCGGCGTCGTCTCCGAGCGACGGCGGCAGGTCCAGGCGCGACATGACGTCCGTCAGGGAGCCCGCGGCACGCACGCGGCCGGCCTCCATCACCAGCAGGTGGTCCGCCAACCGCGCCACCTCGTCGATGGCGTGGCTCACGTACAGGATCGGCAGGCTCAGCTCGCGGTGCAGGCGTTCCAGGTAGGGCAGCACTTCGCGTTTGCGCGGTGCATCGAGGGCGGCCATCGGCTCGTCCATGAGCAGCAGCCGCGGGCTGGTGGCCAGCGCGCGCGCGATCGCCACCCGTTGGCGCTCACCGCCCGACAAGGTGGTGGTGCGGCGCTGCATCAGGTGAGCGATCCCCAGCAGTTCGATGACCTGGTCCAGGGGAATGCGGCGCTCGACGGGACGGGTGCGCTTCAGGCCGAAGTCGAGATTCCGCTGGACGTCCAGGTGGGGAAACAGCGCCGCTTCCTGGATCACGTAGCCCAGGCTGCGCCGGTGCGGCGGGATGAACACGCCATGGGCATCGTCCTGCCAGCTCTCGGCGCCCAGGGACACACGACCTTGCGCGCGGGCCAGGCCGGCGATGGCCCGCAGCAGGGTGGTCTTGCCGCAGCCCGAAGGGCCAAAGAAAGCCGTGATGCCCTGCGCCGGCAGGGCCTGCTGCACTTCCAGCGAAAACGCGGGGTACGCCAGGCGCAGGTCGATCTCGATCACGCCGCCAGCTCCCGCTCGCGGGCCGGCCGGTTCAGCAGATACAGCGATACCAGCACCATCAGCGCGAACAACACCATGCCGGCCGCAAGCCGGTGCGCGTCCGCGAGTTCATGGGCCTCGACGTGGTCGTAGATCGCGACTGAGAGCACGCGCGTCTTGTCCGGGATGTTGCCGCCGATCATCAGCACGACACCGAACTCGCCCACCGTATGCGCGAAGCCCAACACGGTCGCCGTGAGGAACCCAGGCCGGGCCAGCGGCAAAGCCACGCTCGCAAAGCGATCCCATCGCCCCGCCCGCAGGGTGGCGGCCGCTTCCAGCATGCGCTCATCGATCGCCTCGAAAGCCTGCTGCAGGGGTTGAACCACGAAGGGCATGGAGTACAGCACCGAGGCCACGACCAGCCCGCCAAAGGTGAACGGCAGCCGCCCCAATCCCAGCGCCGTGGTGAGATGGCCCACCGGGCCTTGGGGACCCATCAGCAGCAGCAGGTAAAAGCCGAGTACGGTGGGCGGCAGCACGATCGGCAACGCCACCACCGCGGAGAGCACCGGCTTGAAGGATGAACGCGTGCGAGCCAGCCACCAGGCGATGGGCGTGCCCACGCACAGCAGCAGCAGCGTGGTCACCGCGGCCAGTTCGGCGGTGAGGCGGACGGCGCTCCACTCGGCCGGCGTCATGAATAACCGAAGGAGGCGATCAGCTGCCGGACCTGCGGCCGCTTGAGGTAGAGCAGCAAGGCCTGCGACGCCGGGTTGTTCTCGCCCGCCTTGAGCAGGACGGCGTCCTGGCGGATCGGGGTGTACAGGTGGGGCGGCACCAGCCACCAGGAGCCGGTGGCCGGCTTGCCGGGGACGGTCACCTGCGACACGGCCACGAAACCGAGCTCGGCGTTGCCCGTGGCCACGAACTGGTAGGTCTGGGCGATGGATTCGCCGAGAACCACCTTCGGCGCCACTGCCCCTTCAAGGCCCAGTGACTTGAGCGCCTCGTAGGCGGCGACGCCATAGGGCGCCAGCTTGGGATTGGCGATCGCGAGGTGCTTGAACTTGCCGGAAGCCAGCACCGCCCCCTTGTTGTCGACCAGCCCTGGCGTCGCGCTCCACAGCGCCAGCCGCCCGACGGCATAGGTGAACTGCGAGCTCGCGACGGCATGGCCTTCCTTCACCAGCCGCGTGGGCGTCTCGTCGTCGGCGGCCAGCAGCACCTCGAAGGGCGCGCCGCTGACGATCTGCGAATAGAACTTGCCCGTCGATCCAGCGGACAGCTTCACGGTGTGGCCCGTGGCCGCGGTGAAGTCCTCGGCGATGCGGGTCATGGGCGCGGCGAAGTTCGCCGCGACGGCCACCTGCACCTCGCCGGCGGCGGCAGCGGAGGTGGCAAGCGCGAAGGCGATGGCTTGAAAGAGGCGGACGAACATGAGCGGTCTCCCAACGTGGAGTAGTCTAGTACACAACGCTTTCCTGCGGTCCAGCCGTCGCGGATGAGTCGGAGCAGGCTCGCCCGCCGCGCTGAATAAAATGTCTGATTCGAAGGAAGTACCGATGGGACGCACCCTTTACGACAAGATCTGGGACGAGCACGTCGTCCACACCGAGGAGGACGGCACGGCCATCCTCTACATCGACCGCCACCTGGTCCATGAAGTGACCAGCCCGCAGGCGTTCGAAGGCCTGCGCGAGGCCGGGCGCAAGGTCTGGCGCGTGAGCTCGATCGTCGCCACGGCCGACCACAACACGCCTACCACCGGCTGGGAGCGCGGCTACGACGGGATCGACGACCCGATCAGCAAGGAGCAGGTCACCACCCTGGACAAGAACATCGGCGAGTTCGGCTCGGCCGCCTACTTCCCCTTCCTGTCCAAGCGCCAGGGCATCGTGCACGTGATCGGCCCGGAACAGGGCGCGACCCTGCCGGGCATGACGGTGGTGTGCGGCGACTCGCACACCTCGACCCACGGCGCCTTCGGCGCGCTGGCCCACGGCATCGGCACCAGCGAGGTCGAGCACGTGATGGCCACCCAGACCCTGCTGGCCAAGAAGGCCAAGAACATGCTGATCAAGGTCGAGGGCCCGCTCGCGCGCGGCGTCACCGCCAAGGACGTGGTGCTGGCCATCATCGGCCGCATCGGCACAGCAGGCGGCACCGGCTACACCATCGAGTTCGCCGGCTCGACGATCCGCTCGCTCAGCATGGAAGGCCGGATGACCGTGTGCAACATGGCCATCGAGGCCGGCGCCCGCGCCGGGCTGGTCGGCGTGGACGACACCACCGTCCAGTATGTCAAGGGCCGGCCCTTGGCGCCCACGGGCGTGGAGTGGGAGCAGGCGGTCACCTACTGGCGGACGCTGCACTCCGACGCCGACGCCAGTTTCGACGCCGTGGTCGAGCTGGATGCAACCAAGATCCTCCCGCAGGTCACCTGGGGCACCTCGCCCGAGATGGTGTTGGGCATCGACGGCCGGGTGCCGGACCCGGACAAGGAAAAGGACCCGAACAAGCGCGGCGCGATCGAGCGCGCCCTGGCCTACATGGGCCTGGAGCCGGGCAAGGCCCTGAACGACCTGTACGTGGACAAGGTGTTCATCGGCTCCTGCACCAACAGCCGCATCGAGGACATGCGCGAGGCGGCCGCGGTGGTCAAGAAACTCGGCCAGAAAGTGGCCCGCAACATCAAGCTGGCCATGGTCGTGCCCGGCTCGGGCGTGGTGAAGGAGCAGGCCGAGCGCGAGGGCCTGCACGAGATCTTCAAGGCGGCCGGCTTCGAGTGGCGCGAGCCCGGCTGCTCGATGTGTCTGGCCATGAACGCCGACCGGCTGGAGCCGGGCGAGCGCTGCGCTTCCACCAGCAACCGCAACTTCGAAGGCCGCCAGGGCGCCGGCGGCCGCACCCACCTGGTCAGCCCGGCCATGGCCGCCGCCGCGGCGGTGCATGGCCATTTCGTTGATATAAGACAGTTCGCTTGAAAGGAAACTTGCCATGAAAAAGATCGCTTCCCTGCTCGCCGCAATCGCCGCTTTCGCGGCCCTCGCCGGCTGCAACACCGTGCGCGGCCTCGGCGAAGATGTCCAGAAGGCCGGCAACGCCATCGAAAACGCCGCGAAAAAGTAACCCTCAGGAAGCGGCCCCTTGGGCCGCGCGTTCCAAATGAAGAGTTTTGTTGTGCACAAGGGACTCGTGGCCCCCATGGACCGCGAGAACGTCGACACCGACGCGATCATTCCCAAGCAGTTCCTGAAGTCGATCCGCAAGACCGGCTTCGGCCAGAACCTGTTCGACGAATGGCGCTACCTGGACCCCGGCTATCCCGGCCAGGATCCGGCCAGCCGCAAGCCGAACCCCGATTTCGTGCTGAACCAGGCGCGCTACAAGGGCGCCTCGATCCTGCTGGCGCGCAAGAACTTCGGCTGCGG
Organism: Ramlibacter tataouinensis; assembly: GCF_001580455.1. Lineage (NCBI taxonomy): Bacteria > Pseudomonadati > Pseudomonadota > Betaproteobacteria > Burkholderiales > Comamonadaceae > Ramlibacter > Ramlibacter tataouinensis. The sequence continues at coordinate 666,789 of NZ_CP010951.1, forward strand.
CTCCTCGCGCGAGCACGCGCCCTGGGCGCTGGACCAGTACGGCTTCCGCGCCGTCATCGCGCCGAGCTTCGCCGACATCTTCTTCAACAACTGCTTCAAGAACGGGCTGCTGCCGATCGTGCTGCCCGAGTCGCAGGTTTCGCGCCTGTTCGACCAGGTTCATGCCTTCCCCGGCTATGAGCTGACGATCGACCTGGAGCGCCAGGTGATCGTGGCGCCGCAGGGCGAGGAGCTGCCGTTCGAGGTTCAAGCCTTCCGCAGGTACTGCCTGCTCAACGGTTTCGACGATGTGGGGCTGACCCTGCGTCACGCCAAGAAGATCCAGGAATTCGAGGCCCACCGCCTCGCGACCAAGCCCTGGCTCGCCCATACGCTCTGAAGCCCGACATCCCTTCACTGCGGAAGTGAAGGCAGTTTTTGCAACGAAAGAACGCCCAATGAAAATTGCAGTGCTGCCCGGTGACGGCATCGGCACCGAGATCGTCGCCGAGGCCGTCAAGGTCCTGCAGGTGCTGGACCTGAAGTTCGAGATGGAGACCGCCGCGGTCGGCGGCGCCGCCTACGAAGCCCACGGCCATCCCCTGCCCGAGGCCACGCTCAAGCTGGCCAAGGAAGCGGATGCGGTGCTGTTCGGCGCGGTCGGCGACTGGAAATACGACAAGCTCGAGCGGGCGCTGCGCCCCGAGCAGGCCATCCTCGGACTGCGCAAGAACCTGGGCCTGTTCGCCAACTTCCGCCCCGCCATCTGCTACGAGCAGCTGGTGGGCGCCTCCAGCCTGAAGCCGGAACTGATCGCCGGGCTGGACATCCTCATCATCCGTGAGCTGACCGGCGACATTTATTTCGGCCAGCCGCGCGGACGCCGCAGCGCGCCCGACGGGCATTTCCCCGGCGCGGAGGAAGCCTTCGACACCATGCGCTACACGCGCCCGGAGGTCGAGCGCATCGCCCATGTGGCCTTCCAGGCCGCGCGCAAGCGCAGCAAGCGCGTCACCAGCGTGGACAAGGCCAACGTGCTGGAAACCTTCCAGCTGTGGAAGGACGTGGTGACCGAGGTCGGCCAGCAGTACCCCGACGTCAAGCTCGACCACATGTACGTGGACAACGCGGCGATGCAGCTGGTGAAGGCGCCCAAGGCCTTCGACGTGGTGGTCACCGGCAACATGTTCGGCGACATCCTGTCGGACGAAGCCGCGATGCTCACCGGCTCGATCGGCATGCTCCCCTCGGCCAGCCTGAACGCGTCCAACCAGGGCCTGTACGAACCGAGCCACGGCAGCGCACCCGACATCGCCGGCAAGGGGGTAGCTAATCCTTTGGCTACAATACTGTCTGCTGCCATGATGCTCCGCTTTTCCCTCAACCAACCCCAAGCCGCCGACCGGATCGAGTCCGCGGTGAAGGACGTGCTGGCCGCGGGCCTGCGGACGGCGGACATCCATTCCGAAGGCACCACCAAGGTTGGCACCCGCCAGATGGGCGATGCCGTGGTCGCCGCGATCACGAAAAAGACCATTACCAAGAGCTAGCAAGCTCCGGTTCGTCGCGCGCCCTCCCCGGCCCAAGACGAGCCGGGGAAACCAGGTTTCAAAACTGAAAGGCGCGCAACGATGACTCTCTCGAACCAACAACAACCGCTGGTCGGCCTGGTCGGCTGGCGCGGCATGGTCGGCTCGGTCCTGATGGATCGCATGGAGGCCGAAGGCGACTTCGGCCTGATCGAGCCGGTGTTCTTCTCCACTTCGAACGCCGGCGGCAAGGCGCCCGCGCAGGCCAAGAACGAAGGCAAGCTCAAGGACGCCTTCGACATCGCGGCGCTTTCGAAGTGCGACATCGTCATCACCTGCCAGGGCGGCGACTACACCACCGAGGTGTTCCTCAAGCTGCGCGCGGCCGGCTGGAACGGCCACTGGATCGACGCGGCCTCCACGCTGCGGATGAAGGATGACGCGGTCATCATCCTGGACCCGGTCAACCTGCCGGTGATCAAGAACGCCCTGGGCAAGGGCGGGCGCAACTGGATCGGCGGCAACTGCACCGTCAGCTGCATGCTGATGGGCGTGGGCGCGCTCTACAAGGCCGGCCTGGTCGAGTGGATGAGCAGCATGACCTACCAGGCGGCCTCCGGTGGCGGCGCGCAACACATGCGTGAGCTGCTCACGCAATTCGGCACTTTGAATTCTGAGGTGCGCGCCCTCCTGGACGACCCCAAGTCGGCCATTCTGGAGATCGACCGCAAGGTACTGGCCCGCCAGCAGTCCATGTCGGGCGCCGAGACCGAGAACTTCGGCGTGCCGCTGGGCGGTTCGCTCATCCCCTGGATCGACAAGGACCTGGGCAACGGCGTGTCGCGCGAAGAGTGGAAGGCCGGCGCCGAGACCAACAAGATCCTGGGCCAGGGCGAGGGCTTCGGCACCCAGGCGACCCCGGTGGACGGCTTCTGCGTGCGGGTGGGTGCCATGCGCTGCCACAGCCAGGCGTTGACCTTCAAGCTCAAGAAGGACGTGCCGCTGGCCGACATCGAGGCCATGATCGCGGCCGACAACGCCTGGGTGAAGGTGGTGCCCAACAACCGGGAAGCGACGCTCAAGGACCTCACGCCGGTGGCCGTGACCGGCACGCTGACCATCCCTGTGGGCCGGATCCGCAAGATGGCCATGGGTCCGGAATACCTCGGCGCCTACACGATCGGCGACCAATTGCTGTGGGGCGCGGCCGAGCCGCTGCGCCGGATGCTGCGCATCCTGCTTGACGCATAATTCTCCCAAGCTCTTCCGTAGCGACGGCCTGTAATCACCGGTTACAGGCCGTTGTCATGTGACAACGAGCCAGTGCGGGTAAATACGCGGTACAGGTGGCCGCGAAGTTAAAAACTTGTCTCAGCTTGTCACCCTAAGACATTGATGTTATGGTCCTTTTAGCAATTTCAGCGTCAAGGCGTTTGTCCGCATGAAGAGAAAAAAATTGCCTGCTGACCAGGCAATGAGGGCTCAACCATCCACGGAAAAGCCGCAGTGGCGGACGACCGCCCTGGCATTCGCCACGGCCGTCCTGCTCGGGATTTCCACCACGGATGTGCATGCCCTCGCCCTGGGTCGCATCAATGTCCAGTCGGCGCTGGGCGAACCGTTGCGCGCCGAGATCGAGATCCCGGAGATCGACGCCGATGAACTCGCGTCCTTGAAGGCCAACATCGCCGCACCCGAGGCGTTCAGGTCTGCAGGCTTCGACTTCAATCCCGCGCTGACCGGCATCCGCATCTCGCTCGAGAAACGGGCCGATGGCCGGCACTTCCTGAGGTTGAGCAGCCAGCGGCCGATCAACGAGCCGTTCATCGACCTCATCCTTGAAAGCACCTGGTCGTCCGGACGCATCCTGCGCGACTACACGATGCTGTTCGACCCGCCCAGTCTGCGGCAGGGTCAGCCGCTCGCCGCCGAGCTGAGCCCGTCGGCCCCGGCGACGCGCGCCACCCCGGCGGCGGCGCCTGCTGCGCCCGCGGCTGCAGCTCGGGCCGCGCGCACCGCGCCGGCCGAAGCGCCCCGCGCCGTGGCGGCCGAAACGCCCCGCGCGCCGGCCAGCGAAGGCAGCGCCAAGCAAGTCACGGTCAAGGGCGGCGATACCGCCGGCCGCATCGCGGCCGCCAACAAGCCCGCCGACGTTTCGCTGGACCAGATGCTGGTCGCGCTGCTGCGCGCCAACCAGGATGCCTTCGTCGGCGGCAACGTCAACCGCCTGCGCTCGGGCGCCGTGCTCGACGTGCCGAGCGCCCAGGACGCCGCCCAGATCCCGGCCGATGAGGCCAAGCAGGTGCTGGTCGCCCAAAGCCGCGACTTCAACGAGTTCCGCCGCCGCTTCGCCGAAAGCCTGCCCGTCACGAAGGTGAACCCGGCGGACCGCGAGGCCTCCGGCAAGATCACGGCGCAGGTCGAGGAAAAGCAGCCGGCCGCCACGGCGCCCGACAAGCTCACCCTGTCCAAGGGCAACGCGCAAGGCAAGGCCGGCGCCGAAGAGCAGAAGATCGCGCGGGACCGCGCCGCCCAGGATACGGCGACGCGCGTGGCCGAACTGAGCAAGAACATTTCCGACCTGAACAAGATCGGGACGGCCCCGGCAGCGCCTGCGGCTTCCGCCAGCGCCGCCAAGGGTGGCGTGCCGGTCCCGGTCGGCGCCTCCATCGCAGCGGCAAGCACGTCCGCCCCGGCCGCCGCTGCCGCGGCCAAGACCCCGGCGGCGATCGCTTCCGCACCCGCTCCCGTCACCACGCCGGCCGTGGTCGCAGCCTCATCGGCTTCGCCCGCTTCGGCGGCTGCGCCGGTCGCGGCGGCCGCGCCTGAAGCGGCTGCCCCCGCTTCCGCTGCCGTGGCAAGCGCCAGCGCCGCCGCTCCGGCTGCCGAGGCTGCTTCCGCCGCAGCCCCTGCCGCGCCGGTGATCGCCGCGGCGCCGGCTTCGGCGCCCAAGCCCGTAGTCAAGCGCGCGGAGCCCCCGCCGCCGCCCGAGCCCAGCCTGCTCGACGACCTGATCGAAAACTGGATGCTCCCGGCCGGCGCCCTGGGCGCGGTCGCCGCCCTGCTCGGCGGTTTCGGCTTCTACCGTCTGCGGCAGCGCAAGAAGTCGACGACCGTCGACAGTTCCTTCCTCGAAAGCCGCCTGCAGCCCGACTCATTCTTCGGCGCCAGCGGCGGTCAGCGCATCGACACCAATGAAGGCAACGTCAGCGGCTCTTCGCTGGTGTATTCGCCCAGCCAGCTCGACGCCGCCGGCGATGTGGACCCGGTCGCCGAGGCCGATGTGTACCTCGCGTATGGCCGCGACCTGCAGGCCGAGGAGATCCTGAAGGAGGCCATGCGCACGCAGCCGCAGCGCGTTGCCATCCACGCCAAGCTGCTCGAAATCTACGCCAAGCGCCGCGATGCCCGCGCTTTCGAGTTGATCGCGACCGAGGCCTATGGCCTGACCCACGGCACCGGTACCGAATGGGAACGCGTGTGCGAACTGGGCCAGGAACTCGACCCCTCCAATTCGCTGTACCGTCCCGGCGGTGAGCCCGGCGCGCGCGCGGTGGTGACACCGTCGAGCGCCGTGCAGACACAGGCCCTGGCCGCCGCACCGGCGGTCGAGCCCGCAGCCGACGCGGCCCCGGACATCGACCTGGACCTGGACTTTTCGATCGGCGACGAGCCGCTGTCCGCTCCTGCGCCGGTGCCGGCCAACGAGCAGACGCAGCCCATGCAAGCGGCGGTCGCCGAGCCCATGCCCTCGCTCGACATGGATTTCGGCGCGATCACGCCCCCGGCGAGCGCCGCAGCGCCCTCGGCCGTACGGCTGGATGCGCCCGACCTGACGCTCGACGAGAACGCGCTGAGCTTCGACCTGGACACCCCGACAGCCCCCGTGGCGGCTGCAGCTGCGGCAGCCGCTGCCTCGCCGGTCGCCGATGCCGGCATGATCGAGTTCGACCTGGGTGCCCTGTCACTGGACATCGGCACCTCGGCCAAGGCGGTCGACACCGGTCCCGATACCGAGGACTCGCTGGCCACGACGGCAGGTTCGCCGCTCGGCGCCGCCGGGTTCGACGACATGGGCGACGACCCGCTGTCCACCAAGCTGGCGCTGGCGCGCGAGTTCCATTCGATCGGCGACCCGGATGGCGCCCGCAGCCTGGCGCAGGAAGTGCTCACCGAGGCTTCCGGCGACCTGAAGTCCGCGGCCCAGCGCTTGCTCGCGGAAATCGGCTAGAACGAACTCCCGGTAAAGTCGCGGCGATGCGGCTGGCGCTGGGCATCAGTTACCACGGACAGGCCTATGAGGGCTGGCAAAGCCAGCCCTCGGGCCGCACCGTGCAGGACCGGCTCGAGCACGCGCTCTCCCAGTTCGCCGCGCAACCCGTCTCCACCGTCTGCGCGGGCCGCACCGACGCGGGTGTGCACGGGCTGATGCAGGTGGCCCATCTCGACACGCCGCTGCGCCGCGAGGAGTTCTCCTGGGTGCGCGGCACCAACCGCTACCTGCCCGCCGACATCGCGGTGCAATGGGCGCGGTACGTCCCCGACGAATTCCACTCGCGTGCCTGCGCAGTCGCGCGCCGCTACGCCTATGTGGTGCTCGAGTCGCCGGTGCGCCCCAGCCTCGACGCCGGCCGGGTCGGCTGGGTGTTCCGGCCGCTGGACGGCGACGCCATGCGGCAGGCGGCGGCGCTGCTGGTCGGCCAGCACGACTTCACGTCCTTCCGCGCCTCCGAATGCCAGGCGCGAAGCCCGGTCAAGACCATGACGCGCATCGAGATCACGCGCCGCGGCGCCTACTGGCGCTTCGACTTCGAAGCGGACGCCTTCCTGCACCACATGATCCGCAACATCATGGGCTGCCTGCTGGCCGTCGGCCAGGGCCAGCAGCCGCCGGGATGGATGCAGGGCGTGCTGGCCGCGAAGAGCCGGGACGCGGCCGCCCCCACCTTCGCGCCCGACGGCCTCTATTTCGTCGGGCCGGTGTACGACCCGAAGTGGCAATTGCCGAGTCGCACCGCTGCGTATGATTGGCTGCCATGACGGCAGCGCGCACACGCATCAAGATCTGCGGCCTCACCCGTGAACAGGACCTGGACGCGGCGGTGGCCGCCGGCGCCGATGCGGTCGGCTTCGTGCTGTGGGAAAAGAGTCCGCGCCACGTTCCCATCGCGCGCGCCGCGGAGCTTGCCTCGCGACTGCCGCCCTTCGTCACCCCGGTGTTGCTGTTCGTCAACGAGTCGCCGCAGCAGGTCCTGGCTTGCTGCGAGCGCGTGCCCGGGGCGCTGGTGCAGTTCCATGGCGACGAGACGCCCGCCCAGTGCCAGGAAGCGACCGGCGACGGCCGACACGCCTTCCTGCGGGCCGCCCGCATCCCGCTCGATGGCTCGCCCTTCGACTTGGTAAGATTCGCCTCGGAGCACGCACGGGCCCAGGCCATCCTTCTGGATGCGCATGTGGAGGGCTACGGCGGCGCCGGGAAAGCATTCGATTGGTCACGTCTTCCAGCAAACGTCAACGCTCACCTCGTCTTGTCTGGTGGGTTGACACCTGCAAACGTGGCCGATGGCATCGTGCAAGTGCGGCCGCGTTGCAGAACGCTGGCCGTTGATGTGAGCTCCGGGGTCGAGGCCGCCAAAGGCATCAAGGACCCGGAAAAGATCAATCGGTTCGTCGCGGCCGTGCGTGCCGCCGACGCGCTTCTTGCAAAGTCCACCCATGTCCAGCTATCAGCAACCTGACCGCGCGGGCCACTTCGGTGCCTACGGCGGCAGTTTCGTCAGCGAGACGCTGACCCATGCCATCGCGCAGCTGCGCGATGCCTATGAACGCTTCCGCCAGGATCCGGAGTTCCTGGCCGAATTCAACGACGAGCTCGCCCATTTCGTGGGCCGGCCCTCGCCGGTCTACCACGCGGCCCGCATGAGCCGCGAACAGGGCGGCGCCCAGATCTATCTCAAGCGCGAAGACCTCAACCACACCGGCGCCCACAAGATCAACAACGTGATCGGCCAGGCGCTGCTGGCGCGCCGCATGGGCAAGCCACGCGTGATCGCCGAGACCGGCGCCGGCCAGCACGGCGTGGCCACCGCCACCATCTGCGCCCGCTACGGCCTCGAATGCGTGGTCTACATGGGCAGCGAGGACGTCAAGCGCCAGAGCCCGAACGTCTACCGCATGAACCTGCTGGGCGCCAGCGTGGTGCCGGTGGAGTCGGGCAGCAAGACGCTCAAGGACGCGCTCAACGAGGCGATGCGCGACTGGGTCACCAATGTCGAGAACACCTTCTACATCATCGGCACCGTGGCCGGGCCCCATCCCTACCCGATGATGGTCCGCGACTTCCAGTGCGTGATCGGCAACGAATGCCTGACCCAGATGCCCGAGATGACCGGCCGCCAGCCCGACGTCGTGGTGGCCTGCGTCGGCGGCGGCAGCAACGCCATGGGCATCTTCCACCCCTACATCCCGTTCGAGAACACGCGCCTGGTCGGTGTGGAAGCGGCCGGCGAAGGCCTGGACAGCGGCAAGCATGCGGCCTCGCTGCAGCGCGGCAGCGCCGGCGTGCTGCATGGCAACCGCACCTACATCCTGCAGGACGAGAACGGCCAGATCACCGAGACCCACAGCGTCAGCGCCGGCCTGGACTATCCGGGCGTCGGCCCCGAGCACGCCTGGCTCAAGGACACCGGCCGCGCCGAATACGTGGGCATCACCGACCGCGAGGCGCTGGAGGCCTTCCACTACCTGTGCCGCACCGAAGGCATCATCCCGGCGCTGGAATCCAGCCATGCCGTCGCCTACGCGATGAAGCTCGCGCGCACCATGAAGCCGGAGCAGAGCATCCTGGTGAACCTGTCCGGCCGCGGCGACAAGGACATCGGCACCGTGGCCGACCTGGCGGGCGTGGACTTCTACGACCGGCCATCGATGCGCGGGCTCAAGGTCAAGGGCGGAGATCAAGCATGAGCCGTATCGCCGCCTCCTTTTCGCGCCTGCGCGACGCCAGGCGCAAGGCCCTGATTCCCTACATCACCGCCGGATTCCCGCATGCGGACATCACCCCCGAGCTGATGCACGGGATGGTGCGGGCCGGCGCCGACGTGATCGAGCTGGGCGTGCCCTTCTCCGACCCCATGGCCGACGGCCCCGTGATCCAGCGCGCCGGCGAGAAGGCGCTGGCGCTGGGCATCGGCATGCGCCAGGTGCTGGACATGGTGCGCGAGTTCCGCCGCACCGACGACGCCACGCCCGTGGTGCTGATGGGCTATGCCAACCCGGTCGAGCGCTACGAGCAGGTGCACGGCGCCGATGCCTTCGTCCGCGACGCGGCCGAGGCCGGGGTCGACGGCGTGCTGGTGGTCGACTACCCGCCGGAGGAGTGCGGCGAGTTCGCAGCCAAGCTCAAGGCGCATGGCATGGACCTGATCTTCCTGCTGGCGCCGACCAGCACCGATGAGCGCATGCAGGAGGTCGCGCAGGTCGCCAGCGGTTATGTTTACTACGTCTCGCTCAAGGGCGTGACCGGCGCCGGCCACCTGGACATCGATGCGGTCGAGCAGATGCTGCCGCGGATCCGCCGCCATGTGAAGGTTCCGGTCGGGGTGGGCTTCGGCATCCGCGACGCGGCCACGGCCCGCGCCATCGGCCGGGTGGCCGATGCGGTGGTCATCGGCACGAAGATCATTCAGCTCGTCGAAGAGCTGCCACGCGACCAGGTCATCCCAGCCGTGGCCGGCTTCCTGTCGGAAGTCCGGTCGGCGCTGGACGCATAATCCCCCTTCCGCTCCTTCAGGACCACTCATGAGCTGGCTCGAAAAACTGCTCCCGCCAAAAATCCAGCAGACAGACCCCGCCGACCGCCGGCAGGTGCCCGAAGGCCTGTGGATCAAGTGCCCCAGCTGCGAGAGCGTGCTGTACAAGAACGACCTAGAGCAGAACCAGAACGTCTGCCCCACCTGCGCCCACCACCACCGCATCGGCGCCCGCGCCCGCCTGAATGCCTTCCTCGACGCGGAGGGCCGGTACGAAATCGGCCAGGAAGTGCTGCCGGTGGATGCGCTCAAGTTCAAGGACAGCCGCCGTTACCCCGAGCGTCTGAAGGAAGCGTTGGAAAACACCGGCGAGACCGACTCGCTGATCGTCATGGGCGGCGCGGTACACAGCATCAGCCTGGTGGCCGCCGCCTTCGAGTTCGACTTCATGGGCGGCAGCATGGGCAGCGTGGTGGGTGAGCGCTTCGCCCGCGGCGTCGAAACGGCCATCGAGCAGAAGGTGCCCTTTATCTGCTTCACCGCCACCGGCGGCGCCCGCATGCAGGAAGGCCTGCTGTCCCTGATGCAGATGGCCAAGACCAATGCCGCCCTGACGCGGCTGGCCAAGAAGGGCCTGCCCTACATCAGCGTGCTCACCGACCCCACCACCGGCGGCGTCAGCGCCGGCTTTGCCTTCATGGGCGACATCGTGATCGCCGAGCCCAAGGCCCTGATCGGCTTCGCCGGGCCGCGCGTGATCGAATCCACCGTGCGGGTGAAGCTGCCGGAGGGCTTCCAGCGCTCCGAGTTCCTGCAGGAAAAGGGCGCCGTCGACTTCATCTGCGACCGGCGCGATTTGCGCAAGACGGTGGCTAATGCGCTGGCGATGCTGCAACGCCAGCCGGCCGACGCGGTGAGCTAATCGAGGTTGGCGGCGAGGTGCGCAAGCGTACGAACGGTACGCAGAGCAGCGCAGCCGAAGGACCGGCCCGCGCAGTAGTTTTGCGACTACCTGCTAGCGCAGCGCCGCGGCTTGCAGGTAGGCCAGGATGATGGCCGCGACCTGCAGCACCACCAGGAACACCAGCGGCGACAGGTCGATGCCGCCGATCAGCGGCACCATCTTGCGCCACGGCCGCAGCAGTGGCGCGCACAACCGGTCGATCACGTCGACGAGCGGCGAGTCGGCCTGCACCCAGGACATGATCGCGTAGACGATCACCAAGCCCGTCAGGCCCGAAATGACCAGGCGCGCCAGGCCGAACAGGGCCAGCAGCGGCAGCACCTCGAGCCCGCCCACGCCGCCGGTCGCCAGCCACAGCAGCCCGAACTGAGCCAGCTCGATGAGATACGCGGCCACCAGGCTGGCCGTGTCCACGCGGCGCACGGCGGGCAGGACCTTGCGCAGCGGCAGGACGATCCAGTCGGACAGCGCGAACACGAAGCGCCCCACCGGGTTGCCGAACGGAATGCGCTGGTATTGCATGTAGAGGCGCAACAGGCACGCCCCGCCCAGCAGCCCCGCGGCAACGTCGAGCAAGAACGAAAGGATTTGGTAGGCCATCGGGCGCGCGCTCTTCAGTGGGTCGTGGGATGATAGCGGGGGAAATGACCTCCACCCTCACCTTGCAGTCGCTGCCGCTGTTCCCCCTGGGCACGGTGCTGTTCCCCGGCGGCCTGCTGCCCTTGCGGATCTTCGAGGTCCGCTACCTGGACATGATCGGCAAGTGCCACAAGGCCGGCGCCCCGTTCGGCGTGGTCGCGCTGACGCAGGGCGCGGAGGTGCGGCAGCCCGGCGTGCAGGAGAGCTTCTCCACCGTCGGCACGCTGGCGACCATCAGCGAGTTCGAGGCGCCCCGCGCCGGCCTGATGATGATCCGCGCCACCGGCGCGCAGCGTTTCCGCATCCGCAACAGCGACCAGCTCAAGCATGGGCTCTGGGTCGCCGATGTCGAGCGGCTTCCGCCCGACCTTCCGGTGACCGTGCCGGACGACCTGAAGCTGGCGGCCACCGCGCTGGAACAGCTGATTCATTCGCTGGAAGCCAAGGCCGGCGAAGGCGGCCAGTTGCCGATGCAGCGGCCCTGGCAGCTCGACGACTGCGGCTGGGTGGCCAACCGCTGGTGCGAACTGCTGCCACTGCCGCTGGCGCTGAAGCAGCGCCTGATGGAGCTGGACAACCCTCTGGTGCGGCTGGAGCTGGTGAGCGACGTGCTGGCCCGCACCGGGATCGCCGGGTAAGGCCTCGCCGGCTCAGGGCTTGCCGTTGCCCGGCCCGTACTCGGGCACCTGGGCGCGCAGCCACTCGCGAACCTGCTCGCCCGGCGGCTCCGGCCCCACGTCCTCGATCCAGCGCAGCACCGCTTCCTCGTCACGGGGCTCCGCCGCGGTCTTGGCCACGCGCAGCTTCGGATGCGGGGTGGGCTCGGTGGTTTCGTCGTCGGCCAGCAGCTCCTCGTAGAGCTTCTCGCCCGGACGCAGCCCGGTGAAGGTGATGGGGATGTCCTGCTCGGTCTTGCCTGAAAGCCGGATCAGCATGCGCGCCAGCTCCAGGATCTTCATCGGCTCGCCCATGTCCATCACGAAGATCTGCCCGGAACGGCCCATCAGCCCGGCCTGCAGCACCAGTTGCGCGGCCTCGGGGATGGTCATGAAATAGCGCACGATCTCCGGGTGGGTCACGGTCACCGGCCCGCCGCGGGCGATCTGGGTGGTGAACCTGGGCACCACCGAGCCGCTGGAACCCAGCACATTGCCGAAGCGCACCGACACGTAGCGCGTGTCCGGGTAGCGCGCGGCGAGCGCCTGGACCATCATCTCGGCCAGCCGCTTGCTTGCGCCCATCACGTTAGTGGGGTTCACGGCCTTGTCGGTGGAGATCAGCACGAAGCGCCGGGTGCCGCACTCGCCGGCCAGGCGCGCTGCGTGCAGCGTGCCTGCCACGTTGGTGCGCAGCGCCTCGATCTCGTTGTGCTCCTCCATCAGGGGTACGTGCTTGTAGGCTGCGGCATGCAGGACCACGGCGGGGCGGTGGCGCTGCATGATGGCGCGCAGCCGGTCCACCTCGCGCACGTTCGCTGTGTAGTAGACGCCGTGCATGCGGGGATGCGCGGCCTGCAGCTCCTGCTCGAGCTGGTAGACCGCGTACTCCGACACGTCCACGCAGACCAGCTTGCCGACACCGAAGCGCGAGACCTGGCGGCACAGCTCCGACCCGATCGAGCCGCCCGCGCCGGTCACGAGCACCGTCTGCCCGGAGAACAGTTCTGCCAGGCCGGCGACGTCCAGCTGCACCGGGTCGCGCCCCAGCAGGTCATCGATCTCCACCTTGCGCGGCTCGGCCGGGTCGTGCTGCAGCCACTCATCGGCCCGCCGCATCGTCAGCAGCGTCACGCCGGAGCCGCTGGCCTTCAGCAGCGCTTCGCGCCGCTGCGGCGAGCCCGGGGGCGAGGCCACCAGGGCGGTGCTGGCGCCCGCCAGCTGGCCGGCCTGGGCGATCATTTCGATGGTGCCGAGCACCGGCACGTTCTGCAGCCAGCGGCCGCGGTCCTCTGGCTGGGGCGTGAGGATGCCGACCGGCTCCCAGTGGTGCGAACCCTTGAGCGCGCGCAGCGCGGCAGCCGCGTCTGACAGCGCCCCGATGATGAGAAGGGGCCGCATCTGGGCGACGGCCGGGAAACCGCGCTCGGTCTGCATGCGCCAGGCCACCCGCACACCGCCGAGGAACAGGACGGCCAGCAGCGGATGCAACACCAGCACCGTGCGGGGAAAGGCCTCGTAGCGCTGCATCAGCACCAGGGCAGCCGTGGTCGCTCCGCCGATCGCCACGCACACGCCGAGTTGGCGCAGTTCCGACAGGCTCACATAGCGCCAGACCTGCCGGTAGACGTTGCCGAAAATCAGGATGCCGAGGTTGGCGGCTAGCATCCAGGGCAGCGACACCCATGCCACCGGGATGAACTCCGCCGGCATGTCCAGGTTGAACCGAAGCCAGAACGCGATCCACCAGGCGATGAACAGCAGCGCCGCGTCCACGACGACGTGGAGGGGGCGAATCAGGTGCGGGGACAGGGCGGGCGATGGCATGGAGGTATCCTATTGTCCCTCAGTCAATTCCCCCGCCGCCCGGGCCGGCGTGTTTTCGCCCGTTTGCTTCTTACATGTTCAACGACAAGTCCATCCTTATCACCGGCGGCACGGGTTCTTTCGGCCATCGCTATGTGCAGACCCTGCTGGCGGGCTACAAGCCCGCCCGCCTGGTGGTGTTCTCCCGGGACGAGCTGAAACAATATGAGATGCAGCAGCGCTTCGACGCCGGCTGCATGCGCTATTTCCTCGGCGACGTGCGCGACCCGGATCGCCTGATGCAGGCCATGCGCGGCGTCGACATCGTGATCCACGCCGCTGCCCTGAAACAGGTGCCCGCCGCGGAATACAACCCGATGGAGTGCATCAAGACCAACGTGCACGGCGCCGAGAACGTGATCCGGGCGGCCATCGAGAACAACGTGCAGAAGGTGATCGCCCTGTCGACCGACAAGGCGGCCAACCCGATCAACCTCTACGGCGCCACCAAGCTCGCTTCGGACAAGCTGTTCGTGGCGGCCAACAACATGGTGGGCTCGGCCGGCACGCGCTTTGCCGTGGTGCGCTACGGCAATGTCGTGGGCTCGCGCGGCTCGGTGGTGCCGCTGTTCGAGCGCCTGATCCGCGAAGGCGCGAAGAGCCTGCCGATCACGGACCCGCGCATGACCCGCTTCTGGATCAGCCTGCAGCAGGGCGTGGATTTCGTGCTGGAGAATTTTTCCCGCATGCGCGGCGGCGAGATCTTCGTGCCCAAGATCCCATCCATCCGCATGCCGGACCTGGCCCAGGCCATGGCACCCGAGCTGCCGACGCACACCATCGGCATCCGTCCCGGCGAGAAGCTGCACGAGATCATGTGCCCGGCCGACGATTCGCACCTGACGCTGGAATTCCCCAAGCACTACGTGATCCGCCCGACCATCCGCTTCTACAACGTGGACATGGACTACACGAAGGACGGTCTGGGTGAAGAGGGCAAGCCGGTGCCCGAAGGCTTCGAATACAACTCGGGCAACAACCAGCGCTTCCTGTCGCCCGCCGAGATCCGCGAATTCAACCAGCGCGCGATGGCCGCATGATCCCGTACGGCCGCCAGCAGATCTCCGACGAGGACGTTGCCGCCGTCATCGAGGTCCTGCGCTCGGATTTCCTGACGCAGGGCCCGCGGGTGCCCGCCTTCGAGGCGGCCGTGGCCGGGTACGTGGGCGCGCCGTATGCGGTGGCAGTGAACAGCGCCACCTCGGCGCTTCACATCGCCTGCATCGCGCTGGGCGTGGGACCGGGCGACCTGGTGTGGACCTGCCCCAACAGCTTCCTGGCGTCGGCCAACTGCGCGCTCTACTGCGGCGCGGACGTCGACTTCGTGGACATGGATCCGCACGACATGAACATGTCCGTCGAGGCGCTGCGCGAAAAGCTGGGGCACGCCAGGCAAGCCGGGCGCCTGCCCAAGGTGGTGATCCCGGTGGACTTCGCGGGCCGCCCGGCCCGCCTGGAGCCCATGCGCCAGCTGGCCGACGAATACGGCTTCGCCATCGTGGAGGACGCCTCGCACGCGGTGGGTTCGACCTACCGCGGGCACCGGGTCGGCGGCCATCCCTGGGCCGACATCACGGTGTTCAGCTTCCACCCGGTCAAGATCATCACTACCGCCGAGGGCGGCCTCGCGCTCACCCGCGACGCCGAGCTGGCGCGCCGCATGCAGCTCGCCCGCTCGCACGGCATGACGCGCGAAGCGCCGGAGATGGACCATCCGCCCGATGGGCCCTGGTACTACCAGCAAGTGCTTCTGGGCTTCAACTACCGCCTGACCGACCTGCAGGCGGCGCTCGGCATCAAGCAGCTCGAACGCATCGAGGAATTCATCGCCCGCCGCCAGCAGGTGCGCGCGCGCTACGACCGCGAGCTCGCCGCCCTGCCGCTGGTGCTGCCGCCGGCCGACGAGGACGGCCGCTCGGCGCTGCACCTGTACCCGGTGCAGCTGCCCAAGGGGCAGGAGGCGCGCCGCACCGCGGTGTTCGAGGGCCTGCGGCGCCGCGGCATCGGCGTCAACGTCCACTACATCCCGATCCACACGCAGCCCTACTACCGGGCGCTGGGCTTTTCGCGCGGCGATTTCCCGGCTGCGGAAAGCTACTACGAGCGCGCCTTCAGCCTGCCCATGCACGCCGGACTCACCGACGACGAGGTGACCCAGGTGATCGAGGCCCTGCGCGCCGAGCTCGCCTGATGCAACAGCTCGTGCTCGGCACGGCCCAGTTCGGGCTGGACTACGGCGTCACCAATGCGCGCGGGCGCGTGCCCGAAACCGAAACGGCGCAGCTGCTGGACCAAGCCTGGGCGGGCGGCGTCCGGCTGCTGGACACCGCGCGCGCCTACGGTGATTCCGAGCAGGTGCTCGGCTCGCTGCTGCCGGCCACGGGCCGCGCCTGGCGCGTGATCACCAAGACCCTGCCCCTGCGCAGCGGGCAGGTGGACCGGGCCGGCGTGGCGGCAGTCGATGCGGCCTTCGCCGAATCCCTGCAGCGCCTGGGCCAGTCTCAGGTCGACGCCCTGCTGGTGCACCAGGCGCAGGACCTGCTGGTTCCCGGCGGTGACGCGCTCTACGCGTGGATGAGAGAGCAAAAGCAACGCGGTCTCGCCCGCCGCATCGGCGCCTCGGTGTACGACGGGCAGGAGATCGCCGCGCTGCTCGACCGGTTCGAGCTCGATGTCGTCCAGCTGCCTTCGAACATCGCCGACCAGCGCCTGCTGCAGGACGGCAGCGCCCAACGCCTGCACGCGGCCGGCGTGGAAATCCACGTGCGTTCGCTGTTCCTGCAGGGCGTGCTGCTCGCGCCCGCCGCCTTTGCCGCCGACCGCTTTGGTGCACAGGCCGCCTGGCTGGTGGATTTCCACCGGGAGTGCGTCCAGCGCGGTGTCACGCCGCAGCAGGCCTGCCTCGGGTACTTCCGCCATCACGCGCAGTTCTCGGCCGCCGTGGTGGGCGTGTCCCATCCGGGCGAGCTCGGCGAACTGCTCGCCGCCTGGGACGGCGCGCCGTCCATGGACTGGTCCGGATGGGCGGTGGACAATACCGCCTTTACCGATCCCCGACTCTGGAAGCCGCGTTCTTGAATTCCCCGGCCCGACCGACCGTCGCCATCGTCCAGGCTCGCATGAGCTCGACCCGTCTGCCCGGCAAGGTGCTGCTGCGAAGCTGCGGCAAGCCGTTGCTGCAACACCTGATCGAGCGCGCCCGGCGGTGCCCGCAGATCGACCAGCTGGTCGTGGCCACCAGCACCGATGCCAGCGACGATCCGCTGCAGTCGCTGTGCGACGGACTGGGCGTGCCCTGCCATCGCGGCAGCCTCGACGACGTGCTGGACCGCTTCATGGGCGCCGCGCGCCCCTTGGCCCCCGGCTGGGTGGTGCGGCTCACGGGCGACTGCCCGCTGATCGACCCCGACGTCATCGGCCGTGTGGTCTCGGCTGCGCGCGAGCCGGGCGTGGACTATGCGTCCAATGCGCTGGTGCCCACCTTCCCCGACGGGCTCGATGTGGAATGCATGCGCGCCGAGGTGCTGGAACAGGCCTGGCGCGAGGCCCGCAAGCCCAGCGAGCGCGAGCACGTGACCCCCTTCATCCACACCCAGCCCGAGCGTTTTGCATTGCGGCAGGTGCGCCAGGAGGCCGACCTGTCGGCGCTGCGCTGGACGGTGGACGAGCCGAGCGACTTCGTCTTCGTCTCGCAGGTGTTCGAGCACCTGTACCCTGTGCAACCCGACTTCCGCATGAACGACGTGCTGGAGTTGCTGCGGCGCGAGCCGCGACTGGCCCGCATCAACACCGGCCTGGCGCGAAACGAAGGCTACGCGCGTTCGCTGGCGGCCGAGGCGGGGGCGGCGGCATGAGCACGACTTCACAGCGCGACATCTTCCTGGGCGGCGAAGGCGACGCCTACTTCCAGCGCAACGCCGGCGGGTATGCCGCTTCGAATGCCGGCCGGGTCAGCTTGCCCCTGTCGGTGATCGAGCGCTATCTCCAGCCCGGTGCGCGCGTGCTGGAAATCGGCTGCGCCAATGGCCTCAACCTGGAGTCGCTGCGGCAGCGCGCGGGCGTGCAAGGCAGCGGCGTCGATCCTTCCGCCACGGCCATCCAGGCCGGCCAGCGTGACTTCCCGGCGCTCGAACTGGCCGTGGGCACCGCCGACGCGCTTCCCTTCGCCGATGCCTCGTTCGACCTGGTCTGGTTCGGCTTCTGCCTCTACGTCACCGACCGCGCCCTGCTGCCGCGCGTGGTGGCGGAAGCCGACCGTGTGCTCAAGAGCGGCGGCTACCTCGCCATCGTCGATTTCGATCCCGGCCTGCCGGTGCGGCGGCGCTACAGCCATGCCGCGGGCGTGAGCAGCTACAAGACCGACCACGCCCGCATGTTCCTCGGTTTCCCCCAGTACGTGCTGGTGGAGAAACGCTCCTTTTCCCATCACGCCGACAGCTTCGACACCGACGCGGGCGAACGTCTCGCGATCCAGGTCCTTTACAAGGACATCAACGCCGGCTATGCGGCGATAGACGAAAGATGAACCGATACAGTCAATCGGAGGCGCTGCTGGCGCGTGCCGAAAAAGTCATTCCGCTGGGCGCGCAGACCTTCAGCAAGAGCCGCACGCAGTTTCCCCACGGCGTCTCGCCCTATTTCGCCGAACGGGCCCTGGGCAGCCGCGTGTGGGACGCCGACGGCAACGAATACCTCGACCTGATCAACGCACTGTGCTCGGTGACCCTGGGCCACTGCGATCCGGATGTCACGGCCGCCGTCGAGCGGCAGTTGCAGCGCGGAACCATCTTCTCGCTCAGCAGTGAACTGGAGATCCAGGTCGCCGAGAAGCTGGTCGAGCTGGTGCCCTGCGCCGAGAAAGTGCGCTTCGGCAAGAACGGCTCGGACGCGACCTCGGGTGCGATCCGCATCGCGCGCGCCTATACGCGGCGCGAGCGCGTGGCCGTGTGCGGCTATCACGGCTGGCAGGACTGGTACATCGGCTCCACCGCCCGTCACCTCGGGGTGCCCGAGGCCGTGCGGGCCCTGACCCACACCTGGATGTACAACGAGCCCGCTTCGCTGGAGAAACTGTTCACCGAGCATCCCGGCGAGTTCGCGGCGGTCATCCTCGAGCCCATGAACGTGGCCTGGCCGAAGCCCGGCTTCCTGCAGGAAGTGCAGGCCCTGTGCCGTCGCCATGGCGCCGTGCTGGTGTTCGACGAAACGATCACCGGCTTTCGCTACGCCAAGGGCGGCGCGCAGGAATTGTTCGGCGTCACGCCCGATCTCGCCACCTTCGGCAAGGGCCTGGCCAACGGCTACCCGGTGTCGGCCGTGGCGGGCCGGGCCGAGGTGATGAAACTGATGGAGGAGGTGTTCTTCTCCTTCACATTCGGCGGCGAGACGCTGTCGCTGGCGGCCGCGCTCGCCACCCTGGACAAGCTGGAGCGCGAACCGGTCATCGCCACGATGGCCGCGCGCGGCGAGCGCCTGCTGAAGGACACGCAGGCGCTGATCGACCGCCACGGGCTGGCCGACGTGTTCTCGCTGGCCGGCCATCCGACCTGGTCGTTCCTGCAATTCCAGGACGCGCGCGGCCACAGCATGTGGGAGATCAAGACCCTGTTCATGCAGGAGATGCTCAAGCGCGGCGTGCTCAGCTACGGCACGCACAACATGAGCTATGCGCACAGCGAGGCCGACCTGGACCGCTTGAAGGCGGTGTACGACGAGGTGTTCGGCGTCATCACGCGCGGCCTCGGATCGAGTATCCGCCCCATGCTCGAGTGCGAAGTGCTGGAGCCTCTGTTCCGGGTGCGCTGATGGCAGGGCACTAGCATGCGCATTGCCCTGCGGACGGACGCTTCCCGCCGCATCGGCACCGGCCACCTGCGCCGCTGCATCTCGCTGGCGCAGGCCCTGCAGCAAGAAGGCGCGCAGTTGCTGTTCGTCGGCAGGCCGCACGACGAGGTCAGCCAGCTCATCGCCGACACCGGGCTGCCGCACGCATGGCTGCCGGCGCCGGCCGGATGCACGCCCGACGCGAACGATCCGCCGCACGCCGCCTGGGCCGCGTGCTCGTGGTCGCAGGACGCCGGCGAAACCATTGGCGCGCTGCGCGACTTTCGGCCCGACTGGGTGCTGGTGGACCACTACGCCTTCGATGCGCGCTGGCATGCGCGGGTCGCGCAGGACCTCGCTTGCCGTGTCGCCGTCATCGACGACCTGGCTGACCGGCCCATCGCCGCCGCCTTGCTGGTCGACCAGAACCTGGCCGACCACGCGCTCAAGTACGCGGGCCGGATCGCCGCCGGCACGCGCCTGCTCGGCGGCCCGCGCTATGCGCTGCTGGCGCCGCCGTACCGCGACGCCAAGCGCTACCGATTTCGCCGCCAGGCGGCCAGCATCGGCATCTTCATGGGCGGGGCCGACCCGCTCGACTTCAGCTCGCGCGCCCTGCTCGCCTGCCGCGAGCAAGCGGGCTTCCAGGGCGAGATCGAGCTGGTGTCCTCGTCGCGCAATCCGCACCTGGACCGCCACCTCGAACTGGCGCGCCGATGGCCGGGCACGCGGGTGCTGTGCGATGCGCCCGAGCTGTCCGGATTCTTCGCCCGGCACGACCTGCAGATCGGCTCGGGCGGTGTGGCCGCCTGGGAGCGCTGCTGCCTGGGCGCGCCCACGCTGGCGATCCAGATCGCGGAGAACCAGCGCGCGGTGCTGCCGCAGCTGGCGGCGCTGGGCGCCATCGAGTGGCTGGCCGCCGGGGACCCGGACGAACGCGCGCTGGGCGCGGCCGTGCAGGCGCTGGTGCAGTCGCCGCGCCGCCGGCTGGCGCTGGTGCGCGGCACCCGCGAGCTGGTGGACGGCCTGGGCAGCGCCCGCGTGGCCGCCGCGCTGGCCCTGTCCGCCGGCGCACCGCTGGCCTGGCGCAATGCCGAAGCCGGCGACGAGACCCTGCTGCTGCACTGGGCCAATGACCCCGAGGCGCGCCGCCATGCCCTCAACCCCGGCGCGATCGCGCCGCGCGGGCACCACCTGTGGTTCAGCGCGCGGCTGGCGCGGCCCGCCGACTGCCGCATCCTGATCGCGCGCTCGCCGGCCGGTACGCCGGTCGGGCAGGTCCGCTTCGAGCGCGAGGGCTCGAGCTGGACGGTGAGCTATTCGCTCGATGCGGCGTTCCGGGGCCTGCGGCTGGCGCGCCCCCTGCTCGAAGGCGCCATCGCGGCGCTGCGCGCCGCCGTCCCCTCACCCGCGCTGGTGGCCTGGGTGAAGCCCGATAATGCAGCCTCATTGCAGATTTTTCGCGGGATGGGCTTCCAGGAAGCCCTTGCCTCGCACCAAGGTGTGGACTGCCATCGGTTCGAACTTCACTTGGTGAACTGAGCGAACAAAACATGGGTTTCTCAATCGCGGGGCGGCCGATCGGGCCCGATGCTCCTCCTTTCGTGATCGCCGAAATGTCCGGCAATCACAACCAGTCGCTCGAGCGGGCGCTGCAGATCGTGGACGCCGCGGCGGCCAGTGGCGCGCACGCGCTGAAGATCCAGACCTACACCGCCGATTCGATGACGCTGGACATCGCGCAAGGCGAGTTCGCCATCAGCGACCCCACAAGCCTGTGGAACGGCCGCACCCTGTACGAGCTGTACCAGGAAGCCGCGACGCCCTACGACTGGCACCGGCCGATCTTCGAGCGCTGCCGCGAGAAGGGCCTGGTCTGCTTCTCGACGCCCTTCGACGCCGCGGCCGTCGATTTCCTCGAATCCCTCGGCGCGCCGGCCTACAAGATCGCCTCGTTCGAGAACGTCGACCTGCCGCTGATCGCCAAGGCGGCGTCCACCGGCAAGCCGCTGATCGTCTCGACCGGCATGGCGAGCGTGGCCGAGATCGACGAGGCCGTGCGGGCCGCGCGCGACGCCGGCTGCCGCGACCTGGTGCTGCTCAAGTGCACCAGCACCTACCCGGCGACGCCGCAGAACACCAACATCACGACCATCCCGCACATGCGCAGCCTGTTCGGCTGCGAGGTGGGCCTGAGCGACCACACCATGGGCACCGGCGTCGCGGTCGCGGCCGTCGCACTGGGCGCGACCGTGGTGGAAAAGCACTTCACGCTGGCGCGCGCCGATGGCGGCGTGGACAGCACTTTCTCGCTGGAGCCGGCTGAAATGGCCGCGCTGGTCACCGAAACGCGGCGCGCCTGGGAAGCACTGGGCCAGGTGAGCTACGGACCCACGGCCGCCGAGCAGAAGTCGCTGCAGTTCCGCCGCTCGCTCTATGTGGTGGCCGACCTCCCGGCCGGCACCCGGCTCAGCGCCGAGAACGTGCGCGCCATACGGCCAGGATCGGGGCTGCCGCCCAAGTTCCTGGGCCAGGTGATCGGCCGCGCGGTGGCGCGGGCGGTCAAGCGCGGCACGCCCGTGACCTGGGACCTCTTCGCATGAGGATCGGGTTTGCTTCGGTCTACGCCTGGCGCCCCCATGTCGAACACCTGATGTTCCTTGCCGGCCTTGCGCGCCAGGCCGGCCATGAGACCGTCTTCCTGGCCTGCGACGCCGACCTGCCCGCCTGCTACACGCGCGAACTGCGCGACGTGCGGCCGGACTGGATGGAATGCCTGTTCTGCCGGGTCGGCGGCGTGCGGTCGTTCACCGCCAGCGGCGTGAGCTCCATCGGCGCGCTGGACAGCGCAGATTCGCGCCCGGAACCGGCGCAGGCGCTCGAGTGGGCCGCCTCCAGCGCCAGCACGCTGGGGCGCTTCGAGTCGGCCGAGGACTACCGCAGCGCCGAATTCGCCGCGCTGCGCGGGCGGCTGGCGCCTTCGGTGCAGCGGGCCTACAGCGCGGCGCGCCAGTGGATCGCGCGCGAGCGGCTGGACGCCGTGTGCGTGTTCAACGGCCGCATGGACGCCACCCGGGCCATCTTCGAAGCCGCGCGGGACAGCGGCAAGCGCGTGATCAGCCTGGAGCGCAGCTGGTTCGGCGACGGCCTGCAGCTGCTGCCCGACGAGAACTGCCTGGGCCTTCGCTCGGTGCACGCGCTGGTGGACGAGTGGTCCTTCCGGCCGCTGACGCGCGCGCAGGCGCTGCACGCGGCCGGCCGCGTCGCTGCCCGGCTGACACGCACCAATACCACCGAATGGCGGGCCTACAACACCCAGGCCGCGCGCGCGGCCTGGCCGGTCGAGGGCGGGCGGCGCAAGCTGCTGCTGCTGCCGGGCAGCCTCAACGAGATCTGGGGCGATCCCGGCTGGGAGTCGGCCTGGCGCGATCCCACCGACGCCTACGACGCGATCATGGAGCGCTTGGGCCTGTCGCCGCAGGACCTGGTGCTGCGCTGCCATCCCAACTGGGGCGAGCGCATCGGCAAGAACGACGGACGGCTGCCCGAGCGCCACTACACCGACTGGGCGCGCGCGCGCGGCATCCACGTCATCGCCAGCGCCGACAGCACCAGCACCATGGACCTGATCGCGCACTGCGATGCGATCGTGGTCGCCAGCGGCAGCGCCGCGCTCGAAGCGGCCGCCATGGGCAAGCAGGTGATCGCCACCGCGCCGTCGATCTACCAGGAAGCCGGCTTCCGGACCGACGCGTCCGATCCTGCGCGGCTGCAGGAGCTCGTGCTGCAGGTCGAGCTGCCGGCGCAGCAGCAGGCCGCCGCCCAGCGGCGCGCACGCCGGCTGGCGCTGCGCTTTTGCTACGCGATGTCGCGCCGCCTGCCGCAGTACGCGCAGCAGGTGCGCGCCCTGTCGTCCTCGGCCTACCGCTACGCCCCCGGCGCCGATCCGCAGCGTTTCCTCGAACTGGTACGCACCGGCCAGCTGAAGGCCGACGACGCGTCCTTCGCCGACAGCGAGGCCGCGGAAGACGAGGTGCTGGTGCAGATGGAACGCGGCGAGTGGCGCGCGCTGGTGGCGCCGCCGGCCGCCGATGCCGACGACCCCTCGGTGCGCGTGAACCGGCGCTGGCTCCTGCGGCCCATCGACTACATCCGGGAAAAGATGCCCGTGGGCGACCGTTGAAGCCGCCGATGGCACCCGCTTCCGCGCCCGCACGCCCCGCCCGGCCGATCGCGCCCTGGCGCGCCGCGCAGCTTTGGTACTTGCCCCTGCTGGGCACGGCGATGGCGCTGATGATGGCGCGCATCCTGGTGATGGCGCGCCTGCTCGACGTGGCCGCCTTCGGCATCTACAGCGCGGGCCTGCTGGTGTCGACCACCTTCTGCATGCTGGCCTGCCTGGGCCTGCAATCGCTGCTGCAACGGGACATGCCGGTCATGGCCGCGCGCGGGCGCGTGCGGCGCGCGCTGGTGCTGCTGTTCCAGTCGGCGCTGGTGGCCTGCCTCTGCGCGGTTGTGCTTCTGCTGATCCCCGCGCTGGGCGTGGGCGCGGCCGGGCTGAGCGCGCCGGTGTTCGCCATTGCCATCGTCCACGGCCTCTCGCAGCAGGTGTTCCTGGTCGCCACCACCGAAAGCCGCAGTCTGGGACAGCCGGTGCGTTATTCGCTGCAAAACCTGGGGCGCGCAGTGAGCGTGACCGCTCTCAGCGCGGCGGCCGCGTCGCTGTCCGGCTCGGCGCCGCTGGCACTGGGCGTGGAGGCGGCGATGTCCCTGGCCTTGTCGGCGGCGACGCTGTCGCGCATGGCGGCGGCGCACGGCGCGCGCGCCCCCACGCTGCTCGCAGCGGCCTGGCGCACGATCCGGCGCGCCCGCTGGAATACGGCCCTGATCTTCCTCGGCATCTCGCTGGCGGCGTCGGCCGTGCTGACCGCGGACCGCTGGTTCGCCGCCGCCCTGCTGCCCGCGCGCGAGTTTGCGCAATACGCCTTTGCCGGCGTCCTGGTGCTGATCGCGCAGTCGACCCAAGCCATGCTCAACGCCTCCATCTACCCTGCCCTGGCCCGCCGCTATGCCCTGCAGGGCGCGGCCCCCACCTATGCCTTGAGCGCCCGCGTGTCGCTGTCGCTGCTCGGTGCGGCAGTGCTGCTGGCGGTTCCGGCGGGCTTGGCGCTGTCGGCCGCCGTGCAGCGCTGGTATCCGGCCTACGAACCCGCGCTGGCGATTCTCTGGCCGGTGCTCGCGGCCGGCGCGCTGCGGCTTTCCGATTTCTGGTCGAGCTTTTTGACGATCTGCGGCCACGAGCGCAAGATGCTGTGGCTGCAATTGCTGGTGGGCGGCGGCCTGTGCGCGGTCTGGGCCGCGGCCCTGGCGATGCGCGGCGCGGCGGCCACGCTGGCCGACTTCGCCTGGCTCGCCCTGCTGCTGTCGATCGGCATGCATGGCGGCGCGGCACTGGCGGCCACCAGGGCACAACGCAAGGGGGCGGTTGCGTGAAGGACGAGCTGGTCTCCATCATCACACCGGCCTACAAGGCTGCCGGCGTGATCGGCCGCACGGTGGATTCGGTGCTCGCGCAGACCTACCCCCATTGGGAAATGCTGATCGCCGACGACTGCTCGCCCGACGATACGCGCGCGGTGGTCTCGGAGTGGGCGCGCCGCGATGCGCGCATCCAGCTGATCCCGCTCGAGCGCAACGGCGGACCGGCGGCGGCCCGCAATGCCGCCCTAGCCAAGGCGCAGGGCCGCTGGGTCGCGTTCCTGGACAGCGACGACATGTGGCTGCCCAACAAGCTGGAACGCAGCCTGGCGCATGCGCAGGCGCACCGCTCGCCCCTGGTGTTCACCGGCTTCCGGCGCGTCAGCCACGACGAGTCGCGCACCGGCGACTACATCGGGGTGCCGCCCACGCTCAGCTACGGCCAGCTGCTGGGCAACACGGCTATCGCCACCTCGACCGTGCTGGTCGACCGGTCGATCTGCGGCGATGTGCGGATGCAGCGCGTGTACTACGACGACTTCGTGTGCTGGCTCGGCATCCTCAAGCGCGGCTTCGTCGCGCATGGCCTTGACGAGGACCTGATGCGCTACCGCGTCATGGCGCAATCGGTGTCCCGCAACAAGGGGCGCTCCGCGCGCGAGGTGTGGAAGACCTATCGCCAGGTCGAAGGCCTGGCGCTGCCGTCCGCCGCCTGGCATTTCTCGCGCTACGCGTTCAACGCGCTGCGCAAGTACCGGAAGTTCTGAGATGGCGGCAGACAAGGCCTTGCGGGTGGCGGTGACGGGCGCTTCGGGTTTCGTCGGCCGGGCGCTGCTGGCGCGACTGGCGCGGGACGCCGGCGATGTCGTGGCGCTGTCGCGCGCCGCCGCGGGCTGGCCCGGCGGCGTGCGCGCTCTCACCGTGCCCGGCTACGAAGACGCCGCGCTGCTGGCCCGCGCCTTCGCCGGCATGCAAGCCGTAGTGCATCTGGCGGCACGCGCGCATCGGGGCGGCGGCGATCAGGCCTTCGAATCCAGCGTGCGCGGCGCCAGCGCCGTCGCCCGGGCCGCCCGGGACGCCGGCGTCGGCCGTCTCGTACTCATCAGCTCGATCGGCGTCAACGGCAACCGCACGCGAGAGCAGCGGCCCTTCACCGAGGCCGATGCGCCCGGCCCCGTCGAGCCCTACGCGCGCAGCAAGTTGCGTGCGGAGCAGGCCGTGGCCGAGGTGCTGGGGGCCTCGGCGACCAGCCTGACCATCATCCGCCCGCCGCTGATCTATGGACCGGGCGCCCCGGGCAACTTCGCCCGCCTGGTCGGCGCCGTCGCGCGCGGCTGGTGGCTGCCGCTCGCCGGCATCCACAACGCACGCAGCCTGGTCGGTATCGACAACCTGCTGGACCTGATCTCGCTGTGCCTGGATCACCCCGCGGCCACCAACGAGCTGTTCCTCGCCGCGGATTCGCAGGACCTGTCCACGCCCGAGATGGTGCGCTGCATCGCCGCCGGGCTGGGCCGGCCGCCGCACCTGCTGCGCTGCCCGCCGCAGGCGCTGCGCCTGGCGGCATGGGCCACCGGCCGCGGCCGGATCGCGGAAAGCCTGTGCGACTCGCTGCAGGTGGACGCCGGCAAGGCAAGGCGCCTGCTGGGATGGATGCCGGCCCGCTCCGCCGCCGAAGGCGTGCGCGAGGCGGCCAAGGGGTTCCTCGCGCCATGCTGAAGCGTGCCATCGACTTCGCCCTGGCGCTGGGCGCCCTGGCCGTGCTGGCGCTGCCGATCGCGCTGGTCGCGCTGGCCGTCAGGCTGACCTCGCGGGGGCCGGTGCTGTACTGGTCCGACCGGGTGGGCCGCGGCAACCGGATCTTCCGCATGCCCAAGTTCCGCAGCATGCGGGTCGACACGCCCGAGGTCGCCACGCACCTGCTCGCCTCGCCGGAGCAGTGGCTGACGCCGATCGGCAGCTTCCTGCGCAAGAGCAGCCTCGACGAGCTGCCGCAGCTGTGGAGCATCCTCAAGGGCGACATGAGCATCGTCGGCCCGCGCCCCGCCCTCTTCAACCAGAACGACCTGGTGGCGCTGCGCACCGAGCACGGCGTGCACGAGCTGCGGCCCGGCCTGACCGGCTGGGCCCAGATCCATGGGCGCGACGAGATTCCGATCCCGGAGAAGGTGCAGCTCGATGCCTACTACCTGAGGCACCGCACGCTGGCGCTGGACCTGCGCATCATGGCCCTGACCTTCGTCAAGGTGGTGCGGCGCGAGGGCATCACTCACTGAACGGGCTACCCGGGCAAGGAGCCCGGCCAAAAACTTAAAATGCCGGGTTCGGCCGCGCGCCGGCTTCGAAAATCCCCCCAAAACCCATGTCCGAGCAAGAACGACCCACCCCGCCCCAGGATGAAAACCAGCTGATCGCCGAACGCCGCGAGAAGCTGAAAGCGCTGCGCGAGGCCGTGAAACAGGGCAATGGCGTCGCGTTCCCCAACGACTTCAAGCCGGGCCACCGCGCCGCCGACCTGCTGGCGCACCATGGCAGCAAGGCGCCCGAGCGGCTGGAAGAAGAAGCCGTCCAGGCGAGCGTCGGCGGGCGCATGATGCTCAAGCGCGTGATGGGCAAGGCCAGCTTCGCGACCCTGCAGGACGCCACCGGGCGCTTCCAGATCTACGTCACGCGCGACGGCGTCGGCGAGGAAGCCTATGCCGCCTTCAAGCACTGGGACCTGGGCGACATAATCGGGGCCGAAGGCAAGCTGTTCAAGACGCGCACCGGCGAGCTGTCGCTGCAGGCCACCAGCATCCGGTTGCTGACCAAGAACCTGCGGCCGATGCCCGACAAGTTCCACGGCGTCGCCGACCAGGAAGTGAAGTACCGCCAGCGCTACGTGGACCTGATGATGGACCCGGCCACGCGCGACCGCTTCGTGGCGCGCAGCAAGGCGATCAGCGGCATGCGCGACTTCATGGTGTCGCACGGCTTCCTCGAAGTCGAGACGCCCATGCTGCACCCGATTCCCGGCGGCGCCAACGCGCGGCCCTTCGTGACCCACCATAACGCGCTCGACCAGGCGATGTACCTGCGCATCGCGCCCGAGCTGTACCTCAAGCGCCTGATCGTCGGCGGCTTCGAGCGCGTGTTCGAGATCAACCGCAACTTCCGCAACGAAGGCATCTCGGTGCGCCACAACCCCGAGTTCACCATGATGGAGTTCTACGCGGCGTACTGGAACTACCAGGACCTGATGGACTTCACCGAGGCCCTGGTGCGCGACGCCGCGCAGAAGGCCGTGGGCACGCTGCAGCTGACCTACGACGGCAAGCCGGTGGACCTGACGCAGCGTTTCGAGCGCCTGACCATCCCCGAGGCCATCCGCAAGCACACCGACGCCGGCGACAAGGTCCTGGACCGCGAGTGGTTGATCAATTCCCTGCGCAAGCTGGGCCTGACCGAAGAGAAGAACCGTTTGTCCACGCGCTCGCTCGCCGCGCTGCAGGTGATGTACTTTGAGGAGACGGTGGAGGAAAAGCTCTGGCAGCCGACCTTCATCATGGAGCACCCGACCGAGATCTCGCCGCTGGCGCGCGCCAATGACCAGCGGCCGGAGGTCACCGAGCGCTTCGAGCTGTACATCACGGGCCGCGAGTTCGGCAACGGCTTCTCCGAGCTGAACGACGCCGAGGACCAGGCCGCGCGCTTTGCGGCCCAGGCGGGCGCCAAGGACGCCGGCGACGACGAGGCGATGTTCTACGACCAGGACTTCGTGCGGGCGCTCGAGTACGGCATGCCCCCCACCGGCGGCTGCGGCGTGGGCATCGACCGGCTCATGATGCTGCTCACCGACAGTCCCAGCATCCGCGACGTGATCCTGTTCCCCGCGCTGCGCCGCGAATCCTGACGCGTACATGAGCCGCGCCGGCACGCTCGGCCTGGATTTCGGCACCTCGAATTCGGCGATCGCCTTCGTCGGGCCGGATGGCAAGGCGCGGCCGGTGCCGCTGGAGGGCGGCGAGCCGATGCTGCCGACCGCGGTGTTCTTCAACGCCGAGGAGCGCAGCATCCATTTCGGGCGCGAGGCGATCGCGCTCTACCTCACCGGTGTCGACGGGCGCCTGATGCGCTCGCTCAAGAGCCTGCTGGGCAGCAGCCTGCTCGAGGAGCAGACCCGCGTGCCCGAGGGCATGGTGAACTTCAAGGACGTGATCGCGCGCTTCCTGCGCGAGATGCGCACGCGTGCCTGTTCCCGCCTGGGCCACGACGTACGGCGGGTGGTGCTGGGGCGGCCGGTGCACTTCGTCGACGACGACCCGCGGCGCGATCGCCGCGCCCAGCAGGCGCTGACCGAAGCGGCGTCCGCCGCGGGCTTCGAGGAGATCTCGCTCGAGCTCGAGCCGATCGCAGCGGCCTTCGACTACGAGCGGCGCGTGCACCGCGAGACCGTGGTGCTGATCGTGGACATCGGCGGCGGCACCTCGGACTTCACCATCGTCAGGCTGGGGCCGGCACGCGCGCGCCACCGCGAGCGCGGCGACGACGTGCTGGCCACCACCGGCGTGCATATCGGCGGCACCGACTACGACCGCAAGCTGAGCCTGGCGCGGGTGATGCCGCTGCTGGGCCTGCGGCACACCGGCCCGACCGGGCGTGAAGTGCCCAGCGGCGTCTTCTTCGACCTGGCCACCTGGCACCTGATCAACTGGCTCTACACGCCCAAGGCGCTGCGGCAGGCGCAGGACCTGCGCGTGGACTACGGCGACCCCTCGCTGCACGATCGCCTCATGAAGGTGCTGGGCGACAGGCTGGGACACCGCATTGCCAGCGAAGTCGAGCAGGCCAAGATCCGCACCTCGATGTCCGCGGCGGGCACGGCGATCGACCTGTCGTGCATCGAGGCGTCGCTCGCGCCCGCCCTGAGCGCCGAGGCCTCGGCCGCGGACCTGGCCGAGCTGCTGCAGTCGGTGGTCGACTGCGGCCACGAGTGCGTACGGCGCGCCGGACTCTCACCGTCGCAGCTGGATGGCCTCTATCTCACCGGCGGTTCGTCGGCGCTGCGGCCGTTCCAGCAGCTGCTGCGCCGGGAGTTCCCCGAATCGGAACTGATCGTGGGCGACCTTTTCGGCGGCGTCGCGTCTGGGCTCGCGTACGCCGGTTCGCTCAGGTAGTCAGGGCAACAGGTCCAGCGCGTGCATGTACTCGGGGTGCGCCATCAGCGCATCCCAGCTCAGGGCCGGCCCGCGCGGCAGCAGGGCCAGCCGGCGCTCCTCGCTGGCTTCGCTGGGCAGCCACAGGCCCTCTTCCTGCGCCTGCGCCAGGCCGTCCAGGAGTTCGTCGATCGCGCATCCGCCTTCACTTTGTACCGACTGGTTGCACAGCGGGACCATGTCGCAGCCGGCATTCAGCGCCAGCACCGCAGCCTCGGTGAAGCTCAGTTCCCGGCCGCCGACCTGACGCGCGCCGGCCATGCTCAGGTCGTCGCTGATGATCGCGCCCTGGAAACCCAGGTCGGCGCGCAGGATCTCTTCCAGCCAGCGCTCGGAAAAGCCGGCGGGCTTGTCATCGACCTGCGGATAGATGACGTGGGCCGGCATCACGCTGGCGAGCGTGGTGCTGAGCCAGCGGTAGGGCGCCGCGTCCTCCGCCAGGATCTCGGCCAAGCTCCGGGTGTCGACCGGGATGTCGGTGTGCGAGTCCGCACGCACGAAGCCGTGGCCGGGAAAGTGCTTGCCGCAGTTGGCCAGGCCGGCGCGCAGCAGGCCCTGCATCAGGCTCTTGGCCAGCAGCGCGGCGACCCGCGCGTCGCGGTGGAAGGCGCGGTCGCCGATCACGCCGCTTTCGCCCCAGTCCAGGTCCAGCACCGGGGTGAAGCTGAAGTCCACGCCGCAGGCGCGCAGCTCCGCGCCCAGCACGAAGCCCGCCGCCGTCGCCGCGTTGGTGGCCGCCATCGCATCCTTCATCCACATCTCGCCGAATGCGCGCATCGGCGCCAGGTGGGTGAAGCCGTCGGTGCGGAAGCGCTGCACCCGGCCGCCCTCGTGGTCCACGGTGATGAGCAGGTCCGGCCGGACCGACTTGACCTGCGCGCACAGGTGGGTGAGTTGCTCGCGGTCCTGCCAGTTGCGGCCGAAGAGGATGATGCCGCCGGTCAGCGGATGCGCGAGGCGCTCGCGGTCGATCTCGGTCAGCTCGGTCCCGGCGATATCCAGGACCAAGGGCGCATGTTCGGTCATTGCAAGTGTCCTGTCTCGCAAATAGCTTGCGTTTCGCTGCGCCGTATCGGGGCGCAGGCAAGGCGCGGGTGCGGGTCAAGCCTGGGCGGCTTGACCCGTGGCCGCAACGCGGCGTGCGCCCCGATACGGCGCAGCCCGAAGGGTTCGGCGCCTGCGGGGCCCTCGGCGTGCGCCCAGAGGGGGTCAAGACGCCCAGTCTTGACCCCCTCTGGCCACCCGCCGATCATCCCCGCAGGCATCCGAACGAAATGCAAGTTATTTGCGAGACAGGACACTATTCTTTCTTTTCGACGACGACGAAGCTCGCCGCGTACTCGCTTTCATCGGTGACGCTGACGTGGGCCGTGAGCCCGCGCGCCTCGAACCATTCCTTCAGGCCGCCGTGCAGCACGATGGCGGGCCGGCCGCCGGGCAGGTTGGCGATCTCGCACAGCCGCCAGGTCATGGGCATTCGCATCCCCAGGCCAACCGCCTTGCTGAAGGCCTCCTTGGCGGAAAAGCGCGTGGCCAGGTAGCGCAGCCCGCGCTCGGGCCAGCGCGCGCAGCGCGCCTTCCACACGGCCAGTTCGCCGTCGCTCAGCACCTTGCGCGCGAAGCGCTCGCCGTGCCGCTCGAAGGAGGCACGCACGCGCCGCACGTCGCAGACGTCGGTTCCGATGCCGTAAATCATGATGGGGCGAAGGCGCCGTCGATGCTCGCCAGGTAAGCCTGGGTCGTGGCTTCGTAGCCCTGTTCCAGCGCCTCGGAGATGAAGGCATGGCCGATGGAGACCTCGCTGACGCCGGGCACCGCCATCAGGAATTCGGTGAGGTTGGCCTGGTTCAGGTCATGGCCGGCGTTCACGCCCAGCCCGCAGTCCAGCGCGGCCTGCGCCGCCTGCGCGTAGCTGCGCAGCACCTCGGCCTGGGCCGGCGTGCCGAAGGCCTTGGCATAGGGCTCGGTGTACAGCTCGATGCGGTCGGCCCCGGCATCGCGCACCAGGGGCATCGCGGCCGCGACCGGATCCATGAACAGGCTGACGCGCACGCCCAGGGCCCGCGCCTCCTCGATGATCGGGTTTAGGCGGGTGGCGTTGGCCTGCATGTCCCAGCCGTGGTCGCTGGTGAACTGGCCCTCGCTGTCCGGCACCAGCGTGCACTGGTGCGGGCGCAGCTCGCGCACGAAGTCCATCAGGTTGTGGAACGGGTTGCCTTCGATGTTGAACTCGGCGCGCGGCCAGGCCTTCAGCAACTCGTGCAGTTCGCGCACGTCGTGGGCGCGGATGTGACGTTCGTCGGGGCGGGGATGCACGGTGATGCCCTGCGCCCCGGCCCGCAGGCAAAGCGTCGCCGCGCGGGTGACGCTGGGAATGCCCAGGTGGCGGGTGTTGCGCACCAGGGCCACCTTGTTCAGGTTGACCGAGAGCGCGGTGCGGGCAGCGGAGCTCATAGCAACTGGAGATCGATCATCAGCTGGCGGGTGCGAAGCTGGCTGACCCCGCAATGGTAGTGCAGCAGCGCGCGCAGCTGCGGCTTCAGCCCGGGTCCGCACGAGGCCGCCGCGCGCAAGGTGGCCTGGAACGGCGCGGCGTCGCCGAGGGCGGCCTCCAGTGCCGACCAGTGATCGCCGGGCAGGCCCGGTCGTTCGTCCTGCTCGCCCATGGCGATCAGGCCCGCTTCCGGCAGCAGGGTGTAGAGCTCCTCCGCTTCCACGGGCGCCAGCGTCAGCGTCTGCATGTTGAGGGCCGGAAGCAGGCCGACTTCGCGCAGAAGGATCAGCTCGAAGGCCCGCAGCGCGGGCTCGATGGCCTCGGCCTGCTGGAAGCCGAGCACGCCAACGGCGCCGGCATAGGCGTCGAACAGGCGCGGATGCGGGTCGTCCCGCGCCAGCAGCCGCAGCAGCAACTCGTTGATGTGCAGGCCCGAGAGTAGCGCACCGCCGGCGGGCATGCCCTGCCCGCCCGTCCACTCCGCGCCCTTCAGAGTGCGGATTTCCGCGTCGCCGCCGAACGCGATGCGCAGCGGCTGCAAGGGCAGCAGCACGGGCCGGAAGTTCGAACTCGGCCGCTTCGCGCCCTTGGCCACGAGCGCGATGCGCCCGTAGTGGCGCGTGAAGGTTTCCAGGATCAGGCTGGATTCGCTCCAGTCGTAGCGGTGCAGGACGAAGGCGGGCTCGTCTCCGATGCGCTTAGCCATAGGCGACCAGGCCGGCGCCAAGCCGCCCCAGGGCCTCCCTATTCATAGCCGAAGCTGCGCACGCGCGCTTCGTCGTCCGCCCAGCCCGAGCGCACCTTCACCCACAGTTCGAGGAAGACCTTGCAGTCCATGAGCTTCTCCAGCTCTGTGCGCGCTTCGGTGCCGATGCGCTTGAGCCGCTCGCCCTTGTCGCCGATCACCATCGCCTTGTGGCTGTCGCGCTCGACGATGATGGTGGCGGCGATGCGCACGAGGCGCTTGTGCTTGGGGCTCGGCTCCTCGTCGAACTTGTCCACCACCACGGTGGAGGTGTAGGGCAGCTCATCGCCCGTCAGGCGGAACAGCTTTTCGCGAACTGTCTCGCCGGCGAGGAACTTCTCGCTGCGGTCCGTCAACTCATCCTCGCCGTACCACCAGGGCTGCTCGGGCAGGTATTTCTCGAAGATGGGGAACAGCCGCTCGATGTCCTTGCGGTTCTTGGCCGACATCGGGACGATCTCGGCGAACTCGTGCTTGCCCGCCGTCTCCTGCAGCCAGGGCGCCGCGTCGGCCCGGCGATTCAGCTCGTCCAGCTTGTTGGCGACCAGGACCACCGGGATGCCGGGCTTGAGCAGCGCAAGCACCTTGGCGTCGCCGGGCGTGAACTTCCCCGCTTCGACCACGAACAGCACCAGGTCCACATCCCCCACGGCCCCTTGCACCGTCTTGTTCAGCGACCGGTTCAGCGCCGTGCCGTGCCGGGTCTGGAAGCCCGGGGTGTCGACGAACACGAATTGGGACGCACCCACCGTGCGGATGCCGGTGATGCGGTGGCGCGTGGTCTGCGCCTTGCGCGAGGTGATGCTGACCTTCTGGCCTACCAGGGCGTTGAGCAGCGTCGACTTGCCGACATTGGGCTTGCCGACGATGGCGATCAGGCCGCAGCGCTGTGCGGGAGTGTCGGTCATCGAGCCTTCGATTTGAGCGTGAGTAGCATGGCGGCGGCCGCAGCCTGCTCGCCCGCGCGGCGCGAGGCACCGATGCCCCGCTCGACCACGCCCAGCTCGGACACCTCGCATTCCACATTGAAGGTCTGCTTGTGCGCCGCGCCCAGCGTGCCGGCCACGCGATAGACAGGCAGCTTCATTTTCCGCCCTTGCAGCAATTCCTGCAGTTCGGTTTTCGGGTCCTTGGCGCCGGCCGCCATGCCGGGGTTGATTTCGATGCCCCTGTAGAGCCGGTGCACCAGCGCCTCGGCCGCCGGGTAGCCGGCATCCAGGTGCACGGCACCGATGATGGCTTCGAGCGCATCGGCCAGGATCGAGGGACGGCGGTGGCCGCCCGAGCGCGCCTCGCCTTCACCCAGGCGGATGACCTCGGCCAGCCTGAGTTCGACCGCCAGGCGATGCAGGGTGTCCTGCTTGACGAGGTTGGCGCGAACGCGCGAGAGGTCGCCTTCCGGCAGGGCCTGCAGCCTGTCGTACAGCAGCGCCGCGACGGCCAGGTTGAGGACCGAGTCCCCGAGGAACTCGAGCCGCTCGTTGTGGTCCGCCGAGAAGCTGCGGTGCGTCAGCGCGCGCGCGAGCAGGCCGGGGTTGCCGAACCGATGCTGCAAGCGCTCCTGCAACGCGACCAGGGGACCATCCACGCCGGCCTTACTTGGACTGGCCGGCGTATTTCACGACCAGGAACGCCGGACCGAACATGTGGAATTCCTTGTTGTAGGCGAACTTCACGACCACCTTGTCGCCGTCCTTCGAGACTTCCAGGTCCTTGGCGTCGATCGACTTGATGTCGTCGACCTGGGCCGCCTTGTCGAAGATCTGGCGCACTTCAGCCACCGTGTTGCCGTTCGAGGCCCGCTGCGCGGCCTTGAGGATGGCCTGGTATTCCACCGTCGTGGGAAACACCTGGGCCCCCAGCACGGCGCCACAGGCCAGCACCCCCACCACGAACAGCAGGGTGAACATGGACATCCCCGCCTGCCCTTTGCGCCCTTGTTTCATTCCCCCGCTCCTCCAGAATTTGACTACTCGAATGACCCGATCCGCTTGAAGCTGCCGAAGTTCATCCAGATGAAGAAGGCCTTCCCCACGATGTTCCGGTCGGGGACGAATCCCCAAAAGCGCGAATCGGCTGAATTATCGCGGTTGTCGCCCATCATGAAGTAGTGGCCTTCCGGCACTTTGCAGACGACCCCCTCCAAACTGTAGCGGCAATTCCCCTGGTTCGGGAAATTCTCCACACCCGGCACGAATGCGGCGCCCTTGTCGTCGTTCAGGATCCGGTGGCGCCTGGTCCCGAGCACTTCCTCGTACTGCTTGTAGTACGCCATGGCGTCCTCGTCGAAGAAGTCCGACACCGGCTCCTTGGAGACCGGCTTGCCGTTGATCGTCAGGCGCTTGTTCAGGTAGGCGACCTCGTCGCCCGGCACGCCCACCACGCGCTTGATGTAGTCCAGGCTCGGCTTGGGCGGATAGCGAAACACCATCACGTCGCCGCGCTGGGGGGACGTGCCTTCGGTCAGCTTGGTATGGATCACCGGCAACCGCACGCCGTAGGCGAACTTGTTCACCAGGATCAGGTCGCCCACCAGCAGCGTGGGGATCATCGAGCCGGACGGAATCTTGAACGGCTCGAACAGGAAGGAGCGCAGCACGAACACCGCCAGGATCACCGGGAACAGGCCCGCGGTCCAATCGAGCCACCAGGGCTGCATCAGCAGGCGCTGGCGCGCTTCGGCCAGGTCGCCGTCGACCTGGGTGATGCCGCGGGCGGCCAGTTCGGCGCGGCGCTGTGTGCCCTGCGCCTGCAGGGTCGCCGCCGCGGCACGGCGGCGCGGCAGGAAATAAAAGCGCTCGGCCAGCCAGTACAGGCCGGTCACCACGGTGGCGACAAAGAGCAGCAGTGCGAAATTGCCTTCCAGCGCGCCCAGGTACCAGGCGCCGGCATAGGCGACGAAAGCCGCGAGGACGGCGGTGGTGAGCAGCGGCATCATGCGGCCCTCCGCGGGCCGGCGTGGAGGCGGCGGCTCATTCCTCGACCTGCAGGATGGCGAGGAAGGCTTCCTGCGGGACTTCGACCGATCCGATCTGCTTCATTCGTTTCTTGCCTGCCTTTTGTTTTTCGAGCAGCTTGCGCTTGCGGGTGATGTCACCGCCATAGCATTTTGCCAGCACGTTCTTGCGCAGCGCCTTGACGGTTTCCCGCGCGATGATATTCGCGCCGATGGCCGCCTGGATGGCGACGTCGAACATCTGCCGGCTGATGATCTCACGCATCTTGGCCACCACCGCCCGGCCGCGGTACTGCGCCTGGCTGCGGTGCACGATGATGGACAGCGCGTCCACTTTCTCGCCGTTGAGCAGGATGTCGACCTTCACGACGTCGGAGGGCCGGTACTCCTTGAACTCGTAGTCCATGGAGGCGTAGCCGCGGCTCACCGACTTCAGCTTGTCGAAGAAGTCCAGGACGATCTCGCCCAGCGGCAGCTCATAGGTGAGCATCACCTGCCGGCCGTGGTAGGCCATGTTGATCTGCACCCCGCGTTTCTGGTTGGCCAGCGTCATCACCGCCCCGACGTAGTCCTGCGGCATGTACAGGTGCACCGTGACGATGGGCTCGCGGATCTCCTGGATCTGGCCCTGGTCCGGCATCTTGGCCGGGTTCTCGACCATCAGCTCCTCGCCGTCGTTCTTCGCGACCTGGTAGACCACGCTGGGCGCGGTGGTGATCAGGTCCTGGTCGAATTCGCGCTCCAGCCGCTCCTGCACGATCTCCATGTGCAGCAGGCCCAGGAAGCCGCAGCGGAAGCCGAAGCCCAGGGCCTGGCTCACTTCCGGCTCGTAGTGCAGCGAAGCATCGTTGAGCTTCAGCTTCTCCAGGCTGTCGCGCAGCGCGTCGTACTGGTTGGCCTCGGTCGGGTACAGGCCGGCGAAGACCTGCGGCTGGATTTCCTTGAAACCCGGCAGTGGCTCGGTCGCGGTGAAGGCGGCGCCGCCGCTGCCGGCCTTGATCAAGGTGACGGTGTCGCCCACCCGGGCGGCCTGCAGCTCCTTGATGCCGGCGATGATGTAGCCCACCTCCCCGGCTTCCAGCGACTCGCGCGACTCGTTGGCCGGCGTGAAGACGCCGAGCTGGTTGGCTTCGTAGGTGGCCTCACTGGCCATCAGCTTGATGCGTTCGCCCTTGGCCAGCCGGCCGTCAACCACCCGCACGAGCATCACCACGCCCACGTAGCTGTCGAACCAGCTGTCGATGATCATGGCGCGCAGCGGTCCCTGGGCGTTGCCGCGCGGCGCCGGGATGCGGGCCACGATCGCCTCCAGGATCTCGTCGATGCCCAGGCCGGTCTTGGCGGAGCAGGGAATCGCCTCGCTGGCGTCGATCCCGATGACGTCCTCGACCTCGCGCTTGGCGTTCTCGGGGTCGGCCTGCGGCAGGTCCATCTTGTTCAGGACCGGCACCACCTCGACGCCGAGGTCCAGCGCCGTGTAGCAGTTGGCCACCGTCTGCGCTTCGACGCCCTGGCTCGCATCCACCACCAGCAGCGCGCCCTCGCAGGCGCTGAGCGAGCGCGAGACTTCGTACGAGAAGTCGACGTGGCCCGGCGTGTCGATCAGATTGAGGTTGTAGACCGTGCCGTCGCGCGCTTCGTAGCGCAGCGCCGCGGTCTGCGCCTTGATGGTTATCCCACGCTCTTTCTCGAGGTCCATCGAGTCGAGCACTTGCTCTTCCATCTCGCGCTCCGACAGTCCGCCGCAACGCTGAATCAAGCGGTCAGCCAGCGTCGATTTGCCGTGATCGATGTGCGCGATGATCGAAAAGTTTCTGATGTGATTCATCAAAGGGGACGCTTAAGTATTTGAATTCAAACGGCGCTGACAAAGAAAAAAGGGCGCGTCGAGTGGCGACGCGCCCTGAACCAACAATCTATGGCAACTGCGATAGTTGGAGCTTCATTGTAGGCAAAAAGCCCCGGACGTACAGCCGCGGGGAGCGCCGAAACCGGTCGTTGCAGGTCAGCAACAAGAAACTTACTCACAGCTTATTAACAATTGGCGGGCGCCGGCTCTGGGACAAGTTGTGGGCGATCTGTGGATCGGCGGCGCAGGTGCGAAATAGTCTCAACCTTGCGGCCCGGACCCGGGGTCCATATGCCTCAAGGTCGATCCGGAAGCGTCCGATTCTATCGAATCAGGCAGTTGAGCCCGAGCCAAGTTAGCATACGCAAACTTACAACTCTTCCGTAGCCCGTCGCTTTTCGGCGACCAGAGAAACCTGAAAAAGCCCCAAACCCGACTGGGCGCTGGGGCTTTAGGCCGGTCCTCAGCCGCGCGCGGGCCGGATGACCAGGTAGGAAGCCAGTTCGCCGCGTCGCAGCAGGACCGGAATCGCCTTGCTCTTGTCGACGCGGGCCAGCGCGGCATCGAACTCGCGCACGTTGTTGACGTCGACATTGCCGATCTGGACGATGATGTCGCCCTCGCGGATGCCCGCGCGCGCGGCACTCTCGGAGACGCCCTCCACCTTGACACCGCCCTTGATCTTCAGTTCCTTCTTCTGCGCCTCGGTGAGGTCGCTGACCGCCAGCCCGACCGATTGCGCCGCCGGCGACGACTTGGGCTTGTCCGATTCCTTGGCCGCCGCGGGACGGATCGGTTTCTCGGGTTCGAACTCGGCCACGGTGACGTTGAGGTCGCGCGAGGCGCCCTTGCGGAACACGGTGAGGGTGGCGCGCGCACCCGGCTTGGTGTTGCCGACCAGGCGCTGCAGATCGGTGGCGCGATCGATCACCTTGCCGTCGAACTTGGTGATGATGTCGCCGGCCTCGACACCGGCCTTGTCCGCCGGCGAGCCGCTCTCGACGCTGCGCACGAAGGCACCCATGGGCTTGCCCAGGCCGATGGACTCGGCCACGTCCTTGGTGACCTGGTCGATCTGCACGCCGACGCGGCCGCGGGTCACGCGCCCTGCCACGCGAAGCTGGTCGCTGACGCGGATCGCCTCGTCGATCGGGATGGCGAACGAGATGCCCATGTAGCCGCCCGAGCGCGAATAGATCTGGCTGTTGATGCCGACCACTTCGCCGCGCATGTTGATCAGCGGGCCGCCGGAATTGCCCGGGTTGATCGCCACGTCGGTCTGGATCAGCGGCAGGTAGTCGCCGGTGTCGCGCTGCTTGGCGCTGACGATGCCGGCAGTGACGCTGCTCTCCAGGCCGAAGGGCGAGCCGATCGCCAGCACCCATTCGCCCACGCGCAGCCGGCCGACATCGCCGACCCGCACCGTGGGCAGGCCGGTGGCTTCGATCTTGACCACCGCGACGTCGGTGCGCTTGTCCAGGCCGACGATGCGGGCCTTGAGTTCGCGCTTGTCGGTCAGCGTGACGATCACCTCATCGGCGCCGTCGATCACGTGCGCATTGGTCATCACGAAACCGTCGGGCGTGAGGATGAAGCCGGAGCCCAGGCCCCTCGACTGCTGCTGCTCGTCGTCGGGCTGCGGCCGGTTGGGCCGCGGTCCCTGCCGCCCGGGCGGATTGGGCATCGGCTGGCCGAAGAAGCGCCGGAAAAACTCCTGCATGTCCTCGTCCATGTTGCCGGACGGCGCATTGCCGGGCCGAGCTCGTTCCAGGGTGCGGATGCCAACCACCGCCGGACCCACCTGCTCAGCCAGGTCGGCGAAGTCGGGCAGCGCTCGCGTCGGAGCCGCCACCGGCTGCTGCGCGGCGGCCATGCCCATCCCTCCGAACGCCAGAGCCAGCATCAGGCTCCAGGCTCGCAATTTCTTCCTATCGATGCTGTGCATGTCGACCTTTCGAGAAACGATTAACGCTGGGAACCAGTAGACACGAAAAGGTTCATCCGCGGGGGTCAGGCCGCCATTACTTGCGCCGCTCCAGCCCATGCGCAAAGGCGCGAAGCGTGCGCGGCGGAACCTCGCCGACGACCGTGAGCCACCATTCCTGGACCCGGCGCGTGAGGGTGTGCGTGGCACCGCTCGCGAAAAGAGCTTCCTGGCCATGCCGCCGGCTGTCATTGGCCTCCACGAACAATGACACCGCCGCCAGCCCATCCGAAAAAATCCATTGCATGGTGCCCTCCGGCACAGGCGCGCCCAGCACCGGCCGCTTGTAGCAGCTGACCGGCTTGAAGCCGGCGGGCACGGACCGCAACTGCCAGCCCTCGGCATCTGCCGTGGTCTTGAGCACCTCGGCCCGCTCGACGCGCCAGCCCTCGGTGGCTGTCATCATGCGCGTGATGCTATCGGTGCGCACCGGCACGTCCAGCGCCAGCTCGGAGAAAGCGGACTGCTCTAGGACATTGCCTTCGCCGTCCAGGGTCTGCAGCTTCACCACCAGGCCTGACTTCTTCTCGCTCCAGATGCGATAGCCCCAGCGCAGGTTGTCCCTGGGCGCCAGCTGCACCACGTCGGCCTCAAAGCCGGCCACCCGGTCGGAGCCGAGCCGGCGCGCCGTGTAGAAGTCGGGGATCGGACTGTCGCTGCTCTTGACCAGGCTGGTGAAGATGCCGAGCGACTCGCGGCGCTCGGTCCGCACCACGTGCGACTCCGGCAGGAAGGTCACGACCTGCTCGTTGCGGCGGAACACCGAACGCGGCGCGCCGGTGAGTGCTTCCACCCGCTCGACCTGCACGTCACCCTCGGACCCGTGCCAGATGCGGGCGCTGGACATCACCCCGTTGTTGGCCGAGATCACGAAGATGCCGACATAGCTGCGGCCGCGCGATGCGTCGTGCATCCGGGCGAGCCATTCGCTGACGCCGCGCTCGTTAGGCTGCGAGGCACTGCCCGGGGGCCCGGCCGGTGGCGGCTGCGCATGCCCCCACTTCAACCCGAGACCCAGCCCGAAGGCGAGCAAGCCCCGGGTGAACACGCGCTTGGACGACAAGGCTTCGGCCATGGCGAGGCGCATGCGTCAGCGCCCCTGGCCGTCGAAGGTGGCGTTGTGCAGGTAGCCTGCCGGGGGAACCAATGACCCACCGCCGAGCTGCCGGTGCGTGGCCATCAGTTCATCCAGCCGGGGGTCGCGGATCATGACGCCGCGCTCGCTGCCGGCCAGCACGGTGCCGGGCTGGGTCGTGGCCAGCTGGCCCGCGTCCTGCCTGGGCGAACCCACCACGGTCCATGCGACGGCGCCGACCGCGGCCAGCGATGCGAGGCCGGCCACCAGCTTCCAGCGGAAGCTGCTGTCGTTGGCGGCGGGCTCCAGCGCGCGCGGATCGACGAGGGGCTGCTGCTGCGCAAGCGTCGTCGCGTCGACCTCCTCGCCCTGCAGCCGTACCTGCAGCCGGCTCAAGAAAGCCTGAGACGGCGTGCCCGCGGCGAGTTCGCTGGAACGAAGCACGTCGCCGATCAGGTGGTAGGCATGCCACGCCTCCCGGGCCGTTGGGTCCGAGGCCGCAAGCTCCACGCCGCGCGTGAAGGCATCGCCTTCCAGCCGGCCGTCGGCCATGTCCGATATCAATTCCCTGGTCCTGATCTGTTCCATCACGTCGCTACGCCCCATCCCACTCACCAACGTTTCCCTGCCTGGTTCTCCAGCAGGGGCTTGACCTTGGCCGATATGGCCTCGCGCGCCCGGAAGATCCGGGACCGCACGGTGCCGATCGGGCAATTCATCACTTCGGCGATTTCCTCGTAACTCAAGCCTTCGATCTCGCGCAAGGTGACGGCCTGGCGCAGTTCGTCGGGCAATGCTTCCATGGCCGAGTTGACCGTGGCGGCGATTTCCTTGGCGGCCAGCACCGTCTCCGGCGTCTCCGCGCTGGTTAGTTCATTCTCCACCGCGGAAGTTTCATCCTCGTCCTCTGACCCTGCCTTCAGCGCCGTTTCCGACACCAGCGGGTCGCGCTTGAGGTCCACCAGCGCCTTCTTGGCCGTGTTGACCGCGATCCGGTACAGCCAGGTATAGAACTGCGCTTCGCCGCGGAACTGGCCGAGCGCCCGGTAGGCGCGGATGAAGGTCTCCTGCGCGATGTCCTCGACCAGGTCGGCGTCGCGCACCATGCGGCCGATCAGCCTTTCGATGCGGCGCTGGTACTTGAGCACAAGCAGTTCGAACGCGCGCTGGTCCCCGGCCGTGGCCCGCTCGACCAGCATCAGGTCCGACTCGGACGGGGCAGGCGTGGCCGAGGGCGTTCTTGTCATCGTGTCGCTGCCGGCGGCTGGGCGCCGGGCAGCCCCTCGGTTCTGGCGCGCGCATACACCGCGCGGCGCAAGTCATCCCAGCGCGCGGGCGCCGCGCGCCTCTCCAGCCACAACCATTGGGCCCCGCGGCCCGCGCCCAGGCGCAGCAGGATGGCCTGCTGCAGGTCCAGCACCACCTCGGGATGAGCCTGGAGCGCCGTGTCGCCCACGGTCCAGCACCAGAACTGGCCGTCCCAGGCCAGCACGCCGCGCGGGCCACGGATCCAGCGGCGCGCGGCAAAGGCCCCGGCCAGCAGCACCGCAAGCAACGCCGGCACGGCACGGCCGGGCGCCGGCTGCACCTGCCAGGCCCACCCGGCTACCGCCAGCGCGCCCGCG
Organism: Ramlibacter tataouinensis; assembly: GCF_001580455.1. Taxonomy (NCBI): domain Bacteria; kingdom Pseudomonadati; phylum Pseudomonadota; class Betaproteobacteria; order Burkholderiales; family Comamonadaceae; genus Ramlibacter; species Ramlibacter tataouinensis. The sequence continues at coordinate 709,397 of NZ_CP010951.1, forward strand.
GTCCAGGCGGCCGCCAGCAGCGCTCCCTGCAAACGCGAACGCCCCACCGGGTAGTTCACCGATGGGGCGTTGTGCATTGGGTGTCGGCTGGGGCGGGCTTGCCCTGCTTACTGGAAGCGCTTGAACACCAGCGTGCCGTTGGTGCCGCCGAAGCCGAAGTTGTTCTTCAGCGCATATTCGATCTTCAGGTCACGCGCGGTGTTGGCGCAGTAGTCCAGGTCGCACTCAGGGTCCTGGTTGAAGATGTTGATCGTCGGCGGGCTCTTCTGGTGATGAACCGCAAGCACCGTGAAGACCGATTCGATGCCGCCGGCGCCACCGAGCAAGTGGCCGGTCATCGACTTAGTGGAGTTCACCACGGTCTTCTTCGCATGGTCGCCCAGCGTCAGCTTGATGGCGTTGGTCTCGTTGACGTCGCCCAGCGGCGTCGAGGTGCCGTGCGCATTCAGGTAGTCGATCTGGTCGGCGTTGACGCCGGCGTTCTGCAGGGCAGCCAGCATGGAGCGCTTGGGGCCGTCGACGTTGGGCGCGGTCATGTGAAAAGCATCGGCGCTCATGCCGAAGCCGGACAGCTCCGCATAGATCTTCGCGCCGCGCTTCTTTGCGTGTTCGTATTCTTCAAGGACCATCACCCCGCCGCCCTCGCCCAGCACGAAGCCGTCGCGGTCCTTGTCCCAGGGGCGCGAAGCCGTCTTGGGGTCGTCATTGCGCGTGGACAGTGCGCGCGCGGCCGCAAAGCCGCCAATGCCCAGGGGCGACACACAGGACTCTGCGCCGCCGGCGACCATCACGTCGGCATCGCCGCTTTCGATCATGCGGGCCGACAGGCCGATGGCATGCAGGCCCGTCGTGCAGGCCGTGACCACCGCGATGTTGGGTCCCTGGAATCCGTACTTGATGGAGACATGGCCCGAGATCATGTTGATGATCGACGCGGGCACGAAAAAGGGCGAGATGCGACGCGGGCCGCGGTTGACCAGCTCGCTGTGCGTTTCCTCGATCATCGGTAGTCCGCCGATGCCCGAGCCGATGTTCACGCCGATGCGGGTCGCCAGTTCTCCGTTCAGCGCGTCGCCCGTGGGCAGGCCGGCGTCTTCCACCGCCTGGCAGGCCGCGGCGAGCCCGAGATGGATGAAGCGATCCATGTGCCGGGCTTCCTTTTCCGGCAGGTAATCCGTGATCTGGAAGCCTTTTACCTCGCCGGCGAATCTGACCGACAGGGCCGAGGCGTCGAACGACTTGACCACATCGATACCGGTCTGGCCTGCCAGCAGATTGGCCCAGGATTCGGCGACGGAGTTCCCAACGGGGCTGACGCAGCCCAGGCCCGTCACGACGACACGACGGCGCATGCGGTATCAGGCCTTCTGGTGCGCGTTGGCGTAGTCGATGGCGTTCTGCACCGTGGTGATCTTCTCGGCGTCCTCGTCGGGAATCTCGATGCCGAACTCGTCTTCGAGCGCCATCACCAGTTCCACCGTGTCGAGAGAGTCGGCACCGAGGTCAGCGACGAACGCCTTTTCGTTGGTGACCTGGGACTCTTCCACGCCGAGTTGCTCGGCGATGATTTTTTTGACACGTGCTTCGATATCGCTCATTTGGTTCCCTCAGAGGGTTGTGGGTGAATCGGCAATTCTAGCGTCCGGCGGCTGGGCGACCCTAGGGGCGCCTAGCGCGGCCGGTCAGGCCATGAACATGCCGCCGTTGATGTGGATTTCCTGGCCGGTGACGTAGCCGGCCCGGGGCGAGGCCAGGAAGGCGACCGCGTGGGCGATGTCGGCAGGCTTGCCGAGGTGCCCCAGCGGGATCTGCCCGAGCAGCGACTTCTGCTGCTCTTCCGGGAGGCTGGCCGTCATGTCGGTTTCGATGAAGCCCGGGGCGATGCAGTTGACGGTGATGCCGCGACTGCCCAGTTCGCGCGCCAGCGCGCGGGTCATGCCTGCCACGCCGGCCTTGGCCGCGGCATAGTTGGCCTGCCCGGGGTTGCCGGAGGCGCCCACCACCGAAGTGATGTTCACGATGCGGCCGTAGCGCTGCTTCATCATGGTGCGCATCACCGCCCGGCTCATCCGGAACACCGCCTTCAGGTTGGTGTCCAGCACGGCGTCCCAGTCTTCGTCCTTCAGCCGCATCGCGAGCATGTCGCGGGTGATGCCGGCGTTGTTGACCAGCACGTGCAGGGCGCCGTGCTCCTTGACGATCGCATCGACCAGCCGCTCGGCCGCGGCCGCGTCGTTGACGTCCAGCGCCGCGCCCTTGCAGCCGGCATGCGCAGACAGCGCCTGGCTGATCCGTGCCGCGCCGTCCTCGGTGGTGGCGGTGCCGATCACCTTGAGGCCCTGCTGAGCCAGCTCGGCGGCGATGGCCGCACCGATGCCGCGCGATGCGCCGGTGACCAGCGCGATTTGTCCTTCGAACTTGATGCTGGTCATGCAAGTTGCCCCTTGACCTCGGTCAGCGATGACGGATCGAACAGGGCCAGGCCCGTCAGTTCCGCATCGATGCGCTTGCACATGCCAGCGAGCACCTTGCCGGGCCCGCACTCGACGATGGTCGTCACACCGCGGGCCTTGATGGCCTGGACGCATTCGACCCAGCGCACCGGACCGAAAGCCTGCTCGTACAGCGCGCCGCGAATGCGGGCCGTATCGCTCTCGACCTTCACTTCGATGTTGTTGATGACCGGGATGCGCGGCGCCTCCATCGGCGTTTGCGCCAGCCGCTCCCTGAGCTTGTCCGCCGCCGGCTTCATCAGGCTGGAATGGAAGGGCGCCGACACCGGCAGCGGCAGCGCGCGCTTGGCGCCATTCGCCTTGAGCACCTCGCAGGCCTTTTCCACCGCCGCCTTGCTGCCGGCGATGACGGTCTGCGCGGGGTCGTTGAAATTCACTGCCTCCACCACTTCATCGGTGTTGCTGCCGAAGCTGCGCACCGCCTCGGCGCAGCCTTCGATCACCTGCTTCGCCGGCATCCCGAGGATGGCGGCCATGGCGCCGGCGCCCACCGGTACGGCTTCCTGCATCGCCTGGGCGCGAAAGCGCACCAGCGGCGCGGCCTGCGCCAGCGTCAGCGCGCCGGCCGCTACCAGCGCCGAATACTCACCCAGCGAATGGCCCGCCATCACCACGGGCTCGGCGCCGCCTTCGACGCGCCACACGCGGTAGGCCGCGACGCCTGCCACCAGCATCACCGGCTGGGTGTTGGTCGTCAGCGCGAGCGCCTCCTTCGGGCCTTCCTTGATCAGCTTGCCGACGTCCTCGCCCAGCGCGTCCGAGGCTTCGCGCAACACCGCGGCGACCTCGGGATGGTCGCCCCACGCGTCGAGCATGCCGACCGCTTGCGAGCCCTGTCCCGGAAAGACGAAAGCGAACGGTTTCATGTGATTCTTGGGTTGGATTGGGATGGGCCGGTGCGCCCTCCGGGGGCGCACGGGACTAGAAATCGACCAGGACGGCGCCCCAGGTGAAGCCGCCGCCGACGCCCTCGAGCATCAACGTGTCGCCTCGCTTGACCTTGCCGCCACGTACCGCCGCGTCCAGCGCCAGCGGAATGGAGGCCGCCGAGGTATTGCCGTGCTCATCGACGGTGACGACCAACTTGTCCAGCGGCATCTTCAGCTTCTTGGCCGTGCCCTGCATGATGCGGATGTTGGCCTGGTGCGGGATCAGCCAGTCGATGTCGGCGTCGGTGCGGCCGGCCTTGGCCAGCGTCGCTCGCGCCGCGTCTTCCAGCACGCCCACCGCCAGCTTGAACACCGCCTGGCCGTCCATCTTCAGGAAAGGATCGCCGCTCACCTGGCCGCCGGCCACGGTGCCCGGCACGCACAGGATGCCCACGTGGCGGCCATCGGCATGCAGATCGGTGGCCAGGATGCCGGGCTCATTGGAGCCCTCCAGCACCACGGCCCCGGCGCCGTCGCCGAACAGCACACAAGTGGTGCGGTCCTTGAAGTCGAGGATGCGCGAGAAGATTTCCGCGCCGATCACCAGCGCCTTGCTGGCGGCGCCGGTGCGGATCATGGAATCGGCCACCGTCAGCGCGTACACGAAGCCGCTGCATACCGCCTGCACGTCGAAAGCCGGACAGCCGGCAATGCCGAGCTTGTTCTGCATGATGCAGGCCGCCGACGGGAACACCATGTCGGGCGTCGAAGTGGCCACGATGATGAGGTCGATATCGGCCGGCACGCGGCCCGCCGCTTCCAGCGCCCGGCGCGCGGCGTGGGCCGCGAGGTCGCTGGTGGTGGTGCCGGGGTCGGCGAAGTGGCGCGCGCGGATGCCGGTGCGCTCCACGATCCAGTTGTCGGAAGTCTCGACCCCGGTGGTCGCGAGCTGGGCCGCGAGGTCCTGGTTGGTCACGCGGCGCGGCGGCAGGTAGCTGCCGGTGCCGGTGATGCGGGAATATCTGTTCATCAGGCGACTGCGTTGGCGGCTCGCGCATCCTGTTCGCCGGCGGCCAGCAGGGGCCGGGCATGGGCGATGCGCGCCTGGACGCGTTCGAGCAAGTTGTTTCGGGCCGCATCATACGCCCGGGCGAGCGCGCGCTCGAATGCGAGTGCGTCGGCGGAGCCATGGCTCTTGAACACCAGCCCGCGCAGGCCTAGCAACGCGGCGCCGTTGTAGCGCCGGTAGTCGACACGGCTCTTGAAGGCCCTCAGCACCGGGTAGGCGATGGCGGCGGCGAGCTTGGTGACCGGGTTGCGGGAGAACTCTTCCTTCAGGAACCCGCCGATCATGGTGGCGAGGCCTTCGCTCGTCTTGAGCAGGACGTTGCCGACGAAGCCGTCGCACACCACGATGTCGGTGGTGCCCTTGTAGATGTCGTTGCCCTCGACGTTGCCGTGGAAATTGAGGTCCCCGGAATTGGCGGCGGATCGCAGCAGTTCGCCGGCGCGCTTGATCATCTCGCTGCCCTTGATCGCCTCCTCGCCGATGTTCAGCAGACCCACCGAGGGCGCGTCGACATGCTTGAGCGCGGACACGAGGGCGGAGCCGAGCACGGCAAACTGCAGCAGGTGCTGCTCGGTGCAATCGACGTTGGCGCCGAGGTCCAGCACCGTGGTGGCGCCTCCCTTGGCGTTGGGCAGCGGATAGGCGATCGCGGGGCGATCGATGCCTTCCACGGTCTTGAGCAGGTAGCGCGACAGCGCCATCAGCGCGCCGGTGTTACCGGCCGACACCGCCGCATGGGCGCGGCCGTCCTTGACCAGCTGGATCGCCACGCGCATCGACGAATCCTTTTTCCTCCGCAGCGCGATCTCGACCGGGTCGTCCATCGCCACCACCTCCGAAGCCTCGACGACGACGGCGCGCGGGTGCTTCCATCCGGCGAACGCCTGCGGCTGGCCGACCAGCAGCAACTGGGCGTCGCGCTCATGCTCGAGGAAGTGCCGGCAGGCGGCCAGGGTGACGCGGGGGCCGTGATCGCCCCCCATGCAGTCCACAGCCAGGGTAGTCATGGCCTCAAATGTAGAGCGCTACGACAGCGAGCGCCTGATGCTGGAGAAAGGTGCAAAACAAAGGCCCGAACTGCGACGCAGCCGGGCCCTGGGGAATAGCGAAGCCTGCTTCAGGCTTCGTTCTTGGTCTTCAGGACCTTGCGGCCGCGGTAGAAGCCGGTGGGGCTGATGTGGTGACGCAGGTGCGTCTCGCCGGTGGTGGGCTCCACCGCGATGCCGGGCACGTTCAGCGCGTTGTGCGAACGGTGCATGCCACGCTTGGAAGGCGACTTCTTGTTTTGCTGGACGGCCATGACGGGCTCCTGGATTCGAGTGGCCCCGCGGGTGCCGCGAGGCGGTTAAAGACTGTGGAAAGAGCGCAAGCGAAAAGTAGCTCCCGCCAGTGCGAAGCCCACCATTATAGCTTAATGCCCGGGCTTTCCCTCATACCCGGTTCATCACTTGGGCGGGGGCTTCAGCTTGCCCAGGACCGCGAACGGATTTTCGCGCTCTGGCCCAGCCGCATCCAGGTCCTCCTCGCCCAGCTTCACGCTCACTGGCGGGCAGTTGTCGTGCCGGGGCGCCAGCGGCAGGTCCATCAGCAGTTCGTCCTCCACCAGTTCCACCAGGTCGAAAGCGCGGCTGAGCGCCAGCACGTCTTCCTCGGACTGGTCGTCCTCGGCCGCCGCCCTGTCCTCGTCGGCCACGAAGCGGAAGGAACGGTCGACCTCCACGGGCATCTCCACCGGCGCGAGGCAGCGCTGGCAGGTCAGGGACAGTTGCGCCTGCGCCTTCAGGTGCAGCCACACCTGCGGATGCACATGGCGCGGGTTGCGCATTTCCGCGCTGGCCGTCCAGCTGACCGGCGAGTCCGGATCGCGCCCCTGGGTTTCCGCGAGCAGGCGCGGGTAGGCGCGCAGCGGCTCCTGGCCCGAGAGCTCGCCGCCATCTTCGGCAAAGGCCTGCACATCGAGGCGCCGGGCGGAGAAGGTCTTCATTCGATCAGTGTAAGAGAATCGCGTCATGCCTGAGCCCCTCGCCACCCTGCCCCGCCGCCCGGTCGTGCTCGGTTCCAGCTCGCGATACCGGCGCGAACTGCTCTCGAGACTGCGGCTGCCATTCGAGGTCGCCGTGCCGGACGTGGACGAGTCGCCGCGCGCAGGCGAGACCCCGCGCGACCTGGCGCTGCGGTTGGCGCTGGCCAAGGCGCGCGCGGTCGCCAGCCAGCATCCGGGCGCGGCCGTGATCGGCTCCGACCAGGTGGCCGACCTCGACGGCGAGCCGCTGGGCAAACCCGGCGACCATGAACGCGCGGTGGCGCAGTTGCGCCGCATGCGCGGCCGCGCCGTCGTGTTCCAGACCGCCGTCGCCGTCGTGTGCGCGGAAACCGGCTTCGAGCAGTTGGACCTCGCGCCGGTCCGGGTCGTGTTCCGGGACCTTGGCGACGGCGAAATCGAGTCCTACCTGCGGGCCGAGCAGCCCTACGACTGCGCCGGCAGCGCCCGCAGCGAAGGCCTGGGCATCGCGCTGCTGCAAGCGATCGAAAGCGACGACCCCACCGCACTGGTCGGCCTGCCGCTGATCCGCACCTGCCGCATGCTGCGCGCGGCCGGAGTGCCTATCCTGTGACGGCGGGCGCTGCCCCGGGCCGGCTCGTCCTGGTGCCGGCACCCCTGGACTTCGGCTGCGACGCGCAGGCGCCGCTCGCGCAGGTCCTGCCGGAGGGCACGCTCGCGCAGGCGGCCGCCATCACCCACTGGGTCTGCGAGAACGCCAAGACGGCGCGCGCCTACCTCAAGCGTATCGGCGAACATCACCCGCTCGCGCTGCCCTTGCGCGAACAGCAGATCGCGGAGTTGCCGCGCGAAGTGCACAAGAAGGGCGATCACGCCGGCGGCTTCGACGCGGCGGCGCTGCTGGCGCCGGCCTTGCAGGGGCATGACCTGGGGCTGCTCAGCGAGGCGGGGATGCCGGCCGTTGCCGATCCCGGCTCGTCGGTGGTGCGCGCGGCGCACGACCTGGGCATCGCGGTCGTGCCCCTGGTGGGGCCGGTCTCGCTGCTGCTCGCGCTGGCGGCCAGCGGGCTGAACGGCCAGCACTTCGCCTTCGTGGGCTACGTGCCGCAGGACCCGGCGCAGCGCGGGCAGCGGCTGCGCGAGCTCGAAAGCCTGGCCTTGAAAACGGGCCAGACCCAGCTTTTCATCGAAACGCCCTATCGCAACCTGACCCTGTGGGAATCCCTGTGCCAGGTGCTGCGGCCCGACACGCGGATCGCAGTGGCCAGCGCGCTCACGCTGCCGGAGTGCGTGGTGGCGATGGCGCCGGTGCAGCAATGGCGCACGCGCCCGGCGCCGGTGGCGAAAGACCGGCCGGCGGTGTTCGCGATTGGGCGCTAGGCGCGCCGGTCAGCGAACCGCGGGCACGGTCCTCATGGCGCGGATGGCACCTTCGCCGATCGCGGCGCCGAACTTCTTCACCAGCTTCTCGGCCACGTTCTCGCGCCGCGTGTAATCCACCAGATCCTCGGCCTTCACCACCTCGCGGGCGACAAAGTCCAGGTTGCCGAGCTGGTCGGCCAGGCCCATCTCGACGGCCTGCTGGCCGGTCCAGAACAGGCCGCTGAACAGCTCGGGGCCGCTCTTCAGGCGGTCGCCGCGCCCGGCCTTCACCACATCGATGAACTGCTTGTGCACCTGGTCCAGCATCTGCTGCGCAAAGGCGCGCTGCTTGTCGGTCTGCGGACTGAACGGATCGAGGAAGCCCTTGTTCTCGCCGGCGGTCATCAGCCGGCGCTCGACGCCGAGCTTTTCCATCAGCCCGGTGAAGCCGAAGCCGTCCATCAGCACGCCAATGGAGCCCACGATGCTGGCCTTGTCGACGTAGATCTTGTCGGCGGCGACCGCAATGTAGTAGGCCGCCGACGCGCACGATTCCTCGACGACGGCGTAGACCGGCTTCTTGTGCTTGGCCTTCAGCCGCCGGATCTCGTCGTTGATGATGCCGGCTTGCACCGGGCTGCCGCCCGGCGAATTGATCAACAGCACCACGCCCTGCGAACCGCTGTCCTCCAGGGCGCTGCGGATCGAGGCCACGATGGCCTCGGCGCTCGAATCGCTGTCCGACGCGATCTCCCCCTTGATCTCGACCACCGCCGTGTGCGGCGCGGTCTTGTCCGTGCTGGCCGTGCCCCGGTGCATCAGGGCCCACGCCAGGAACACGAGAAAGGCCAGCCAGGCCAGGCTGCGGACGGTGCGCCAGCGACGCGCCAGGCGCTGCTCCGCCAGCGAGTCGAACAGCAGCTTTTCCACGGTCGCGCGTTCCCAGGAAGGTTGCACGTGCGTTGCGCGTTCCGCTTCCGCCCGAGCGCGCGCCTCGCTTTCATGCGGGTATTCCGGCGGTTGGGGTTCGTTCATCTGTCGCTATCTATCGGCTAGAAATCGAGGGGTTTCAGGTTGTAGTCAGTATGCCAGTGGACGACGCCGTCCCGTTCGCTGGTGGCGATCCTGACCAGGCCGCCGCGGCAAGGGCCGCTGGCGCACGCACCGGTGTCGGGCTGGTAGACGGCGCCGTGCGTGCCGCACAGCAGCCAGCGGCCGCTGTCGTCGAAAAAACGGTTGGGCTGCCAGTCCATTTCCATGGCGACGTGGGCGCAGCGGTTCAGGTAGGCTTGCACCCGGCCCTGGTAACGGATCGCGAAGGCGCGGCAGGTCTGCCCGCCGTAGATCACGTCGAAGGGCACGGCGACGCCGCCATCGACGAGCTCGCGGGAATTGCACAGCGGCACAGCCGCCCCGCCGCTCATGCGTTCTCCACCAGCCAGCCGTGCAGTTCGCCCACCGAGCGCGCCACGAACAGCGGACGCAGCGCCGCGAACTCGCCCGGCTCATGCGCGCCGTAGCTCACGCCGACGGCCGCGCAGCCGGCGTTGACGGCCATCTGCAGGTCATGCGTGGTGTCGCCGATCATCAGGGTGCGCTCCGGCTCGGTGCCGAACTCGCGCATCAGCTCACGCAGCATCAGCGGGTCGGGCTTGCCTGCCGTTTCGTCCGCGGTGCGCGAGCCGTCGAACACACCGGCGAGCGGCGAACCCTGCAGCACCTCGTCCAGGCCCCGGCGCGACTTGCCGGTGGCCACGGCGAGCCAGTGATGGCGGGCCTTCAGCTCGGACAACAAGGGCAACACGCCCCCGAACAGGCTCAGGTCATCCTGGTGCGCCGAGTAGTGGTGGCGGTAGCGCGCGCCCAGCTGGGGATACCTGTCCCTCGGCACGTCGGGCGCCGCGTGCGCCAGCGCCTCCATCAGGCCCATGCCGATGACGTAGGCCGCTTCCCTGTCGCTGGGCACCCGGCCGCCCACGTCGGCGACGGCGCGCTGGATGCAGCGCACGATGATGGCGGTGGAATCGAACAGGGTGCCGTCCCAGTCGAAGGCGATCAGGTCAAAGCGGCGCGGTCGGGTGGATCTCATGGGCGGCGAACTTCGCGAGGTCCGGCGGCAGCGGGGCGAGCAATTCGATGCGCTCGCCGCTGGCGGGATGAGCGAACTGTAACCGCCACGCATGAAGGAACATGCGCCTGAGCCCTTTCTTCTGCAGCGACCTGTTGAGTTCGAAGTCCCCGTACTTGTCGTCGCCCACGATCGCATGGCCCTGGGCGGCCAGGTGCACGCGGATCTGGTGGGTGCGGCCGGTCTTGATCGTGACTTCCAGCAGCGTGAATCCTTCGAGCTTCCTGGCCACCTTCACCAGCGTGATCGCCCGCATGCCGTTCGGATCGTCCTTGGTGACCACCTTCACCCGGCGCTCGCCATCGGCCTGCAGGTACTTGTGCAGCGGCAGGTCGATCACTTTCTTCCGCTCGGGCCAGTCCCCGGCGACCAGCGCCAGGTAGGTTTTGCCGGTTTCGCGGTCGCGGAACTGGTCCTGCAGCTTGACCAGCGCCGAGCGCTTCTTGGCCACCAGCAGGATGCCGGAGGTCTCCCGGTCCAGCCGGTGAACCAGTTCCAGCAGGCGGGCGCTCGGCCTGGCCTGGCGCAGCTGCTCGATCACGCCGAAGCTGACGCCGCTGCCGCCATGGACAGCCGTGCCGGCCGGCTTGTCGATCGCCAGCAGGTGCTCGTCTTCGAACAGCAGCGGGAACTCACGCGCCGGCGCCGGCCGGTCACCCCCGGCCGGCTCGGCCGAAACGCGGACGGGCGGCACCCGCACCACGTCGCCCTCGGCGACCCGGTTGTCGGCGGCCGCCCGGCCCTTGTTGATGCGGACTTCGCCGCTGCGGATGATCCGGTAGACGTGCGTCTTGGGCACGCCCTTGAGCTCGCGCATCAGGAAGTTGTCCAGGCGCTGGCCGGCGGATTCTTCCCCCACCTCCAGCCATTTCACCTGCGCGCTTGCGGGGGATGCGGCGCCCCCTATAATCCGTTTCACTAGCGTAACGCTGTAAGTGGTTGATTTGCCTTGGAGTTTAGTCCACGCATTGCCACCGGTTGCGCTGGAAGGTCGGTGCCACCGCGGCCCGAAGCGCGCAGCCAGCCAGGCAGAACCTGGCGGGGCCCGCCTCGAGCCAGCGTGAAGCCGGCGCCCTTGAAACACCGATACGGAATACCAGTCCGCCAGCGGATGGCTGCGGACGGATCGAAGCGAGAACTCCTGTGTTGATGGCGATCATCCTGGCTTGCTGGCAGTGGCTCACCGCCCCCGCCCGCGGCTTTGCATCGCCCCAAGCCCGCCTGATCCGGGCTCCCGGTGCTACGAAATTTGAAGCACTGCAGCACCGCCGCGAAAGCGGCCCACCTCTCGCCCTCATCCAAGTGCCTTTGCCCCGGCTGCTGAGCTAGACCCTCGGCTGCCCGGTCGCAACACCGGCAATTCCTTCCGTTTCAAGGCGCCTGCCCGGCACCGTTGACCCGTCATGGGTCTGTGATGCTCACAACAAAAAGGGTGACGCAATGAAGCGGATGCTGATCAATGCCACGCAAGCCGAGGAACGGCGCCTGGCGATCGTCGATGGACAGAAGCTCCTCGACTACGAAATCGAAATCGAAGGGCGCGAACAGCGCAAGGGCAACATCTACAAGGCGGTGGTGACCCGGGTCGAGCCTTCGCTGGAGGCCTGCTTCGTGGACTACGGCGAGGACCGCCACGGTTTCCTGCCGTTCAAGGAAATCTCCAAGAGCTACTTCGCCCAGGGCGTGCCGGTCTCGCAGGCGCGCATCAACGACGTGATCAAGGAAGGCCAGGAGCTGCTGGTCCAGGTCGAAAAGGAAGAGCGCGGCAACAAGGGCGCGGCGCTGACCACCTTCGTCTCGCTGGCCGGGCGCTACGTGGTGCTCATGCCCAACAACCCGCGCGGCGGCGGCGTGTCGCGCCGCATCGAGGGTGACGACCGCGCCGAGCTCAAGGAGGCGATGGACCAGCTGGAGTACCCCAACGGCATGTCCATCATCGCGCGCACCGCCGGCATCGGCCGCAGCGCCGCCGAGCTGCAGTGGGACCTCAACTACCTGCTCAAGCTCTGGACCGCCATCGACGGCGCGGCCAAGGGCAGCAAGGGCGCGTTCCTGATCTACCAGGAGTCCTCGCTCGTCATCCGCGCGATTCGTGACTACTTCAACCACGACATCGGCGACATCCTGATCGACACGGACGACATCTACGAACAAGCGCACCAGTTCATGTCGCACGTGATGCCCGAGCACGCGGCGCGCGTGAAGCGCTATCGCGACGACGCGCCGCTGTTCTCGCGCTTCCAGATCGAGCACCAGATCGAATCGGCCTATGCGCGCGAGGTCAAGCTGCCCTCCGGCGGCGTGATCGTGATCGACCACACCGAGGCGCTGGTCTCCATCGACGTCAACTCGGCCCGCGCCATCAAGGGCGGCGACATCGAGGAAACCGCCACCCGCACCAACCTGGAAGCCGCCGACGAAGTGGCGCGCCAGATGCGGCTGCGCGACCTGGGCGGCCTGATCGTGATCGACTTCATCGACATGGAGGAAAGCAAGAACCGCCGCGAAGTCGAGAACCGCCTGCGCGATGCCTTGCGCCAGGACCGCGCGCGCGTGCAGTTCGGCACCATCAGCAAGTTCGGCCTGATGGAAATGAGCCGCCAGCGCCTGCGCCCGGCCCTGTCCGAAGGCGCCTCCATCCCCTGCCCGCGCTGCGGCGGCCACGGCCACATCCGCGACACCGAAAGCTCGGCGCTGCAGATCCTGCGGATCATCCAGGAAGAATCGATGAAGGACGGCACCGCCGCCGTGCACGTGCAGGTGCCGGTGGAAGTCGCCTCCTTCCTGCTGAACGAGAAGCGCACCGAGATCGCCAAGATCGAGCTCAAGCAGCGCATCAGCGTCATCATGGTGCCCAACAAGACGCTGGAGACGCCGCACTACCGCCTCGAACGCCTCAAGCACGACGATGCCCGCCTCGACAACCTGAAGGCCAGCTACCACATGGCAGAGGACTTCGAGGACGAGACCACGGTCACGCGCCGCACGCACGAGCGCGTGAACAAGCAGGAGCCGCTGATCAAGGGCGTGCTGCCCGACGCACCGGCGCCGGTGGCAACACCCCGGCCCGAAGCCGCCCGGCCGCAGCCGGCCGCCAAGGCCCCCACGCCCACGCCGGCACCGGTGCATGCCCCGGCCGAAACCGGCTTTGCCAAGTGGATCAAGAACCTGTTCGGCATCGGCGCTGCACCGGTCGCAACGCCGCCGGCCCCCGCGCCCGAAGCCAAGAAGGAAGAGCGCCGCGAGGGTCGCGGTGGCGAAGGCCGCCGTGGCGGCCGCGGCGAGCGTGGCGAACGCGGCGACCGTGGCGAACGCGGTGAGCGCGGCGACCGCCAGCAAGGCGGCCGGCGCGGCGAAGGCCGGCGTGACGAGCGCCGCGAGCGCGTGGGCGCCGAAGGCGAAGGCCAGCAACAGCCGCGTCGCGAACGCCAGGAGCGTGGCGAACGCGCGGACCGCGAGCAGCGCGACAACCGCGAGCGCCAGCAGGGACAACGCGAGCCGCGTGAGCGCCGCGACGCGCAGCTGCCCACCGAAGCCGCCGCGGTCACGGATGGCGTGCCGGCGGAGCAGCGCCAGGAGCGCCCGCCGCGCGGTGAACGCGGCGAGGGTCGCCGCGAGCGCGGTGAACGCGGTGAACGCGGCGAGCGCGGTGAGCGTGGCGAAGGCCGCCGCGAGCGCGGCGACCGCCGGGGCGAGCGCGGTCCGCGCGAGGCCCTGCCTGCCGCCGATCTGGCCGACCGTCCGGTGCCGGACGCCGTCGATCAGCAGCAGTTGCCGATGGAGGGCCTGGCCGAAGCGCCGGAAGCCCGCCGCGAGGAAGGCGAAGAGCGCCGCGAACGCCGCTCGCGCGACCGCTACGGACGCGACCGCCGCGAGCGCCAGCCGCGCGAAGAGGGCGCTCCGGTGTCCAACGAGGCGGCGACGCCTGCGCAGCAGGACGAAGCCGCGGGCGACCGCGCCGAGCGTCCGCGCTACCCCACCGGCTTCGTGAGCGAGGAGCCCGCGGCGGCTGCGGCCGAGCCCGTGAGGGCGGACGCCCCTGCGACTGCGGCGCCCGCCCCTGCCGTGGCGGCGCCGGCCCCTGCGCCGGCCCCGGCCCCGGCTCCGGCGGCACCGCACGGGCTGCCCAAGGTGGGCGCCTACGAACTGCCGGTGGCCCAGCTGCTCGAGGTGGCCGAGGGCAGCGGCTTGCAGTGGGTCAACTCGGATGCCGACAAGATCGCGGCTGTCCGAGCGGCGATCGCGGCCGAACCCAAGCCGGTGCGCGTGCCGCGGGAACGCCCGCCGGTGATCGTGCTGGACGAGGGCCCGCTGGTGCTGGTGGAGACCAAGCGCGACTTGCGCAACCTGCAGCTGCCCTTCGAGCAGGACAGCCTTCCGGTTCAGTAAGAAGTACCGGCCGGGCCGCGGCGCGCTACTGCGTCGCCGCCCGTTTCCAGGCTTGCGCGGCCGCTGAGGCATCGCCGCGCTGCTCGGCCAGTTCGGCCAGCGCGCGCCAAGCGCCGCGGTGCAGCCCGGCATCCTGCAGGCCGACCACGGCCTGGCCCATGAGCTGCTGCGCCTTGCCCCAGAGCTGGCGCTTCATGCAGGCCATGCCCGCCAGGTATTGCAGCGTGGCATCGCGCGGGTCCTGGCGCTGAGCCGTCTCGATGCGCGCCAACCATCCGGCGTCGATGCTGTCCAGCCCCGACTCCAGCGCGCGCACCAGCTTGACCTTGCTTGCTTCGGGCAGCCCGTGCTGCTGCTCCCAAGTGGGCAGCAGCCAGTCGCGCGCGAGCTGGGCGTCGCCGCCCAGCTGCGTGAGCCGGTGCGCCGCGTGGATGGCCAGCTCAGGCATGGCGCGTTCGCCCGGCTCCAGCGAAGTCCAGGCGCGCTGCAATTGCACGGCATCGTGCGCGCCGTTGAGCAAATCGACCGCCAGGCCGCGCACGATGCTGTCGGCGGCGACGCTGGAGAACGCGCGGTGCTTGGCCAGCAGGCGCGCCGTTTCCAGGGCTTCGGGCGTCTGCTGCGACAGGCGTGCGGCCTGCAGCCGGGTGCGAAGCGCCAGCGTGCGCCGCGCCGCGCCCTGCGGCAGCAGGCGCAGCCATCCCATGGCGGCGTCCGGATCATGGTCGTCGAGCGACCAGCGCGCCGCCCGCAGCAGCGCGCCCTCGTGGGTCTCCTGCGCGTCGCGCGCGGAGGTTTGCTCCAGCGCCAGCTTCACGTGCTCCTCGCGTGCCGGCTTGTCCTGCAACGCGTGCGCGCCTTCCGCCGCGAGCAGATGCGCAAGCGTGCGCAACTGCGCGCCGTTCGCCGGCGCGTGGCCGCCCGTGGCCAGCGAATGCTCCTGTCCAAGCGCGGCCTCCGCGGCCTTGCGCGCGCGGATGAAACGGCCGGCCAGCAGGTGCGACATCGCATCGAGCACGGCGCCATGCATGGCACGCTCCTTCTGTTGCGCGCGCCAGCGCAGCGCCTGCCTCGGCATGTCGAACAGCACGGAGAGCGCGCGCACCGCGCCGTACACCAGCACGAAGGCCGCGAACAGCAGCACCAGCACCAGGTTCAGCGACAGGTCCACCCGGTAGGGCGCCCAGAACACCGTGACGGTGCCCTCGTTGTTGCCGGCGAAGAGCGCGATGGCGACAGCGATCCCGAACAGGGCCAGCAGCCAGAGAGCGGCGCGCACCGGCGACTACCTCCCGGCCGCCGCGGTGGCAAGCACCGCCAGCGTCTCGTCGATGCGCGGCAGCTCCAGTCCGCGCAGCTGCGCCTGCACCTGCTGCAACTGGGTCGCCGCGGCCTGGGTCTTGCGCGAGTTCGGATCGAAGTACTTGCGCAGCGCCGCCGAGGCGGCGGCGGTGTCGGCCCGCGCGGCCTCGGTCTGCCGCGACAGCAGCGACAGGCGCGCGTTCAGGAGCTTGAGCTTGAGGTTTTCGCGCAGGAAGAAGGCCTGGTCCGGCGCCACCAGCACGGCCTCGGGCTGGTCGATGCGGCTCACGCGCACCAGCTTGCGCGCCTCTTCCCCGATGTCGGCCAGCACCACTTCCCACCATGAAGGCCTGGATGGCGCTTCCTGCCGTCGCGCCGGCTCCGGCGCCGCGGGAGCGACGGCATTGGCCAGCGGCAATTCGTCCACCTGGCGCGCCACTTCGTCGATACGCGCGAGCAGTCCCGGGACGTCGGTCACGGCCGCCGACTTGATCCGGTCGATGTCGCGCAGGATCGCTCCACGCACCCGCGCCAGCCGCGGCTGGCCGCCGCGCTCCAGGCGCTGGTCGGCGCTGCGCAAGGCCGCGAGCAGGGGCTCCACGCTGCCGGTCAGTTGCGCCTGCTGCTGCGCCAGCCGCAGCGAGGACTCGATGTCCACCAGCATGTTCTCGTCGCGTGAGCGGGACATGCTCTGGATCAGCTCTTCGACCTGCGAGCGCTGCAGCGCGACTTCGCCCAGCCGCGTGTCGAGCACGGTCTGGCGCGAGGCGGTTTCGCGGGCCAGCTCCTGCGCCTGCCTGGCCACCGCGCGCGCCTCGACGGCGTTGTTGCCGGCATCCTGGCTCTGTCGGGCGAGTTGCTCCTGGATGTTCGATAGCTTTTGCCAGAGCATGCCGCTGGCCACCAGCGACACCGCGGCCACCACGATCAAACCGTACATCAGGGCGCGCGGCACCACCACCGCGCCCGGGGCGCTGGTCTCGCCCTGAGAGCTCGCGAGGTTTTCCGGCTCCCCTGGGGCCGGAACCCGGCTCGAGTCGAGGGGCTGGCCTGCCGAATCCGATGTCATTCGAAAGATTCTAGGGCTGCCGTCACATCGGCCACGGCGGGCCGTGATTCACAAACAACACCGAAACCGGCTTCGCGCGCGGCCTGCGCAATGCGCGGATGCGTGGCCAGCGCACGGGCCCGGGCCCAGTCCTGGCCGGGCAGGCAGAGTTGCAGGTTGGCGACCGCCTGCGAGCTACTGAAGAGCCACACGGCGCCGCTCGCGCCGGCTGCCGCCTGTTCGCGCTCGGCCGCGGTCCACGCCGGCACTGCGCGCAGGTAGGCCATCACGGTTTGCACCCGGGCGCCGGCGGCGCGCAGCTGGACAGAGAGCCAGTCGCGACCACTGTCCTGGCGCTGGCCGGCCTCGCCGCCGCGCACGATGAGGATCCGGTCGGCCGGCTGCACCTGTGCCGCCACCTGTTCCCACAAGGCTTCCGAATCGAAGCGTGGCGCATCGTCGGCGGGTGAATCGATCTGGCCGTCGTGCAGCCCTTCCGCGGCCAGCGCCCGGCGCGTGCCGGTGCCGGGCGCCCAGGCACGCGTCGACCCGGGCCACGTCGCATCGGCCGGCCGGTGCGCGAAGAACGCGCGCGCGGCGTTTGCACTGACGAACATGACCGCCCGAAAAGAAGCGAGTGCACGCCAGGCCTCGTGCAGGGGTGCGGCATCGGGCACGCAGCGGATATCGATCAGCGGCAGGGCCAGGGTGTCGAAGCCGCGCTCCCGCAGCTGGCGCACCCAGGGGCCGGCTTCCGCCAGCGGCCGGGTGACGAGCACGCGCATCGCCGGGGCCTGTTCGCGCTAGGAGTGCGCGCCGCCGGCGCGCAGACGCGCCGCGACTTCCGCGCCGAGCTGCACCGCGGCGGCAAGGTCCGCGCAGGCGGCCGCCGACTGCGCCCGCACCAGCGCGCCCGAACCCTCGGGGTCGCCCCAGGCGGCGCGCAGCTGCAGGTACTCGCCGGAGAAGGCCGCGTGGGCGGCCAGCGGCATCGAGCAACTGCCGCCCATGGCGCGGCTCACCTCGCGTTCGGCCGCGACGGCCAGGGTGGTCGCATGGTGCGACAGCGGCTCCAGCAATTCGGCCAGGTCGCCGCGATCGCTGCGGATCTCGATGCCGAGCGCGCCCTGCCCCGCGGCCGGCAGCATCTGCTCCGGCTCGAAGATGGCGCGGATGCGGGACGCCAGTCCCAGCCGCTTCAGTCCGGCCGCGGCCAGCACGATCGCGTCGTACTGCCCCTCGTCGAGCTTGCGCAGGCGCGTGTCCAGGTTGCCCCGCAGCGGCTCGATCCGCAGGTCGGGCCGCTGCGCGCGCAGCAGCACCACGCGGCGCAGGCTGGAGGTGCCGACCACCGCGCCCTGCGGCAGTTCGTCGAGCGTGGCGTACCGGTTCGAGACGAAGGCGTCGCGCGGATCCTCGCGCTCCATCACGCAGGCCAGCATGAAGCCGGCCGGCAGTTCCATCGGCACGTCCTTGAGCGAATGGACGGCAATGTGGGCGCGCCCCTCTTCCAGCGCGACTTCCAGTTCCTTGACGAACAGGCCCTTGCCGCCGACCTTGCTGAGCGAGCGGTCGAGGATCTGGTCGCCCCGCGTGGTCATGCCCAGCAGCGACACCGGATGCCCGCGCTGCTCCAGCAGCGCCTTCACATGTTCTGCCTGCCACAGGGCGAGCCGGCTCTCCCGCGTGGCAATCACTAGCTGGCCCAAGATCGTCACCTGCAATGCTTCTACTGCCGCGGATGCTAGCATGCGCGCTGCTGAAAAACTAAGCACACACAGCCAGCCATGCCGACCTCCGCCCCTGAAGCCAGCCCTTCCCCGTCGCGACGCGCGCGCGACAACGAACGCCCGCTGGTGGAGGATATCCGGCTGCTGGGCCGCATCCTGGGCGACGTGATCCGCGAGCAGGAGGGCGTCGACGCCTTCGACCTGGTCGAGCGCGTGCGCAAGCTCTCGGTGGCGTTCCGGCGCGACGCCGACCACGACGCCGACCGCGCCCTCAAGGCCCTGCTCAAGTCGCTCACCACCGAGCAGACCGTGAGCGTGATCCGCGCCTTCACCTACTTCAGCCATCTGGCCAACCTGGCGGAGGACCGGCACCACATCCGCCGCCGCATCATCCATGAGCGCGCCGGCGACACGCAGGAAGGCAGCATCGAGGTCGCGCTGGCCCGCCTGCGCTGGGCCGGCATCGCGCCGCGCACCGTGTCGCAGACGCTGGCGCAAAGCTATGTCTCGCCCGTGCTGACGGCGCACCCGACCGAGGTCCAGCGCAAGAGCATCCTGGACGCCGAGCGCGTGATCGCCACCCTGCTCACGGCGCGTGACGAAATCAAGGCGAGCGCCCTGCCCAAGGACGCGCTGGCCCCGCGCGAGCTGGCCGCCAACGAGGCGCAGATCCGCGCCCGCGTCCTGCAGCTGTGGCAGACGCGCCTGCTGCGCTTCACCGGCCTCACCGTCGCCGATGAGATCGAGAACGCCCTGTCCTACTACGAGGCGACCTTCCTGCGCGAGATTCCCAAGCTCTACGCCGAGCTGGAGCGCGAGCTCGGCCAGCAGCCGGTCGCCAGCTTCCTGCGCATGGGGCAATGGATCGGCGGCGACCGCGACGGCAACCCGAACGTGACGGCCGAGACGCTGGAGTACGCGCTGCGCCGGCAATCGGAAGTGGCGCTGCGCCACTACCTGACCGAGGTGCACTACCTGGGCGGCGAGTTGTCGCAGTCCGCCTTGCTGGTGGACGTGACGCCCGGGATGCGCGCGCTCGCGGACAGCTCGCCCGACGTCACCGAGCACCGGCTCGACGAGCCTTACCGGCGGGCGCTCACCGGCATGTATTCGCGGCTGGCCGCCAGCCTCAGGGAACTGACCGGCGGCGAGGCGGCGCGCCACGCGGTGCCGCCCCAGAACCCGTACCTGCAGGCGGAAGACTTCCTGGTGGACCTGCGCACCATCGAAGCCTCGCTGCTGGCGCACCACGGCCAGCCGCTGGTGCAGCAGCGCCTGCATCCGCTGATCCGGGCGGTCGAGGTGTTCGGCTTCCACCTCGCCACCGTGGACCTGCGCCAGAGCTCCGACCAGCACGAGGCGGTGATCGCCGAACTGCTTGCGGTGGCGCGCATCGAACCGCACTACGCGCGGCTGCAGGAATCGGCGCGCCGCGCCCTGCTGGTGCGGCTGCTGTCCGACGCCCGGCCCTTGCGGGTGCTGGGCGCCAGCTACAGCGAACTCGCGCGGCGCGAGCTGGCCGTGTTCGAGACCGCCCGCCGCATGCGGGAGCGTTTCGGCGCGCAGGCGATCCGCCACTACATCATCAGCCACACCGAAAGCGTGAGCGACCTGCTGGAGGTGCTGCTGCTGCAAAAGGAAGTCGGCCTGCTGCACGGCACGCTCGACGAGAAGGCGAGCGCCGACCTGATCGTGGTGCCGCTGTTCGAGACCATCGAGGACCTGCGCCACGCCGCGCCCATCATGCGCGAGTTCTACGGAACGCCCGGCATCGCCCGGCTGGTGCAGCGCTCCGGCAGCGAGCAGGACATCATGCTCGGCTACAGCGACAGCAACAAGGACGGCGGCATCTTCACCAGCAACTGGGAGCTCTACCGCGCCGAGATCGCGCTGGTGGAACTGTTCGACCAGATGGCCGGCGCGCTGAACATCCGGCTGCGCATGTTCCACGGCCGCGGCGGCACCGTGGGCCGCGGCGGCGGGCCGAGCTACCAGGCCATCCTGGCGCAGCCCCCCGGCACCGTGCGCGGCCAGATCCGCCTGACCGAGCAGGGCGAGGTGATCGGCTCCAAGTACGCCAACCCCGAGATCGGCCGGCGCAACCTCGAGACCCTGGTGGCGGCGACGCTGGAAGCCACGCTGCTGCAGCCGACCAAGACGGCGCCCAAGGAGTTCCTGGCCGCCGCCGAATCCCTGTCGGCCATCAGCATGCAGGCCTACCGCACGCTGGTGTACGACACCCCCGGCTTCACCGAGTACTTCTTCGACTCGACGCCGATCCGCGAGATCGCCGAACTCAACATCGGCTCGCGCCCGGCCTCGCGCAAAGCCACCCAGAAGATCGAGGACCTGCGCGCCATCCCCTGGAGCTTCAGCTGGGGCCAATGCCGCCTCACGCTGCCCGGCTGGTACGGCTTCGGCAGCGCGGTGCGCGACTTCCTCGACGACAACCCGCAGCGTCCGCGGCGCGAGGGCCTGGCGCTGCTGCAGAAGATGTACAAGCAGTGGCCGTTCTTCCGCGCGCTGCTGTCGAACGTGGACATGGTGCTGGCCAAGAGCGACCTGGCCCTGGCCTCGCGCTATGCCGAGCTGGTCGGCGACGCGCGCCTGCGCAAGCGCGTGTTCGCGCTGATCGAAGCCGAGTGGCACCTGACCGTCGACGCCTTGCAGCAGATCACCGGCGAGCGCCAGCGGCTCGCCTCCAACCCGTCGCTGCAGCGCTCGATCCGGCACCGCTTTCCCTACATCGACCCGCTGCACCACCTGCAGGTCGAACTGGTGCGCCGTCACCGCGAAGGCAAGCTCGACGAGCGCGCCCGGCGCGGCATCCACCTGTCGATCAACGGCATCGCCGCCGCCTTGCGCAATACCGGCTGAGAACCCCCTAGTCCCCCAGCAGTTCGCCCACCGGCTTGAGCTGGTCGACGCGGTCGCAGACGGCCTTGACCACCATCAGGATGGGAATGCCCAGCAGCAGGCCCCAAACGCCCCACAGCCAGCCCCAGGCCAGCACGCCGATGAAGACGGCGACCGGATTCATGCGGCTGGCGCGGCCGGTGAGCCAGGGCACCAGCAGGTTGCCGACGACGATGTGGATGGCGAGCGAAGCCGCCGCAACGTAGAACGCCATGTCGAACTCGCCGAATTGCAGGAAAGCCACCAGCGCCGCGGCACCGGTGATCACTGCCGAGCCGATGTAGGGGATCAGATTCAAGAGGCCCGCGCCCAGGCCCCAGACGCCGGCATGCTTGAGGCCGAGCGCCCAGAACGACAGGCCGGTCGCCACGCCCACCAGGATGCTGGTAGCCACCTGCACCAGCAGGTAGCGCTGGATCTGCCCCGTGATCTCGTCGAGCGCCTGCACCGTGATCTTCTTGGTGGACAGTTCCGGTCCCGCGATCTTCACCAGCTTGCGCCGGAAGGTGTCGCCTGACAGCAGCAGAAAAAAAGTCAGGAAGATCACCACCAGGGTCTGCCCGATCAGGCTGGCCAGCCCCAGGGTGCCGCTCCAAAGATGCTCGCGCAGGTCGAAGTGCGGCTTCTCGATCACCACCCGCTGCACGCCCCGGGGCGGGGGCGGCGCCCCGGGACCGGCCGCGGCCGCCGCCTGCTCGAGCCGCTGGGCCGCCTTCTGCACGGTGTCCAGTGGCGCGCCGTTTGCCGTGCGCTTGCGGACCGCATCGCGCACGCGCTCTGCCGCCTCGGGCAGCGAATCGATCAACGCGTTCGCGTCGTCGGCAAAGGAATAGATGGACGCGCCCGCGCCGGCCAGCAGGCCCAGGATCAGCACCCCGGCGCTGAGCGCGCGCGGGACGCGCAGGCGCTGCAGCGCATCGACGATGGGCGACAGCGCGTAGCTCAGGAGCAATCCCAGCATCAGCGGGATGAAGAAGGCACTGGCCCATTTCAGCGTTGCCGCCACGAGCAGGACCGCCAGGACGATCAGCGTGGCGCTGCGCACCTGCACCGGCACCTGCAGCAAGGCGTTCGACGCATCGTCGGAGTCGGCGGGCCCCGGCGCGACGAGCGGCGGCGCGCCGGGCTCGCGAGCCACCTTCTCGATTTCCGGGTCTGCTTTGTGCATGCGCCTGCCCTCAGCCGGCAAGCGCCTCCCGCACCGCGCTCAACTGCCGCCGCGAAACCGCGACCAGTTCGTCGATGCCGTTCAAGCGCACTGCCCAGCCTTCGCCTTCTTCCGGGTCGTCGTGCTTCTCCAGCGCGCGCAGGGCTCGCCGGGCCACCAGCGCGTTCCGGTGCACGCGCAGGAAGTGCGCCTGGTGGCGTTCCTCGAGCTCGCTGAGCGACGCATCGAGGATATAGCTTCTGGCTGAAGTGCGCACAGTGATGTATTTGAGCTCGGCCTTGAGGTACAGCACCTCGGCCATGGGGACGCGCTCGGTGCGGCCGCGATCCTGGATGAGCAACACCGTTTCGGCGTCCTCGACCGCAACGGGCATGCGCGCATGGCGTTCCACCTTCTCGAGGGCGGCGCGCAGGCGCTCGAGCCGCACCGGCTTGGTCAGGTAGTCGACGGCCTCCAGCTCAAATGCCGCCACCGCATGTTCGGCGTGCGCCGTCACGAACACGATGGCGGGCCGCCGGCGCGAAGCGCGCAAGGCGCCGGCCAGCGACAGGCCGTCGGTGCCGGGCATGCGCACGTCCAGCAGCACGGCGTCGAATTCCTTGTGGGCCAGCTGCTCCATCGCCTGCACGGCATTGGCGGCCTCGCCGGCCACCACCGCCACCGGCGCGCACTCGGCCACCAGCGTGCGCAGCCGCGAGCGCGCGAGCGCTTCGTCATCCACCAGCAGCAGTTGCAGGCTCATGGTTGCAGACTCATGCCGGCTCCACCGGCACCTCGACGCGCACTTGGTAGACCCCGTCCTTCAGGACCGCCTGGAACTGGCCCTCCACGTCGTGCAGCAGCCGCAGCCGCTCGCGCACGTTGTCCTGTGCCACGCCCAGGCCGCGCTCGCCCTGTCCGGCGGGCACCGTGTTCGTCACCTTGATCACCACGCTGCCGCTGCGGCGCTGCGTCTTGATCCTCACCTGCGCTCCCGCGCCGCTAGGCTCGACCCCGTGCTTGACGGCGTTTTCCACCAGCGGCTGCAGCATCAGGGGCGGCACCCGCGCGCCGTCGGCGGCCGGATCGAGCGACCACGCCACCTCCAGCCGCTCGCCGAAGCGCACCTGCTCGATGTCGAGGTAGCGCCGGGCCAGCGTCACTTCCTCGCCCAGCGTCACGGATTCGCCCGGCGCCGCCAGGGCATGCCGGAACAGGTCGCTCAGGTCCTCGAGGATCGCTTCCGCGCGGGCCGGGTCCTCGCGCACCAGCGCGATCGCGCTGTTGAGGGTGTTGAACAGGAAATGCGGCCGGATGCGCGCCTGCAGTTCCGACAACCGGGCTTGCGCATCGGCCGGCATGCGGCCCTTGGCGCGCAGCACCAGGGCCGCCACCAGGGCCGCGGCCAGCAGCGCCCCGGCGGCGGCCGAGGCCACCCAGGGCGCGCGGACGATGAAACCGTACATGCTCAGGACAGCGCATCCGTACAGTCCGGCCAGGGCGCCGAGCAGCACGCCGAAAGCCTGCTGGCCGGCGGCCGGCAGGCGCGCCAGCACGCTCTTGAGGCCGCAGCTCACCACCAGCCAGGCCAGCGTGGCCGGCAAGGCCGCGCCGCTGAGCACCGCCGTCTGCAGCAGCCAGTCGGCCACGCTGCCCGCGCTGAACAGGGCGCCCACCGCCATCACCGTCTCGACGAACAGCACGGCGCGCAGCACCACCCCGACCTGGCAGGCGTCGTAGACCAGCGGACGGCGCGCCGGCCCGGCCGCGGCGGCAGGGGTGGGGAAGGTCGATAAAATTTGCGAATCGTTCATCGAGAAGCGGTTTTGCGCCGATTATTGGTGATCTTGCCCGACCCGACTCCAGGGGCCAACCATCCGCGCGCCCCATGCCACGCCTATGAGCCAACTCGATAAAAAGTCTGAGGGCTGGTCCGCCCTGTTTTCCGAGCCCGTGAGCGAGCTGGTGCAGCGCTACACGGCCAGCGTTAATTTCGACCGCCGCATGTGGCGCGCCGACATCGACGGCTCGCTGGCGCACGCCCGCATGCTGGCCGCCAAGGGCATCATTTCGGCCGCCGACCTGGCGGCCATCGAAAAGGGCATGGCGCAGGTCGCCCAGGAAATCGAGTCCGGCGCCTTCCAATGGAAGCTGGAACTGGAAGACGTGCACCTGAACATCGAGGCCCGCCTGACCCAGCTGGTGGGCGACGCCGGCAAGCGCCTGCACACCGGCCGCAGCCGCAACGACCAGGTCGCCACCGACATCCGCCTGTGGCTGCGCGCGGAGATCGATGCGATCGGCCTGCTGTACGTGGAACTGCAGAAGGCGCTGCTGGCGCTGGCCGAGGCGAATATCGACACCGTGATGCCCGGCTTCACCCACCTGCAGGTGGCCCAGCCGGTCAGTTTCGGCCACCACATGCTCGCCTACGTCGAGATGTTCAGCCGCGACGCCGAACGCATGGCCGACGTGCGCCGGCGCGTGAACCAACTGCCCTTGGGCGCCGCCGCCCTGGCCGGCACCAGCTACCCGCTGGACCGCGAGATGGTGGCGCGCAGCCTGGGCATGGACGGCGTCTGCCAGAACTCGCTGGACGCGGTGAGCGACCGTGACTTCGCCATCGAATTCACCGCCGCCGCCTCGCTGGCCATGGTCCATGTCAGCCGGCTGTCGGAAGAACTGGTGCTGTGGATGAGCCAGAATTTCAGCTTCATCCAGATCGCCGACCGCTTCACCACGGGCTCGTCGATCATGCCGCAGAAGAAGAATCCGGACGTGCCGGAACTGGCGCGCGGCAAGACCGGGCGCGTGGTCGGGCACCTGATGGGGCTGCTGACGCTGATGAAGGGCCAGCCGCTGGCCTACAACAAGGACAACCAGGAGGACAAGGAGCCCCTGTTCGACACGGTGGACACGCTCAAGGACACGCTGCGCATCTTCGCCGAGATGGTGGGCGGCATCACGGTGCGGCGCGAGGCCATGGAACAGGCCGCGCTCAAGGGCTACGCCACCGCGACCGACCTGGCCGACTACCTGGTGAAGAAGGGCCTGCCCTTCCGCGACGCGCACGAGATCGTCGCGCACGCGGTGAAGGCGGCCGTGTCGCACAACGTGGACCTGTCCGAGCTGCCGCTGTCGGTGCTGCAGCAGTTCAGCCCGGTGATCGAAAAGGACGTCTACGACGTGCTGTCGCTGCGTGGCTCGCTCAATGCCCGCAACACGCTGGGCGGCACGGCGCCGGCGCAGGTGCGGGCGCAGATCGCCCGGCATCGCACGCGCCTGGGCTGAGGCGCTTCGGCGCCGGTTTTGAGCAGATTTCCGACGGCCGTCAAATTTGCTCAAGACCAACGGCCGCGCCAGCGGCTAGCATTCGGGCATCCAGAAGAGTCAGGAGACGAGCTTGCCCGTGATCACCAACATCGAAGACCTGCGCGTGCTCGCCAAGAGGCGCGTGCCCCGGATGTTCTACGACTACGCCGACACCGGCTCGTGGACCGAAAGCACCTACCGGGCCAACGAGGCGGATTTCGAGCGCATCCTGTTTCGCCAGCGGGTGGCGGTGAACCTGGAAAACCGCAGCACCCGCACCCGCATGATCGGGCAGGATGTGGCCATGCCGGTGGCCATCGCGCCCACGGGCCTGACCGGCATGCAGCATGCCGACGGCGAGATCCTGGCGGCGCGGGCGGCCAAGGATTTCGGCGTCCCGTTCACGCTGTCGACCATGAGCATCTGCTCGATCGAGGACATCGCCGAAGCCACCGGCGGCCACCCCTTCTGGTTCCAGCTCTATGTGATGCGCGACCGCGAGTTCATCGAGCGGCTGATCGACCGCGCCAAGGCGGCCAAGTGCTCGGCGCTGGTGCTGACGCTGGACCTGCAGGTGCTGGGCCAGCGCCACAAGGACCTGAAAAACGGCCTGTCGGCGCCGCCCAAGCCGACGCTGGCCAACTTGATGAACCTGATGACCAAGCCGCGCTGGTGCCTGGGCATGCTGGGGACCAAGCGGCGCCAGTTCGGCAACATCGTCGGTCACGTGCGCGGGGTCGAGGACATGGGCTCGCTGTCCGAATGGACGAACAAGCAGTTCGACCCGGCGCTGTCGTGGAACGACGTCGAGTGGGTCAAGAAGCGCTGGGGCGGCAAGTTGATCCTGAAAGGCATCCAGGACGTCGAGGACGCGCAGATCGCGGTGTCCACCGGCGCCGATGCGATCATCGTCTCCAACCACGGCGGCCGCCAGCTGGACGGCGCGCCCTCCTCGATCTCGGCGCTGCCGGAGATCGTGGACGCCGTGGGCAACCGGATCGAAGTTCACATGGACGGCGGCATACGCTCCGGCCAGCACGTGCTCAAGGCCGTGGCGCTGGGCGCCAAGGGCACCTACATCGGCCGCGCCATGCTGTATGGCCTGGGCGCCATGGGCCAGCAGGGCGTGGAGGCGGCGCTGCGCATCATTCAGCGCGAACTGGACCTGTCCATGGCCTTTTGCGGCCGCACCGACATCAACACGGTGGACAGGAGCATCCTCCTGCCCGGCCGGCACTGATGCCTAGCGGCCGCCTGCCGGGCGCGCCGGCACCGTCTTGAGGTAGGCGTGCAGCGCCTGGGCGTCCAGGTCGCTCAGCTTGGCCAGCGACTCGAAGGGCATGACCTTGATCGCGGTGCCGTCGGGCCGCTTGCCGGAACGCAGCATGGCCGTGAACGCCGCCGCTTCCGGGTAACGCGTCATCGCGCTGCCCTCGCCCGGCGTGATGTTGGCGGCCGGCGGCCAGTCGGGCGGCCCGCCCGGGATCCGGCCGCCTGACAGCCCGTCCCCGTGGCAGCCGATGCACATGTTGGCCACGTAGGCGCCGTGCTGCGCGGTCACGCCGGCCGGCACCGGCTGCGCCGGCGCCAGCGTGTGGTCGATCTTGGAGGCGGCATCGTGGATGGCGCCAAAGCCGTAGAGGATGCGCACCGGCGGCGGGAACTCGACGATGGCGGCGCCGCCGCTCTGCGGCGGCAGCGAGCGCACATGCGCCACCAGCGCGGCCAGGTCGGCATCTGTGAACCGGTTGTAGTCCTCGGCGGGCATCACCATCAGCGGACGCCCCTTCGGGTCGACACCGTGCCGGATCGAGCGCTCCCAGTCTTCGGGCTTGTAGCCGGCAGTCACACCGCCCGGTGTGATGTTGGGGCCGGCGATCTTCAAGCCATTGCTGTCATTCACGAACATGCGCCCGCCACCGTTGGCGCCGTGGCAATCCACGCAGCCGCGCGACTCGAACAGGTACCTGCCGCGTTCCAGCGATTGCGCGTCGCTCACAAAGGCGACGGGGCGCGGCTGGACCTCCACGCGCCGCGCCATCTTGCTCGCGGCCATCTGCCAGCCCACGAAACCCGCCGCCAGGGCCACGACCAGGACGGCGGCGATCACTCCCAAGACCCACTTCAACCAGCGCTTCATGCTTGTCCCTCCGGTTTTTGCGTGAGGCATTCTGGCCGAAGTTCAGCAAAACGCGAAGACGCCCCCGGCCAGCGCCGGCCAGAGCACGGAAAATGGCGGCGTGACCGCGATTCGCCGTATCGCCCATCTGGACATGGATGCCTTCTTCGCGTCCGTGGAACTGCTTCGGTTTCCCCAGCTCAAGGGCCTGCCGGTGGTCATCGGGGGCGGCCGCCGGCGCGCCGACGAACTGCTGCGCGAGCGCTTCACTGGCCTGCCGCTGTCGGAGATCCCGCCGGACGCTTTCCCGGTCCTGAAGGACTATGTCGGCCGCGGCGTCATCACCACGGCCACCTATCCCGCGCGGCAGTTCGGCGTGGGCTCGGCCATGGGGATGATGAAGGCCGCTCGCCTGTGCCCGCAGGCGATCGTGCTGCCGGTGGACTTCGAGGAGGTGCGCCGCTTCTCGCGCCTGTTCAAGGGGACGATCGCGGAGATCGCCCCGGTGATCGAGGACCGCGGCATCGACGAGGTCTATGTCGACTTCACCGAGGTGCCCTCGGGCCAGCTCGAAGGCGGCCGCGTACTGGCGCGCCGCATCCAGCAGGCGATCTTCGAGCGCACCGGCCTCACCTGCTCCATCGGCGTGGCGCCCAACAAGCTGATTGCCAAGATGGCCAGCGAGTTCGACAAGCC
This sequence comes from Ramlibacter tataouinensis, assembly GCF_001580455.1. Lineage (NCBI taxonomy): Bacteria > Pseudomonadati > Pseudomonadota > Betaproteobacteria > Burkholderiales > Comamonadaceae > Ramlibacter > Ramlibacter tataouinensis. Next base: position 737,999 of record NZ_CP010951.1, read on the forward strand.
CAATGGCATCTCCGTGGTGTACCCGGAGGACGTGCAGGCCAGGATCTGGCCGCTGCCCGTGCGCAAGATCAATGGCATCGGTCCCAAGGCCGAAGCCAAGCTGGCGAAACTGCACCTGCACGCGATCGGCGACATTGCCGCGCAGGAGCGCGGCTGGCTGATCGACAACTTCGGCCAGGCCTACGGCGGCTGGATGCACGATGCGGCCTGGGGGCGCGACGAACGGCCGGTGGTGACCTACAGCGAACCAGTCTCCATGAGCCGGGAGACGACCTTCGAGCGCGACCTGCACGCGGTGCGCGACAGGGCCGAACTGGGTGCCATCTTCACCCACCTGTGCGAGCAGGTGGCGGGCGACCTGCGGCGCAAGGGCTATGTCGGCAAGACCATCGGCATCAAGCTGCGCTTCGAGGATTTCCGCACCGCCACGCGCGATCACACCATTCCGGACTTCACCAGTGATCCGGCCATGATCCGCCGGATCGCCGGCCAATGCCTCAAGCGCGTCGACCTGTCGCGGCGGCTGCGCCTGCTCGGTGTTCGCGTCGGCAAGCTGGCGAAGGCGGAGACGGCGCAGGCAGCGACAGGCGGTGGCGAATCGGCGTCCGCGCATCGAGTGGCCGAACCGGCGCCAGGCGAGCGCACCCTCGACCTGTTCTAGCGCAGCAGCAGCGCCCAGCTCAACCACGGCAGCGGCAGTCCCGATGCGCCAGTTGACGAAAGCTGACGCGGAACTTACATTGAACCTGACGCGGAACTTACAGAACCACCCCGCCAGTGAGGTTGCCATGACGCTGGACGAGTTGCAACGAATCAAGAAGTGGCATGTGGCGCACCGTCACGACCATCCGATCGAGTACCACGCCTGGGATGCGATGCTCACGGTGTGGGTCACGGGCTGGGTCGGCTTGCTGCCTTCATACGTCTTCGACTACTGGTGGGGCTTCCCCTTGTGCGTGCTGGGCATGGCCGCGCCAGGCCTGTACGTCGGCTGGCGGCTGCGCGCGCACCGCGAGCACAAGCTGCGCTGTGACTGGCTGTCGGCCGCTGCGCGATAAGCCGCTCGAGTCGCTCGATAAGACGCTCGCCTGTCCCGCCTTTGCCACGCCCTGAAGGGGGCGGGCGCTACATTCGTGGATCACCGCAAGAAAGGATTGCCATGGATTGCTTCGCGCTGACGGTCCGCGACCATGTCGCCCATCTGGTGCTCAACCGCCCGGAGGCGATGAACACCATGAACCCGGCGTTCTGGCGCGAACTGGACGAAGTCCTCACCAGCCTGCATCGCGAGGGCAGCGCGCGGGCGCTGGTCATCTCCTCGACCGGCAGGCATTTTTCGGCCGGCATGGCGCTGGAGACCTTCGGCGGCGCGATTTCGCTGGATGACAGCTCGCCCGAAGGCCGGGCGGCGGTGTTCGACCTGCTGGGCGACCTGCAGTCCACGTTCACCAAACTGGAGTCGCTTCGCATCCCGGTGATCGCGGCAATCCACGGCGGATGCATCGGCGGCGCGGTGGACATGGTCACCGCCTGCTGCATCCGCTACGCCACGGCCGACGCCTTCTTCTGCGTGCAGGAGATCAACATCGGCATGGTGGCCGACGTGGGCACCTTGCAGCGCCTGCCCAAGCTGATCCCGCTGGGACTGGCCAAGGAGCTCGCCTACACCGGACGGCGGCTGCCCGCGCAGAAGGCGCTGGCCTGCGGGCTGGTGAACGAGCTGTTCGACAGCCAGGATGCGATGCTGGCGGCGGCCCTGCAGTGCGCGGCCGAGATCGCGAGCAAGCCGCCGGTCGCCATCTGGGGCACCAAGCAGGTGATCCACTACGCACGCGACCATTCGGTCGACGACGCCCTCAAGCAGATGGGTTGGGTGCAGGGCGCGATCTGGAGCAACGCCCATGTGCGCGAAGCGATCGCCGCGATGAAGCAAAAACGCGCGGGCGAGTTCGCCCCGCTGGCGCCGCTGAAGTCCTTCGGCGACTGACCGTTCGGCGGCTGGCTACTGGCGGGCAGTGCGAACGTTGCGCGGCGCGGCCATCGGGTGGCTGCTGCGGAAGGGATTGATGTCCAGGCCGCCGCGGCGCGTGTAGCGCGCGTATACCGCCAGCTTGGCCGGCTGGCAACGCTTCCACAGGTCCACGAAGATGCGCTCCACGCATTGCTCGTGAAATTCGTTGTGGTTGCGAAAGCTCACCAGGTAGCGCAGCAGGCCGCCCTGGTCGATCTGCGGCCCGCAGTAGCGGATCTGCACGCTGCCCCAGTCCGGCTGGCCGGTTACCAGGCAATTGCTCTTGAGAAGGTTGCTGGTCAGCACCTCGTCCACCGGCTGCTCGTCGAATGCCGCGGTCAGCAGCTCCGGCGCCGGCGTGTACTGGCTGCATTCGATGTCCAGCCGGTCCAGGCACAGGCCATCGAGTTCGTGGATCGGCTCGGCGTCGAACTGCTCCGGGCCGAGCAGGCGCACGCCGACCGTGGCCCGCGTGGGCGCGCCGCGCCAGACTGCTTCGCTCACGTCGGCGCGGATGCGCTCGCGCACTTCATCGGCCGACCCGAAGGACGTGTTGCTGAAACTGTTGAGGTAGAGCTTGAAGGACTTGCTCTCGACGATGTTGGGCGTCTCGCAGGGCACCGTGAGGTGGGCGATCGCCACGTGCGGCTTGCCGCGCGGTGTGAGCCAGGACAGCTCGAACGCGGTCCACAGGTCCGCGCCGGAAAACGGCAGCGGCTGCCGCAGGCCAAGCTCCAGGCGCTTGGGCTCGCGCGAGATCGGGAACAGCAGCGCGGGGTCGTAGCTGTCGGCGTAGGCCGAAGGCTTGCCAAGCTGGGATTGTTCAGGCGTTGTCATGGGTGCCCTCCCCGACCGCCAGTGCGCCGCCCGGTCATTCGAAGCGCCGCTCGCGCAGCCACTTGGTGGCGATCCATTTCTCGCCGGACAGCACCGGCGCGCCGCCATGCAGGCTCTTGGTCGAGGGATGCGCGCGGTCGTAGCTGAAGAACACCCCGTTGCCCCGCTTGGGCGCGACTTCCAGGTGGACGTCGGGGAAGCTCGTGCCACCGCCCTTTTCCGGCTCGGCCAGGTACATGATCAGCGTGCCCACGCGCTGGCCGCCGCGCCGCAGGATGGTCGGCGTGCCCGGCTCGTTGGGATCGAAATAGTCGTAGTGGGGCTTGTATTCGGCGCCGGGCACGTAGCGCAGCACCTGCACGCCCTCGCCGTTTTCCACTGGCCAGTTCACCAGACGGGCGATGCGGGCCTCGATGCGTGCAATCAGCTCGTTCTCGCCCCGCGCAAAGAACATGCCCTGGCTGGTGCGGTCCTGGTTCACCTCCTCGCCGCCGGTCTTGGTCTGCACGGTGAGCGAGCGCGCCATCCGCGGCCGCGCGAACTCGATCAGCTGCTCGCACTCCTGGTCGGACAGCAGGTCGCCGAAGACCACCACGCGCGGGTTGTACATCGACTGCAGCACGCAGACCTTGCGATCGCCCGCATCGACGTACAGCGGCGCGTCGTCGAGATGGGGCTCCGGCACCGGCACGGCGGGCGGCAGTCCCTGCTCGGCCGCTCGTTGCTCGAGATGCCCCCGCAGCGTCGTCTCCATGGCCTCGATGGCCACGTCTTCCTGCCAGCCGGAAGCCAGCATGGCCTGGAGCACCGATTCGGCGCTGTTGCCCGCCTGGGCCTGGTCGACGATCCATTGCCGCAGCTGCGGCGTGATTTGCTGTGTCTGTCCCATGCTTACCCGATCATTTTGCGCCAGCGTACCGCTTCAGCGCGTCTTCGGCGCGGCCGCCGCCCGGTCAGCGCCAGGCCCTGCTGCAAAGCCACTGGCTGGTCGCCACGGCCACCACCAGGGCTGCGTAGCTTGCCATCTTGCCGTCCACCCCGAAATGCCACAGGCCCAGGGCCAGCACCACGCCGCCGGCGGCGGTGTGGCAGGCGACATGCACCCACCAGCGCCCGCGTCCGGGGAACAGCAGGCGGCCGGCGCCGGCCACCAGCAGCGCCAGCACCAGGGCGGGGGCGATGAAGCTCAGCAGATGCCAGAACAGCGCGAGCGGACTCATTCGGGGGAATTGCGGTGGCGCAAGTACTTGATAACTCAGCAAATTTTATAATCCCCCGATGCCGCTCCGCCCAGCTCGCCCGGATTCCCGCCTCAACCAGAGGTGGATGGCGGCCTGCGGACGCCGGGGACGCCGCTGATGGCTGTCTGGGCACTGGGAATTAATCACACCACCGCGCCGCTGGACCTGCGCGGACGGTTCGCCTACGCCGTCGACCAGCTCGAACCGACCTTGCGGGCCTTCCGCGAGTCGCTTGCACGCCGGCACGAAGCCGCCATCCTTTCCACCTGCAACCGCACCGAGATCTATTGCGCCGGCGAGCACAGCGACATCGACCGCACGCTCGACTGGCTCGCGCATTCCGGTGGCGTGCAGCCCGGCGTGTTGCGCTCGCATGCCTACCTGCTGCAGGACGGCAACGCGGCGCGGCACGCCTTCCGCGTCGCCAGCGGCCTGGACTCGATGGTGCTGGGCGAGGCGCAGATCCTCGGGCAAATGAAGGACGCGGTGCGCGCCGCCGACCGGGCGGGCGCGCTGGGCACCACCCTCAACCAGCTGTTCCAGCGCTCGTTCGCGGTGGCCAAGGAGGTGCGCACCTCCACCGAGATCGGTGCCCACTCGATCAGCATGGCGGCGGCCGCGGTGCGGCTGGCGGGACAGCTGTTCGAGGACCTGGGGCAGATCCGCGTGCTGTTCGTGGGCGCGGGCGAGATGATCGAGCTGGCGGCCACGCATTTCGCCGCCCGCAACCCCAAGGCGATCGCGGTGGCCAACCGGACGCTGGAACGCGGCGAGCGGCTCGCCACCCGTTTCGGCGGCGAGACCATGCGCCTGGCGGACCTGCCGTCGCGCCTGCACGAGTTCGACGCCGTCATCAGCTGCACGGCCAGCACGCTGCCGATCATCGGCCTGGGCGCGGTCGAGCGCGCGCTCAAAGCGCGCCGCCACCGGCCGATGTTCATGGTCGATCTGGCGGTCCCGCGCGACATCGAGCCCGAAGTGAAGGCGCTGGAAGACGTGTACCTCTACACCGTCGACGACCTGGCCAGCGTCGTGCAGACCGGCCAGGAAAGCCGCCAGGCCGCGGTCGAGCAGGCCGAAGCCATCATCGATGCCGGGGTCCAGAGCTTCCTGCACTGGATGGACCAGCGTCACCACGTGCCCCTGATCCTGCAGCTCAATGCCCAGGCCGACGAATGGCGGGCCCTGGAGCTGGCGCGCGCCCGCAAGCAGCTGGCCAAGGGCGAGGATGTCGAGGCCGTGCTCGAGGCGCTGTCGCGCGGGCTCACACAGAAGATGCTGCACGGCGCGATGGCCGAACTGCGCAGCGGCGACGCTGCCTCCCGCGACCGCGCCACGAGCGCGATCCAGCACTTTTTCCTGCGCAAAGAGCGTTAGCGCCGGCGCCGCGCAAACCGGCGCGCGGCCACGCTGCCCAGCGCGCCGCGCCCCTTCGAAGCGCAGCGAGACATTCCCTGATCCAACGTGAAATCCTTCCTTCGCCAGCAACTCGAACGCTACCCGGTCCGCCTGCAGGAGCTCGACTTCTTCCTGCAGCAGCCCGAGGTCGTGCAGGACATGGAGCGCTATCGGGCGCTCACGCGCGAGCACGCCGAGGTTTCCGAAGTGGCCGGCCAGTACCGCCTCTACCTGCAGCGGGAAAGCGAGCTCGAGCAGGCGCGGGAGATGGCGGGCGACCCCGAAATGGGCGACATGGCGCGCGAGGAAGCCGCCACGCTGGAAACCGAACTGCCGCAGCTGGAGGATCAGCTGCAGCGGCTGCTGCTGCCCAAGGACCCGGATGACGTGCGCAACACCTTCCTCGAAATCCGCGCCGGCACCGGCGGGGACGAGTCGGCGCTGTTCGCGGGCGACCTGCTGCGCATGTACACGCGCTATGCGGAACGCCAGGGCTGGCGCTGCGAGGTGGTCAGCGAGAGCGCCGGCGAGGTCGGCGGCTTCAAGGAAGTGGTGATCCGCGTGGTCGGCGACGGCGTCTACGGCAAGCTCAAGTTCGAATCGGGCGGCCACCGCGTGCAGCGCGTGCCCGCCACCGAAACGCAGGGGCGCATCCACACCAGCGCCTGTACCGTGGCCGCCTTGCCCGAGCCGGACGAAGCGCAGGCCGTGCAGATCAACCCGGCGGACCTGCGCATCGACACCTTCCGCGCCTCCGGCGCCGGCGGCCAGCACATCAACAAGACCGACTCGGCGGTGCGCATCACCCACCTCCCGACCGGCATCGTGGCCGAGTGCCAGGACGACCGTTCCCAGCACCGCAACAAGGCCAAGGCTCTGCAGGTGCTGGCGGCGCGCATCCGCGAGCAGGAACGCGCCGAGCGCGCGGCCAAGGAGGCCGCCACGCGCAAGGGCCTGATCGGCAGCGGCGACCGCAGCGACCGCATCCGCACCTACAACTTCCCGCAGGGGCGGCTGACCGACCACCGCATCAACCTCACGCTGTACAAGCTGACCTTCATCATGGAAGGCGAGCTCGACGAGGTGATCGAGGCGCTGCTGCTGGCGCGCAAGGCCGAGCAACTCGAAGAACTCGGCCTGGCATGAGCCGCACGGCCGCTCCGAAGGCTCATTGCACCGCAGCCCGTAGGGCGGAGGTTATCCAATGAGCCGCACAGCCGCTTCGAAGGCTCATGGCACCGCAGCCCGTAGGGCGGAGGTTGTCCAATGACGCTTGTCCATGCCCTGGCCTCGGCCGCCGCGCTCGGGCTGGCGCGGCTGGATGCCCAGCTCCTGCTGCTGGAGGCGCTCGGCCGTCCGGGGTCGGACCGGGGCTGGCTGCTGGCGCACGACACCGATGAGATCGAACCGGCCGCCGCACAGCGCTTCCGGTCGCTATGCGAGCGCCGCGCCGCAGGAGAGCCGCTCGCTTACATCGCCGGGCACAAGGAATTCTTCGGACTGTCGCTGCAGGTCGACCCGCGCGTGCTGGTCCCGCGGCCGGACACCGAAACGCTGGTGGAATGGGCGCTCGAGACCATCCGCTCGCGCGCAGCGCCGCGCGTGGTCGACCTGGGCACCGGCAGCGGGGCCATCGCCCTGGCGATCAAGCAGCACCGCGCCGACGCCGCGGTGAGCGCGGTGGACGCCAGCGCAGGCGCGCTGGAAGTGGCGGCCGCCAATGTGCGCGAGCTCGGCCTGGAAGTCGGGCTGCGGCAGGGGTCGTGGCTGGAGGGCGTGGACGGGCGCTTCGACCTGGTCGTCTCCAACCCGCCCTACGTGGCCGAAGCCGATCCGCACCTGCCGGCGCTCAGGCACGAGCCCCTGGATGCGCTGGCGGCGGGACCCGACGGCCTGCGCGACATCCGCACCATCGTGGCCCAGGCCCCCGCCCGCCTGAATGCCGGCGGCTGGCTGCTGCTGGAACACGGCCATGACCAGGCGGCCGACGTGCGCGCGCTGCTGCAGGCGGCCGGCTTCGGCCAGGTGGCCAGCCGCCGCGACCTGGCGGGCATTGAGCGCTGCAGCGGCGGAACGTGGCCCGAATCGGGATAATCGAGCTTATCCAAGTGAACGCGCGCCCCCGGAGAATTTCATGAGTGACACCCAGCACCGCATCGCCGACCTCGTCAAGAACAACGACATCCTGCTGTTCATGAAGGGCAGCGCCAGCTTCCCGATGTGTGGCTTCTCGGGCCGTGCCATCCAGATCCTCAAGGCCTGCGGCGTCGACCCGAAGTCGGTCACCACGGTGAACGTGCTCGAGGACGACGAGATCCGCCAGGGCATCAAGGAATACAGCAACTGGCCGACCATCCCGCAGCTTTACGTCAAGGGTGAATTCATCGGCGGCTCCGACATCATGATGGAGATGTACCAGAGCGGCGAACTGCAGCAGGTGCTCGGAACCACGGCGCAGTAAACGCCCTCGCGCAGCAAGCGCCGTCACCGTCACGCGCGGATCGCGAAGGGCTGTTGCGCGATTGTCCTACCCGCGGCCCACTCCATTGAGTTCTGGCATGGCTTATGCTGGAATGAACGGGAAGACTCTAGGAGTACCCGATGGAAAGTGCGCGCAGTCTCGTTCCTCATCAGTCCTCGTCGTTCAAGCTGCCGATCGCCAGCTTGCGCAATGTCTTCAGGCCCCACGATGTGGAGCGCAAGCTGGCCAAGCTCCCCGGCCGCGACCACGAAAGCCTGCGCACCACCTATGAGCGCATGCTGGAGCGCGGCCCGGAGCGCTTCCAGGTCAAGCCAAGCGGGCTGCCAGACATGGCAGCGCTCTACGAGCAGTTGCCGAATTTCACCGAAGCGCTGGATGACGTGAAGCGCCATGTGGCGCTCGCGCAGGATTCGCGCGACGGGCTCGAAGTCACGCCCATGCTGCTGCTCGGGCCGCCCGGCATCGGCAAGACCCATTTCGCCCGCAAGCTGGCGGAACTGCTAGGGACCGGCATGAACCTGGTGCCCATGTGCTCCGTCACGGCCGGCTGGCTGCTGTCCGGCGCGTCCTCGCAGTGGAAGGGGGCCAAGCCCGGCAAGGTGTTCGAGGCCCTGGTCGAAGGCCAGTACGCCAATCCGGTGATCGTGGTCGACGAGATCGACAAGGCCAACGCCGATGCGCAGTACGACCCGCTGGGCGCCATGTACAGCCTGTTGGAGCACGATACCGCCGCGGACTTCATCGACGAATTCGCCGAGGTCGCGATCGACGCCAGCCAGGTGATCTGGATCATGACCGCCAACGACGAGCGCTGCATCCCGGAGCCGATCCTCAACCGCATGAACGTGTTCGAGATCGAGCCGCCCTCGGCCGACGCCGCGCGCGCGATCGCCTGCAGCCTGTACGTCAGCATCCGAGCCGAACACGGCTGGGGCGGGCGTTTCGAACCGAAGCCGCGCGCCGAGGTGCTGGACCAGCTCGCGCTGCTGGCGCCGCGTGACATGCGGCGTGCGCTGATGACCGGCTTCGGCAATGCGCGGCTGGAAGGCCGCGACGAGATCTGGGTGGAAGACCTGCCCAAGCCCGCCGCCAAGGGCAAGCTGGGCTTCCTGCAGTAGGCGCCAGGGCGCTAGTTGCCGGCGAGCTTGTCCGGCGAGTCCTTCCACTCCCACTGCTTCTTCGCGGCGAGCACGGCGTTCGGGTACTCCGGGCGTCCCCGGCTGCCGTTGTAGCGCCCCAGGGCCATGAACAGGTCACCCCGCTCACGGTCCACCAGGTAGTGGCGCAGGATCACGCAGCCGAAGCGCAGGTTGGTCTGCATGTGAAACAGCTTGCCGGCATCGCCATCGCCGATCAGGCGCGACCAGAAGGGCATCACCTGCATGTAGCCGCGCGCGCCCACGCGGCTCACGGCAAACTTGCGGAAAGCGCTTTCGACCTGGATCAGGCCCAGCACCAGGCTGGGATCCAGAGCCGCTCGCCGGCTCTCGTACCAGACCGTTTCCAGGAATTCCCTGCGTTCCTGCCATTCGGGCTTGCGTCGTTGCAGGCGCCGGCTCATCTCGCCCAGCCATCGCAAGTGGGCCAGGCGCGCCTCGGTGCTCTCGAACTCGGGCTTCGGTGGAGCGGCATTGGCGATCGCCGAACTGAGCGCGGTGCGGATCGAGTCGGCCAGCGGCTCCTCGATCTGGGCGCCCGCCCTCGCGAGCGGGGGCAGCATGGACAGCCCCAGCGCGAGGGGCGCCACGCGCAGGCACGCGCGCCGCGCGATCACGCCTTGAGGCGGCCCTTGACGAAGCCCAGGGCTTCGCTCGCCGCGACCTTGGTGGCCGCAGCGTCGCGGCGGTGCTGGTATTCGAACTGGCCTTCCTTCAGGCCGCGCTCGGAAATCACCACGCGGTGGGGCACGCCGATCAGTTCCCAGTCGGCGAACATGGCGCCCGGGCGCTCGCCGCGGTCGTCGAGGATCACGTCGACGCCCGCCGCGGCCAGTTCGCCGTAGAGCTTTTCCGCCGCCGCCTTGACTTCGGCGCTGCGGTCCATGCCGATCGGGCACACCACCACCGTGAACGGCGCCAGCGCGTCCGGCCAGATGATGCCCCGCTCGTCATGGTTCTGCTCGATCGCCGCCGCCGGCAGGCGGGTGATGCCGATGCCGTAGCACCCCATCTGGAACAGCTTGGGCTTGCCGTCCTCGTCGAGGAAGGTGGCGTCCATCGCCTCGCTGTACTTGGTGCCGAGGACGAAGATGTGGCCGATCTCGATGCCGCGCTCGATCGACAGCCGCCCCTGGCCGTCCGGCGACAGGTCGCCTTCCACCACGTTGCGGATGTCGGCGACCAGGTCAGGTTCGGGCAGATCGCGGCCCCAGTTGACGCCGGTGAGGTGGAAGTCCTCCTCGTTGGCGCCGCAGATCCAGTCGGCCATGACGGCGACCTCGCGGTCCACCACCACCTTGACCGGCTTGTGGGTGCCGATCGGCCCCAGGTAGCCGGGCTCGGCGCCGAAGTGGTCAACGATTTCCGCGGCAGTGGCGAAGCGGAAGCCCTTGTTCAGGCCCGCAACCTTGCTGACCTTCACTTCGTTCATGTCGTGGTCGCCGCGAATCAGCAGCAGCCAGACCAGGGTTTCAACGATCTCGCCCTGCTCGTTCAGGCGTTCCGTGGCCAGCACCAGCGACTTGACGGTGGTCTGCAGCGGCACGGACAGCAGTTGTGCCACATCCTCGCAGGTGCTCTTGCCCGGCGTCGGCGTCTTTTCCATGGCACGCGCGGGCCCCGGGCGCGGAGCGGCAGGGGCCAGCGCCTCGGCCTTCTCCATGTTGGCTGCGTACTCGCTGCCCTGGGAGTAGACGATAGCGTCTTCGCCGGTCGCAGCGATCACCTGGAACTCCTGGCTCACGTCGCCGCCGATGGCGCCGCTGTCGGCGGCCACCGCCCGGTAGCGCAGGCCGAAGCGGTCGAAGATGGCGCGGTAGGCCTTGGCCATCTGCTGGTAGCTGCGCTTGGCGCCATCGAGGTCGCGGTCGAAGCTGTACGCGTCCTTCATGGTGAACTCGCGCCCGCGCATCAAGCCGAAGCGCGGCCGGCGCTCATCGCGGAACTTGGTCTGGATCTGGTAGAGGTTGCGCGGCAGCTGCTTGTAGCTGCGCAGTTCCTGCCGGCCGATGTCGGTGATGCACTCCTCGCTGGTCGGCTGCACGATGAAATCGCGCTCGTGGCGGTCCTTGATACGCAGCAATTCCGGCCCGTAGGCCTGGAACCGGCCGCTCTCCTGCCACAGTTCAGCCGGCTGGACCACCGGCATGGTCAGCTCGACGGCGCCGGCCCGGTCCATTTCCTCGCGCACGATGGCCTCGACCTTGCGGATGACCCGCAGGCCCATCGGCATATAGGTATAGATGCCCGCGCCGAGCTTCTTGATCATGCCGGCGCGCATCATCAGCTTGTGGCTGGCAACTTCGGCGTCTGCGGGGGCTTCCTTCTGGGTGGAAATGAGGAACTGGGAGGCTTTCATCGAGTCCGGGGGGTGGGCACTTGCTGCTGAGCCTATGGCAGACGCGCCTAGCGCCGTGCATAATGAACTCAGTTTAAGAATTGGGGTTGATTATGCTTGACCGGGACGGCTTTCGGCCCAACGTCGGCATCATCCTGCTCAACCAGAAGAACCAGGTGTTCTGGGGCAAGCGGATTCGCACCCACAGCTGGCAATTCCCGCAGGGGGGCATCGATCGCGGAGAGACCCCTGAGCAGGCGATGTTTCGCGAACTGCACGAGGAAGTAGGCCTCATGCCTGAGCATGTGCGGATCGTTGCCCGCACCCGCGACTGGCTGCGCTACGAGGTACCCGATCGCTACATCCGCCGCGACGCGCGCGGCCACTACAAGGGCCAGAAGCAGATCTGGTACCTGCTGCAACTCATGGGGCAGGACTGGAACCTGAACCTGCGTGCGACCAATCACCCGGAGTTCGACGCCTGGCGCTGGAACGACTATTGGGTGCCGCTGGACGTCGTGGTGGAATTCAAGCGTGGCGTCTACGAGATGGCGCTGACCGAACTGGCGCGCTTCCTTCCTCGCCACGACCACCGCAACCGCTACTTGCGCAGCGGCATGCGCGCGCGCGATCACGACAGCGCCGATCACGCGCATCACCATGACGTCGCGCACGGACCGGCCTTCGAGTTGCCGCCCGGCGCCACCTTCGAGCCCGACCCGCAGGCAGCGGTGGCGCGCCAACAGGCCAAGGACAAGCATGCGCCGTGAACTGGCGGGATTGGCGGCCGCCTGCGCCGCATTCGCAGCCTCTGCCCAGCTGAACCCTTCCGACCCCGACTGGCGGGAAGCCGCGCCGCCGCCGCCGCCGGCGCTGCGCACGGACAAGCTGGTCGGCGTGGACCTGTCCGGTTCTGCCCTGCGCTTCGGCGTCGATCCCGATTCGGTGACCGTCGGCAGCGACCGTGTCGTGAGGTACGTGGTGGTGGCCACCAGCACCTCGGGCGCGGTCAACGCGATGTACGAAGGCATCCGCTGCGACAGGGCGCTGTACCGGGTGTATGCGCGTCACACCCCCGGGGCGGGATGGACGCCGGCGCAGGACGACTGGCGTCCGATCCACGAAGTGGCGGCGGCCCGCCACACGCTGGCGATCGCGCGCAACGGCGCCTGCGTCGGCAATGCCTCCAACATGTCGGCGGCGCAGGTGCTGCGCGACCTGAAGGCCTCGCCGGAAATGCGCTTCCGGACGGAGGCGCGCTAGCGGCGATCCGCTTAGCGCGTGACCACCAGGTTGGTCCGGTGGATCATCTCGGGTTCGGCGACGTAACCGAGCAGCCGCTCGATCTCGGCCGAGGGCCTGCGGCAGAGCAGGCGCGCCTCGGCGCTCGCATAGTTGGCCAGGCCGCGCGCGATCTCGCCGCCTGATGGGTCGCGCACCGCGATCACGTCCCCGCGCGAGAACTCGCCCTCCACCGCCGTCATGCCGATCGGCAGCAGGCTCTTGCCTTCGGCACGCACCTTCGCGGCCGCGCCTTCGTCCACGGTGACGGACCCACGCAATTGCAGGTGATCGGCCATCCAGCGCTTGCGCGCCTGGCTTTTCTGCGTGGGCGCCACCAGAAGGGTGCCGATGGCCTCGCCGCGCGCCAAGCGCAACAGGCAGTCGGTTTCGCGGCCCCAGGCGATCACGGTGGATGCGCCGGAGCCGGCCGCGCGCTTGGCAGCCAGGATCTTGGTGATCATGCCGCCGCGGCCCAGGCTGGAGCCGACGCCGCCGGCCATGGCCTCAAGTGCCGGGTCGCCGGCGCGCGCTTCATGGATGAAGGTTGCGCCCGGGTCCTTGCGCGGGTCCGCGCTGTACAGGCCCTTCTGGTCGGTCAGGATGACCAGCGCATCGGCTTCGACCAGGTTGGCCACCAGCGCGCCCAGCGTGTCGTTGTCACCGAACTTGATCTCATCGTTGACAACCGTGTCGTTCTCGTTGATCACGGGCACGACGTTCAGCCGCAGCAGCGCCAGCAGGGTCGAGCGGGCGTTCAGGTAACGCTCGCGGTCGGCGAGATCTGCATGCGTGAGCAGCACCTGCGCCGAGCCCATGCCGTGTTCGCGCAGCTTGGTCTCGTACATCTGGGCGAGGCCCATCTGCCCGACCGCAGCGGCGGCCTGCAGCTCGTGGATCTCGTGCGGACGCGTGGTCCAGCCCAGACGCTTCATGCCCTCGGCGATCGCGCCGCTGGACACCATGATCACTTCCCGGCCGTCACGCGCCAGCGCCGCGAGCTGGCGGCTCCATTCGCCGATGGCCTGTTCGTCCAGGCCGCGGCCTTCATTAGTCACCAGGCTGGAGCCGACCTTGACCACGATGCGACGGGCATCGTGCAGCACGGAGGAGGATTTGTCAGACATCCTGGAAGCGGGGATCGATTTCCGCCGCGGGCTGCTCGGCCACCTGCAGCGAATGGACGTGCTGGTACACGGCCTTGACCAGCTGGTCGCAGCCCTCGTGCGTGAGCGCCGAGATCTGGAACACCGGGCCCTTGTACTTGAAACGTTTGACGAAATCCTTGACGCGGGCCTCGCGCTCGGCCGCGTCGATCATGTCGACCTTGTTCAAGACCAGCCAGCGCGGCTTCTCGTAAAGCGCGTGGTCGTACTTCTTCAGCTCGGCGACGATGGCCTTGGCCTGCGCGACCGGATCGACGCTGTCGTCGAAGGGCGCCAGGTCCACCAGATGCAACAGAACGCGCGTGCGCTGCAGGTGGCGCAGGAACTGATGCCCCAGGCCCGCGCCCTCGGCGGCACCCTCGATCAGGCCGGGCACGTCGGCCACCACGAAACTCTGCTCCGGACCGACGCGCACCACGCCCAGGTTCGGGTGCAGCGTGGTGAAGGGGTAATCGGCAATCTTCGGCCGCGCATTCGAGACGGCCGCGATCAGGGTCGACTTGCCCGCGTTGGGCATGCCCAGCAGGCCGACATCGGCCAGCACCTTCAGCTCCAGCTTCAGGTTCTTCTTTTCGCCGGGCCAGCCAGGCGTCTTCTGGCGCGGCGCGCGGTTGATCGCGCTCTTGAAGCGCATGTTGCCGAAGCCGCCGTCGCCGCCCTTGGCGATCATGATCTGCTCGCCCGGCGTGAGCAGCTCGTACAGCACTTCGCCCGTTTCGGCATCGCTGATGATGGTGCCCACCGGCATCTTCAGCAGGATGTCGTCACCCGCCGCGCCGAACATGTCGGAGCCCATGCCGTGTTCGCCGCGCTTGGCTTCGTGGCGGCGCGAGAAACGGAAATCGACCAGCGTATTGAGGTTGGGGTCGGCCAGCGCCCAGACATGGCCGCCGCGGCCGCCATCGCCGCCATTGGGGCCGCCGAACTCCTTGTACTTCTCGTGACGGAACGACACGCAGCCGTTGCCCCCGTCGCCGGCGGCGATGTCGATGTAGGCTTCGTCAACGAACTTCATGGGCGACCCAGTATAAAAAACAAAGCCCCGACGAATCGGGGCTTCGATCTGGCCAATCGAAGTGATCGATCAGGCCGGGACCACGTTTACCGTGTGCTTGTTGAGCGCGCCCTTGGTCTGGAACTGCACGTGGCCGTCCACCAGGGCGAACAGGGTGTGGTCCTTGCCCACGCCGACGTTGGTGCCGGGGTGGAACTTGGTGCCGCGCTGGCGCACGATGATGGAACCGGCGCTGATCAGTTCACCGCCGAATGCCTTCACGCCGAGCATCTTGGGCTGGGAGTCCCGCCCGTTTCGCGTAGAGCCGCCGCCTTTTTTCTGTGCCATGGTTCCTGCTCCTTAGGCGGCAATGGCGCCGATTTGCAGCTCGGTGAACTGCTGGCGATGCCCTTGGCGCTTCTGGTAGTGCTTGCGACGGCGCATCTTGAAGATGCGGACCTTGTCGTGCAAGCCGTGCGCCACGACCGTGGCTTTGACAGTGGCACCGGACACCAGGGGAGTGCCGACCTTCAGCTCGCTGCCGTTGCCGACGGCGAGAACTTGGTCGATCACGATTTCCTGGCCTACGTCCGCAGCAATCTGTTCTACTTTGATCTTTTCGCCGGAAGCAACGCGATATTGCTTGCCACCGGTTTTTATGACCGCGTACATGTTGACCTCGTGAAATGGGGAGATTCGCAGACGGATTTCCGCGAAGCCAGCGAGTATAGCATAGTTTGTGTTTACTCACGAAGCCACCCTGCCCGGCCATCCTGGGGCAAGTACCTCGTTCCTATAATCGGGCGAACTTTCAGCAGTTCGCCGCCTTGACCGATTCCTCCGCCAGTACCGCCTCCGTGCTATCCCTGATCGCCAGCGACATGGCCGAGGTGGACGCTGTCATCGCGCGCCGCCTCGACTCCGGCGCGCCCCTGGTGGGCGAAGTATCACGCTACATCATCTCGGCCGGCGGCAAGCGCCTGCGCCCGGCCCTGCTGCTGCTGGTGTGCGGGGCACTGGGCTACACCGGCGCGCAGCGCTTCAACCTGGCGGCGGTCGTCGAATTCATCCATACGGCCACCCTGCTCCACGACGACGTGGTCGATGAATCCACCCTGCGGCGGGGCCGCGCCACGGCCAACGAGAGCTTCGGCAACCCCGCGAGCGTGCTGGTGGGCGACTTCCTGTACTCGCGCGCCTTCCAGATGATGCTGGATGCGGGACAGATGCGGGTGATGGAGATCCTGGCCGACGCCACCAACGTCATCGCCGAGGGTGAAGTGCTGCAGCTGATGAACATGCACGACGCCTCCCTCGACGAAGCGGGCTACCTGCGCGTGATCCGCTCCAAGACGGCCAAGCTGTTCGAGGCCAGCGCCCGCCTGGGCGCGGTGCTCGCCGGCGCCGACGCGCAGATCGAGGAAGCCTGCGCGAACTACGGCCAGGCCCTGGGCACCGCCTTCCAGGTGATCGACGACGTGCTCGATTACGACGGCGACGCCGGCGAGATGGGCAAGAACCTCGGCGACGACCTGCGCGAAGGCAAGGCGACGCTGCCCCTGATTGCCGCCATGCGGCGCGGCACGCCCGACCAACGCGCGCTGATCGAGCATGCGATCCAGACGGGCGGCTCGGGCGAGCTCGGGAAAATCGTGGCCATCGTGCGCGAAACCGGCGCGCTCGACGTCACCCGCGAGGCCGCGGCCGCCGAAGCAAATCGGGCAATTGAAGCGGCGCGCCAACTGCCGCGCAACGAATGCAGCGAGGGTTTGCTACAATTGGCGGCTCAACTGCTTCAGCGCCGCGCCTGAGATCAAAATCAGAGCCGGTTGTGTGGAGCAAATCGGGGTGTAGCTTAGCCTGGTAGAGCGCTACGTTCGGGACGTAGAGGCCGGAGGTTCGAATCCTCTCACCCCGACCAGTCCATCCGCCATCGGCGCTGTCGATACCATCGCGGAAATGGACCCAACTCAACAGAGAGTCGCCGTCTGCGGGCCCGTGGGCTCTGGCAAGACCACGCTCGTGAGCGCGCTCGCGGCCCACTGGGGCGTGCCCGCGCTGGCCGAGGGCATGGCGCCACTGGTCAATGCCGAAACCCGGTTTCGCCGCTTGCGGCAGAAAACCGCGGTGACGCAGGAAGAACTCAAGCCCGCGGTCCAGTCGTGCGTGAAGGCCTACCGCCAATGCGTCGCCGCGCGCGAGCAGGCGTACCGCCGGCCCGGCGGGTTCGTCGCCGACCGCTGGGAGGCCGACCTGATGGATTTCTGGCTGGTGACCATGGCGCCGCACGCCGATGACCGGGTCACGGGCGAATTCCTCTACGAGGTGCAACGCAAGTCGGAGCAGCTTTCAGCAATCGTGATCCTGCCCCTGCGCCGGCCCGGCGTGGCGGAAGACAGGAACGAGATGGAGATGCGCCGCAACCTCAAGTTCAGCGGCACGCTGCTGAACTGGCTGGTCACCTCCGCCCTGGCGCGGCAGTTCACCAAGGTGCCGGTGCTCTTCGTCACCAACGAGGCCGCGTCCGTGCAGGAGCGCGTGCAGCAGGTCGAGCACCTGTTGCGCGAGGCGCAGCGTCCATGAGCTCCCCGCCCGTACCCGTCCGAGGCATCGTCCTGAGCAAGCAGTGGACGGGCCTGCGCGGCGCCGCGCACGGCATCGGGCAGTCCACGATGACCGGACAGCTGCTCGTCGCGGCCGACCCCGGCCGGCAGGACCGTTTCGATGCCGTCATGGCGCAGCTGCTCGACGAGCCGGCGCCCGTCCTCGACGCCGCGCTGCCCCCGCCGCAGGCCGCGGTCCAGCGGCTGCTGCAGTGGTACGGACTCGTGCAGCGCAGCCAGCGGGTGCCGGTATTCGGCGACGGACGCGTGTTCGCGTCGACCGCGGTCGACGGGGGCTTGTGCTTCCACGTCGCCCTGCCCTTTCACACCCCGGCCGCGGCGAGCCGCACCCTCGCTTGGCTCGCCCATGCGATGGCCGCAACCGAGGGCGAGGGCGAGGCCAGCGGGGATGCCGCGGGTTTGCAGCACGGCTTCTCGCAACTGCTGCTGGACCTGCGCAAGCAAGCCCTGGAGGGCACCAACAACTTCTACCTGGTACAGGCCGGCCATGCGCTCGGCATCCCCACCTCCCCCATGCTGCCCGGCATGTTCCGCTTCGGCCAGGGCGCGCGCTTGCGCTGGCTGCACAGCACCATGACCGATCGCACCTCAGGACTCGCGGTGCAGATCGCCCACAGCAAGCGGACGTCGGCGCAGGTGCTGCGCATGCACGGCCTGCCGGTGCCCAGGCATGAAGTGGCGGCCGACGCGGAAGCGGCAGTGCAGGCCGCGCGGCGCATCGGCTTTCCGGTGGTGATCAAGCCGGACGACCAGGAGCAGGGCCGGGGCGTTGCCGCGGGGCTCGAGGACGAAGCCGCGGTGCGCCAGGCCTTTGCCGAGGCGAGAGCGCTCAGCGCCGTCGTGCTGGTGGAAAAGCACCATTCCGGCGCCGACTACCGCATCAACGTGCTCGACGGCAAGGTCATCAAGATCCTGCACCGCCGCCCCGGCGCCGTGGACGGCGACGGCATCCACACAGTCGATCAACTGGTGGAGATCGACCTGGCCGGACCGCGCCTTCGCAGGGCGGTGCGCCAAACCGGCCGCCGGGTGCTGGACATCGACGACGAGGCCTTGTCCCTGCTGGCGGAACAGGGCCTGCGCCGCGATCAGGTTCCCGAAGCGGGACGGCGCGTGCTGCTGCGCCGCAAGTGCAATATCTCCGCCGGCGGCATCCAGACGCTGGTGCAGCCCGAGGACGCCCATCCCGACAACCTCGCCCTTGCCATCGACGCCACCCGCGCCGTGGGGCTGGACCTGTGCGGGGTCGACATGCTGTTGCCCGACATCCGCCAGTCCTGGCGCGAAACGGGTGGCGTGGTGATCGAAGTCAACGCCAAGCCGCAGATCGGCTACAGCACCGCCCCCGAGGTGTATGAGCTCATCGTCAGGCGACTGGTCGAAGGCGACGGCCGCGTGCCCGTGCACCTCGCGCTCGTGAGCAGCGGCGGCGCCGCGCCGCCGGAGCAGCTGCTGGCGATGGCGCGCTCGCTCGGCTGCAACGGCGTGGCCAGCGCGCAAGGCGCATGGATCGACGGGCGCATGCGCGGGCAGCCCGTGCGCGACGGTTTCGAGGCGGCTGGGCGCCTGCTCGTCGACAGGGAATTGACCGGGCTGCTGTGCGCCCTGGATGCGGCCGAAATCATTGCGAACGGCCTGCCCGTGGACCGGGTCGATGCCATTCACCGCCTGGGCGAGCCCGCCGATGCGCGCCAACGCGCCCTGCTGGCGCAGGCGCTCGCCATGGCCGGTCCCCTTTGCAGGCAAGCGGGCGCGCGATGACCCGACCCCGCGTCCTTGTGATCGTGCTCGACGCACCCAACGAGGCGCTGCTGCGCGACTGGATGGCCGCCGGCCACCTGCCCAAGCTCGCGGCGCTGCGCGAGCGCTCGGCGGTGGTCGAGCTGCATTCGACCAAACGGTTCAGCAACGAGCACTGCTGGATTCCGATGCTCACCGGTCGCAAGCGCGAGCGCTGGGACCATTGGCTGGACCACTGGGATCCGCGCCACTACCGCTACACCGAGGCGTCCATCTACCACTGGCTGCAGGCGCCCGCCTTCTACGCGCTCGGTGACCGCCGCGAGGTCGTCACCTTCGACCTGACCGCGCCCTTGATGGACGGCGTGCAGGGCGCGCAGGTGGTCGGCTGGGCCACCGAATTGAACGAGGCTTACCCGGCTTCTCGGCCCGCGGGACTGATTTCCGAGCTGATCGCGCGCCACGGGCCCGATCCCAAGATGACCCGCGCGGCGTCAATCACCAATGCGCTGTCGGGCGAAGAGGGCCTGTCGTACGTCGTGCCGAGCATGTACGACACCCGGGCCCTGCTGGACTACGCGCAGGGGCAGGTGCAGTCGGTGGAGCGGCGCACCCGCGCCTGCCTCGATCTGCTGCGCGAGCAGCCCTGGGACCTGTTTCTGGCCCAGTACTCGGAAATCCACACCGCGGGACACCTGCTGTGGCACCTGAGCCAGCCGCACCCCCTGAACGTCCTGCGCCGCGACGGCGCCGATCCGATGCTCGAGGTCTACCGCGCGGTGGACGCCTCCATCGGCGAACTCGCGGCCGCGTGCGGCCCGGACGTCCACCTGGCCGTGCTGACGCTGGACCAGATCGTCGCCGATTGCCTCGAGAGCGCACGTGTCCTGCTGCTGCCGGAGTTCATGTACCGCTGGAACTTCGGCGGCCGGGCCGCGCTCGCCGCCGGCGACGCGTCGGCCGGCGTGCCGCCGCCGCGCCTGCACTTCCGCCGCCACTGGAAGCATGAGGTGTGGGACCTGCGAACGCCCGAGGGCGAAGCCGAACTGGAGTCGCCGGCGGCGCAGGAAGCGCGCGGCGACCCGATGAACTGGTGCCCGGCCAACTGGTACTTGCCGGCGTGGCCACGCATGCGGGCGTTCGCGATGCCCTCGGTGGCGGACGGCTACATCCGGCTCAACGTCACGGGGCGGGAGGCGCAAGGACTGGTGGCGGCCGACGCGTTCATCCCGACCTGCGAGGAGATCACCCGCGAGCTCGCCGGCCTGGTGGACCCGCGCTCCGGCCGGCCGCTGGTGCAGCGCGTGATCCGCGTGCGGGACGACCCCTTCGACGCCGATCCGCGCAAGACGCCCGCCGACCTCATCGTGGTGTTCCAGGACGAGGTGCCGGTCGACGCCGCGCAGTCGCCGCGCTTCGGCCGCATCGGGCCGGTGCCGTACTTCCGCACCGGCAGCCACAATGCGCATGATGTCGCGCTGACCAGCACGATGTATGTGAGCGGGCCGCGAGTCGGGCCGGGGCCCGTCGCCGGCCGCGGCGCGCTGGAGGACGTGGGCGCCATCCTCCTCGGCCTGCTGGGCGAACCGCTGCCCGCAGACTTCGACGGGATCGACCGGCTGCAATGATCCGCGTCAGCCTGCATTGTTTCGACAGCGACCCGGCGCTGCCGCAGCGCGATGGCGTGAACCTCGCGCACGCGGAAATCAACCGCCTGCTGGGATCGCAGCAGCCGCACCCCGGGCTGGACGTGGGCTTCCACGACTTCCCGCGCCTGCTGCGCGACGAGGACTATGCGGCGCGAACGCTGGCGCCGGTGGACTGCGTCGTCTGCAACGTGGGCCCGCACGCCCACTACTACCACGCGCTGCGGGACCGCCTGGGCCTGGGCTTTCGCATCGTCCGCGACATCAAGACCGCCCTGTGGAGCGGCTACCTGCTGCAGGAAAGCCTGTGCGAGCCTTTCCTGCGTCCCGGCGACGCCCTGCTCGCGACCTCCGAGTATTCGCGCGCGCTCAGCCTGCAGCTGTTCCCGCACCTGCGCGCGGAGTTCATCCACCTCTTCGAACCCGTGCTGGCGGCCGACGCCCCCGCGCTGGCCGCGGGCCAGCGCCGCCCGGAGGGCGTGGTCACGCTCGGCCATCTGGGGCGGCTGTCGGAGGACAAGAATTTCCCGCAGAAGGTCGATCTGCTGCTCGAACTGAACCGGACCGAGCCCGGCCGCTACCGGCTGCTGGCCGTCGGCGCGGTGCACTCGCCCAGCTGCGACCCGGCGGCGGTGGCCCGCCAAGTGCAGGCGCAAACCGGGCGCGACGATCTCTTCAGCTACCAGCCCCCTGTCGAGCACGACCGGGTATTTGCCCTGATGCGGCAGCTGGACTACTTCCTGTTCTTTTCAACCTCCAACCTGGAAGTGCTCGGCCGGGTGCTGGTCGAAGCCGGCCACGCCGGCACGGCCGTGCTGGCGTCCCGCCATGCCGCGGCGCCCGAATTGCTGCCGGAGGCGGCGCTGCTGGAGGTGCGCTACCGGGCCGGGGAGCCCTTCTATTCGCATTTCGACCGGCCCCTGGGCGAGGTCGACATCGAAGCGGCGGCGGCGGTCATCCGCGAGGGCCGCCGTCCGCTGGCGCTCCCGGCGCCCGCGATCAACCGCCGCGCCTCGCTCTTCGCCGCCATCGCCGGCGAGCCCCCCGTGCTGCCGCGGCGGACGCTGGACAGCGCGCCGGCCGCGTTCATCGAGCGCCTGCGCTGGGAAGGCCTGCCGCGCTACGCCACGCCGGCGCAGGCCACGCCCGTGATTGCCGAGCTGCAGCAATGGTTCAACTCGCTCAATGCCAAGGCCGGCCCGGACTTCGACAGCCGCCTGCACGAGCTCGAGCGCATCTCCCGCTTTCCCGAGCGGACGCAGCGCTTCCTGGCTTCCGCGCGACGGACCCGCTGCGACTTCACCAACCTGGGCGGCATCGATATCGAGCTGTGCAATGTGGCTGGCTACCACCCCTGCTTCGAGCTGGCGCGGGCCTGAATTGCAACTGTTGGCAACAGGCGGCCTTCTCGTCTCATCCGGCCAACTGCCCTTGTGAGGGAGATTTACACAGCTTGACTGATCAGCGATGATCGCAAGGCCTTGCTGAGCTTGAGCCAGCGGGTAAAGAAACACTGACTCCGCATGGCCGCCGCCGATTCCGTCCTAGCCGCTGATTCGCCTTCCGTCGCGCTGCCGGGCCTGGCCCGGGCGCTCATTTCAGCCGGCAAGCTGGAACAAAAAACGGCCGAGGACGTCTCGCGCAAGGCCCAGGGCAACCGAACCAGTTTCATTGCCGAGCTCGTCGGCTCCGGCGCGGTGTCGGCCACCGACCTGGCGCACACCATGTCCGGCGCGTTCGGCGCGCCCCTGCTGGACCTGGAAGCCGTCGACCCGCAGCGTCTGCCCAAGAACCTGCTGGACTCCAAGATGTGCCAGGCGCTGCGCGTGCTGGTGCTGGCCAAGCGCAACAACCGCCTGATCGTGGCCACGGCCGATCCCAGCGACCAGCAGGCGGCAGAGAAGATCAAGTTCTCCACGCAGATGGGCGTGGACTGGATCATCACGGAGTACGACAAGCTCACCAAGATGATCGAGGCCAGCGCCACTTCGGCGAGCGAGGTCATGGACAGCATCATCGGCGACGACTTCGAGTTCGACGAGTCGACGATGGACTCCGAGAGCGCCGACGAGGGCGACCAGACCCCTTCCGAGGTCGAGGACGCGCCGGTCGTCAAGTTCCTGCACAAGATGCTGGTGGACGCGTTCACCATGCGCGCATCCGACCTGCACTTCGAGCCCTACGAGCACACCTACCGGGTTCGCTTCCGGATCGACGGCGAGCTGCGCGAGATCGCCTCGCCGCCGACCGCCATCAAGGAAAAGCTCGCTTCGCGCATCAAGGTGATCTCCAAGATGGACATCTCCGAGAAGCGCGTGCCGCAGGACGGCCGGATGAAGCTCAAGATCGGGCCGGAGCGGGTGATCGACTTCCGCGTGAGCACGCTGCCCACGCTGTTCGGCGAGAAGATCGTGATCCGTATCCTGGACCCGAGCAGCGCCAAGCTGGGGATCGACGCGCTCGGCTACGAGGTCGAGGAGAAGACTCGCCTGCTCGAGGCCATCAACCGGCCCTACGGGATGATCCTGGTCACCGGCCCGACCGGCTCGGGCAAGACCGTGTCGCTCTACACCTGCCTGAACCTGCTGAACAAGCCGGGCATCAACATCTCGACGGCGGAAGACCCGTCGGAAATCAACCTGCCCGGCGTCAACCAGGTGAACATGAACGACAAGGCCGGCCTGACCTTCGCCGCCGCGCTGAAGTCCTTCCTGCGCC
Organism: Ramlibacter tataouinensis; assembly: GCF_001580455.1. Lineage (NCBI taxonomy): Bacteria > Pseudomonadati > Pseudomonadota > Betaproteobacteria > Burkholderiales > Comamonadaceae > Ramlibacter > Ramlibacter tataouinensis. The sequence goes on from NZ_CP010951.1 coordinate 761,632, forward strand.
AGGACCCGGACGTGATCATGGTCGGCGAAATCCGCGACCTGGAAACCGCCGACATCGCCATCAAGGCGGCGCAGACCGGCCACCTGGTGCTGTCGACCCTGCACACCAACGACGCGCCGACCACGCTCACGCGGATGCGCAACATGGGCATCGCGCCGTTCAACATCGCCTCCAGCGTGATCCTGATCACCGCGCAGCGACTGGCGCGGCGGCTGTGCCCCCACTGCAAGGCGCCGGCCGACATCCCCCACGAGACGCTGCTGGAAGCCGGCTTCAAGGACGAAGACGTGGACGGCACCTGGACCCCCTACAAGCCGGTGGGCTGCTCCATGTGCAACAACGGCTACAAGGGCCGGGTCGGCATCTACCAGGTCATGCCGATCAGCGAGGACATGCAGCGCATCATCCTGGCCGACGGCAGCGCCATGGACATTGCCAAGCAGTCGGAGTCCGAAGGCGTCAAGAGCCTGCGGCAATCCGGCTTGAACAAGGTCAAGCTCGGAGTCACCTCGCTGGAAGAGGTCTTGGGCTGCACCAACCTCTGACGGATAAATCAAGAAGGACAGGAGGAGTTTGCCTATGGCTACCGCAGCTGCAACCAAAGTGACGGAATTCGTCTTCGAGTGGGAAGGCCGCGACCGCAACGGCAAGCAGGTCCGTGGCGAGACCCGCGCCGCGGGCGAGAACCAGGTGCAGGCCGCCCTGCGGCGCCAGGGCGTCACGCCGACCAAGATCAAGAAGCGCCGCATGCGCTCCGGCCAGAAGATCAAGCCGAAGGACATCGCGATCTTCACCCGCCAGCTGGCCACCATGATGAAGGCCGGCGTGCCGCTGCTTCAAGCCTTTGACATCGTGGGCCGGGGCAACTCCAACGCCAGCGTGATGAAGCTGCTCAACGACATCCGCACGGACGTCGAGACCGGCACCTCCCTGTCTTCGGCGTTCCGCAAGTACCCGCTGTACTTCGACAACCTGTACTGCAACCTGGTCGAGGCCGGCGAAGCGGCCGGTATTCTGGAAACCCTTCTGGACCGGCTCGCGGTCTACATGGAAAAGACCGAGGCGATCAAGAGCAAGATCAAGTCGGCCCTGATGTACCCCATCTCGGTGCTGGTGGTTGCCTTCGTGGTGGTGTCGGTGATCATGATCTTCGTGATTCCCGCCTTCAAAGAGGTGTTCACCTCGTTCGGTGCGGACCTGCCCGCGCCCACCCTGTTCGTGATCGCCCTGAGCGAGTTCTTCGTCAAGTTTTGGTGGCTGATCTTCGGCAGCGTGGGCGGGGGGGTGTACTTCTTCTTCCAGGCCTGGAAGCGAAGCGAGAAGGTCCAGGTGTTCATGGACCGCCTCATGCTCAAGCTGCCGGTGTTCGGCGACCTGGTGTACAAGTCGGTGATCGCGCGCTGGACCCGCACGCTGGCCACCATGTTCGCCGCCGGCGTGCCGCTGGTGGAAGCGCTCGACTCGGTCGGCGGCGCGTCGGGTAACTCGGTCTACGTCGGCGCCACGCAAAAAATCCAGACGGAAGTCTCCACCGGCACCAGCCTGACGGCGGCCATGACCAACGCCAACGTGTTCCCCACCATGGTGCTGCAGATGTGCGCCATCGGCGAGGAATCCGGCGCGCTCGACCACATGCTGAGCAAGGCCGCCGACTTTTACGAAGCGGAAGTCGACGACATGGTCGAGGGCCTGTCGAGCCTGATGGAGCCGATCATCATCGTGTTCCTCGGTGGCCTGATCGGCGGTATCGTGGTATCCATGTACCTGCCCATCTTCAAGCTCGGCTCCGTCGTCTGATGCTCGACCCCTCCCTGCTGCACGCCGGCCTGGCCGGCGTGTTCGGCCTGCTCGTCGGAAGCTTCCTGAACGTCGTCATCTACCGCTTGCCGAAGATGATGGAGCGGCAGTGGGCGGCCGAGTGCGCCGAACTGGCGGGCCACGCCCCGCCGGCAGCCGAGGAATTCAACCTGATGCGGCCGCGCTCGCGCTGCCGCCAATGCGGCCACCAGATTCGCTGGTGGGAAAACATCCCCGTGGCCAGCTACTTGGCGCTGCGCGGCAAGTGCGCCAGCTGCGGCACCCCGATCGGCCTGCGCTATCCCCTGGTCGAACTCGCGACCGGCGCGCTGTTCTACTTCTGCGTCCGCCACTGGGGGCCCACGACCGAAGGCGCGGCCTGGTGCCTGTTCTCGGCTGCCATCGTCGCACTGGCGCTGATCGATTGGGACACCACCCTCCTGCCGGACGACATCACCCTGCCCCTCTTGTGGGCGGGCCTCGTGTTCGCCGCCCTGCGCTGGACGCCGCTGCCCCTGTCGCATGCGGTCTGGGGCGCGGTCGGCGGCTACCTCTCGCTCTGGCTGGTCTACCACGCCTTCAAGCTGGCGACCGGCAAGGAGGGCATGGGCTACGGCGACTTCAAGCTGTTCGCCGCGCTTGGCGCATGGTTCGGCTGGCAGGCGCTGGTTCCCATCATCCTGATGGCGTCCGTGATCGGCGCGATCATCGGCATCCTGATGAAGATCTTCAGCCGCCTGCGCGAGGGCGGCTATGTGCCCTTCGGGCCCTTTCTCGCGGCCGCCGGCCTGACCGCCATGGTGTTCGGCCCGGCCGCCATCCTGCAGGCCGTAGGACTCTGACCATGACCGCCCTGCGTGTCGGACTCACCGGCGGCATCGGCAGCGGCAAGAGCACGGTGCTGGCGATGCTGGCCGGCCTGGGCGCAGCGGTCATCGACGCCGACGCCATCTCGCGCGCCACGACCGCGTCCGGCGGCGCGGCCATTCCCGCCATCGCGCAGCGCTTCGGCGCGGACTTCATCACTCCCGACGGCGCGCTCGATCGCGAGCGCATGCGGTCCCATGTGTACGCGGATGCGGGGGCGCGAAAGGCCCTGGAAGACATCGTCCATCCGCTGGTCGGCCAGGAGAGCGCCCGTCAGGTCGATGCCGCGCTGGCGGCCGGGGCGCGCTGCATCGTCTTCGACATCCCGCTGCTGGTGGAGTCGGGCCGCTGGCGCCGCCAGCTGGACCGGGTGCTCGTGGTCGACTGCCTGCCCGAGACCCAGGTGGCGCGCGTGGTCCAGCGCAGCGGCCTGGCCCCCGAAGCGGTGCGGGGCATCATGGCCGCCCAGGCTTCGCGCGAGCAACGGCTGGCGGCCGCCGACATCGTGATTTCCAACGAGGGGTTGTCACTGGACGAACTGGCCGCAAAAGTGAAGGAGGTTGCGCGCAGCTTGGGGCTATGATGCGCGCGTGATCCTCTACGAATACCCATTCAACGAGCGCATTCGCACCTATTTGCGTCTGGAGCACCTGTTCCGCCGCCTCGGCGAGCTGGTGCCGCGCCCGCACCCGATTGATCACCACTATGCGCTGGCCACCATCTTCGAAGTGATGGACGTGGCGGCGCGAGCCGACCTCAAGGCCGACGTCATGAAGGACCTCGACCGGCAGCGCGGCGCCCTCAATGGCTATCGCGGCAACCCGGCCATCTCCGAGGCGGCCCTCGAGGGCATCATCGGCAAGCTCGATCGCTGCTTCGACACCCTGAACAAGCTGCCGGGCAAGGCGGGCCAGTCGCTCACCGAAAACGAGTGGCTCATGAGCATCCGCAGCCGCGTGGGGATTCCAGGCGGTACCTGCGAATTCGACCTGCCCGCCTACTACGCCTGGCAGCAGCGCGACGCGGCATCGCGACGCGCCGACCTCGAGCGCTGGGCGTCCACGCTGGCGCCCCTGGCCGAGTCGATCCATCTGCTGCTCAAGCTCCTGCGCGACTCGGGCACCCCCCAGAAAATGCTCGCCAGCCATGGCCAGTTGCAGCAGAACCTACCGCAAGGCCGTACATTCCAGTTGCTGCGGCTTCGCCTGAACCCCGAGCTCGGCCTGGTGCCTGAAATCAGCGGCAACCGCCTCATGATTTCAGTGCGGCTGATGCGGCAGGACGGCCCCGACAAGCTGCAACCCAGCACCGAAGACGCACAGTTCGAACTCACGCTTTGCTCCTGATGCAAGAGCAGGACCCATCCGCGAAGCCGCGCATGGTGCGCTGCCCCGCCTGCGGCGGCGACAGCGTCTACGCGCCGTCCAACCGCTGGCGGCCGTTCTGCAGCGAGCGCTGCAAGAACCTGGACCTGGGCGCCTGGGCCAGCGAAAGCTTCCGGGTGCCGGAACAAGCCCCGCCCGAAGACCAGCCTTTCGGCGACCCCAAGGAGCGCTAGTCAGCTGTCGTGAGTGGCGCCGGTGAAGACGCGCTCTGTGGCAAACCACGCAAGCACCGGCACCGTGCCCGGCAGCACCGGCTTGACCTGCACCGGCAGCGTCTGCCAGGCGAAGCTCTGGCCCTCGTGCATGTGCAGTTCGCCCTGCCAGTCGAACACCTTGCAGAAGTTCAGGCGCACCAACGCGTGCGGATAGTCGACCCGGGTCACCTGCCAGGGATGCACCGCACCGATGACCACGCCGATCTCTTCGATCAGTTCGCGCCGCAGCGCCTGTTCCACCGTCTCGCCGGGCTCCACCTTGCCGCCGGGAAACTCCCAGTAGCCCGCATACACCTTCCCCGGCGGACGCGACGTGAGGAGGAAGGCGCCGTCGCCGCGGACCAGGACGCCGACGGCCACCTCGACCTCCTTGCGGTCGGGCCCGCCCTCGCGCGGGCGGTCGCCGTCAGCCACCAGCACGGTCACAGCCGGCCCGCGTAGTCGCGCGCGAACTGGTAGGCGACCCGGCCGCTGCGCGAGGCGCGCTCCAGCGCCCACACCAGCGCCTCGGGCCGCGCCGCCTCGATCGCCGGCGCGCCCACGCCGAAGGCCGAGAGCCACTGCGCCACGATGGCCAGGTATTCGTCCTGGCTGAAGGGATAGAAACTGACCCACAGCCCGAAGCGCTCGGACAGCGAGATCTTCTCCTCCACCGCCTCGCCCGGGTGAACCTCGCCATCGTCGGTGTGCTTGTAACTCAGGTTCTCCTTCATGTACTCGGGCATGAGGTGGCGGCGGTTGCTGGTCGCGTAGATCAGCACGTTGGGCGTGGCCGCCGCCACCGAGCCGTCGAGGATGGACTTGAGCGCCTTGTAGCCCGGCTCGCCCTCGTCGAAGCTCAGGTCGTCGCAGAAGACGAGGAACTTCTCGGGCCGCGAGGCAACCACTTCGACGATATCGGGCAGGTCGACCATGTCGGTCTTGTCGATCTCGATCAGGCGCAGGCCCTCGGACGAATATTCGTTCAGGCAGGCCTTGACCAGCGAAGACTTGCCCGTGCCGCGCGCGCCGGTGAGCAGCACGTTGTTGGCCGGCTGCCCGCGCACGAACTGCAGCGTGTTGCGCTGGATCTTTTCCTTCTGGCCGTCGATCTCCTTCAGGTCGGTCAGGCGGATGGTGGCCACGTGGCGCACCGGTTCCAGCACGCCGTGGCCCGAGGCGCGCTTGCGGTAGCGCCAGGCGACCGACGCGCCCCAGTCGGGCGCCGACAGCGGCTGCGGCAGGATCGCCTCGATGCGCTCCAGCAGCTGGCTGGCGCGCCGGATCAGCTGTTCGACCTGCTCGTTCATGAGCGGTAATCCGCGTTGATGCTCACGTAGTCGTGGCTGAAGTCGCAGGTCCAGACCGTGTCGGCGGCATCGCCGCGCCCCAGGCCGACGCGCACCGTGATCTCGCTCTTCTTCATCACGCGCTGGCCGTCCTCCTCGCGGTAGGCCGGATGGCGTCCGCCCTTGACGGCCACATGCACCTCGTCCAGGTGCAGGTCGATCTTCGTCTGGTCCAGGTCGGCGATGCCGGCGTAGCCGACCGCCGCCAGGATGCGCCCGAGGTTGGGATCGCTGGCGAAGAAGGCGGTCTTGACCAGCGGCGAATGCGCGATGGCATAGGCGACCTGGCGGCACTCCTCGCCGGTCTTGCCGCCTTCGACCCGCACCGCGATGAATTTGGTCGCGCCTTCGCCATCGCGCACGATCGCCTGCGCCAGCTGGCGGGCGACTTCGAGCATGGCTTCGCGCAGCGCCCGCCCCGCCGGGCTGTCCAGCGAAGTGATGGTCGCGTGCGCGGCCTTGTTGGTGGCGATCACGACGAAGGAGTCGTTGGTCGAGGTGTCGCCGTCCACGGTCACCCGGTTGAACGAGCCTTCGGCCAGTTCGCGCGCCAGCTGCTGCATCAGGGCCGGCGCCACCTTCGCGTCCGTAGCCATGAAGCCGAGCATGGTCGCCATGTTGGGCCGGATCATGCCGGCGCCCTTGCTGATGCCGGTGATGCTGACCTCGGCGCCATCGATCTTGACGCTGCGGCTGAAGGCCTTGGCCACCGTGTCGGTGGTCATGATGCCTTCGGCGGCGCGCAGCCAGTGCCCCGGCGCCGCGTCGGCGACCGCCGCCGGCAGGCCGGCCTCGATGCGGTCCAGGGGCAGCGGCTCCATGATCACGCCAGTGGAAAAGGGCAGCACCTGCTGCGGCGCGATGTTCAACTGGCGCGCCAGCGCGGCGCAGGTCGCCCGCGCGCGGGCCAGGCCGTCTTCACCGGTGCCGGCGTTGGCGTTGCCGGTGTTGATCACCATGGCGCGGATGTCGCCGGCCGCGAGGTGCTCGCGGCACACCTGGACGGGCGCGGCGCAGAAGCGGTTCTGGGTGAACACGCCGGCCACCGAGGCGCCCGCATCGATCAGGACCACGGTGAGGTCTTTTCGGTTCACTTTACGGATCGCGGCTTCCGCGACGCCGATGCGCAGCCCCGCGACCGGACGCAGGTCCTCGGCCCGGGGAGCGGACAGATTGACAGCCATGCTATTGCTTGCCTCGTTGGAAATCGTCGAAAGGATTCTGGGGAGATCAGCCCTGGCGCCAGGGCAGGCCGCGCATGCGCCAGCCGCCGCGGTGCCCGCGCTGCCCGTGCTCGTCGGGGTCGCCTTCGAAGCCCTCGAGCACGTTGTACGCCTCGATGCCCAGCTCGGTGGCGCGCTTGGCCGCGGCGATCGAACGCACCCCGCTGCGGCACAGCAGCAGCGCCTTCTTGCCCGGCGGCACCGCCGCCTTGAGCGACTCGTCGAAGACCGGATTCAGTTTCATGCCGGGCCACTGCTTCCAGCAGACCGTCGCCGCGCCGGGGATGTAGCCCACCCACTCCCGCTCGGCATCGCAGCGGATGTCGACCAGCACGGCGTCGCCCCGGCGCCACCATTGGCAGGCCAGCTCGGGCGACACATCGCCGGCATAGCCGGGTGCCACCCGCACCGAGAGCGCGCCGCCCCCGGCGTCGTGCCGCAGGCCGGATGTCAGGTTGGCCGGGACGGCCTCGTCGATCCGCCTGGGCTTGGGCAAATGCAGGTCTTCCATGATCGCCGTGAATTCTGCCAGCGTCTTCCCGGCGATCCGGGGATTGGTGCGCTTCTCCTGGCCAATGCTCGAGTGCGTCCGGCCCTGGTAGTCGTGCGCGGGCCAGACGATGGTTTCGTCCGGCAGGGCGAACAGGACCTCGGTGATGCTGCGGTACAGCGCGGCGGAGCTTCCCGACTGGAAGTCGGTGCGGCCGCAACCCCCAATGAGCAGGGCGTCGCCGGTGAAGACGTTGCCGCGCCAGACATAGGACATGCTGCCCGCCGTGTGGCCGGGGGTGTGCAGGGCAAGCAGTTCCTCACTGCCGAAGCGAAGCGTGTCGCCATGCTTCAACTGCACGGACGCCGTGCCGATGTTGCAGCCCTCGGGCGCCGCGGTGCGTGCACCGGCATGCTCGGCCAGCAGGCCGGCGCTGGTGATGTGGTCGGCATGAGCATGCGTTTCCACGGTCCACGCCAGTTTGAGCCCAAGCTCCTTGAGCACGCTCAAGTCACGGTCGAGCTGCTCATCCACAGGGTCGATGATCACAGCCTCCGATGTGGACTCGTCGAAGACTACATAGGTATACGTGCTGGACGCCGGGTCGAAAAGCTGGATCGGGGACGGCATGGCGAGTTCCTCGGATCCGTGAAGTGTAGGACCCCCGCCCGAGCGTCTTGTAGGACTTAGCACTCATGCTGGACGGCTTACGGCTTTGGGAAATGGTACGTGCTCGGTACAAACCCTCTTTGAAGGCTTAAGGGGCAGCGCCAAAGATAGTTTTTCTCATTCCCGTTGAACCCTGGAGACAAACATGACAGCACCAAAGCTCCCCCGCCGCCGTAGTCTGCTCAAGGGCGCGGCAGTCGCCGCTGGCGCGATGTCGGCCCCGATGGTCGCCATCGCGCAGACCACGACCTTGCGCCTGCAAAGCACCTGGCCTGCGAAGGACATCTTCCACGAGTACGCCAACGACTACGCGAAACGCGTGAACGAAATGGCCGGCGCGCGGCTCAAGATTGAAGTGCTGCCCTCTGGTGCGGTGGTGCCTGCCTTTCAACTGCTCGAAGCCGTGAGCAAGGGGACGCTCGATGCCGGGCACGGCGTCGTGGCCTATCACTACGGCAAGAACACGGCGCTGGCCCTGTGGGGTTCGGGCCCGGCCTTCGGCATGGAGCCGAACCTGGTGCTGGCCTGGCACTACTACGGTGGCGGCAAGGAACTGCTGGAAGAGATCTACAAGTCGCTCAACATGGACGTCATCTCATGGATGTCCGGCCCCATGCCGACGCAGCCCTACGGCTGGTTCAAGAAGCCGATCACCAAGGTCGAGGACATGAAGGGCATGAAGTTCCGCACCGTGGGGCTGGCGGTCGACATGTACACGGCCCAGGGCGCGGCGGTGAACCCCCTGCCCGGCGGCGAAATCGTGGCGGCGCTGGACCGCGGCCTGATCGACGGCGCCGAATTCAACAACTCCTCGTCGGACAAGGCGCTGGGCTTCCAGGATGTGTCCAAGGTCTGCATGCTGCAGAGCTACCACCAGAGCGGCGAGCAATTCGAGATCCTGTTCAACAGGACCAAGTACAACGCGCTTGCGCCGGAGCTCAAGAAGATCATCGAGGTTGCCGCGGAGGCCGCCAGCGCGGACATGAGCTGGAAGGCCGCGCACCGCAACAGCCAGGACTACACCGAACTCAAGAAAATGGGCGTGAAGTTCTACAAGACGCCCGACGCCATCTTGCGCAACCAGCTCGATGCCTGGGACAAGATCATGGTCGACAAGCAGAAGGACAACCCCTTCTTCAAGAAGGTGCTCGATTCCCAGCGTTCGTTCGCCGAGCGCGCGGGCCGTTGGCAGTCGGACTACATGGTTGACTTCAAGACGGCCTGGAACCGGTACTTTGGCGGAGCCAACACCCCGAAGAAGGTCTGACCCGCGATCCCCACCGGCGGCCAGCAGTTCGTAGCCCGGACTGCTGGCTTTTTTTTGCAAAGTCGCTACAAACACAAGAATGAACACGCAACGACTGCTGCACACGGCCGACAGCATCAGCACCTGGGTGGGCAAAGCCGCGGCCTGGCTGATCGTGGTTCTCATGCTCGTGATCTGCACGGAAGTCTTCAAGCGCTACATCCTCAACGCGCCCACGGCCTGGATCTTCGACGCCAGCAACATGATGTACGGCACGCTGTTCATGCTGGCGGGTGCGTACGCCCTCGCCCAGGACGCACATGTGCGCGGTGACTTCCTGTATGGCAGCATGCCGCCGCGCCGCCAGGCTTCGCTCGACCTGATCTTGTACGTGCTGTTCTTTCTGCCCGGCATCGTGGCGCTCACCTGGGCCGGCTGGACCTACTTCAACGACTCGTGGCGCATGCACGAGCAAACCTTCAACGCGGTTCCGCTGCCGCTGTACCCGTTCAAGTTCGTGATCCCGGTCGCAGGCGCCATCGTGCTGATGCAGGGTATCGCGGAGATGGTCCGCTGCGTCGTCTGCCTTCGTACGGGTGCGTGGCCTGCGCGCCTGAAAGACGCCGAAGAGATCGACGTGGTCGAACAGCAGCTGGCCGCCAGCACGCTGGTCGATGACGAGGCCCGCAAAGCGGCGATCGCCCGCGCGAAGGACATCGACGAGGCAGCGCGCACCCGCGGCCTGGGGGACAAGACATGATCATCAGCAACGCTGCCTTGGGCATGACCATGCTGGCCCTGATCGTGGTCGTGATCATGCTGGGGTTCCCCACGGCCTTCACGCTGATGGGGCTGGGCATGATGTTCGGCTACATCGCCTTTTACGACCCGGCGTTGCCGTTCTGGGACAACCGCGTCTTCGATCTCATGGTGCAGCGCGCCTTCGGCGCGATGACCAACGACACGCTGATTTCCATCCCGCTGTTCGTGCTGATGGGGTACGTGATGGAACGCGGGGCTCTCGTCGACAAGATGTTCCACAGCGTGCAGCTGGCCTTCCGCAGCGTGCCCGGCTCGCTCGCGGTCACCACGCTGATCATCTGCACGTTCTGGGGCATCGCTAGCGGCCTCGTCGGCGCCGTGGTGGTGCTGATGGGCGTCATCGCGATGCGGCCCATGCTCAACGCCGGCTATGACGTTCGGCTGGCCTCGGGCGTGATCACGGCCGGCGGCACGCTGGGCATCCTGATCCCGCCATCCGTAATGATCATCGTCTATGCCGCCGTCGCCGGCCAGTCGGTGGTCAAGCTGTATGCGGCGGCGATGTTCCCTGGCTTCTTCCTCGCACTGCTGTACCTGGTGTACGTCGTCGGTTGGGTGATGATCAACCCCAAGATCGCGCCGAAACTGCCGCCCGACCAGATGAAGGTGAACCTGCCGGCCTGGCTCGTGCACCTGTCGACAAACTATTCGCGCCGCATGCTGCCGGCTCTGCTGACGGCCGTCGCGTCGCCATCGCGTGCGCTGGCATACCAGGGGAATCGCCCGATCACGCGCGGCCTGCTGCTGGCCAGCCTGGGCAGGGCCCTCGTGCCGCTGGCGCTCGCCGCGGTGACGCTAGGCCTGGTCTGGTGGTATGTGGTGATTCACTCACAGCAGGGGGATGCCCCGGTGCAGGCTGCCACCGCGCAGGTCCAGAAGCAAGAAGCGGCTGGCGCGCAGCCGGCGGCATCGAGCAGCGATGCGGGTGGCGTCCAGGAACCACCGTCCGACAGCGGCGGCGTGCAGGAGCCGCCGTCTTCGGGCGGCGTCCAGGAGCCCCCCGGGGCCGGCGGGGTGCAGGAGCCACCCGGCGCAGCGCGCGATGCCGGCCGCGTGGCCGCGCCGCCTGGCACCGACGAGCCGCTCAAGCAGATGGGCGACCCGGACGACTACCAGTCTCGCATGACTGAGCCGGTGCCGAAAACCTTCTACTGGGGCTTCGGCATCGCCTGCCTGATCACGCTCGCCGCGCTCGCCTGGTACTACGCGCGCTTCGACGCGGAGCAGTTCGAAATCCTGGGCATGCTGGTCTCCTCGGTGATGCCGTTGGGCATCCTCACGTTTGTCGTGCTGGCGGTGATCCTGTTTGGCCTCACCACCGCCACCGAATCTGCCGCCGTCGGCGCCGCCGGCGCCTTTCTCATGGCATGGCAGGCGAAAACGCTGAACTTCCAGCGTATCAAGGAAGCTGTGTTCCTTACAGCCAAGACGACGGCGATGGTGTGCTGGCTGTTCGTCGGCTCGGCCCTGTTCTCGGCGGTGTTCGCGATCTTGGGCGGCCAGCACGTGGTGGAGCAATGGGTGCTGGGCATGAACCTGTCGCCGCTGCAGTTCCTGCTGATTTCGCAGGCGATCATCTTCCTGCTGGGCTGGCCGCTGGAGTGGACCGAAATCATCGTGATCTTCGTGCCCATCTTCCTGCCGCTGCTGCAGCATTTCCAGATCGACCCGATCCTGTGGGGCGTGCTGGTGTTCGTCAACCTCCAGGCGGCTTTCCTGTCGCCGCCGGTTGCGATGTCGGCCTTCTACCTCAAGGGCGTGTCGCCACCACATGTGACGATCAACCAGATCTTCTCGGGAATGATGCCCTACATGTTCATCGTGATCGTCTGCATGGTGTTCATGTACCTGTGGCCCGGAATGACGCTGTGGCTGCCGAAGTACCTGTATGGCTGAGCGGGCGCCCGTGCCCCATCTTTTGGGGTGTTTTCGGACGCCCAATTGACGTTTACGTAAACGTCAATTAAGGTACGGGTTGCCCTGGAGTACCCATGACCGACCTGTCCGCCGAATTCAAGGCGCTCGCCAGCTATCGCCCTACCCAAAAGGTTCGCTTCGTCACGGCGGCCAGCCTCTTCGACGGGCACGACGCCGCCATCAACATCATGCGCCGCATCCTGCAAGGCATGGGCGCCGAAGTGATCCACCTGGGCCACAACCGTAGCGTCGATGACATCGTCACCGCCGCGCTGCAGGAAGACGTGCAGGGCATCGCGGTCAGCTCCTACCAGGGCGGCCACGTCGAGTACTTCAAGTACATGGTGGACCTGCTCAAGCAACGCGGCGGCGCCCACATCCAGGTGTTCGGCGGCGGCGGCGGCGTGATCGTGCCGCCCGAGATCCGCGAACTGCACGCCTACGGCGTCGCGCGCATCTACAGCCCCGAGGACGGCCAGCGCATGGGGCTGGCGGGAATGATCGGCGAGATGGTGGCGCGCAGCGACAAGGACCTGAGCGAGTTCGCGCCGCGCGACCTGAAGGCGATCCAGGGCCACGGCGAGATGGCCTGGCGCGCGCTGGCCCAGCTCATCACCGCCATCGAGAACGGCTCGGCCGACGCCAAGCTCATGGAAGCAGTCAAGGCCGCCGCCGGCGAGCGCCGCATTCCCGTGCTGGGCATCACCGGCACCGGCGGTGCGGGCAAGTCCTCGCTGACCGACGAACTGATCCGACGCCTGCGCCTGGACCAGGACGACCAGCTGCGCGTGGCGGTCGTCTCCATCGACCCCTCCCGCCGCAAGAGCGGCGGAGCGCTGCTGGGCGACCGCATCCGCATGAACGCGATCGGGCCCTGGCAGAACGGCCCGCGCATCTACATGCGGTCCCTGGCCACGCGGGACTTCGGCAGCGAGATCTCCGCCGCCCTGCCCGACGTCATCGCCGCCTGCAAGGCCGCGGGCTTCGACCTGGTGGTGGTCGAGACCTCCGGCATCGGCCAGGGCGACGCGGCGATCGTGCCGCTGGTGGATGTGCCCATGTACGTGATGACGCCGGAGTTCGGCGCCGCCAGCCAGCTCGAGAAGATCGACATGCTGGATTTCGCCGAGTTCGTGGCGATCAACAAGTTCGACCGCAAGGGTGCCGCCGATGCGCTGCGCGACGTCTCCAAGCAGGTGCAGCGCAACAAGGAAGCCTTCGGCAAGAGTCCCGACCAGATGCCGGTGTTCGGCACCATGGCGGCCCGCTTCAACGACGACGGCGTCACCGCCCTGTACCAGGCGCTGAAGCCGCGGCTGACCGAGGTCGGGCTCAAGCTCAAGGAAGGCCGCCTGCCGGCGGTCTCCGGGCGCCACAGCACCAACCAGACCCCCGTGGTGCCGGCCGCGCGGGTGCGCTACCTGGCCGACATTTCCGACACCGTGCGCGGCTACAAGAAGCGCGCCCGCGAACAGGCCCGGCTGGCCCGCGAGATCCAGCAGCTGCGGGAAGCCGCGCGCATGCTGAAGGTCGACAAACCCGATCGCGCACCTGCCTCGGAAGCGGCGCTCGACCTCGCCGGCCATCGCCTGTCGCGCATGGACCGCGACGCCCTGCAACTGCTCAAGCAGTGGCCGGACATGCAGAAGGCCTACGGGGGCGACGAGTACGTCGTGAAGATCCGCGACAAGGAGATCCGCACCGCGCTCACCACCAAGTCGCTCTCGGGCACCACGATCCGTAAGGTGGCGCTGCCGCAATACGAGGACCACGGCGAAATCCTCAAGTGGCTGATGCTGGACAACGTGCCGGGCAGCTACCCCTACACCGCTGGCACCTTCGCCTTCAAGCGCGAGAACGAGGACCCCACCCGCATGTTCGCGGGCGAAGGCGACGCCTTCCGCACCAACCGCCGCTTCAAACTGCTGTCCGAAGGCATGCCGGCCAAGCGCCTGTCGACCGCCTTCGATTCGGTCACCCTATACGGCAACGACCCGGACCTGCGCCCGGACATCTACGGCAAGGTAGGCAACTCCGGCGTGTCGATCGCCACGCTGGACGATATGGAGGTGCTGTACTCGGGCTTCGACCTGTGCAACCCGGCCACCTCGGTGTCGATGACGATCAACGGCCCGGCGCCCACCATCCTGGCGATGTTCATGAACACCGCCATCGACCAGAACATCGCCAGGTTCACGGCCGACAACGGCCGCGAGCCGACCGACACCGAAGCCGCCAAGATCCGCGAATGGGTGCTGGCCAACGTGCGCGGCACGGTGCAGGCCGATATCCTGAAGGAAGACCAGGGCCAGAACACCTGCATCTTCTCGACCGAGTTCTCGCTCAAGGTCATGGGCGACATCGCCGAGTACTTCGTGCACCACGACGTGCGCAACTTCTATTCGGTGTCGATCTCGGGCTACCACATCGCCGAGGCCGGGGCCAACCCGATCAGCCAGCTCGCGTTCACCCTCTCGAATGGCTTCACCTTCGTCGAGGCCTACCTGGCGCGCGGCATGCACATCGACGACTTCGCGCCCAACCTGTCGTTCTTCTTCTCCAACGGCATGGACCCGGAATACACGGTGATGGGCCGGGTGGCGCGGCGCATCTGGGCGGTGGCGATGAAGGAGCGCTACGGCGCCAACGAGCGCAGCCAGAAGCTCAAGTACCACATCCAGACCTCGGGCCGCAGCCTGCATGCGCAGGAGATCCAGTTCAACGACATCCGCACCACGTTGCAGGCGCTGATCGCGATCTACGACAACTGCAACTCGCTGCACACCAACGCCTTCGACGAGGCGATCACAACGCCCACCGAAGACAGCGTGCGCCGGGCGATGGCGATCCAGCTGATCATCAACCGCGAGTGGGGCCTGGCCAAGAACGAGAACCCGAACCAGGGCTCGTTCATCATCGAGGAGCTCACCGAGCTGGTCGAAGAGGCGGTGCTTGCCGAGTTCGAGCGCATCGCCGAGCGCGGCGGCGTGCTGGGCGCCATGGAGACCGGCTACCAGCGCGGCCGCATCCAGGACGAGAGCATGCACTACGAGATGCTCAAGCACACCGGCGAGCTGCCGATCATCGGCGTCAACACCTTCCGCAACCCGCATGGCGACGCGGTGCACGACAAGCTCGAACTGGCCCGCTCGACCGAGGAAGAAAAGCAAAGCCAGCTCAAGCGCCTGCAGGACTTCCACAAGCGCAACGCCAAGCAAGCGCCCGCCATGCTGCAGCGGCTGCAACAGGCCGTGATCGAGAACCGCAATGTGTTCGAGGTACTGATGGACGCGGTGCGCGTCTGCTCGCTCGGCCAGATCACGAACGCGCTGTTCGAGGTCGGCGGCCAGTACCGGCGGAACATGTGACGGGCCTCGGGGATGATGGACGACATCACCTACCGGGGTACGGTCTATCCCTGGCACTGCGACCACGTCGGCCACATGAACGTGATGTGGTACGTGGGCAAGTTCGACGAGGCCACCTGGAACTTCTTCAACCAGCTCGGCCTGACGCCTGCCTACTTCCGTGAGAACGGCCGCGGCATGGCGGCCGTGGACCAGCACATCGAGTACAAGCGCGAACTCAAGGCAGGGGATGTGGTCACCATCCGCTCCCACTTGATCGAGTTCGCGGGCAAGAAGGTCCGCTTTCGCCATGAGATGACGAATGAGGCAACGGGGGAACTGGCGGCAGTAACCACGCTGTTGGGGGTGCACATGGATACGGCGGCGCGGAAGTCGTGTCCGTTTCCTGTGGAGATGGTCGAACGCGCGCAGCAGAAGAACTGAGCGAAGGCAGGAGGACGGGCGCCCGGCCCCGGGGCTTATAGATACCTTTTCCCCTGCACCATCAGCGCAAGGCGCATGACGCCCAGGGCCACCCGCTCCAGGATGCGCTCGCGCAGGGGCCGGCTCAGGTATTCCTCTGGGCTCATCTGGCGCCCCTCTTCGGCGATGGCCCGCAGCAGCCGCTGGCGCAGCTGCTCGGCGAACTCTTCGTCGCCGACCACGACATTGGCTTCGCGCGCCAGCAGCAGGCTCAACGGATCGAGGTTGGATGAGCCCACGGTGGCCCAAAGCCCGTCGATCACCGCCACCTTGGCGTGCAGGAAGCTCGGCGAATACTCGTGGATCTCGACGCCGGCGCGCAGCAGCACGCCGTACACCGGCCGCGCCGCGTAGTACTGCATGAAAGACTCGTAGCGGCCCTGCAGCAGCAGCACCACCCTCACGCCCCGCTGGGCGGCGGCGATGAGCGCGTCGCGCATCTTGCGACCGGGCACGAAGTAGGCGTTGGCGATGATCACCTCTTCGCGCGCGCGGCCGATCGCACGGCGGTAGGCACGTTCGATGCGGCCACGGTTGCGCAGGTTGTCGCGCAGCACCAGCGCGGCGCGCGAGCCCCGGCCGTTGGGCGCGGGCAGCGTGTCCACTCGCGGTGCCGTGGTGTGCCCAGTAGACTCACGCAAGGTATGCAGCGCGCCGGCCAGGTGCGCCCCGCGGATGTCGCGCATCGCCTGCAGCCGCAGCCAGAGCTGGCTCATGGTCGCCTCGATCTGGGACACCAGCGGCCCGGACACCTGCACCGAAAAATCAAAGCGCGGCGCCAGCTGTGTCGGGCCCTCCTGGTCGTGCAGGTCGTCGAGCACGTTGATGCCGCCGCAAAACGCGGTCTGCCCGTCGACCAGGCACAGCTTGCGATGCAGCCGGCGCCAGCTGCCCCGCCACAGCAGGCCGAGCCGTCCCAGCGGCTCGTAGACGCGCCAGTCGACCCCGGCCTCCACGAAGCGCTCGGCCCATGAGCGCGGCAGCGGCAGCGAGCCGAAGCCGTCGACCACGACGCGGACGTTGACGCCGCGCCGCGCCGCCCGCTCCAGCGCCTGCGCCACGTCCGCGCTCTGGCCCTGGAAATCGAAGATGTAGGTCTCCAGCCGCACCTCGACCCGCGCCGCGTCGATCGCAGCCACCAGGGTCGGGAACAGCTCCGCGGCGCCTTGCAGCAGCCGCAGGGAGTGTCCGGATCGCAGTGGCGGCAGCGGCAGCGGCATGGCTACAAGGTGAACTCCGCCAGCAAGGGCAGGTGGTCGGACATGCGCCACCAGATGCGCCCGCGCGGGATCGACACGCTCACGGGCTTGAGCCCGCGCGCATAGACGTAGTCGAGCTGGGTGAGCGGCAGGCGCGAGGGATAAGTCCACAGCCGGTCGGCCACGTGGTCGCGCAGCCCGGCGGCGTTCATCCTGGGCCGCAGCTTGCCGCCCCAGTCGTTGAAATCACCCGCCACCACCACGGGCTCGCGGCGGGGCACCTCGCTGGCGATGTAGCGGGCGAGCTGGTCGACCTGGCGCAGCCGGCTGCCGGCGATGAGCCCGAGGTGCACCACGATCACGTGCAGGAGCCGACGGTGCGCCTGCAGCTTCACGTGCAGCAGACCGCGTTGCTCGAAGCGATGGTCGGAGATGTCCTCGTGCGCAAGCGAGACCACCGGCCAGCGCGAGAGCAAGGCGTTGCCGTGCTCGCCGTGCCGCGTGTAGGCATTGGTCTGGTAGACCGCCTCGTACCCCTGCGGCGCCAGGAACTCGTGCTGGGGCAGCTCGGGCCAGCGCGTGAAGTACTGCTCTTCGCGCCGGTGCAGCTTGCGCACCTCCTGCAGACACACGATGTCGGCGTCGAGCTGCTCCACCGCGTGGCCGATGTTGTGAATCTCGAGCCGCCGAGCCGGCCCGACACCCTGCACACCCTTGTGGATGTTGTAGGTGGCGACTCTAAAGGGGGCAGCCATCGGCAAATTGTGGCAGCAACAGAATCGCCTCCGCGTTCGAGGGCGAGAAGCAGGCATCGGCCGCCTCGCGCCAGGGCAGCCACCGGTAGTGGGTGTGCTCGCGCGGGTTCAGCGTGACGGGGCAGTCCGGCGGCACGCACAGGCCGAACACATGTTCAGTGTTGCGCGTGATGCCCGGCGCGTAGCGATGCAGCCAGCGCGGATAGATGTCGTAGACGTTCTCCAGGCCCCAGTCGGTGAGCCGGCCGGTCGCGCAGGCGATGCCGGTCTCTTCGAACACCTCGCGCACGGCAGTCTGCTCGAACGACTCGCCTTCATGGTCCTTGGCGCCGGTCACCGACTGCCAGTAGTTGTGCGCGTCCGCCCGGTTGATGAGCAGCACATCCAACGCGGGCGTGTGGATCACGACCAAGACGGATTGGGGGATCTTGAAAGGCCTGTCCATGAAGGGGTAAGGGCACCTCGAGGGTGCCTTTCATTCTGCCAGCAGGCCCCGTGCGAGAATCGGCGCGAAGGATTCCAAGTGACCTCCGTCGATCCCGCGAACCAGCTCGCCGCGCTCATCCGGGTGCAAGTCGCCTCGCTGCGTCAGCGCCAGGCCAGCAGAACGACCGCAGGCGGGCGCCAGCCCACAAGCCTACCGGTGGATGGCGCGGGTCAGGGCGCGGACCTCGCTTCCATCGTCGCACAGCGCATCAAGGCGATTTCCGAAGACGACCCACAGCGCGAACGGAAGGCGTTTAGGCTCTTCCTCGAAACGGTGCTCCTGTCAGAACTCGGCCCGGAGATCGTCAACGACCCGTCGTTTGCTGTGATGGTCGATCATGTTCAGCAGCAGATGGAGAGTGACCCGGACCTGGCCCAGGCTTCACTCGAAGCTGCGCGCGTGCTGCTGAAGTCGGCGGAAAGCCGCTAGCTAGCACCAATGAGGTGCACCCTCGGGCGCGATGGACACAGCACTGCCTAAGGGCGAGGGCGAGCTTCTCACTCCCCACAACCAACTACGGCAGCACCAGCCGCTGCGGAAGGCGCGCCGCGGCCTCGCAAACTTTTCACGCCTCGCCCGTTTCGCATCCGCGCGCTGAACGACAAGCAAAAGAATGAACCGGCCCAACATCATCTTCATCGTTGCCGACGACCTCGGCTTCGCCGACCTCGGGTGCTATGGCGGACGGCCCGCGCAGTTCGGCCCGGTCTCGCCGGTGCTCGACGCCCTGGCGGCGAACGGCCTGAAGTTCCTCCAGGGCTACGCCAATTCGCCGGTGTGTTCGCCCACGCGCTTCGCGCTGATGACCGGCCGCTACCAGTACCGCCTGCGCGGCGCCGCCGAGGAGCCGATCAACAGCAAGAGCCGCGGCAGCGCGACGCTTGGCCTGCCGCCGCAGCATCCGACGCTGCCCTCGCTGCTGAAGGAAAGCGGCTGGCGCACGGCGCTGATCGGCAAGTGGCACCTCGGATGGCCGCCGCACTTCGGTCCGCTGCGCTCGGGCTACGAGGAATTCTTCGGCCCCATGTCGGGCGGCGTCGACTACTTCACCCATTGCGACTGGACCGGGTCGCATGACCTCTGGTGCGGCGATGGGGAGCACCGCGAAGAAGGCTACCTGACGGACCTGATCTCGCGCCGCGCCGTCGACTACATCGACCGTGTCGCGGCCTGCCCCGACCCCTTCTTCCTGAGCCTGCACTACACGGCGCCGCACTGGCCCTGGGAAGCGCGAACGGACCGCTCAGTTGCCGGCGAGGTGAAGGACAACCTGTTCCACCTGCACGGCGGCAACATCGAGACCTACCGCCGGATGATCCATCACATGGACGAAGGCATCGGCTGGGTGATGGACGCGCTGCGGCGCCACGGCATCGACCGCCGGACCCTGGTGGTGTTCACCAGCGACAACGGCGGCGAGCGCTTTTCGGACAACTGGCCGCTGGTGGGCGGCAAGATGGACCTGACCGAAGGCGGCATCCGCGTGCCCTGGATCGCGCACTGGCCGGAGGTGATCGCGCCCGGCTGCGTGACCGGCCAGCAATGCATGACCATGGACTGGTCCGCCACCATGCTCGACGCCGCGGGCGTGACCCCGCATCCGGCCTGGCCGCTCGACGGCGTGTCGCTGCTTCCCGTGCTGCGCGAGCCGGCACGCAGCTTCCGGCGGGTGCTGCACTGGCGCATGAACCACCGGGGGCAGCGCGCGCTGCGCGACGGCGACTGGAAATACCTGCGGGTGGACGGGCACGACTACCTGTTCGACCTGGCGGCCGACGAGCGCGAACGCGCCAACCTGGCCGCGCGCCAGAGCGCACGTCTGGCCGACATGCGCGAAGCCTGGGAGGCTTGGAACGCGACGATGCCTCCCGTTCCCGGCGATGCGACCATCAGCCTGGGCTACGGTGCGAAGGACATGCCGCAGAGGTGATGAGCGATCGGCCGGCCGCACGGCATACTTGGCCGATGACCCGAATTTCGCAATGGCTGCCCTTTCTGGCCTGGCCACGTCCCGGCCTGCCGCTGCTGCGCGGCGAAGCCATCGCGGCGCTGACCATCGTGCTGGTCATGATTCCGCAGTCGGTGGCCTACGCCAGCCTGGCCGGCATGCCGCTGGTCGCGGGCCTGTATGCGAGCTTTCTTCCGGCCCTGGCGGCGGTGATGTTCTCCGCGTCCACCCGTTTGTCGGTGGGTCCTTCGGCCCTCACCAGCGTGCTGGTCGGCGCTTCGCTCATGGGCATGGCGCCACCCGGCTCCGACGAATGGGTGGCCCTGGCCGTGTGGCTGGCGCTGCTGTCGGGCGGCCTGCAACTCGCGCTGGGGGCGGGCGGCGCGGCCTGGGTACTCAACCTGGTGAGTTCGCCCGTGCTGGCCGGCTTCAGCCAGGCCGCGGCGCTGCTGATCATCGCTTCGCAGATTCCCGCTTTGCTGGGACTGAAAGGCGGGCTGACCAGCCTGCTCGGCCAACCGGAGTTCGACACCGTGGCCCTCGCCTTCGGCGTGCTGAGCCTGCTGCTGTTCGTGCTGGGCAAGCGTTTCGCGCCCCGCATGCCGATGGTGCTGCTGGTGCTCGCGGCCAGCGCGGCGCTGGCCAGCTGGACGGGCTACTCCGGCTACGGCGCGGTCATCGGCGCCCTGCCCGCCGGCCTGCCTTCGTTCTACGTTCCCGGCCTGCTGTCGTGGGACAGCTTCCAGAAACTGATGGTGCCGGCCCTGGTGATCGCGCTGGTGAGTTCGCTGGAGATGGCTTCCAGCGCCAAGATCGAGAGCCAGCATGAGGGCAAGCGCTGGAACGCCAGCCAGGACCTGGTGGGTCAAGGCATGGGCAAGATCGTCTCCGCCTTCTGCGCCAGCTTCCCGACGTCGACCTCCTTCTCGCGCTCGGCGATCACCCTGTACTCGGGCGCCAAGACCGGCTGGGCCACTGTCGCCGTGACGGTTTTCATGCTGGTGGTGCTGCTTTTCTTCACGCCGGCGCTGCAGCACGTGCCGCGGGCGGTGCTGGCCGCGGTGGTGGTGGCCGCGGTGTCGGGCCTGATCCGCCCGGACACCCTGCCGCGCCTGTGGCGCATCGACCGGGTCGAAGCCCTCACGGGACTGGTGACCTTCGCCCTCACCCTGTACTTTTCGCCCCGAATCTACTGGGGGGTGCTGGCCGGCGTGCTCATGGGGCTGGCGCATTTCCTGTACCTGCGGCTGCACCCCCGCATCATCGAAGTGGGAGTGCATCCCGACGGCAGCATGCGCGACCGGCACCTGTGGAAACTGCCGCCCCTGAGCCAGCAGGTCTATGCGCTGCGCATGGACGGCGCGCTCGATTTCGCCTCCGCCAGCGCGTTCGAGCGCGCTTTGGTCGAACACCTCGCGGCGCATCCCGACACGCGCGACGTGGTGCTGTTCGCGCAACCCATCAACCGGGTCGATGCCACCGGGGTCGAGGTGTTCATGCAACTGCGCGCCATGCTGGCCGCGCGCGGCATCGCGCTGCATATCAGCGGCATCAAGCTGCCGGTGGAACAGGTACTGGAACGCGCCGGCGCGCTGGAACCCGGGCCCTTGCTGCACATGTATCGCACCGACGCGGACGCGCTGCATGCGCTGGAATCAACTACCTGAAGCGCCGGCTCCCCAGGTAACTGAGCTTCAATGCGGCGAGGGAACTCACCGCCAATGCCGCAAGCGGGTGCACGTCCATCCCATTGAACGGGAGCGCCACCAGGGCTGCATACACGATGAAGTTCAGGGCAGCCCCCGGCCCGCTCGCGCCAACGTAGCGCAGCAGGTTGGGCGCGGCCGGCGGGTGCGGCGGCAAGCTGAGACCGCGGTTGACCAACCAGGTCGTCATGGTGGCGGCGGGCAGCGCGATGCCGCGGGCGGCCACGGCACCCAGGTCCAGTGAGACCATCAGCACGCCGGCATCGACAAGAAAGCTCAGGGTGCCCAGGATGCCGAAGCGCAGCACGGCGGCTGGCTCGAGGACGGCATCGCTTTCTGCGGCTTCAAAGTCGAGTCCGGCCCAGGCGACGCGAACCGCATGGCCCGCCACGCCGAGACGCGCCCAGACAGGCACAGCGGCATGCACGGGAACGGCGGCCCCGAACTGGAATGCACGAGGCGGTACGTCATGTGCTTCGTGGGATGAAAATTCATCAGCCATGCGCGCTCTTCCGTTACGGGGCGTGAGACCTGTGTCTTGCAGAGCCATGCTAGGCCGACCGTGCGTAAGCATGCGTAACGGATATCGTAAACACGCGTAACTGCCACGCAGGGAGCTGCCTGCCGCGTGCTCAGCAGGAAACGATCCATCCCTCCAGGGCATCGACCTCATCCGGCAACCCGTAGCGCGGCGGCCCCTGTTGCAGGGCCCAGGCCGCCTGCACCAGGCACAGCAAGGCATCGAGCGCGTCGCCGGTGGCGTCCTCCAGCAGCACGGCGCGCAGCTCGCGCCTGAGCACGGCACGCAGGCCCAGGCGCGTCTGTCCTTGCTCCAGCTGCGCCAGCAGCTCGACCCGGGCCGCGCGACGATCGGGCGTCTGCTTGCCTTTGTCATCGCTCTTGTAGCTGCGCCGCCCGATGAGCTCGCGCGCCAGCAAGCCGGGATAGGCTTCGAGCGCGACCCGGCTGGGGTCGCCTGCGTGCAGCCCCGGCAGGTGCACGCCCGCCTCCAGCAGCAGCGGCACCGCCGCATGCAGCATGTACGCCACCGGCGGGTTGACCCATTTCATGGAGGGACTCGAGCCGGCGCGCTTGTCGAAGGCGCGATGGGCGAACTTGGCGCCGGCCGGACGGGCGCTGCAAAACGCGGCGAAGGTGTCGCGGATCTGCGCGCGACTGAGTTGCCCATAGTGGACCATGCAGGCATGCCACTCGGCGGGCCAACCCAGATGCTCGACCAGCGCGCGCGGCAGGCCGAAGGGAACATCGAAGCCGCCGACCCAGGCCTGCGGCTGCTTCAACCACTGGGCGAAGTCTGCGAGCGAATCCAGCCGCTCCAATCGGTCCAGACGCACGCCGTCGCCAGACAGCATGCCGTGCGCGATGACGATGGGTTTGCGGCGGCTGGGCGCGCTGGAAAAATCGCAGCCCACGAGCGCGGGCAGCGCGGCCGTCACGCCGGCGCTGCGCCCAGGGCCGCGCGCAGCTCCTGCGGGATCGCTTCGCTGCGCAGCGCGCTGCCGGGCCCGGCTTCGTAGCGGCACCAGACGCGCGCCTCGGTGCCGCGGGCCAGCACGCGCCCGTCGCTCAGGATGAACTCGTGGCTGACGGTGAACGAACTGCGGCCCCAGCGGGAAACCTGCGAGCGCACCTCGCATTCGTCGCCGAACACCGGCGAGCTCAGGAAGGCGCAGTTCGAATCGACCAGCGGAATGGTGAAATGCTCGGCCCGCATGCGCGCCGGCGGAAAGCCGGCGCCCGCCACCATGGCCCAGGTTGCCGCGTCCATCCAGCGGTAATAGGTGGGATAGAAGATGATGCCGGCCGGATCGCAGTCACCCCAGGTGACCGTGCGCGCGAGCCGTGCGAGCACTGTCATTCGAACGCGCCGCTAGCCGGCGCGGCCGCAGATCGCGGCGGTGGCCATCAGGTCTTCGAGCAGCGCAAGAGAGACCTTGCCCGACACCGCGTAGGGGTCCAGCGTCGGCGTCTCGGAATACTTCAGCAGGGTCGTGTGATTGACCTTGGAGATGTTGACCTGCCCCATGCTCCAGTCGCCGAAGCGGCGCTCCAGGATTTCCTCGAAATGCAGCAGCGACACGTCCTTGTGGCGCGGATCGTTCAGGATCGTGCCGAACAGCTCGCTCACCGGGATGCGGCCGCCTTCGATGGCCTGCAGGAAGATGCCCGCGCCGTAGCACAGGATGCCGGTGATGCCACTGGACGGGTTGTGCTGGCGCGCCTGCGCCAGGATCGAATCGATGGCGTCGGGGCTGGTATCCACCGCCCGGCTGCAGTAGAGGAGGCGTACCAGCATTTCAGCCTCCGCCGAGCCGCCTCAAGGAGGCTGACGCCCCCCCGGGGGGCAGCGAGTACACGAAGTGACGAGCGTCGGGGCGCATCGTTCTAGCCCTTGTCGGGAATCAGGGAAAGGAACTCGCGACGCAGCGCTTCGTTCTTCAGGAACACCCCGCGCATCACCGAATTGATCATCTTGCTGGAGAGGTCCTTCACGCCGCGCCAGGCCATGCAGTAGTGGCTGGCCTCCATGACCACCGCCAGCCCGTCGGGCTGCGTTCTCTCCATGATCAGGTCGGCCAGCTGCACCACCGCTTCTTCCTGGATCTGAGGCCGGCCCATCACCCATTCGGCCAGCCGCGCGTACTTGGACAGGCCGATCACATTGGTGTGCTCGTTGGGCATGATGCCGATCCACAGCTTGCCGATCACCGGGCAGAAGTGGTGGCTGCAGGCGCTGCGCACCGTGATCGGGCCAACGATCATCAGCTCGTTCAGGCGCTCGGCGTTGGGAAACTCGGTGATCGACGGCTGCTTGGCATAGCGGCCCCGGAACACCTCGTTGATGTACATCTTGGCGATGCGCCGGGCGGTGTCGTTGGTGTTGTGGTCGCCCTGCGTATCAATGACCATGCTGTCGAGCACGCCCTGCATCTTGGCTTCGACCTCATCGAGCATCAGTTCGAGCTCGCCGGGTTCGATGAAGGCGGCGATGTTGTCGTTGGAATGGAAGCGCTTGCGGGCGGCCAGGATCCGCTCGCGGATCTTCACCGACACGGGCGTGCCCTCGTCGGTGTCCAGCTTGGGATGAGTCTCTTGCGCTTTCATGAGCATGGGAAATGGTAACACCGCGGCCTTTTCCCGCCCTTTGTGGGGGCGACATGCCCCCACGGGTCAGTAGCAGCCTTCGGCCCATTGGACGATGAGGGGACTTGCGCCACGACGCAAGCCTAATTGTTGAGTTCCAGGCCCCTGCGCGAGCGGCCGTCCCGTCCTCGCCGCGGGTCAGAACTCCAGGTCGTCCCGGATCGCCGCGATGCCGGCGCGGGCGCAGGCGTCGTCGGCATCGCCGCCAGGCGCGCCCGACACGCCGATGCCGCCGACCAAGGCGCCGGCGGCTTCGATCGGCAGGCCGCCGCCGATCGCGACGACGCGCGGCAGCTGGCGGATGCCGGAGGACGCCTCGCTGGCCTGCGTGGCACGCGCGAAGGCCAGGGTGTCCATCTTGAAGGTCACGGCCGTGTAGGCCTTGTTCGCCGCCGTGTCGGGGGTGTGCGGTCCGGCGAAGCGGTCGCGCAACATCACCAGCGGATGGCCGGCGCGATCGCTCACCGCCACGGCGACCTGGTAACCGCCCTGGGCACAGCGTTGCATCGCCGCCTGCGCCGCGCGCAGCGCGGCTTCCGGTGTGAGCGACCGCGCGGAGTAGGTGGCCGCTTGCTGGGCCGAGGCAGCGCCCCACCCCAGCGCGCAGACCAGCGCGGCGCTTGCGATCCGGCAACGGCGGTTCGACATGATGCTGTTCTCCTAGATGAATCCCGGGTTCGGCAAGGCGCCGGCAATCTTGGGCACGTTCGGACTGCGCGCCGCCACCTTGCCGCCGCGCGACTTGAGCCACTGCTCCACCACCTCCCAGACCGGCTTGTTGCCGGCCTTGGCGGCTTCCTCCGCCACCGGCGCCCAGCCCGCCACCTTGTAGCTGCGGGAGGCCTCGATCGGCTTGCCGTTCAGGCGCATCTCGCCGATACGCTTGCCCATCGCGGCGGTGGGATCGATCGTGTACTGCAGCCCGCCAACCCGGACCATGTCACCGCCCTGCTGGTAGTAGGGATCCGGGTTGAACAGGTTGTCGGCCACGTCTTCCAGCACGGTCTTGATCATCTCGCCGGACATGTCGCTCACGGTCGCATAGGAATAGGTGGTCGCCGTCATGTCCATCAGCCACTCGCGCGTGATGTCCTGCCCGGCCAGCAGCGAAGTGCCCCAGCGGAAGCCGGGCGAGAAGGCGATCTCGGCGCCCTGAACGTCCATGAGCGCGTCCAGCAGCAGCTGGTCGCCCGAGCCGTTGAAATTGCCGCGCCGGTACAGGGTGCCTTCCGTCACGGCCAGCTTCTCCGCCAGCTTCGCCTCGTAGGGTGCGCGGATGCGGCGAATCAGCGCATCCATTTCCTTGTCGGCCGGGAGCATGTTGGCGAACACCGGCAGCAGACGGTAGCGGTAGTCCACGACCTTGCCACCCTTCACGTCGAAGTCCATCACGGCCAGGAACTTGCCGTTGGAGCCGGCGTTGGTCACCAGTGTCTTGCCGCCCTTGTTGGACACCACCGAAGCCACCGGCATGCCGTCGTGGGTGTGGCCGCCCAGGATGGCGTCGATGCCGGAAACACGGCTGGCCATCTTGAGATCGACGTCCATGCCGTTGTGGCTCAGGACCACCACCACCTGCGCGCCCTTGGCGCGGGCCTCGTCCACCACCTTCTGCATCTCGTCGTCGCGGATGCCGAACTCCCAGTCGGCCACCATGTAGCGCGGGTTCGCGATGGGCGTGTAGGGGAAGGCCTGGCCGATGATGGCGCAGGGCACGCCGTTGATCTCGCGCATCACGTAGGGCTTGAACACCGGGTCGCCGAAGTCCGTGGTCTTGACGTTCTGCGCGACGAAGTCCACCCGGCCGGCGAAGTCCTTCTCGACGATCTCCTTGACGCGCTCCATGCCGAGCGTGAACTCCCAGTGACCGGTCATCACGTCCACCCCGAGCAGCTTGCAGACGTCGACCATGTCCTGGCCCTTCGTCCACAGGCTGGTGGCCGAGCCCTGCCAGGTGTCGCCGCCGTCGAGCAGCAGCGCGCCGGGACGGCTCGCCTTGAGCTGCTTGACCAGCGTCGCCAGGTGGGCAAATCCGCCGACCTTGCCGTAGCGGCTCGCGGCCTGTTCGAAGTCCAGGCAGGTCAGCGCGTGCGCCTCGGCGCTGCCGGCCGGCACCTTGGCCGCCTTCAGCAGGTGTTCACCAACCAGGTGCGGCAGGCGCCCCTTCATGTCGGCGACGCCGAGGTTGACGCTGGGCTCGCGGAAATGAATCGGCTTCAGCTGCGCATGGCAGTCGGTCATGTGCAGCAGCGACACATTGCCGAACCGCGGCACGTCGTAGAGACGGTTGGACGCGGTCGCCGCATCGGCCGAGGCCCAGCGGCCCAGGCCCATGCCGGCCACCGAGGCGGCGGTCATGACCTGCAGGAACTCGCGCTTGGAAAGATTCATGGTGGGGAAATCGGGAAAAGAAAGCCCGGGGGGCCCCGGGCTGAGCGCTCGCTGGTCGCGCCGGCGCGGCCTATTTGTTGACCGGTGACGCCGGGTCAAGCAGCAAGGCCATGATGTGGCGGACCTGCTGTTCGTTCAGGTTGCCCATGTGGCCCGAGCGCGGCATGTTGGAGCAGGCGTTGTAGGCCTTGGCGTTCCAGATCTTGCCCCAGGTGTATTCCACGATGGGCTTGGCTGCCGCGCTGTTCGGGTCGGAGATGCCGCGGATCTTGCCGTAGTTGTAGAGGCTGGGGCCGATGGTGCCGAAGGAGATTTCCTCCTTGGCGATCTGGTGGCAGTTGTAGCAGTTGCCGCCGTTGGCCGAGCCGGCGGTGTCGGTCCAGGTCTGCCCCCGGCCGCTCTGCGCGATCTGCTCGCCCTGCTTCCAGTCGCCGAGGAACTTGCCGTCGCTCGGCCACTTGATCGACTTGAGGTTGGCTTCTTCGATGCGCTTGGCCAGGGCGGCCTCCAGCGGCTTGCCAGCCACGTCCGCGGCGTTGCAAACCTTCAGCGTCTCGTCGATGGTGGTGACGCGGTCGATCTTGGCGATGCCTTCCGAGCGGAAGCCCGTCTTGACCATGTCGGCGGCGACCTGGTCGGCGTCCGGGCCACCGATGACGGCGGCGCAACCGGCGGCCACCGCGGCGGCCAGGATGCAAACGGCCAGCTTGGCGTGAGTCTTCTTCATGACGGCTCCTCTCAGCGCTTGATGGCGGGCGCCGCGGATTTGGCGCCCTTGGCGTTGACGCCCAGGTAGGTGGACAGCGCGGTGAGCGCGTCGCTGCCGAATTCGGGGTACGGGAAGCGCTGCTGGCGGTAGCAGTCGTTCAGGCGCAGCTGCATGCTCCACATCTGGCCGTTGGACACCCGGTAGGCCGGCCAGGCCGCGAAGCCGACGCCATCGCCCGGGTTCTTGGTCAGGTTGGGCAGGTCCTGCAGGCGGATGCGCTTGCCGTCTTCGCCGTGGCAGGTGGCACAGGAGAAATCGTGCGTGCCGCCGCGCATGAAGAACAGGCGCTTGCCGGCTTCGTAGAAGGTCTTCTCCTGCGGGTGCGCCTGCGGCAGGTTGAACGGCAGTCCCTTGGACTCGGCGGCGACGAAGGTGGCCAGCGCCGTGACGTTCGCCATCTCGCCCTTGCCGAACGGCGTCTTGGCGATTTCGGCCGCGTTGAAGCCCTGCAGGCGCTCCATGCAGGTGATCAGGCGCGTCTCCAGGTCCTGCACCTTGCCGGTGTCGGCGAAGTAGCGGGGCAACTCCACGAACGCGCCCTTGACCACGCCCGGACCCTTGCCCAGGTCGCAGGCTTCCAGGGACGCGCTCTTCGGCCCGCGCTTCTGCTTCCACAGGGACTCGCCCTTGGCTTCGAAGAGGTCCGCCGGATTGCCGTCCGCCAGCATGGCGCGGTACTCGTCGATGGCCTGGGTGGCGCTCTTCTGGGCCGCCACGCCGGCCGCGACGCCGGCCAGGGCGATCGCCAGCGCGATCTTGGAGGTTCGCATCGTTCTTGTCTCCTCTTGGGGTGCCTCTTGCAATGCCAAATGCCGGACCGGCCGCGAACGGTCAGCTGACGGCGGCTTCGTCGGTGCGGGTGTCGCCCTTGTTGTCCTTCCAGGTCACGGCGATCTTGTCGCCGGCCTTGGCGCCCTTGACGGTGAACTGCAGGAAGGGGTTCTTGGCCACCGCCGGGCCCCATTCGGCATTGAGCACCGGCTTGCCGTTGTGGGTGGCGGTGACGTTGGTGATGTGCCAGGCCGGGATGGTCTTGCCGGCGCTGTCCTTGCGCTGGCCGGTTTCCATCTCGTGGCTCATGAGGACACGCACGACGGCGTTGCCGCCCTGGGATTGCGCGCGGATGCGCATCGGATCTGCCATTGGTTCTGCTCCAGGAATTCGATTGGGATGGAGGGAAACAGCCCCCGATCAGCCGCCGCAGCCGCCGAGCGTGACCTTCACTTCCTTCTTGGCGTAGTACGCCTTGCCGTCGTTGGTGATCGCCACCGCGTAGACGTCCGAGGTCTGGCCCATCTTGGCGCGCGTGGCGAGGTTCGGCTCGATCGCATCGGAGACGTCGAACTTGGCGACCAGCGCGCTGGGGTTCTTCTCCACCAGGATCAGCAGGTGCTTGACGCCGGGCAGGCTGGAAGCCGCCGCCATCGGCACCACGGCGCCGTTTTCCGCGATGTCGGGCGCGGTCAGCGTGACGTCCTTGCTTTCGGCCGGCGCCGCGCCGCCGTAGGCCTTCACCGCGTCGGCGATGCTCTTGGCCTCGAAGGCGGACTTGTTGAAGGCCCAGGCGAATTGCGGAAACAGCCCGGTGGCGCCCAGGAGGCCCGCCACGGCCAGCGACTGTCTGAGGATTTCACGACGGTTCTGCATTTGCTCTCCAGAATTACTTAAGTCAATACTAATGTAAGGCCTTGTTGATTTCGATCAGGACAATCCCTGCCGACGCACGCCCCCGCTCAGGGCGCGGCCCCGGCGGCCAGCCACTGGGCGATCCGGCCGGCGTCGGCTTCGCTGATGGACTGCGGGGGCATGGGCACGCTGCCCCAGGTCCCGGAGCCGCCGCTCCGGATCTTGGCCGCCAGATAGTCGGCCTTGCCTCCGTGCCTTTTCGCCACTTCGCCCCAGCTGGGGCCCACCAGTTTGCGGTCCGGCGCGTGGCAGGCGGTGCAGGTGTTCTTCTGCAGCAGCTCGATCGGCGCTTGCGCGGCCGCGGCAACCGGCTTCGCGGCAGCCGCCGGTGCCGCCGCCGGCACCGGGCTGGGCGAGCCGGAGCCGGCCGGCCGCGTCGTGTCGGCCCCACGCTGGGCCCCCACCAGGCGGTTCTGCTGCGCGAGGTTGCCGTGCGCATTGCGCGCGTGGTCCGGCAGCATCGACGTGGTCTTGGTTTCGCCCGGGCAGTTCGACATGCAGGCAGCGGCCTTCACGTCCGGCTGCGCGGTGCCCGCGAACTCCCGGCCCGGCCACATCGAATGGGCGGTGGTGACGCCGTTGCGGTTCGGCAGCCGCTGCTGCACCTGCGCGATGTTGGCGTCGCTGAGGGTGAAGTCGTCCGGCACGATGCGCCCGAGATTGAGCAGGTACGCGGTCACGGCGTACACCTCCTCGGTGCTCAGCGACTTGGGGGCGTTCCACGGCATGGCGCGATTGATGTAGTCCCACAGGGTGGAGACCGACGACACCTTCATGAGCGTGGTGCGCCCGGGGAAGTCGTTGCGCTTCAGGTTCGCCACCCGGCCGGTCTTGATGTCCTCGTCCGTCGTGCCGCCCACCAGCGGGGCGAACACCTCGTTCGACTCGCCAAACACGCCATGGCAGCTGGCGCACTTGCTTTCCCAGACGTCCTGGCCCTTGGCCACGGAACCCGCGCCCTTGGGCAGGCCCTTGAAGTCGGGACGCACGTCGATGTCCCAGGCGGCGACTTCGGCCGGCGTGGCCGCGCGCCCGATGCCCGGAAAGCGGTCCCTGGACGATTCCTGCGCCGAGGCCGGCAGCGCCGCGGCCGCGACCAGCGCCACCAGCGCCATCGCCCATGACGCGAGCCGCTTAGGAGAGCTGGACATTCCGGACCTCCCCGCTTTCTTGCACCAGCCAGGACTGGATCGCGTTGTTGTGGTAGATCGACCGCGTGCCCCGCACGCCGCGCAGTTGCGGCTTCGTGGGCTGCACGTAGCCGGTCTCGTCGATCGCGCGGCTCTGGATGATCGCCGGCTTGCCGTCCCACACCCAATCGAGGTTGAAACGCGTGAGGCACTTGCTCATGACGGGGTCCTGCAGGCGCGCGGTGCGCCAGTTGCGCCCGCCGTCGACCGAGACGTCGACGCGCTTCACCTTGCCCCGGCCCGACCAGGCCAGCCCCGAGATGCTGTAGAAGCCCTTGTCCAGCAGCACCTGGCCGCCGGAGGGCGTCGTGACGACGCTCTTGCATTCCTGGATGCTGGTGTACTGGCGGTGCAGGCCATCCGGCATCAGGTCGACGTAGTGGACCGTCTCGTCCTTGGTTCCGTAGGGCTGGTCACCCAGCTCGATGCGCCGCAGGTATTTCACCCAGCTGACGCCCTGCACGCCGGGCACCACCAGGCGCAGGGGGTAGCCGTTTTCCGGGCGCAGCATCTCGCCGTTCTGGCCGTAGGCCACCAGCACCTCGCCCGAGCGCACCAGGCTCATAGGGATGGTGCGGGTCATCGACGAGCCGTCGGCGCCTTCCGCCAGGATGAAGCGGCCCGCCTTCAGGTCGGCGCCGGCCATCTCCAGCAGCGTGATCAGCGGAACGCCGGTGAACTCGCTGCAGGACAGCATGCCGTGGGTGTACTGGCAGGTCGGCACCGCGACGTTGCCCCACTCCATGCCGGTGTTGGCGCCGCACTCGATGAAGTGGAAGCGCGACACCGAGGGCAGCCGCATGATCTCGTCCATCGTGAAGACCTTGGGCGTCTTCACCATGCCATTGAGCATCAGGCGGTGCTTCGACGGGTCGATGTCCCACCAGCCCTGGTGATGCCGCTCGAAGTGCAGTCCGCTGGGCGTGACGATGCCGAACAGCGACTGCAGCGGCGCGAAGGACACGGAGGCCTGCGCGGTCTGCGTGAGCCCCGGGCTTTGCCGGCGCTGCACATTGCCTTCGTACCTGGAGGGCTTGCCGTAGCCGTCGGTCACCACCGGCTGGCCCAGGCCCTTGGAGTGCTCCGGCAGGTTCAGGATGTTGGGGTCGCCCTCCGGCTGCGCCGCCACGGCGCTGCCGGCCGCCGCGACTCCGGCTGCGGCAGCGAACGCGCTGCGCAGGAAGTCCCGCCGCCCTTCCTTCGCCTCGGCGAAGACCCTGCCCACGCCGGCGCGGTCGATGAAGTTCTCCGGTGCCTTGATGAGCCTGCCGGACGTCCGGTTCAAATCCACTGTCGCTCCTTGCCCCTGCCGCCCAATCCATCGCGCCCGTGCGGCGCCTAATGAATCGTGAATTACTAATATAAGGAGATGCGAATGTACTGGCGCAGGCCACCGTGAAGGGTCGGGACAAACCCCAAGCCGGCTAGGCAGCGACTTCCCGGTTGGCCGACTCGACCCGCTCGGACAGGTAGGCGCCGTAGAAATCGGGGATGGCCATGCCGGCCAGCCGGCGCGCCGCCTCCTTGCCGCCACGCCCAAGGAAGAGCACGGTCGGGGCAAGACGGACGCCGAAAGCCCGCACCACGGCGTCGTGGGTGGATGCGCGGCCCTGCAGGTCGGCCAGCGCCGTGGCGCGGCCCCATTCGATCTGCGCCACGGGCTGCCCCTGCTCGCGCAGCGGCGCCAGGTAGGACCCGCGCACCAGATTGCAGTACGGACAGCCTTCCAAGCTGACCAGGAGCACCAGCGCCTTGCGCGCGGCCAGCGCGCGCTCCAGTTCCGTGGCCAGGGACTTGGGTTGCGGCAACGCTCCGGCCGCCTTGCCGTCGTTCGCCCCTGCCCAGAGAGGAAACTCCGTCAGCCCCATGGCCCACAGCGCCGCGCGCCGCGTGATCACCGCTGCCTTTCCATGAGCAGGTAGGTGTTGTAGGCGTTCATGCGGTTGGCCGCGCGGAACAGCGGCAGGTGCTCGAAGCGCGACCAGTCGGTGCGCGCATACGCCTCGTCGAACGGCTCCATCTCGCGCGCCGCGGCGCCCATGGATTCGCGCAGGAAGGCCAGGTAGTCGCGGGTGAGCTGCAGGTCCTCGCGCGCCGTCGACGACAGGGCGCCGTGGCCGGGCACCACCACCTTCGGCTCCATCTTCAGCAGCAGGTCGAGCGCGGCGATCCATTGGCGGCTGTCGGCTTGCCCGACGAAGGGGATGCGTCCGCGAAAAACGATGTCGCCCGAAAACAGCACGCCTTCGGACGGCAGCAGGACCACCGTGTCTTCCGGCGTGTGCGCCGGTCCGACCGGCTGCAGGATGAGCCGCTGGCCGCCGACGACCAGCTCGGTGCGCTCGTCGATCCACTGGTCGGGCACCACCAGTTCAGTGCGCTCGTCGATCCAGGGCGCCAGGTCCACCCGCGATGCCTTCAGGCGCGCCGCGGCGGTGTCGGAGTGGATGTACTCCAGCGCGCCGCGCTGCGCCAGGATGCGCGCCCCGCGCTTGCGGAACTCCTGCAGCCCGTAGATGTGGTCGGCGTGGTAGTGCGTCACCACCACATGGGTGACCGGCTGCGGCGTGATGCGGGCGATTTCATCCAGCAGCTCGCGCGCGAGCTGCGGCGAGCCGAGCGCGTCGATTACCACCACGCCGGCCGGCGTCACGACGATGCCGGCATTCGAGATGAAATTGCGGTTGCCGGGACTGCCCAGCGCCGCCTCGCCCTGCACGAACCAGGCAGACGGCGACACCTGCTTGGGTTCGACCTTGCGGGGGCTGGGCTGCGCCACCGCGACCCCTGCCAGCAGCAGTGCGCCCAGCGCAGCGGTGAAATGCCTCCGAGTCGCGCGCGCAGCCATGGCCTAGCTCAGTGGATACGGGGGTTCAGGACCGAAGCGGCGCAACGGCCTTGCGCTACTTCAGATCGGATTCGATCGCGATCTGGGTGCACACCGCGCGGCACAGCGTCACGACCCGGTCGTTGATGATCCGATAGAAGATCTGCACGCCCTCGCGCCGCCGGCCGATCACGCCCGCCTGGTACAGCGTGTTCAGGTGCTGCGACATGTTGGGTTGGGTGGTGTCGACCTCTTCCAGCAACTGGGAGACGTTCTTCTCGCCGTTGCACAGGCAACTGATGATCTTCAGGCGCATGGGGGCGGACATCACCCGGAAGACCTCGGCCGCCATCTCGAACACCTCGTCGGATTCGACGCTGCTGCTCTCTCTCGCTGACTGCCGCTTCACCATGCCGGACCCTGGAAATCGCCCCTGCCCGTCCCTGTCAGGGCTTGATGTACGCGTAGTGCTCGCGCGACTGCAGTTGGCCGATGCGCGCCACGCCGGAAGGCGTGAACTCCGCATCCATGGTGAACTGGTCCTTCTTGAGGTTGCGGTTGCGCAGCGTGATCTCGCAGATCTCGAAGCGCACGCCCTTCGCCTTGAGCGCGCTCACCAGCGAGGCATAGTCGATGTTCGGGTTCTTCTTGTCCTTGGCGCCTTCCATCAGGAAGTCGACGCCATTGGCATGCGTGACCACCACGATCTTGGTGTCCGGCGCCACGTCGAGGTGATTGCGGACATTGCGCAGGCCCTTGGTCGCCTGGGCTTCGGCATCATCGATGTGGTAGACCACCTTGTCCTGGGCGAACGCGCCAAAGGCGAGCAGCCACATGACGCCAAAGACGGCCAGCAAGCGTGTGATTCGGATCAAGAAACTCTCCAGGAAAGCGGGCCGGGCCCACGGCGCCTACCTTAGCCCATCCGGGCACCGGGCCTGCTCAGGGTATATCACTAGTTGCTTTATTTTGGATGTATCAGCGCGGCACTCTCCGCCCGGAAGGCCGAGGCCGAACGTGCGTCGAACGCTACACTCGGTGCCACATTGAACTGAACCGCGCGGTGCGCGTTTCGCCTGACCACCCACGAATTCGACATGAGCGCTGAACTCGATCCGCGAAGCCTTTCCCAAGTTGTCGTCTGGGGCGGCCTCGCCATCGGCCTCGCGCTCGGTGCGGTGGGCCAGGCCACCCGCTTTTGCGTGCGGGGCGCCATCTCCGATTGGGTGGTGTTCCGCGGCGCGGGCCGGCTGGTCGCCTGGCTGTTGGCCATTGGCGCCAGCGCGATCTGCGTGCAGGCCCTGTCCAGCGCCGGACTGCTCGATGCCGGCCGGACCATCTATTGGAGTGAGCGCTTCCCCTGGGTGTCCTACCTGGTCGGCGGCCTGCTGTTCGGCTACGGCATGGTGCTCGCCGGCGGTTGCCCGCAGCGCTGCCTGGTCAAGGCCGGCCAGGGCGACCTCAAGGCCGCCGTCACGCTGGTGCTGGTCGCCATCGTGGCCCTCATGACCTTGCGCGGGGCGCTGGCGCCCCTGCGCAGCGGCGTGCTGGACACGCTGGGCGCCACGCTGACCGGCCCCCAGGACCTGGGCGGCGTGATCGGCCGCGCGTTGTCGCTCTCGCCGGGCGTTCTGCGATGGACCTTCGCCTCGGCCCTGGCCGCTGCTGTGGCTGCGGTGGCCTGGCGCCTGCGCTCGCAGATCGACACCGGCCACTGGCTGGGGGGCATCGTGGTCGGCCTGCTCGTGGGCGCCGCCCTGTTCCTCACCGGCAGCATCGGCTTCCTGCCGGAGCACCCCGAGACGCTGGAGCCCGCCTGGCTGGGCACGCAATCGCGCCGCCCCGAGGCCCTCTCGTTCTCCGCGCCCATGGGCCACGTGCTGGACCTGCTCACGATGTGGTCCGACAAGGCGACCGTCGCCACCTTCGGGGTGACGCTGTCCCTCGGCGTGCTGTTGGGCGCCTTCGCCACCGCCCGCCTGCGCGGCGACTTCCGCATCGAATCGTTCCGGACCCCGCGCGAGCTCGGCGACCACGCCGCGGGCGCGGCACTCATGGGATTCGGCGGCATCACGGCCCTCGGCTGCTCGGTCGGCAACGGCGTCACCGGCCTGGCGATGCTGTCCTGCGGCGCCATGCTGGCCATCCTGGGCATATCGGCCGGCGCCTGGGCTGCCATCGCGCGCCAGGTGCGCCAGTCCGACCGGCTGGCCAGCCCCGCCGCCGCGCAGGCCTGAGCACTACCAACTGACATCAAAGGCCTGCTGTCCCTGCAGGTTTTCGCGCAGGTGCAATAGCGCTCGCCGGTGAATTTGCGAGATTCGGCCTTTGCTCAGACACATGGCGTCGGCGATGTCGTCAAACGGCTGTTCCTGGAAGTAGTGGTCCTGCACCACCTTGCGCTCCTGCGGCGGTAGTGTGCGCACAAGGTCGACGATGCGCTGGCGCAACTGCTGAAGCTCGACGTCCCGGTAGAACGGCACAGCCTCCGATGCCTCCCCCGCCTGCAACATGCCAGTGCCGTCGAGCAACCACGCAAGCGCGAAGGCCAGGCCGGCGTCGGCCACGTACTGAAGCACCTGTTCCGCCGAGCGCTGGCCGGTCCTTTCCGCTGGAGCCGCGGGGGCCGCCGCCTTGATGACGACACGTCGTTGCTCCTCGATGCGTTGGCGCGCGGCAATTTGCTGCTGCTTCTCGGTCATGCGCTCGATACCGTCCACCAGTGAGCCGTGCATGCGGCGGGCCGCATAGGTCCTGAACTGAACGCCGAGCGACGGGTCGAATCGGTCCACGCATTCGATCAGGCCGACCGAGGCGAGCTGCAGGTAGTCGGCGAACTCGATTTCGTCATTCAGGCGCTTTCCGAAGTAGGAGGCAGCGACGACCTTAGCGTAGGGCATATGGATGTCCAGCAGCGCGCGCCGCGCAGCCTCGTCCGCGTCATCACGCCAGCGGCGCCACAACTGAGACTCGTGCGAGGAGCCGTCGGTCGGGTGAGGCACTTCCTGTGACAAGCCGGGAGTCGCGTTCATCGGCTAGTGGAACGAGCCCATCAACGCCTTGAGCACGAGACTCCAACCGTCGACGAGGATGAACATCAGAATCTTCAGCGGCAAGGCGACCGTCGTCGGTGGCATCATCATCATGCCGAGCGCCATTAACACGCTAGAGACTACGAGGTCGATCAACAGGAACGGTAGGAAGATCACGAAGCCGATCTGGAAGGCGGCCCGCAGCTCGGACAACATGAACGCCGGAATCAGCTGAACGTTGCTGATGTCGGCCATGCTCTCCGGGCGCCCGGACTTCGACACTTCGACCATCAGGGCAAGGTCCTGCTCGCGAGTCTGGCGCACCATGAACTCGCGCAACGGGGCCGCCCCCTGCTCGTAAGCACCCTGCACACCCAGCCTGCCATCAATGAACGGCTGCACTGCGTCCTGGTTGAGCTGTTGCAAGACGGGCGACATGGTAAACAGCGTGAGGAACAGGGCCAGGCCGAGCAACACGGTGTTGGGCGGGGTCTCCGGCATGCCGATCGCGTGACGCAGCATGGACAGCACGATGATGATGCGCAGGAAGGCCGTCATGCAAATCAGGAGTGCCGGAAGGATCGCCAGCACCGTGAGGCCGATGACGATGCGCACCGCCTGCGCCGTCTCTGGCGTCTCCTGTAAGGGCGCCGACGTCGCTGTCGCGCGCGGCGCGGGCGAGACTTTGGATGCAGCCCCCGCTGGAGCCTGTGCGGCGGAAGGCGGGACGAAGGCGAACGACATCGAGAGCCACAGCAGGATCAGGGCGATGCGATTCATGCGGCCGTGCCCTTCGGGGACTCCGTGTCCGCTGTCAATTCGTGCCGGGACACGACGGTGACTGCGTGGGGCGTGCAGGCAAGAAGCAGTTGCTCGCCCCGCCACTCCACGACATGCAACGTTGCGTGAGGCGTGAGCGAGGCGCTGCCCACCGGTTTCGGAGCCCCCTGGGCACTCCGCACGGTCAGCGGCGAGCGCCGCTTCAAAGCCACGAGGACACCCGCCACCGCCAGCAGCAGCAAGGCACTCCATCCCCACGCGGCGGATACGGAGTCTTGTGCTGCGGGCTCACGCTTGAGCGGCAGTTGCGGAAACTGGGAGGCGATCGCATCCTGGGCACATACTGTGCCCGGGACCGCCGCCAGCAACGGCAGCGCGAAGCAGATCGCGTGCAGCAGGCGGCGCAGCATGCGATTCACGCCTTCAGCGGAACCGGCAGCTCGCTGATGCGCACGGCGAAGCACCCGTCGACGGCCACCAGCTGTCCGCGCGCCACGACCTTGCCTTCGAGCACCAGGTCCACCGGCTGATCCACGGCACGGTCCAGCACGAGCACCTGGTGTTCCCTGGCGGCGAGCAACTCCCCCACCGTCACCTCGGTCTCGCCCACGCAGACCTGCAGCCGCGCCCGCACGGCATGCAGGGGATTCGCGCTGTCGATCACGGGGGCTGCGGCCGCGCGGTGCGCAGGCTCGCCATGCAGATCACCCAGGCTGATGATTTGCGCCGTGGGCGCGCCGGTAGCGCGCGCGGTCGTGGTGGCTTGCTCGGGGGTCATACTGCCTTCTGTTCCAGGTTGGGTGAATTCAATGAGGCTCAGCGGCGTGCGCCGGCGCGAGTTCGATGGCTTTCAAGGAGCCTTGGCGGCCGAGGAAGCCGTTGCACAGCGGCGTTCCCCCGGTCATGGAAACCATCAGCGGGCGGTCCAAGGGATGCGGCAGCGGCAGGATGTCGCCTACGCGCAAGCCGGCCAGGCTGCCCAGGTCGAGGTCGCACCCGGTGATTTCCACGCACAGCGGAAGCGGGTGGGGTGCGATGGCCTGTTGCATCGGGACGAGGGCGGGCCTGTGGGTGGCACCCCGTTCGGCAGTTGGCAATGGCGCCGCGACCGCGCCGACGCACGCCGCTTCGAGCAGCAGGCGCCACGACGCCTGTCCACCGAAGGTCACGACCACCGCGCCGGACCACGGCCGATGAAGGTGCGCATCGGGCGGCGATGCGTCCAGGGCATCCTGCTGGCGCAAGCCAGATCGCAGCCGGCCGAGCAGCTCGTCCCACGCGCGGCACGCGACCACGTCAGCGATCGTTTCTCGAGTGGCCGGTTCGCGTCCGAATAGCAGGCTACGCACCCCCTGCTGCGGATGGCCAGCGGGCGCGATCCATGCGCCGCCATCGCCGTGCGAACCCAAAGGGAGCCACTGCGGTTCCTCCTCCACGTTCGACTCATGCGCGGGCGCCGCCACCACCCGATCGCCCCCGCGGGTTTCGCACGCCCATTCTGCAGCCCATTGCGCCCAGGCCAGCCGCACGCGCCCGGCCACATCGTTCAGCTGCGAGTCCGTCCACCACATGAGCGGACGGCCCGCCGACTTGTCGTTGTTCAAGCGCACTTACTTGCTCTTCATCTGGAACAGTTCCTGGAGCATCTCGTTCGCGGTTGAGATCACTTGAGACGACGCCTGGTAGCCGCGTTGCATGATCACGAGGTCGCTGAACTCCTGCGAGAGGTCGACGTTCGAAAGTTCGACCATGCCGGCACGGACCGAACCGAATCCGTTGGCGCCGGACACGCCCATATGCCAGGCCAGCGTGTTGGTCGCGTCGAACTGGTTGTTGCCGGCGGCTACCACGGCGTCCAGGCTGTCGAAGCGGCCCAGCGCCAGTTGCGCGCCTTTCACGGTCTGGCCGTTCGAATACGCCATGACCAGCGTGCCGCTGCCGTCGAAGCTCACGCCCGTGAGCGCGCCCGGCACGAACCCGTCCTGGCTCGCAAAGGCGAGGGTCGACAGGTTGCCCGACGCGAAAGAGGTCACATCGGTGCTGAAGTCGAAGGTCAGCGGAAGGGCGGCCAGCCCGGTGGGCGTGTACGTGACGTTGACCTTGCTGTTCGCGGGATCGGGCCTGCCGCCGGAGAACTGGATGCTGCCGGACCCGACTGTCGTCGTGCCATCGAGCACCTGCACCGTCCAATGGCCCGGCGTGGTGGCTCCATCGTTGGTCAACTTGACGGTGAGCAGGTGTTCGCCGCCGACGCTGTCGATGACCTTCACAGCGCTGATCGTCTGCTCCGTCGCGGTGCTGGACAGGTTGCCGTTGAATTTCACCGTCGTCGTCGCCTTGCCTGCCAACGTCGACGCGCCGCTGAGCGTGATCTCCTGCAGTTGGCCGTTCTTGTCCATGCCCATCACCTTGCTGCCGTCCACCCGGTTGACCAGCACACCTTCGGTGTTGAAGCTGAACTGGCCCGCACGCGTGTAGTGCAGGTTGCCGTTGGCGTCCTTCACCGTGAACAGGCCCTGGCCGTCCACCGCGAGGTCCAGGCTATTGCCCGTCTGCCTCAGCTCGCCCTGCTGGAAGTTCAGCACCGTGCCCGCGGTGTTGAGGCCGTAGCCCACCTGCATCATTCCCGAGGCCCCGGCCTGCGCCTGGTTGTTGCTGTAGAACATGTCGGCGAACTGCAGGTTGGAGCCCTTGAAGCCCGGGGTGTTCAGGTTGGCCGTGTTGTTGGCGATGACGCGAAGGCCCTGTGAGTAGCCCTGGAGGCCGGACATTCCGATGTAGATCGAGTTGAGCACTGGTTTCTCCTTGGGATTCTTGGCGCGCGATCAGCGCACGGCGGTGATCTGGCTGAGGCTGACGTTGTCGATCGTGACGCCGCCGCTGGTCGTCACGGTCATCGAAGGAACGTCACCCGAGAGGGACAAGGCGGCGACCTGGCCGGTGATCGGGCCGCCGGACGTTGCGATGTCGACGGTGCGGCCGATCAGGCCGACCGACTGCAGCGCAGCCTGGTTGGCGATCAAAGTGGACATCTTCTCGTTGAGCTGTTCGGTTTGCTCGAGTGACGTGAATTGCGCCATTTGCGCCATGAACTCCTGGTTGTCCATGGGCTTGAGCGGGTCCTGGTAGACCAACTGCGTGAGCAGCACTTTCAGGAAGTCCTCCATGCCCATGGGCTTGGCCTGCGTGGTCGCGGCGCCAGAGGAAATTGCGCTGATCGTCATGGAATCTCCTTGGGAAAGAACGACGGGAGGGGCTCGTTGGCTGGCATCGATGCACCGTCGGCATCGGAAAGGCCCGCCACATCTGACTCGCGCTCGAGCAAGCGGCCGTTGCAGGAAATCGCGAACAGCTTGAACCCCTGGGCGGCCAGCCAGCGCTGCAGTTGCGCACGGATGGCGGGCAAGGCCTGCTGGGTTCCCGCATCCATGCCGAGCCAGATCCGCACGCCGTCGGCCGACCAATCGGCATGGACGCGGATCGGCTCCTGCGCGGCTTGCGGTGAGTGCTTCACTCCGGAGGCATTGGCGGCTCCCGCGCCGCTTCGGCGGAGGGCAGCCTCCGGCTGAACGTCGGCATCGGCACGGGCAGTCGTACCGGGTCGGAGCCATGCCGCCGAGCCCAGCATCGGGGGCTGGACGGGCAGCTCGGGCTGCATCGCCGCCGGGAGGCTGGCGACGGAGGCATCCGAGGCCAGCATCGCATGAGGCGTCGTTCCGCCGCCGATCGCGAGTGCGCTGAAGGTCGCGTGGCCGAAGCTCGCCTGGACCGGCCCATGGCGCTGAAGCACGGCAGCCAATTGCGTCATCCAGTCGCCAAACGCATGGTCGTGTGCATGCTCGGCAATGGACGGCATTCGGCCAGCCGGCGACCCGGAGCTTGCCATGGCATCACCTGTGGCACCGGCCACCGCCGCAACTTCCGCGCGTTTGCCGTGCCCGATTTCGCCTGACGGGCTGGAGGCCGCACGCACATCATCGCCCCCGTGCACGCACGCCTCGGGCGAGGAGCTTTGCCAGGACTGTTGCGCGACGACGCATGGCTGCGGAGATGCGGCTTCAGGAAGTGTGGCTTCTTCCGAATCTGCAATTCGATCGGGCTCATCCATCCGGATGCCGGCTGGGCATGCTCCAGCGAATGGCATCGACGGTTGCGCCGGACCGGCTGGGGCCCGCGGTGCGGGCTGATCCAACCCGGCTTCCAATGCAGACGACTGGCACACGGCGTGTTCCGACGAAGATGCGGCGGGGATGCCATCGCGGATGCCCTCTTGGGTCTTGGGCGTGTCGCTGGCGCCCAGGGCTCGCGACCCGCCGCTTGACATCGTGTGCGAGGACGAGGGCGCAACCAAGACCGTGGACGCGCCCGATCGGTCTGTCTCGCCCAAGGCTGCGGCAGGCGAGGCTGCCGCTGCGCTCGATGCGCTCGATGCGCTCGATGCGCTCGATGCGCTCACGGCGAGCTGGGGTGTCGCCGCGCCATGGCGCAGCAAACCGTGTGAAAGCCACGCCTGCATCTGTGCGCGCTCCATCTCGCGCCGCCAGGCCTCCTGTTCGCCCTCGCCGTTCGCGCCCCCTGCGGGTTCGCGCTTGAACAGGGACGAGGCCGGCGCGGCGCCGACTTGAGGGGTGCTCATTGAAATTCTCCGGCTTGTGCCGCGCGCGCGGACCACTCCTGGTCGGCCTGCACGGCTTGCCTTCTCGTCGCCTCGGCCAAGTGTTCGGCAAGGGCGTCGCCGCGATGCTCGTCGAGCACATCGAGCTGACGCTGGCGTTCCAGGCACTTTCGCCGAACGTCCGCCACCTGGCGCGCGAGCTCAGCCGCTTCTGCCTCGACGTCCTTGCGCCGCTGCTGGAGGGCTGCAAGGTAGGCGAGCCGATGCGACTGCGCCACCGGGTCGGGGCGTGCGGACCAGGCCCTGCCCGCCACGCTGGCTTCGGCCGCGCATTCCGTCTCGACGCGCTCGCGATCGGCTTCGCATTCGGCCAAGGCACGCTGCACGCGGCCCAGCTCGGCCTGCGCGGCCTCGAGCTGCCACTCGCGCCGGCGCCGCACGGGCTCGAGCGCGTAGTCGAAGCCACGCACGGGCCTGGCGCTCATGCCGCCATCCTTGCAGGAATGGCGGGAGCTGCAGCCACGGGCTTGAAGATGTCGGCCAACTGCGCCAAGGCCTGCGCGGCAGGCACGCCGCCGTCACGCTGGCGCAGCCAGTCGAGCAGTTGCGATTGCAGCGCGAGCGCCGAGTCAAGTGCCGGGTTGCTGCCCGTCTCGTACGCGCCGATATCGATGAGCTGCCGATTTCGCTCGAGCAACGCGACGGTCTTGACGGCATGGAGCGCGACCTGGCGGTGCGGGGCGGACGTGATGTCGGGCATCACGCGACT
Organism: Ramlibacter tataouinensis; assembly: GCF_001580455.1. Taxonomy (NCBI): domain Bacteria; kingdom Pseudomonadati; phylum Pseudomonadota; class Betaproteobacteria; order Burkholderiales; family Comamonadaceae; genus Ramlibacter; species Ramlibacter tataouinensis. The sequence goes on from NZ_CP010951.1 coordinate 804,740, forward strand.
CGTGCTTTGCAGCACGTCGATGGCCGGATACTGCCCCGATTGCGCGAGCTGGCGTGAGAGCACGATGTGGCCGTCGAGGATGGCCCGCATGTTGTCGGACACCGGCTCGTTCATGTCGTCGCCTTCCACCAGCACGGTCATCAGCGCCGTGATCGAACCGCCGGCCGCGCCGGTGCCGCAACGCTCGCACAACTCGGGCAGTTCCGCGAACACCGACGGCGTGTAGCCGCGCGCTGTGGGCGGCTCGCCGGCGGCCAGCCCAACTTCGCGGCGGGCCATCGCGAAACGGGTGACCGAATCCATCGTGAGCAGCACGTGTTTGCCCGCATCGCGAAAGTGCTCGGCCACCGCAAGGGCCGCATGCGCCGCGCGCAGCCGCGCGAGCGCGGGCTGGTCGGACGCCGCCACCACCACGATGGAGCGCGCCAGCCCCTGTGCTCCGAGTTGCTTGTCGATGAATTCCTTGACCTCGCGCCCACGCTCGCCGATGAGCGCAATCACGTTGACGTCAACCGTCACATGGCGCGCGATCATGCCGAGCAGCGTGCTCTTGCCCACTCCGCTTCCCGCGAAGATGCCCACCCGCTGGCCGCGGCCCAGGGTGAGGAGCGAGTCGATGGCGCGCACGCCGGTCTCCAACATGGCATCGATGCGCGGCCTGAGCATCGGATTCGCGGGCGTGCCGCGCAGCGGCCTGTTTTCGGGCAACTGCGGCGCGGGAAGGCCGTCGAGCACACGGCCGAAGCCGTCGATCACCCGGCCTAGCAGCGCCTCACCCACCGCGATCTGCGAGTCGCTGCCCTGCGCCACCACCTCACAGCCCGCGGCCAGGCCATGAACCGGGCCATAGGGCATGAGCGCGAGATGGCCCGTGCGCACGCCGACCACCTCGGCCAGAACGGGTTGTTGCGAGGCGCCGTGACGGGGATCGCGAGGCCAGATGGCACACAGTTCGCCCACCGTCGCATCGAGTCCCTGCACCTCCACCGAAAGGCCCCCGAGTCGGGATACCTGCCCAACGCGCCGCACCAGGGGCACCTGGTTGACGATCGGGCGATAGGCGGCCAGCACGCTCGTCATGAGGCTTGTCCACCGTCGGAGTACGAGGCCTGCGCCGGCCTGCGCTTCGCCCGGGCGGCGGCGAGGGCGCCACCCAGCGCCGCCAGCTGCGTTTCGAGCCGGGCATCCAGGCCACCTTGCGGCGAGCGCAGGATCATGCCGCCGAACGACACTGCCTCGTCGGCGACCCACTGCCAGCCGTCAGGCTCGGATACGCTCGCCAGCGCCGCGAAGTCTTCGGGGTGCACATGAGCGCTCAACGGCGACCGCCGGCCGTGTTCGGCGAGCAAATGACGCACCATCGCTTTCAGCGTTTCGGGCTGCGACGCCTGCGCGCCGAGAATGCGGCATAGCGCTTCGTGGGCCAGCGCAACGAGATCCTCTTCGCCATCGGCACGCCATTGGATGACTGCGGCGGAGGCCGAGCGCAACAGGCACTCCAGCCGCGCGACAGCTGCGCGCTGCACGGCCAGCGATTCTGCGCGCGCGTCATCCCGTGCGCGGGCCAGTTGTTGCCCGGCCTCGTCCAGGCCCTGCTGCAGCCCCGCTTGCCTACCCTCTTCCCGTGCGCGCGCGCGAGCCTCCTCGATCAGCGCATCGAACTTGAGGCGCTCTTCGCCGGCGCCGGCCGAGTGGCCCGCGGCGAATCCTTCCCGTCGCCCTTCAGCGAACGCGGCTTCGACCGCAGCCTGGGCCGAGGGGGCAGGCTGTGGGTGCACCGTCGTCTTGGCAGCGGGAGCGATGGGCATGCGACCCGGCCGCACGAGCGCGTGTGGCTGCGCGTGCAGCACCACACCGCGCAGCACGGGCGCTGCTGCCGGCTTGTCGGCGAGGTGCTTGGGTCTCATGCCAGCAAGGCGCCGAGCCGGCCGCGCGCCGCATACCAACGGCGGCTGAGAGCATGCGAGATCGTCGCCGGACGAGCCGCGACCTGTGCCAACAGGCGCGCCTCGAATTCTTCGCGCAGGACTTCGTAGAGTCGCGCGCCCTCCCCCGGCGCGCGACGCGCGTCGTGGCTCCGCTTCAGTTCCTGGACTTCGCGCCGCTTGGCCGGGCCGAGCCGGGACAACACGGCGTCACGCTCCTGTGCTCCGCGTGCGTCCAGCACCCTCGCGATCACGGCAGCGGGTTCGTGCCGCAAGACCATGGCGACATCCTGCGGACTTGCGAGCGAAACGTGCTGCGGCGATGCCGGCGCAATCCGTGCAGGTCGGCGAGCCGCGGGCGACGGCCGGGTCGCGATCTTCACCATGGCCCGATCGGGCGGGATCCCGAGTGCTTCGAGTTCACCCAGCAGTGTGGCGAGTTCACCGCGCTGTTGATCCGGCAACCGGGCGAGCAACCACTCGCGGTCTGACTTGGCCACCGAATGCAGCGTCAATGCGCAGCGACGCAGGGCTTCCTGCCGGGCACTCATGCCGGACCTCCGTTGGCCGCCCGATCCTGAGTGCCCCCGGCGTCGAGCCACTGGCGCATCTGTTCCAGCAGCAGTTGCCTCTGGTCCGCGCTCATCCCGCTGTCACGGCTGCGCGCACGACGCCAGAGCACCATGGCGGCCAGGATGAACGACAGGGCCAGTGCCGTCGCCAGTGCGCCAATCGCCCCGATGTCGGGCCAGTTCGGGGTCTTCGCCGCAGGCGGCGCGCGCTCTTCGATCACCGCCGGCGGCGCATCCTGCAGTGCGGGGGTCTCGAAGGCACGCAGGCTTTGCACGACCACGCTATCGCCGCGCTCGGGCATCGCACCGACGGCGGCCGCGACGAGCGTGCGCATCTGTTCGATCTGCTTGTCGTCCATAGGCTGGCGGACGACTGCCACCACCTGAAGGCGCCGGATCGCGCCCGGTTGCGTGGCGACCTGCTCGACCCGGCGGCCGACCTGGTACTCGACCTCGCGCTGACTGTTGCTGGCGCGGCCGCCCGCATCCGTGCGGCCGCCCAGCGGGGGGCCGACATCGCGAGCGCTTTCCCGTTCCCGCACGATCACACCGGCAGAACTCTGGCCGGAGCGCCCCGGCGCCCCGATGACGTCTTCGGTGGTGACGCGCACCAAGTCCATGTTCAGTGTCACGTCGACGCTGGCGAGCACCTGGCCGGAACCGAAGGCGCCTTCGAGCACTTCCGTGGCTTTGCGTGCCAACAGGCGTTCGGTGTCGCGCTTGAGGTCGAGGCGGTTCGAGCCCGCCCCGTCCTGTTCGCCTTCGGCCGCAGTGACCCGGGTCAGCGCCACGCCTTGCCGGTCGACGATCGTGACGTCCTGCGCGACGATGCCGGGCACCGCCGCGGCCACCAGCCGCTGGATGCCGGTGATCTGTTCGGGCCGCAGCGACTGCCCGGTCTTTAGACTGAGCGTGATGGCGGCCTTGGCCCTGCTGGTGGCGCGCTTGAAGAGACCTTCCTCCGGCATCGCCAGGTGCACGCGCGCATCGCGCACTTCCGACAGCGCGAGGATCGTGCGCGTGATCTCGCCCTGCAAGGCGCGCTGGTAGTTGACCTTCTGTGCGAACTCGGTCATGCCGAAATCCGCGTTGTTGAACAACTCGAAGCCCGCCGCGCCGTGCAGTGGAATGTCCTTGCCCATCAGCTTGAGTCGCGTCGCATGGACGACAGCGCCGTCCACGGAGATGGTGTTGCCGTCCGCGCCGATCCTGTACGGGACCTTCATGCGGTCAAGTTCGGCAACCATGAGCGCGGTGTCCTGCGGCTTCAGATCGGTGAACAGCACCTGGTAGTCGGTGCGCAGCACCCAGGCCGCCGCGCCGGCGGTCAGTGTCACCACGAGCACCACGCCGGCCACGAAGCCCGCACGCGCGGCGGGTGCGAGGGAACTCCAGAAGTCCTTCAGCATCGTGTCTTCCCCGGCCCGCTATATCTGCATCTTCATGATGTCCTGGTAGGCCTCGAGCAGGCGCCCGCGAACTTGCATCATGAGCTGGAAGGACAGCCGCGATTCCTCGAGTTGGATCATCACCTGGTGAACGTTCTGGACGTCACCCGTGGCGAGGCGCTGCAGGCCCGCCTGGCCGGCCTGCAGCTTCTCGTTCACCTGCGCCAGGCCCTGGCTGACCATGTCGGCGAACATCGCGGGCGCGCCGGTGCCGGCGCCCGTGATGCGCTGCGGGCCAACCAGGTCTTCCGGAAAGAGGTTGTTGACCTGTGCGGGCGGGATGGCACCGATGGGAGGCAGGCCGCCGTTCATGACGTCCCCCCGATGTCCAGCGCCTTCAATGCCATCGTGCGGGCCGCGTTCATTGCGGCGACGTTGGCCTCGTACGCGCGCGTCGCGCTCATCATCGACACCATCTCGGTTGCAGGATCGACGCCCGGGTAGCTCACGAAGCCACGCGGATCGGCGAGCGGATGGCCTGGCTCGTGCACCATGCGCGGCGCGACCGCGGCCGGTTCGACGCGAAAGTCGGGCTTCAGGCCCGCCGCCCTGTCGCTTTCCAGCAGCGCGGCGAAGGCTTCCGGCAAGGCGGCTTGCGCGACGACTCGCAGGGGTTGGTAGGCCGGCCGGCCGGCCGCCTGCGTCGTGTGCGCGTTGGCGAGGTTCAAGGCGGCGACTTCGACGCGCGCGCGTTCGAGCGCCATCCCGGCGGCGCTGATGGCGAAGGTGGGTGAGTAGTCCATGGTGCCTGGGCTCGACGAAGGATCAGCGCTTGCCGTCGTTGACAGCGCTGGAGAGGATGGCGAAGTGCCGGCTGAGGCCCCGGGCAAGGGCCTGGAAGTGCACGGTGTTGTGTGCAAGGTCCGCCATTTGCTCATCGAGATGAACCTTGGCGGGCAATCCCTGGGCGTCCAGCATTGGCTCCAGTTGCAATCGCACGCCGGCAAGTGACGAGGGATCGATCCGGCCCTTGCTGTCCACGCTGCGCCGCGCGTCGTCCATTTGCGAGGCGAAGTCGAGCTTCTGCGGCACATGGCCCTCCGTGGCGTGGTTCGCGATGTTGGCGGCGATGGCCTGCTGCCGCAGGCTGGCGGCGTCGAGCGCGAGGGCCAGCGCGGCGGTGGTGATGGAATCGATGGCGGCTGTCATTTGTGAACGCTTTGGAGTTACTGGACGACCAATTCGGCGTGCAAGGCACCTGCGGCCTTGATCGCGCGAAGGATGGAAATGACGTCGCGCGTACTGGTCTTGAGCCTGGCCAGGGACTGCACCAGGTCGGCCACGGTCGTGCCGGACGACAGGAAGCCGGGACCGTTTTCCTCACCGACATCGACGCTGGCGTTCGTGACGGCGGCGGTCCTCACGCCCGGCCCTGCATACCCCATGGTCAGGGGCTGGGAGATGCCGTTTTGCACCACCACGGAAATCTTCAGGTCCCCGTGGGAGATGGCCACGCGGGATATCGTGACGTCGCCGCCGGCCACGACGGTGCCGGTGCGCTCGTTGATCACGACTTTCGCGCGGCGGTCGGGCATGACCGCCACGTTCTCCAGCTTCGCGACGAAGGAGACCAGCTGCGATCGCTGCAGCTCGGGCACGGCGATCTCGATGCCTGACGCGTCGCGCGCGTGGGCCAGGCCGGGCCCGACATGCGCATTGATGGCGGCGGCGACCCGGCTCGCCGTCGTGTAGTCCGGTTCGGCCAGGACGAACGTGAGACTTTGCGCCGCCGCCACCAAATCGCCGGCGACCCCCACTTCGACCACGGCTCCCCCCGGTACGGATCCCACGGTCGGATGGTTCTTCTGCACCACGTTGCCGTTCGCGTCGTAGCGGTAGCCGCCGACGGACAGGGGGCCTTGCGCGAGCGCGTACACGCGGCCGTTCGGCGCCTTCAAGGGCGTGAGCAACAGGCTGCCGCCCAACAGGCTGCGCGCATCACCGGCTGAGTTCACGGTGACGTCGAGCGTGTCGCCTTCGCGCGCAAATGCGGGCAAGAAAGCACTGACGGAGACCACGGCGGCGTTGCGGCTCTGCACCTGTTCGGGCGGCACGGTGAGATTGAATTGCGACAGCACGTTGGACATGGCCTGGCGCATCGCCCGGTTGGCGGGCGAATCGCCCGTACCGGCGAGGCCGGTGACGATGCCCCAGCCCACAAGCGTGTTGTCGCGCCAGCCCTGGAGCTTGCCGAGGTCCTTGACGCGGATCTGTGCACGCGCATTCGCGGCCGGCTGCGCGAGGGCAAAGCCGGGTGCGAGCGCGGCGGCCGCCATGGCCGCGGCGATGAAGCAGCTTGCGATGCGCATCACATCCCCACCCAATCGAGCAACTTGCGCCACCAGGCTCGCTGCTGGCGCTCGGAGACATCGCCTTCGCCGAGGTAGGTGATGCGCGCGTCAGCCAGGCGTGTCGAAAGGACCACGTTGCCGTCCGACACGTCCTGCGGACGCACACGGCCCTCCAGGGTCACTCGTTGCTGCTCCTCGTTGACGACGAGCAGTTGCTCGCCCGCGACGCGCAGGTCGCCGTTGGGCAGGATCTGCTTCACCGACACCGTCAAGGTGATCAGGACGCGGTTCGCGCGCTGCGTGCGCCCGCCGCCGTCGAACTCGCCGGTGGCGGCGATGCCGGTCTCGGCGACCCGGCGAACGCCGTGCGTGAGCTCCGCGTTAAGGTTGTTCTTGCGACGCGTGCCCGTTTCTGCACTGCTGGTGGCGCTCGAGTTCTCGAAGACCTGGACGGTGAGAGCGTCGCCCACACGGAACGCCTTGTTGTCGGAAGTGAGTGGCCGATAGGTCGCTTCGTCGTACAGACTCGCGCCGATGGTGGGCAGGGTGTGGAACGCCGCCATCAGCACGACGGCGACGCAAGCCGCAAACGAGGAGCGTCGCTTCACAGCATGGCCTCCGCTCGGCCCGGGCCGATCACGCGCGCGAACACGACACTGCCGCCTTGGGTTGTGCGCACCTTGATCGTCTGGCCGGCGATGCCATCCTGCAAAGCCTGGGCTCGCATCTCGAGCTGCACCGCTCCGCTTCGGATTTCAAGGGATACCCACTCGCCGTGGCTGATGTAGACCGCGCCGCGCGTCGCCACAGGTCCCCTGCCCGGCGACTCCGTGGCGGCGCCGATCACCTGCACCTCATCCGCGCCCGACCATTGCACATCGTCCTGCAGGATGCCGAGTCGGACGCGCAGCCAACGCGAGATGGCGTCTCGTCGCACCCATGCCTCGGTCCCGGGTTGCGGTGAGCTCCCCAATGGCATCGCGACCAGTTGCCGGATCGCGCGAAGGTCGGTGGAGCGCACGATCGCGACATCGCCCAGCCGGACTTCGCCCGCGTGTGCCAGGAAGTTCGGCTGCAACTCGATCCGCACTTGGGCTTGCGACCACGGTCCCGCCACCGCCGCCGCAGGCACCATGGCCCCGGCGATGAGTGCAAGCACGGCTGGCATCTGTCGCATGAATGGCCTCACTTGCGCAGGTTGTTCACGAGGCCGAGCATTTCGTCCGCCGCCTGCACCACTTTGACGCTCGCCTCATAAGCGCGCTGCGCGAGCATCAGGTTGACCATTTCATCCACCATCTTCACGTTGGAGGCTTCGAGGAAGCCTTGCGCCAGCGAGCCGGCTCCGTCTTCGCCGGGTCGTGCGGAGATCGCATCCCCCGTTCCGTCTCCTGCGCGATAGAGGTTGTCGCCAAGGCTGATGAGGAGGCCCGGGTTGGCAAAGCGCACCACTTCGATCTGGCCCAATTCGACTGGGTTGACCTGGTTCGGCACGGTGACGAGCACGCGGCCGTCGGCGCCGATGACGAGGGACTTGGCGTTGTCCGGCAAGGCAATCGACGGCTTGAGCGGGTAGCCTGCTTGCGTCACTAGCGCTCCGTCTTTCACCCTCAAGGTTCCGCCGCGCGTGACCGCGCTCGAACCATCGGGCATCGACACTTCGAGAAAGCCCTCGCCCCGGATGGCCAGGTCCAGTGGCGAATCCGTCTTCTTCAATTCGCCCGCCTCGAAGACCTTGCTCATGGCGGCGATGCCCACGCCGGCGCCGAGCCGCTGCGCGGAGGCCGGGGTGCCGTTACGAGATTCCTCCATGCCTGCAAGCGCCACACGGTTGCCTTCGCGCACCATCAGGTCGGAAAAGCCGACACGGCCCTTCTTGAACGCGACGGTGTTGGCGTTCGCGAGGTTGTTGGCAATCGTTTCCACGTTCTGCTGCTGGGCTAGCATGCCGGTGGCGCCGATGGAAAGTGCGTCGAACATGAGTGCCTTTCGTCTTTGCGTCGGGGTCAGGAGGTTTCGCCGAGCTTGCGGATGGCGATGCCCAGCATCTCGTCGTAGCCCAGGACCATCTTCTGCATGCCCTCGAAGTGGCGCATGGCCCGGATCAGGCTGGCCATCTCCTGCGTGGAGCTCGCGTTGGAGTTCTCAAGGTAGCCCTGGCGCAGTTGCACCTCTTCGTCCGACAGGGGTTTCATGCCGCTGCCGGCGGCGTGCAGCCCGTCACCGAGCCGGTCCATGGCCGACGCCGTGTCGAACTCGACGACTTTCAGCTGTGCGAGCGGCTGCGTGCCGGCCGCGGCGTTCGCCGCAGACACCGTGCCGTTGGTGGCAATGACCGGATTCGCGATGTTCAGCTGGATCTCTCCCGACGTTCCCATCACCGCGTGCCCCTGCGCGGTGACCAGGCGGCCACGCGCGTCGAGCCGGAAATTTCCCTGGCGCGTGTAGGCCAAGCCTGTGTCCGTCATCACCTCGAAATAGCCATTGCCCATGAGTGCAACGTCCAGGGGCTGTCCGGTGGCCTTGAGCGTTCCCGCCCGTTGGTCGCTCGGATGCTGCATCGGCGCGGCAGCCGCGTGCGTTTCAGCGACCTCCGCCGCATTCGTGAGGTGGGCGGCGAAGCTCGCGCCCAACGGCGCCTGCAGCGCGACCGACCGCTTGTAGCCTGGCGTCAGCACGTTCGCGAGATTGGTCGCGACCTGGTCGAGCCGGGCCATGTCGCCCTGCATGCTCTGCAGCCCGATGGCAAGCACTTCATTCATGACAGATTCCCCTCGGCTTCATACGGCTACCACGGCGTAGGACTTCAGTTCGATGTTTTGCGGAATCTCGGTGAGCGACAGCACGCGCAGGTGCGGAACCGTGCGTTCGCAGAGGGACCGGATGTGCCGGCGCAGGTCAGGCGCGCACAGCAGCACGGGCAGCAGGTTGTTCTTCATCATCTGCTCGGCCTGTTGCACCATGCGCGCCATGAATTGCTCGGCCAGCTTGGGCTCCAGCGCGTACGGTTGCGAGACGGCCTGCGCCGCCTGCAGGCCCTGCATCAGGCGGCTCTCGACCAACGGGTCCAGCGTCAAAACCTGCAAGGACGCAGATTCGCCGACCAGGCCCTGGCAGATCGCGGCTCCGAGCCGCTGGCGAACATATTCGGTGAGCAGGCCGGCGTCCTTGGTGGCGCGGCCGGCGTCGGCCAGCGTTTCGAGGATCGCCTCGATGTGGCGGATTGAGACCTTCTCGCGCAGCAGGTTCTGCAGGATTTTCTGCACGTCGCTGACCGACAGCACCGTGGGGATCAATTCCTCGACCAGGCCCGGGTGGCTTTGGCGGACGCGGGCGAGCAAGCGGTCGGTTTCTGCGCGCGTCAGCAGCGTTGCCGACTCCCGGCGCAGCACCTCGGTGAGATGCGTCATCATCACCGTCGACCCGTCGACCAATGTGAACTTCGCGGCCAAGGCGGCACTGCGCTGTTCTTCCTCGATCCACAGCGCGGGCAGGCCGTAGGTCGGGTCGCGCGTCACTTCGCCGGGCATGGACCGGACGTCACCGCTCGGGTGGATCGCCAGCCACTGCGCGCTGCGCGCTTCGCCCCTGGCGACCGGCACCCCGTCGATGTTGATCTCGTAGCGATCCGCGCCGAGCTTGCCGGAATCCTTGAAGCGGACGCGCGGCAGCACCAGGCCGAGCTCGAAGGCATGCTGCTTTCGGAACTGCTTGATCCGCTCCATGAACAGGCCTTCGGGCTGGCTCGCGAGCGAGACCCAGTTGCGCCCCACGTGCACCTCGACCGGCTCCACGGCGAGCGTGGCATAGGTGTCGTCGGCACCGGGGTTGTCCGCGCCGTCCCTCTCCTGGACTTCGGCGGCACCCTCATCTCGGCGGCGCGGCAAGCGATACGCCACCGTGGCAACCAGAACCACGGCCGCCAACAGCATCAGCGTGGGCAGGACCGGGATGCCGGGCAGCAGAAGCAGGCCGCACAGTGCGCCGCCCACCAGCAGCAGCGTCTTCGGGAACGAGGTGATCTGGCGCAGCACCTCCTGGCTCAGGTTGCTGTCCGATGCCGAGCGCGTGACGATGATCCCCGTGCCGACAGCGATCACCAGCGCCGGCACCTGCGTGACGATCCCGTCGCCGATGGTGAGCAAGGTGTAGGTCTGCAGCGCCTGCCCCCATGGCATGTGGTGCTGCATCACGCCGATCAGCAAGCCGCCGACGATGTTGATCAGGAGGATGACGATGCCGGCGATGGCGTCGCCCTTGACGAATTTGCTAGCGCCATCCATCGCCCCGTAGAACGCGGCTTCCTTCTCGATGTTCTTCCGGCGGCGTTGGGCTTCAGCCTGGTCGATGAAGCCCATGTTCAGGTCGGCATCGATGCTCATCTGCTGGCCGGGCATGCTGTCCAGCGTGAAGCGCGCGGCGACTTCCGAGACGCGCTGGGCGCCGTTCGTCACCACCACATACTGGACCACGATGAGAATGAGGAAGACGATCAGGCCGATTACGTAGTTTCCGCCCACGACATACGAACCGATGGCGGAGATGACCTTGCCTGCATCCGCGTCCGACAGGATCAGGCGTGTGGCGGCGACGTTGAGCGACAGGCGGAACAGCGTGGCGATCAGCAGCAGCGAGGGAAAGGTCGAGAACTCCACCGGCCGCGCCATGTAGAACGTCAGCAGCAGGATCAGGAAGGCAAAGCTGAAGTTCGTGAGGATCAGGAAATCCAGCAGCGCGCTCGGAATCGGCGCGAAGAGGACGATCAGCACGCCCAATACCAGCAGTACCAGAGCGATGTCGCTGTGCTTGCCGAAGAACCCCTGCAGCGCTTTCATGCAGCGGCCCCCGGCAGGTTTGCATCGCGCGCCTTTTTCATCGCGAAGACCCACACCAGAATCCGGGCGACCTGGGCATAGAGCGATGGCGGCACGTGCTGTTCCACGTCGACCGTGCGGTACAGCTCGCGCGCCAGCGGTGGGTTCTGCACCACGGGGATGCGATGGCGTGCCGCGATTTCACGCATCGCCGCCGCGAGGGAGCCCGCGCCTTTGGCCACCAGTTGGGGCGACTGCATCTCTCCGTGCACATAGCGCAGCGCGACCGCGTAGTGCGTGGGGTTGGTGAGCACCACGTCCGCACTGGCGGTCTTGCGCGCTGCCATGCTGCGGGCCAGCGCTTCCCGGCGCAACTCGCGCAGGCGGGCGCGGATGCGCGGGTCGCCCTCGCGATTCTTGTGCTCGTCCTTGAGCTCGCGCCTGCTCATTCGCATCTTCTTGGCGAACTCGCGGCGCGTGTAGCCCCAATCCACCGCGGCGATCAGGCAAAGCATGAGCGCGATCTTCAGGCCCGTTGCCGCGATGTCGTCGACCAGCGTGCGCGCGAGTCGCGCGGGTGCCATGGCAGCCAGGTGGAAAAACTGCGGGACCAGCGCCTTGAGCGCGTAGTAAACCACCAGGCCCAGAAGGAGCAGCTTGACGACAGCGCGCGCCGCATCGAACAGCGTGCGCATAGACAGAAGCTTCTTGAAGCCGTTTGCGGGATTGACCCGCCCGAAATCGGGCTTGATGGGGTCCGCCGACAGGATGGGTCCGGTCTGCGTCACGTTTCCGACGATGGCGGCTGCCATGATTGCGGCAAGGAAGGGCGCGAGCATGAGGCCGCTGTCGCGCACCATGTTGCCAACGAGTTTCCACAAGGTCGAGGGGTTGATCTCGATCCGCGCGGCCTGAGTGAGAAGCGCCTGGTCGTAGCCGAACTGCGAAACGAGCCCATCCCAGCCCTGCCAATAGAAGCAGCCGACCGCGACGGTAAAGACCAGCGCTGACACCACTTCCGGGCTCTTGGCAACCTGGCCCTTGTCCCTGGCCTTTTGGAGCTTGTAAGGGGTGGCCGCCTCGTTGCGGTCGAGATCCTGCTCGGCCATCAGCGTGTCCCTGCCGCGGGGGCCGTTGCGAAAATCCCGTCCCAGGTGCGGTAGATCGAGCCGTAGACGCGGTTCAGCGAATCGCCGATCCCCCCGAGCCACAGCGACAGCGCTGCCAGGCCCACGATGATCTTCACCGGCACGCCGACGGCGAACATGTTCATCTGCGGAAGATTGCGCGCGACGACACCCAAGGCGAGTTCGACCATCAGCAAGCACACGACGACGGGCGCGGCCAACGCCAACCCGAGCCCGAAGAGGCCTCCGACCTGCTTCAATACCCAAGGCGCCGCCGCGTCGACCGGCCACGCGCGCCCGAGCGGAAAGCGCTCCAGGCTGAACGCAATCCCGCGCAGCAGCGCATGGTGACCGTTGACGAGGAAGAACACGATCACGCCGAGCTTGTCGAACCCGGCTTGCAACACCGGAACCTGTCGGCGCGTGGCGGGATCGAACACCTGTGCCATACCGAAGCCGATCTGCACATCGACAAGGCGCCCCGCCATCGAGACCGAGGCAAAGGCGATGATCACGCCGAGCGCCAAGGTCGCGCCCAGGCCAAGTTCAGTCAAGGCAGCCGTGACCAATTGCCCGCTGCTGACAGCGATGGGGTCCGGCAACTGCGCCGGTGCGATGCCCAGCGCCAGCCCCACGGACAGACCCACCACCAGCAGCACGCGCGCCGTCGCCGGCACGCTGAAGACCTGCAGGATCGGCGTGAACAAGAACACGGCCGAGATCCGCAGGGACAGCAGGAACACCGCCAGCACGAACGCCTGGTAAGGCGCGGCGGCAGATTGGACAGCGTCGACGACGAGTAGCACGGCTGCCTCGGACTCAGAACATCGAGGGAATCTGGGTCCAGAGCCGGGTGGTGAACTGCGACAGCGTGCGCAGCATCCAGGGCCCGAAGAGGACGAGTGCCACGCCCGCGGTGAGCAGTTTGGGCACGAAGGTGAGGGACATCTCCTGCACCTGGGTGACGACCTGCAGCACGCTGATTGCCAGGCCCACGACCATGACCAACCCCAGCACGGGCAAGCACACCAGCAAGCCCGTCCAAAACAAGTCCGCCATCATGGAGATGGCCAGATCGGAATGCATCCTGTCCTCCCTCTTCCCGGCTGGAATCCAGCCCATCCTTACCGTTGCAACACGTAACCGTCTTTCTTTGTGTCGCGAATTCTAGGTATAAACCTAGACAAGAGAGCACCTAAGAACTAGGTAGTATCCCTAGTTTTTAATCGTTTAGGCTAAATGGTATTCGCGTGCGCAGGATGTATTGGCGCCAAGCGGTTGGCTCTGGGCCCGCTACCGTTTTTGCAGCGCATGAACGTGGCGCATCCTGGCGCCAAGCGCTCGACCGGACGGTCGACGGGGGTGGGCGTGAGATGGATTATTCGGCCGGGCTAGCGGGTGCGGCCGACGATTCTTGTGACTTTTGCAGCCGCGCGCGACGGCGCACGCGTCAGCGCGGTGTGAACCTTCGGCGCACCAATGCCTGCATCGCCTGCGCGTCACCCATTGCGCCCGACAGGATCGCCTGCGCGAACTGCGCCGCGGCATCCTGTGGATCGAGTTGCCGCGCCCGCGCGATGTGCTGCTCCGCCTCGGCGCGACGCCCCTGCATCGCGCAAACGACCGCCAAGCCGCCCTGCGCTTCGCTGGCCTCCGCATCGGCGGCCGCCGCCCGGGCGAACGCGCTTTCCGCGTCTTGCAGGTGGCCTGCCATGAGCGCGGCCCAGCCCAGGGCCTGCAAGGTGTCCGCATGCTCCGGCATGACCGCCAGCGCGCGTTCGAGCTGTTGCCTGGCTCCAGCGCCATCGCCCAGTAGCAATCTGGCCATTCCCAGGCCGGCCCAGGCGCGGCCGGTGTCCGCGCGCGCGGCCAGCGCTTCGTTGAAAAGTCCCTGCGCGGCCGGCACATCCTGCCGCGACAAGGCGACGGCGCCCGCTGCGACCAGGGCTTCCAGCGGCCGCGCACCCTGGGACAACGCGGCGGCGCTGAACTGCGCAGCCTGGCCCAGGCGGTTTTCGTCCAGGCAGACCAGGCTGGCGACGGCGAGGAACTCGGCATCGGCGCCGCAATGGGCGAAGTGAAGTTCGATCGATCGCAGCGAGGCTTCGGTGTGGCCCAGATGGTGGAGCGCACGGATGTAGGTCGTCACTGCCCGGACCGGCGCATCGGCAGCGGCAACGAAGGGTTCCAGCACGACCCGGGCCTGCTCATGGTCGCCCTGGCGGGCCCGCGCCAGGGCCAGGTTGTGGGCGACGTTGGCGTCGGCGGTCCGCTGCAGCAAAGCGGAGAAGACCTGCGCCGCCTCGTCGAGGCGCCCTTCGGCGATCAGCACGTTGCCATGGCGATTGCGCATGAACGGATCGTCGGGCACGGCCTTCAGCGCCGCGTCGGCGTAGCGGCGCGCCTTGTCGAGGGCGCCCGATGCCAGCGCCATGTCGATGGCCTTCGCCAGCAGCAGCGGGTTATCCGGGTCTGCGGCCAAAAAGCGTTCGGTGCGTTCGAGGTCGGTGAGGGCAGGTCCGGACATGGTGATGGTTCCGCAAGCTGGGCGGATGGTATGCGATCCGGACTTCAGTCCCGCGCAGGCCGCCGGGCCCACGCCGTCATCGCGGCGCGTCCCACCACCCCCCGCCCAGCGCCTGCAGCAGCGCCGCGGAGTCGGCGTGGCGGTCGGCCATCGCCTGCGTGCGCTCCAACTGCGCGGCGTGCAGCCGGCGTTGCGCGTCGAGCGCCGCATAGGTGCTGATGCCGCCTGCCTCCAGCCGGGCGGCGGCGATGTCCGACACGCGGCGCGCTTGCTCCGCTGCTTCGCTGCGCTCGCGCAGCTTGACCTCGTCCGCCTCCAGCGCGCGCAGCACGTCGGCCACTTCCTGGAAGCCCTTGAGCACCGATTCCTGGTAGGCCGCGCCGGCCTGCTCGTAGGCGGCGACGGCGGCGCGGCGCCTGGCCTGCAGTTCGCCGCCGCGGAACAAGGGCTGCGCCAGCGATGCCCCCAGCAGGTAGAAGCCGGTGCCGCCGCCGAACAGGTCGGCCGCGTGCGAAGTGAGCGAGCCGGCCGTGGCCGACAGCGTGATCTGCGGGTACAGGTGGGCGGTCGCCACCCCCACGCGCGCGCCGGCCTGCTGCAGCAGGGCCTCGGCCGCGCGAATGTCGGGACGGCGGCGCGCCAGCTCGGAAGGCAGGGCCAGCGGCAGCGGCGCCGGCAGCTTCAGCTCGGCCAGCCGCAGTTCCGGCAGTTGCGCGGTGCCCGGCGCTTCGCCCACATAGACGCCCAAGCGATGGCGCGCCTGCTCGCGCTGGCGGCGCAGTTCGGGCAGGCCCGCGCGCGCCTGCGCGAGGTCGCGCCGCTGCGCCGCGAGGTCGGCGCGCGACGCGGTGCCGATGGCTTCCAGCCTCTCGACGATGGCCACCTGGCGCGCGTGCAGGGCGATCATGTCCTCGGTGGAGGCGATCTGCTCGCGCAGCGCGGCTTCCCGGACCGCGGTGGTGACCACGTTGCCGGCCAGCGCCAGGCGCGCCGCCTCGAGTTCGTAGCGCTCCTGGTCCACCTCGGCCTGCAGCGCCGCCAGCTCCTGGCGGGTGGCGCCGAAGAAGTCGAAGGTGTATGACACCCCGACCGAGGCGAGATACAGGTTGAACGGGAAGGCGACGGGCAGCCCCTGCACGCCGAGCGCCTGCGGTTGCAGGTCGAGCCGGTTGGCGGCGAGGCGGGCGTCGACCTGCGGATACTGCGTGGCGCCGGTGCGGGCGTTCAGTTCCTCCTGCGCCTGCGACAAGCGCGCACGCGCACGCGCCAGCGTCGGGCTCGCCTCCAGCGCCCGGCGCACCAGCGCATCCAGGGCGGGCGAGCCGAACAGCTGCCACCACGCGGCCGGGATGTCGGCGCCTGGGGCCAGCTGCGGCACTTCGACGGGTGCCGCGGTGTATTGGCCCGGCGACGCGACCTGCGGCGGCTGCACGGGATCGACCGCGCAAGCCGTCAGCGCGAGGGCCGCCAGGCCGATGATCGCGGGCTTCATAAGGGCCTGTTAGCGCTATGGGAGGGCTCGCGCCGGTGGCTGGCAGGCTGCAGGGCTAGGCGCGGCCGAGGCCGTGTGCTCGCGCACACAACGAGGCCGCAACGACGCCATGCGGCCTGCCAGCCACCGGCCCGAAGGGTGACCCAGGAAACGGGCGCCCTCGGCGTTGCAAATGCTCGCCGGGGCGCCACCCCGGCTGCGCTTTGCGCCTTGATGGCGCCCGTTTCCTGGGTCACGCGAGTCCTCCCATAGCGCTAACAGGCCCTAGTCCAGCGTCCGGCGGTAGAAGACCACCGCAAAAGTCATCACCACCAGGGTGAACACCATCATCGGCCAGATGTCGGGCCACAGGTCCACCCAGCCGTTGCCCTTGAGCAGGATGCCGCGCACCAGGCGCATGAAGTGGGTGGCCGGCAGCACTTCGCCGAGCGCCTGCGCCCATCCCGGCATGCCGCGGAACGGGAACATGAAACCGGACAGCAGGATGGTGGGCAGGAAGTAGAAGAAGGTCAGCTGCATGGCCTGCAGCTGGCTGCGCGCCAGCGACGACAGCGTGATACCGACGGTGAGGTTGGCCGCGATGAACAGCAGCGCGACGATGTACAGCACGAAGACGCTGCCGACGAAGGGCACGCCAAACAGCCACAGCGCCGCCAGCAAGATGATGGTGGACTGCACCAGCCCGATGAAGACATAGGGCACGATCTTGCCGGTCATCACCTCCAGTGGCTGCGCCGGCGTGGCCAGCAGGTTCTCCATGGTGCCGCGTTCGCGTTCGCGCGTCATGGCCAGCCCGGTCATCATCACCATGGTCATGGTGAGGATCACGCCCATCAGGCCGGGCACGATGTTGAGCTGGGTGAGGCCTTCGGGGTTGTACAGCCGATGTACGCGCACCTCGAATGGCGGCTCGCGCACCGCCAGCCGGGCCAGCGGGCCCTGCATGTCCTTCTTCGCCACCGAGGTGGCCAGCTCGCGCACCGAGGCCAGCGCCGCGCCCGCCGCTGCCGGATCGGTGGCGTCGGCTTCGATCAGCAGGGCCGGCCGCTCGCCGCGCAGCAGCGCGCGGGTGAAGCCGGCGGGAATTTGCACGACGAACTGCACTTCGCCGCGGGCCAGCGCGGCGCGCGCCTCCGCCTCGTTCGCCACCTCTTTCACGATCTTGAAATAGCTGCTGGTGCGCATGGCCGCCACCCAGCTGCGCGTGAACTCGCTGTGGTCGGCCGCCACCACGGCGGTGGGCAGGTGGCGCGGGTCGCTGTTGATGGCGTAGCCGAACAGCACCAGCTGGATGATGGGGATGCCCACCACCATGCCGAAGGTCAGGCGGTCGCGCCGCAGCTGCAGGAACTCCTTGCGCACGATGGCCCACCAGCGGCTGAGTGAAAAGCGCTTCATCGGGCCGGCGCGAAGTTGTCGGAAGAGCGCTTCATCAGGTGGATGAACACGTCTTCCAGGCCGGTCTCGGTGGGCGCCATGCGCCAGGGCGTGCCCTCGGTGACACGGCGCAAGGTCGCTTCGAGGGCCGCCGCATCGCGGCCGGTCACGTGCAGCGATGCGCCGAAGGCGGCGATCTGCTCCACCCCGGATTCGCCCTCCAGCTTGCGGCCCAATGCGGGGAGGTCCTCGCCGGTCACCGCCCAGGTGCTAAGGCCCTGCTGCGCGACGATCTCGGCCGCCGTGCCCTGCGCCATCAGGCGGCCGTAGGCGATGTAGGCCAGCCGGTGGCAGCGCTCGGCTTCGTCCATGTAGTGGGTGCTGACCAGCACCGAGATGCCGCGCGCTGCCAGCGCGTGCAGTTCCTCCCAGAACTCGCGCCGCGCCTTAGGGTCCACACCGGCGGTCGGCTCGTCCAACAGCAGCAGCTCGGGTTCGTGCAGCATGCAAGCTGCCAGCGCCAGCCGCTGCTTCCAGCCGCCCGACAGCGTGCCGGCGAGCTGGTCGGCGCGCCCGGCCAGGTCGAGGCCCTCGATCGCCCGCTCCACTGCCTCACCGCGGGCAGGCGTCTCGTACATGCGCGCGATGAAGTCCAGGTTCTCGCGGATCGACAGGTCATCCCAGAACGAGAAGCGCTGCGTCATGTAGCCCACGCGGCGCTTGATCTCGCGGCTTTCGGTGCGGATGTCCCAGCCCAGGCAGGTGCCGGCACCGGAGTCGGGCGTGAGCAGGCCGCACATCAGGCGGATAGCGGTGGTCTTGCCGCTGCCGTTGGGGCCGAGGAAGCCAAGGATTTCGCCGCGCCGCGCCTGCAGGGCCAGGTCGACCACCACATGCTTGTTGCCGAAGCGCTTGTTCAGCCCGTGGACGTCGATTGCGTACTCGGCGGGCTGTGCGTTCACTGAAGAACCTCCGCCCTGCGGGCTGCGGTGCTATGAGCCTTCGGAGCGGCCGGGCGGCTCATGGCAGCGTCACGCTCACCGGCAGGCCCGGGTGCAGGCGCTGCGCCTGGCCGGGCGCCGGCCGGGCCTCGATCATGAACACCAGCTTGGCGCGCGTTTCATTGCTGTAGATCACCGGTGGCGTGTACTCGGCCTCACTCGCGATGAAGCTCACCTCGCCCTGCAAGCCGGACTCGCAGCCATCGCAATGCAGCGCCACCTTGCGCCCGGGCCGCAGGCCACCGACGACGGGCTCCGGCACGAAGAAGCGGATCTTCACGTTCTGCGGCGGCAACAGGCGCACCACGGGGCTGCCGGCCGGAACCCATTCGCCTTCACGGTACAGGGTGTCGGCCACGAGCGCGGCCTGCGCGGCCGACACCTGCTTCTGGTCGAAACGCCATTGGGCCTGGCTCGCCACCGCGCGGGCCGCCTCCAGTTGCGCCATCTGGGCGCGGATCAGGTGCTCGCGGGCAGGCAGACGCGCCACGGACAGCTGCCCCGCCAGTTCCTTCACGCGCGCTGCCTTGACCGAATGGTCCGCGCGCGAATCGTCGAGCTGGGCCCGCGCGATGCCGCCGGCGGCCAGCTGCGCCTCGTCGCGCCGCACCTGCTGCGCCGCCTGCTCTTCCGCTGCACGTGCCTGCGCCAGCTGCGCCTGCGCGACGTCAACCTCGGGGGTTCGCCTTCCCAGCCGCAGGTCGGCGAGCTGGGCTTGGGCCGCCTTTACCTGCTCGTCGGCCTGCTGCCTGGCAGTGGACTCTTCCTGCGCCTCCAGCGCGAAGACCCGGGCACCGACGCCGACCGACTGGCCCCGCTGCACGAAGAGATGCTCCAGGCGGCCACCCAGGGGCGATGCGAGATGCACGTATTCGCCCTCGACGTAGCCCTGGTAGGCCGGTGCGGAATCCCTCGAGCAGCCGGCCAGCACCGCCGCCATGGCGACGACAAGTGAAACCGCGATCAGCTTCCGGTGCATGGGCTGGATTCTGGGTTGTGGACCGCGCCTGGTCGCGGCTCAGGCATTCTATGCACGCACCCGACCCGGTCTCTACAGGGTCAGTTTATGTAACACGCAAAACTACTTAAGGTCTTACCCCCTACCGCGCCGCAACATGCGTAAATAGCATTCGCCAACTTTGCTGCCGGGCGTGCGTCGCCCTAAGGGACCAGGAGGCCGACTTGCCAGGTGAGATCATTCTTGAGACGAAAGGGTTGACCAAGGAGTTCAAGGGCTTCGTTGCGGTCAACAACGTCGACCTGAAAGTTCGCCGGGGCGACATCCACGCGCTGATCGGCCCGAACGGCGCCGGCAAGACGACCTACTTCAACCTGCTCACGAAGTTCCTGCCCCCGACGCGCGGGACCATCACCTATCAGGGTCAGGACATCACTAACGAGAAGCCGGCGCAGACCGCGCGCCGCGGCATCATCCGTTCGTTCCAGATCTCGGCGGTGTTCCCGCACATGACGGTGCTGGAGAACGTGCGCGCCGCGCTGCAGCGCAGCCTTGGCACTTCCTTCCATTTCTGGCGGCCCGAGCGCTCGCTCTTTCCGCTACATGAACGCGCCGAAGAACTGCTGGCCTCGGTGGGCCTCCAGGACTTCGCCGACGAGCTGACAGTCAACCTCCCCTACGGGCGCAAGCGCGCGCTGGAACTCGCCACCACGATGGCCCTCGAGCCGGAGCTGATGCTGCTCGACGAGCCGACGCAGGGCATGGGCCACGAGGACGTGCACCGCGTGACCGAACTCATCAAGAAGGTGTCGGCTGGCCGGACCATCCTCATGGTCGAGCACAACATGAACGTGGTGTCCTCCATCGCCGACCGCATCACCGTGCTTCAGCGCGGAGCGGTGATCGCCGATGGCCCGTATGCCGAGGTGTCCAAGAACCCGCAGGTGATCGAGGCCTACATGGGGTCGACCAACAGCGAACTGCAGGGAGCTCACTAGATGGCCGCGAATGAACTCTTGCGGATCGACGGCCTGAACGCCTGGTACGGCGAATCGCACATCCTGCATGGCGTGGATCTCACTGTGCATGAGGGTGAAGTGGTGTGCCTGCTGGGCCGCAACGGCGCGGGCCGCACCACCACCATGCGCGCCATCGTCGGCCTGACCGGCAGGCGCACGGGCTCGATCCGGATCAACGGCCAGGAATCGATCAAGCTGCCGCCTCACAAGGTGGCCAAGCTCGGCGTGGGCTACTGCCCGGAGGAGCGCGGCATCTTCGCCAGCCTGTCGGCCGAGGAGAACCTGCTGCTGCCTCCGGAAATCGGTCCCGGCGGGATGAGCGTGGCCGAGATCTACGACATGTTCCCCAACCTCAAGGAGCGCGCGGGCAGCCCCGGCACCCGGCTGTCGGGCGGCGAACAGCAGATGCTGGCCGTGGCGCGCATCCTGCGCACCGGCGCGCGCCTGCTCCTGCTGGACGAGATCTCCGAAGGCCTGGCGCCGGTCATCGTCCAACGACTGGCCGAGATGATCCGCACGATCAAGGCAAAAGGCTACACGGTGGTGCTGGTCGAGCAGAACTTCCGTTTTGCCGCGCCGCTCGCGGACCGCTTCTACATCATGGAGCATGGCAAGATCGTCAAGCAGTTCGCGCAGAGCGAACTGGCCGGCAACATGGCCATGCTGCAGGAATTCCTGGGTGTCTAGCCCGCCAATCGCCACCCCCAAGTTTTATCAAGGAGAGACTCGCATGAAACTGAAGAATGTCTTCGCCGCAGGCGCCCTCGCCGCCGCGGGCCTGTTCGGCGCGGCCACGCCCGCCGTGGCCCAGATTTCGGGTGACGTGATCCGCATCGGCATCATCACGGACATGTCCAGCGTCTACGCCGACATCGACGGCCAGGGCGGCGTCGAGGCCATCAGGATGGCGATCGCCGACATGGGCGGCACGATCAACGGCAAGAAGGTCGAGGTCATCTCGGCCGATCACCAGAACAAGGCCGACGTCGCCGCCACCAAGGCGCGCGAGTGGTTCGACACCCAGGGCCTGGACGTGCTGATCGGCGGCACCAACTCGGGCGCCAACCTGGCCATGGCCAAGGTCGCCGCCGAAAAGAAGAAGCCCTTCCTCGTGGTCGGCGCCGCCTCCTCGGCCCTGACCAATGACCAGTGCACCCCCTACACGCTTCACTGGGCCTACGACACGACCGCGCTGGCCAAGGGCACGGGCGCGGCGGTGGTCAAGCAGGGCGGCAAGAGCTGGTACTTCCTCACCGCCGACTACGCTTTCGGCGCGCAGTTGCAGACCGACACCAGCAAGGTGGTCGAAGCCAACGGCGGCAAGGTGGTGGGTTCGGTCAAGGTGCCGCTGAACGCGAGCGACTTCTCGTCCTTCCTGCTGCAGGCGCAAGGCTCCAAGGCGCAGATCCTGGGCCTGGCCAACGCGGGCGGCGACACGATCAACTCGATCAAGGCCGCCAATGAGTTCGGCATCACCAAGACGATGAAGCTCGCCGGCCTGCTGGTGTTCATCAACGACATCCACTCGCTGGGCCTGAAGACCACGCAGGGCATGTACCTCACCGACAGCTGGTACTGGAACCAGAATGCCGAAACGCGCGCCTGGTCGCGCAAGTTCTTCGACAAGATGAAGCGCATGCCCTCCTCGCTGCAGGCCGGCGACTACTCGGCCGCCACGCAGTACCTGGCTGCCGTGAAGGCCACAGGCAGCGATGACACCGAGAAGGTGCTGGCGCACCTGAAGAAGGCGAAGTTCAACGACATCTTCATGAAGGACGGCTGGGTGCGTGGCGACGGCCGCGTGATCCACGACATGTACCTGATGCAGGTCAAGGAGCCTGGCAAGTCGACCGAACCCTGGGACTACTACGAGGTCAAGCAGGTGTTCAAGGGCGAAGAAGCCTGGACCACCAAGGCCGAAACCAAGTGCGCCCTCTGGAAGTAAACGCATGAACGCCGGCCCCGTCGCGGGGCCGGCCCCCTGACCACGAGTCCCCGATGACCGAAATCTTTGGAATCCCGATCCAGGCCTTCCTCGGCCAGCTGATGCTGGGGCTGGTGAACGGCGCCTTCTACGCCATGCTCAGCCTCGGGCTGGCCGTGATCTTCGGTCTGCTGGACATCGTCAACTTCGCGCACGGCGCGCTGTACATGGTCGGCGCCTTCGCGGCTTGGATCATGCTGGACAAGTGGGGCGTGAACTACTGGTTCGCGCTCATCCTGGCGCCGCTCGTTGTCGGCGCCCTGGGCGTCGTGATCGAACGCACCATGCTCAAGCGGTTGTACGGCCTCGACCCGCTGTACGGCCTGCTGCTCACCTTCGGCCTCTCGCTGATCCTGGAAGGGATCTTCCGCGACCAGTACGGCGTGTCGGGCCAGTCCTATTCGGTGCCGGAGGCACTCACCGGCGCCACCAACCTCGGCTTCATGGTGCTGCCCAACTACCGCGCGTGGGTGGTGCTGGCCTCCATCGTCGTGTGCCTGGGCACCTGGTTCCTGATCGAGCGCACCCGCCTCGGCGCCTACCTGCGCGCCGGCACCGAAAACGCGAAGCTGGTGCAGGCCTTCGGCGTCAACGTGCCGATGCTGGTGATGCTGACCTACGGCGCCGGCGCTGCCTTGGCCGCGCTGGCAGGCGTGCTGGCCGCGCCGGTGTACCAGGTCGCGCCGCAGATGGGTTCCAACCTGATCATCATCGTGTTCGCGGTCGTCGTGATCGGCGGCATGGGCTCGATCATCGGCTCGGTCATCACCGGCCTGGGTCTGGGCATCATCGAAGGTTTGACCAAGGTCTTCTACCCCGAGGCCTCCAACATCGTCGTGTTCGTGATCATGGCGATCGTCCTGATGGTGCGGCCCGCGGGCCTGTTCGGCAAGGAAGCTTGAAATGAATTCGACCGTGGCCGCCGACGCCAAAGCCGTTGTGAAGGAAACCGCCGCGCCCGTGCGTCATGCCGGCATGAGCAAGACGGTTCGCTACACCTACCTGGGCCTGCTCGCCCTGCTCCTGCTCGCACCGCTGGTGGGCCTGTACCCGGTGTTCGTGATGAAGGTGCTTTGCTTCGCGCTGTTCGCCTGCGCTTTCAACCTGCTGCTCGGCTTCACCGGCCTGCTGTCGTTCGGCCACGCAGCCTTCTTCGGCATGGCGGCCTACGCCTGCGGCTGGGTGGTCAAGGCGCATGGTTGGACGCCCGAGCTGGGCTTGGTCGCCGGCACCTTGATCGGCGCCGTGCTCGGCCTTGTGGTCGGCCTGATCGCCATCCGCCGCCAGGGCATCTATTTCGCGATGATCACATTGGCGCTGTCGCAGATGGTCTTCTTCTTCTGCCTGCAGGCGCCCTTCACCGGCGGTGAAGACGGCCTGCAAGGTGTGCCGCGCAGCCGCCTGTTCGGCCTGCTCCCGCTCGATACGGACACCACCATGTACTACGTGGTGCTCGCCATCTTCGTGGCCTGCTTCCTCGGCATCATGCGCATCGTCAACTCGCCCTTCGGCCAGGTGCTCAAGATGATCCGCGAGAACGAGGCTCGCACCACCTCGCTCGGCTATGACGTCGACAAGTACAAGCTGCTCGCTTTCGTGCTGTCGGCCGCTCTGGCGGGCCTGGCCGGGTCGCTCAAGGCGCTGGTGATGGGCTTCGCGACGCTGACCGACGTGCAGTGGCAGATGTCCGGCGAGGTGATCCTGATGAGCCTGCTGGGCGGCGTGGGCACCTTCTTCGGCCCCGTGCTTGGTGCCGGCATCGTCATCGCCCTGCAGGACTACCTGGCCGACAGGGTCGGCGCCTGGGTCAACGTCATCATCGGCCTAATCTTCGTGGTCTGCGTGCTGGCCTTCCGCAAGGGCCTGGTGGGCGAGCTCCACGCCTTCATGGAGCGCCGCCGCACCGTGTCATCCAGGTGATTGGGAAAGCCGCGATAAGCGGCTAACCTTGCCGTTTTGGCGAGGACCCCATGAACGATCTGTTTTCCCTGAAAGGGCGCACTGCGCTGGTCACTGGCGGCTCGCGCGGCATCGGCCGCATGATCGCGGCCGGTTTCCTGGCGCAAGGCGCCAAGGTCTACATTTCTTCCCGCAAGGCCGATGCCTGCGAACAGACGGCACGTGAGCTGTCGGCCGCCGGCACCTGCATCGCGCTGCCGGCCGACGTCTCCACGGTGGAGGGTGCCAAGGGCCTGGCCGCCGCCTACGCGGCCACGGAAAAATCGCTGGACATCCTGGTGAACAACGCCGGCGCCGCCTGGGGCGAGGACTTCGATACCTTTCCCGAGAAGGGCTGGGACAAGGTGGTGGACCTCAACCTGAAGTCGCCCTTCTTCCTCACGCAGGCGCTGCACGGCGTGCTGAAAGAAGGCGCGAAGGCGCAGCCCGCCAAGGTCATCAACATCGCCTCGATCGACGGCGTGTCGGTCAATCCGCAGGAGACCTATTCCTACGCGGCGAGCAAGGCGGGCCTGATCCACCTGATCAAGCGGATGTCGCTGCGGCTCGTCAAGGACAACATCGTGGTCAGCGGCATCGCGCCCGGCGCCTTCGCCTCCGAGATGAACCGGGCAGCGCGCGACCACGGCGACGAGATCGCCAAGCGCATTCCCGCCGGCCGCATCGGCACCGACGAGGACATGGCGGGCGTGGCGATCTACCTGGCCTCGCGCGCGGGCGACTACGTGGTGGGTGAGACGATCGTGGTGGACGGGGGCGTCACGCTGGCGCGGGGCTGATGGCGTGTGTCCCTCCCCCGCTGGGGGAGGGCTGGGGTGGGGGCGCTCCCAGTTAATCCAAGCGCCCCCATCCCGACCTTCCCCCGGAGGGGAAGGAGAAAGGCACGGCGTCAGCCGCCCCAGGTCCAGTTTTGCGGGCCGCGGCTGGCGATTTTTACGGCACCGACGCGATTGCCGAGCTGGGCGCAGCGCGCCAGGTCCCAGCCCTGCTCCAGGCCGTACAGCAGTGCTCCGCGCCAGGCATCGCCGCAGCCCGTGGGGTCCACCACCTGGGCTGCCTTCACGCCGGGGACCCGCATCTTTTCCCCGTCGATCCAGATCTCGCAGCCCTCGGCACCCAGGGTGACGATGTAGCCGGACAGGCGGCGGGAGATCTCCGCGCTGTCCCAGCCGGTGCGCTCCGACAGCATCTTGCCTTCGTAGTCGTTCACCGTGGCCCAGGTCGCGGCCTCGATGAAGCCGGCGAGCTCACGCCCGTCGAACATCGGAAGCCCCTGCCCCGGGTCGAACACGAAAGGGATGCCCGCGTCCTTGAACTGCTGGGCGTGCTGCAGCATGGCGTCGCGGCCGTCGGGCGAGATCATGCCCAGCTTGATGTCGCTGCGCGGCGCGATCTTCGTGATGTGCGCCTGCATCATCGCGCCGGGATGGAAGGCGGTGATCTGGTTGTTGTCGCGGTCGGTCATGATCATCGCCTGCGCGGTGTAGGTGTCACCCACCTCGCGGACGAATTCGGTGGCGATCCCCATGGACTGCAGTCGCGCGACATAGTCGCGGCCGTCGCTGCCCACGGTGGCCATGGGCAGCGGCGTGCCGCCCAGCAGCTTCAGGCTGTAGGCGATGTTGCCGGCGCAGCCGCCGAAATCGCGGCGCAGCTGCGGCACCAGGAAGGACACGTTCAGGATGTGGAGCTGGTCGGGCAGGATCTGCTCGGCGAAGCGTCCCGGGAAGTCCATGATGGTGTCGAAGGCGAGCGATCCGCAGATCAGGGCGGGCATTTCGTTGTCTTTCTTTCTGTGGGCGTCAGGGATAGAAGGCGAGCACGCGATAGCCGGCGATGCGCGAGGCGCTGCTGCCGGCCACTCCGAGCGCGAGCGTGGTGGACCACTCCGCACGCGGCAGGAGCGTGGTGGTGCTTCCCGCGAACTCGGCGGCGGTCAGCACCCGGCGCAGCACGGCCTGGTCCTGGCTGTCGGTGAGCGTGAGCTCCAGCGCGGGCATGGCGACTTCGGTGTCCGCGCGGTTCTTCAGCGTGATGTTCAGCCGGTAGGCATCGCCACGCAGCTTGTTGAACGATGAATTGTCGATGGCGACGGCCTCGATCCGGCGCGGCGGGCCGAGCTTGCACCCCGCCGCCTCGCACATCTTCTGCAGCCAGGGGCGCAGCGCCGGTTCGGCGGCAGCCAGCCGGTCACGTTCGTGCCAGGCGACCTGCAGCGCCAGCAGCGCGGCCAGCGCCAGCGCCAGCAGCAGCAGGCCGAAGCGCACCACGGGACGCCGCCAGAACGCCTTGCGCCGCGCCTGCCGCACGAAGGACAGGTCGTGCAGTTCTGGATCCTCCAGCGGGGTCGGCCGGCTCAGGCCGTGCGGACCGATATCGTGGCTCTCCATCGGGTCGGCGCGGCGCAGCGCGAATGGCCGGTCGCGCGGATCGGCCCGCAGGACCTGGGCCGCGTCGTCGAGTTCGCGCGAGTTCGCGAACCCTTCGATCTCGCTGTCATCGACCTGCGAGTGGATGGAGGTCGGGAAGTCGTCGTCGTGCGCCGCCGCTTCCGGCAGGGGCGTTGTCGCCGGGGCCGTGTCGTCCGGGACCGGATCGAAGATCGGCCCGTCGACCGGAGGTTTCGAGATCGTTGCGGCCGGCTGGGGCTGGGGCTCCGGCTCGGGCGCGGATGCCGGCGCTTGCGGCTCCGGCGCTTCGTTCAGGGCGGCCCCTGGCGCCGCCGGCCCGTGGACGGCGTCTTCATCCTGCAGGTTCCCCGTCGCGTCGAAGACCTCGGCGCAGTGACCGCAGCGCACCCAGCCGTCGGAAACCTTGAGCTGGTCGGCGACGACCTTGAACATCGTCCCGCAGGCAGGGCAGCGCGTGATCAGGCTCATGAGCCAGCGATTGTAGACAGCCCTCGCGGGCCTGCTTACCGGGATAAGCCGGGGGGCTGACGCTAGAGACGGGCCGTCATCAGCACCCAGCCGTCCTCACTGTCGCTGACTTCCAGCGCGGCGAACGGCGCGTAGGCTTCCTTCAGCTCGTCGGCCTGACGCTCGAGGATGCCGGCGAGCACCAGCGCGCCGCCGGGCGCGACATGCGCGCACAGCAGCGGCGCCAGCACCTTCAGGGGCATGGCCAGGATATTGGCGAGCACCAGCTCATAGTGGCCGGCGGCCTCGGCCGGCAGCCCGGCCCGCAGCTGCACGCCGTTGGCCTGGGCGTTGGCGACGGTCGCCTGCACCGCGGCCGGGTCAATATCCACGGCGTCGATCTCGGCGGCGCCGAAGCGCGCGGCCCCGATCGCTAGGATGCCTGAACCGCAGCCATAGTCGAGCACGCGCTTGCCGGCCGGCGGGTTGTTGGCGATCCAGCGCAGGCACATGCGGGTGGTGGGATGGGTGCCGGTGCCGAAAGCCAGGCCGGGGTCGAGCCGGATCAGCTGGCGCGCCTGGGCGGGCGGCTCATGCCAGGTTGGGACGATCCAGAACTCGGGGGTGATCGGCACCGGCGCGAACTGCGACTGCGTCAGGCGCACCCAGTCCTGGTCGGGCACCTGAGCGATGCCCTGGATCTCGCAGCCCTGGAAGAAATCCTGCGCGGCGAGGATGTCCCCCGCCTCGCTCGCGGCGGCTTCGGTGGCGAACAGCGCCAGCACGCGCGAGCGGCTCCAGCCCTCTTTGGGCGGGGGCAGGCCAGGTTCGCCGAACAGCGCGCGCTCCGCATCGGTCTGCGCATCGGCGTCCTCGACCGAGACGCTTAGCGCGTCCAGCGCGTCCAGCGCGTCGCTCACGGGCTCGACCCGTTCCTCGGGACACAACAGGCGCAGTTCAAACATGAAGTCGTCCCGGGACCCTTCCAGGGTCTATCGCTTGTGCTGCGACAGCCAGTCCTCGAGGTAATGGATGTTGGTGCCGCCGTCCATGAACTTGGCGTCCACCATCAGCTCGCGATGCAGCGCGATGTTGGTGTTGATGCCCTCGACCACGGTTTCCAGCAAGGCCGTGCGCATGCGCGCCAGCGCCTGCTCGCGCGTGTCCCCGTGCACGATGATCTTGCCGATCATCGAGTCGTAGTTGGGCGGCACGAAATAGTTGTTGTAGACGTGCGAGTCCACGCGCACGCCCGGCCCGCCCGGCGCGTGCCACAGCGTGATGCGCCCGGGGGACGGGACGAACTTGTACGGATCCTCGGCGTTGACGCGGCACTCGATGGCGTGGCCGCGCAACTGGATGTCGCGCTGGCTGAAGGGCAGCTTCTCGCCGGCGGCGACCATGATCTGCGTCTTGACGATGTCGACGCCGCTGATCAGCTCGGTCACCGGGTGCTCGACCTGGACGCGGGTGTTCATCTCGATGAAGTAGAACTCGCCGTCCTCGTACAGGAACTCGAAGGTGCCCGCGCCGCGGTAGCCGATACGCTTGCAGGCGGCGACGCAGCGCTCGCCGATCTTCTCGATCAGCTTGCGCGGGATGCCCGGCGCCGGCGCCTCCTCGATGATCTTCTGGTGGCGGCGCTGCATCGAGCAATCGCGCTCGCCCAGGTACACGGCGTTGCGGTGCTTGTCGGCCAGCACCTGGATCTCGATGTGGCGCGGGTTCTGGAGGAACTTCTCCATGTACACCGCCGGATTGCCGAAAGCGGCTCCGGCTTCGGCCTTGGTCATCTGCACCGCGTTGACCAGCGCCGCCTCGGTGTGCACCACGCGCATGCCGCGCCCGCCGCCGCCGCCGGCAGCCTTGATGATCACGGGGTAGCCGATCGACTTGGCGATGCGCTTGATCTGGACCGGATCGTCCGGCAGTTCGCCTTCGGAGCCGGGCACGCAAGGCACCCCTGCCTTGATCATGGCCTGCTTGGCCGACACCTTGTCGCCCATGATGCGGATCGATTCGGGCGTGGGACCGATGAACTGGAAGCCGCTCTTTTCCACCCGCTCGGCGAAATCGGCGTTCTCCGACAGGAAGCCGTAGCCGGGATGGATCGCCTCGGCGTCGGTCACCTCCGCTGCCGAAATGATCGCGGGCATGTTCAAGTAGCTTAGCGGCGACGGCGGCGGGCCAATGCACACCGCCTCCTCCGCGAGCTTGACGTACTTGGCCTCGCGGTCGGCCTCGGAATAGACCATCACGGCCTTGATCCCCAGTTCGCGGCAGGCGCGCTGGATCCTCAAGGCGATCTCGCCGCGGTTGGCGACCAGGATTTTCTTAAACATTGTTATCCCCGCGGCCTTCGGCCCGAACGCCGCAAGCGGCGGCAAGCTTCATGCTGAACATGGAGTGAGCGCGCCCTTACTCGATCACGAACAGGGGCTGCCCGAACTCCACGGCCTGGCCGTTCTCCACCAGGATCTGCGTGATCGTGCCGGTCTTGTCGGCTTCGATCTCGTTGAGGATCTTCATCGCCTCGATGATGCAGACGGTGTCGCCTTCCTTGATCGGGCTGCCGACGTCCACGAAAGGTTTGGCGCCCGGGCTGGCCGAGCGGTAGAAGGTGCCGACCATGGGGGACTTGACCGTGTGACCCACCGGGGCTGCGACGGCGGGTGCAGCGCCGGCCACCGGGGCGGCGGGCGCCGAAGCGAGCGCCATCGGCATCGCGGTCGCCGCCGGCACGGCCATCGGCGACAGCACTTGCTGCACCACGGTGCCGCCCTTGACGATGCGGACCTTTCCTTCGGCCTCGGTGATTTCCAGTTCAGAGACGTTCGATTCCGACACCAGGTCGATCAGCGTCTTGAGCTTGCGCAGGTCCATGTCTCCAGCCTCCGGCAGAAAGGTGGCGAATCTACAGCAAAATTCGCTTACTTTTGCTTTCTTCCGTCTTTTTTCTTGTATTTTTGAAATCTGCTTGACAAGGCAGATGGCGGCGACTACGGCTGAGCTGACGGGCGGCGGCTACTTCAATTGCGCCCACTGCGTCAGTTCACCCTGGCTGACGCGGCCCATTTTACGCCGCAGAACCTGCCCGCCGGCGCCGATCACCACGGTGAAGGGTAAGCCGCCGGCTTCATTGCCCAAGGTTTTTGCGAGCTCTGTGCCGCCCATCCCGGCCAGGGCGATGGGATAGCTGACGGGCGTGCGCTGCAGGAAATTGCGCACCGCGGTCGGCTGATCGATAGCCAATCCCAGCAATTGCCAGCCCTTTGCAGAACTTTCGCGGAAGAACGCATCGAGCATCGGCATTTCCTCCACGCAGGGCGGGCACCAGGTGGCCCAGAAGTTCAGGAGCAAGGGCTTGCCCCGGAGGGCCTGCATGGGCAGGGGCGATCCGGCGGGTGTGTCGAAGCTCATCCGCCAGAACGCCGGATCCAGGTCGGCGGGCGCGTCGGAACGACGATTGAGCAGGGCCACACCGGCCCCGGAAAGTGCCGCCGCCGCGCCCACCCCTGCGAACAGCAGCATGCGGCGGCGAGGATCGGAAGCAGTCGGAGCAGAAGTCATGGAGCCACATTTTCCAGCAAGCCGCGGACGGCGGCGATGTCGCCGCGGGGCGTGCGGCCGCGGGAATCGGGCTTCAGGGCGCCGCGCACGTCGTCGTGGTCATAGATCATGAGGTGCACGCCGATGGCCTCCCCGAGTTCCGGGCTGTGGCTGGAGAAGCTCAGCGCTTCGACGGGTTCGCCATTGAAGCCGTTGACGGTGCGCGGCTCGAAGTCCACGCGGTTGTCGATCAGCGCCATCTCGGTCGATTTCGGGTCGTCGCAGAAAAGCTGGATATAGATGTCGGACAGCCGGGTGGCCGTGCCGTGCCACACCGCCCCCCCGAGGTAGGGCCGGAACTCGCGCAGGCGCTCCATCCACACCAGCGCCAGCTTGCGCAGCGCCGCCAGCTCGACGGCCTGCGTGTCGGCGCAGAAGATGGCGATGTACTCGCGCACCGCGTCCTCCAGGGCCTCGTTGTCCGGCAAGGCGGTGCGGGCGTTCAGTCCCAGTTGCTTGACGGCGCGCCGCTTGGCCGGCCCGTATTCCAGGCCCTCTTCCACGACCAGGCGCGCCGCGGCGTGGGCGATCTCGGGCTTGCTGCTGTCCATCGGCGAATTCTGCATTGCCCGGCGTGGCCGGGACGCTTACAGTTTATTGCCGACACAGGAGACGAGTCATGAAGAGCACGATGATGGACGTGCCGCTGTCGCTCAACCATTTGCTGGAGCGCGCGGGCAGGCTGTTTGCGGGCAACGAGCTGGTGTCCCGGCTGCCGGACAAATCGCTGCGGCGCCAGAGCTACGGCGAGTTCCACCGCCGCGCGCGCGGGCTGGCCGCGGCCCTGCGCGACCTCGGCTTGCGCAAGGGCGACCGGGTGGCCACCCTGTGCTGGAACCACCACGCCCACCTCGAGTGCTACTTCGGCATTCCGGCCGCGGGCGGGGTGATGCACACCCTGAACCTGCGGCTGGCGCCCGACGAGATCGGCTGGATCGCCGGCAACGCGCAGGACCGCTTCCTGGTGGTGGACGACGTGCTGCTGCCCCTCTACAAGCAGTTCGCGCACCTGCACCGCTTCGAGAAAGTCATCGTGTTCCCCTTCTCCGGCGCCGCGGTGCCGGCGGAATTCAGCGACTACGAGGCCCTGCTGCAGGACGCCGACGCGGAGGGCTTCGAATACGCGCCGCACGACGAAGACGACCCGGTGGCCATGTGCTACACCTCGGGCACGACCGGCCGCCCCAAGGGCGTGGTGTATTCGCACCGCTCGACCATCCTGCACACGCTGGTGGCCAGCCTGGGGGATTTCTGGGGACTGCGCGGCACCGATGTCGTGCTGCCGGTCACCCCCATGTTCCACGCGAACAGTTGGGGCATGCCCTACGGCGCGGTGATGATGGGCGTGAAGCTGGTGTTTCCCGGGCCGCACCTGCACCCGGACGACCTGCTGGACCTGATGAAAATGGAGCCGCCCACCCTGGCGCTGGGCGTGCCCACCATCTGGATGAGCCTGATCCAGACCTACGACGCCGCGCAGGCCGAAGGCGCGCCGAATCGCGGCCGGTGGACGCTGCCGCACGGCATGCGTTCGCTGGTGGGCGGGGCGGCGGTGCCGGAGGCGCTGATCCGCGCCTTCGACAAGCACGGCATCTGGATCATGCAGGGCTGGGGCATGACCGAGACCTCGCCGGTGTGCACCGTCTCCTATCCGCGGGCCGAGATCCGCGACGCCAGCGACGACGAAAAGTACCGGCGGGCGGCGATGGCGGGCGTGCCGGTGCCGCTGGTGGACCTGCGCGTGTGGGGCGAGACCGGCGAACAGTCCTGGGACGGCAAGAGCGTCGGCGAGCTCCAGGTGCGCGGACCCTTCATCACCGGCAGCTACCACGAGGTGCCCGTCGAGCGCGACAAGTTCACTGCCGATGGCTGGCTGCGCACCGGCGACGTCGCCCACGTGGACACTCTCGGATTCGTGCGCATCACCGACCGCACCAAGGACCTGATCAAGTCGGGCGGCGAGTGGATCAGTTCGGTGGACCTGGAGAACGCGCTGATGGCGCATCCGGCGGTGGCCGAAGCCGCCGTCATCGCCATCCCCGACGAGAAATGGAGCGAGCGGCCGCTGGCCTGCGTGGTCCTCAAACCGGGCCGGCAGGCGCAGAAGGAAGAATTCGACGCCCACCTGCTGGCACACAGCTTCGCCAAGTGGCAGCTGCCCGAGCGCTACGAGTTCATCGACGCCGTGCCGCGCACGTCGACCGGCAAGTTCTGGAAGATGAAGCTGCGCGAGCGTTTTCCGAAGTAGCTTCAGGCCAACGCGAGTCGGATTTACCGCACGGGTCGCACGAGCGTGCGGCCCGATAATGCCGGGCTATGCACATTCATATCCTCGGCATCTGCGGCACCTTCATGGGCGGCCTCGCCGCCCTGGCCCGCGAAGCCGGCCACAAGGTCACCGGTTGCGATGCCGGCGTGTACCCGCCCATGAGCGACCAGCTGCGGGCCCTGGGTATAGACCTGATCGAAGGCTGGAGCCCGGACCAGCTGGCCCTGAAGCCCGACGTCTGGGTCGTGGGCAACGTGGTTTCGCGCGCGCGGCAGGCCGACGGGGCCCCGCGCTATCCGCTGATGGAGGCGATCCTCGAATCCGGCCAGCGCTACACCAGCGGGCCGCAGTGGCTGTCCGAGCACGTGCTGCAGGGCCGGCATGTGCTGGCGGTGGCCGGCACCCACGGCAAGACCACCACCAGCTCGATGCTCGCCTGGATCCTGGAGAGCGCCGGCCTGGCGCCGGGTTTCCTGATCGGCGGCGTGCCGGGCAATTTCGGCATTTCGGCACGCCTTGGCAAAGGCAAGCACTTCGTGATCGAAGCCGACGAATACGACACCGCCTTCTTCGACAAGCGCAGCAAGTTCGTGCACTACCGCCCGCGCACCGCGGTGCTGAACAACCTCGAGTTCGACCACGCCGACATCTTCGACGATCTCGCCGACATCGAGCGCCAGTTCCACCACCTGTTGCGCACCGTGCCGGCCAGCGGCCGCGTCGTGGTCAATGGCCTGGAGGAGAGCCTGGCGCGGGTGCTGCACGCGGGCTGCTGGAGCGAGGTGCGCAGCTTCGGCACGGCCGCCAGCGACTTCACCGCCGTCGGCGAGCCTGATCGATTCGACGTGCTGCTGCAAGGCGCCAAGGTCGGGCGCGTGGCTTGGGACATGACCGGGGTCCACAGCCAGCTCAATGCGCTGGCCGCGATCGCCGCCGCCGAGCATGTTGGGGTCGCGCCCGAAGCTGCTGCCCGCATCCTCGCGAACTTCCACAGCGTCAAGCGGCGCATGGAGGTGCGCGGCCAGGCCGGCGGCGTCACCGTGTACGACGACTTCGCGCACCACCCCACCGCCATCCGCACCACCGTCGACGGCCTGCGGCGCAAGGTGGGCGCGGCTCGCATCCTGGCGGTGTTCGAGCCGCGCAGCAACACCATGAAGCTGGGCGCGATGAAGTCGCAGCTGCCCTGGAGCCTGGAACAGGCGGACCTGGCCTTCTGCCACTCGGGCGGACTGGACTGGGACGCTGCCGAAGCGCTGTCGCCCATGGGCCCGCGGGCCCAGGTGCTGCGCACCATCGACGAGATCGTCGAGACGGTGGCTGCCGCGGCGCGGCCGGGCGACCATGTGCTGTGCATGAGCAACGGCGGCTTCGGCGACGTGCACGCCAAGCTGCTGCGCCGCCTGGGCGCCCGCTAGCCAAACCAGCCCGCCCGCCTGCCCCGGCCGCTACCCCGCCTGCGGGCGGCGCGCCAGGACGGGCACCGTGTCTGCGCCCAGCTCCAGCATCACCGGGGTGGTGAGGCCGGCATCCTGCCGCTGGTGCGGGACCACCCGCAGCACCGGGTCATCCGCCGCGAGCCGGCCTATGCTGTCCGGATTGCGTTGCGCGGTCGTGATCGCATTGGCGAAGTAAAGACAGGCCAGGTCGCGCTCCAGGCGCTGCCGCGGCCAGGCCGTCCGCACCTCCAGTTCGTCCAGCGTCAAGCCGCCCGTGGCCAGCTCGTTCAGGATCTGAAGCTGCGAGTCGCGAAGCATGCGCAAGGGCACCCGCGGCACCCGCCGGTAGTGGATGGTGCGATGGCGGTACCGCGAAGGCAGCAGGTTGCGCTCGCTGTGCCGCGCATACATCCACGCCAGTTCGGCCGGCGTCGTGGGCGCGAAGCTTTCGGGCAGGTCGTGCGCGCCGGTGGGGCGCCGGCTCCAGCGCGCCTCCCACAAGGCCACCGGATGCGCCCGAGGCATGAACGCCGCCCTGCGCTGCTCGAAGTCGATCACCGCCAGCAGGCGGTTTTCGTGACTGACGTGGTACACGCCGCCATCGAACTGCTCGCCGGCCTCGACGATGCGCGCCCCCAGCACGAACTGAGCGCGCGCCTGCCGGAGCCAGGCGTCGAACTGCAGCAGGGTCTGCTCGATGCTGAGCGGCGATCGCGGGTCGAACTGGCGGTGCGACCCGGGTTCGGCCAGCGCCAGCGGCGTGGCGAAAGCCACCGGGCGGTCGACCGCTGCCAGGTCCAGGCGCAGCGCCTTTTCGTTGGGCAGTCCCGGTGCGATCCGCAGCATGCCGTCCGGCATCAGCCGCACGCGCGCGCCGTTGATCCACCAGGCATCGGCCTCCGCGAAGGCGCCAAAGCGCCAGCGGGGCCTGCCGGCACGCGAGGCGAGCCTGGACTCAAGCTCTTTTTTTTCTCCCGGAGCGAAGCCCGACAGCCCGAGCCCGAACACCGGCTGTTCGTGGTGGGACACGCTCCCGTGTTGCAACGGATTCAACTTCTGCACCCCCCTCTGACTGACGGTTGAGACGCACTTGGCAAACTGCCATGGCGCGCCAGCCGCGTCAATGACGGCGCTCAAGATCGCCGGACGAGGGGCTCCGGGACGCGAATCAGCGGGAGCGCCGCGCCTTCACCGCCTGCGACAGCGTGTCCAGCACCTGCATCGAGCTGTCCCAGCCGATGCAGGCGTCGGTGATGCTCTTGCCGTATTCCAGCCGGCGGGGGTCGTCCTTGCCCGGCGTGAACTTCTGGGCGCCGGCATGCAGGTGGCTTTCCACCATCACGCCGAACACGCTGCGCGAACCGCCGGCGATCTGCTGCGCAATGTCGCCGGCCACGTCCACCTGCCTTTCGTGCTGCTTGCTGCTGTTGGCATGGCTGCAGTCGACCATGAGCACCGGCGGCAGCTTGGCGGCCTCGAGGTCGCGGCAGGCGGTGCCCACGCTGGCGGCGTCGTAGTTGGGGGCCTTGCCGCCGCGCAGGATCACGTGGCAGTCGCGGTTGCCGTTGGTCTGCACGATCGCGACCTGCCCGTTCTTGTGCACCGACAGGAAGTGATGCCCGCGCGCGGCCGCCTGGATGGCGTCGGTGGCGATGCGGATGTTGCCGTCGGTGCCGTTCTTGAAGCCGATCGGCGCCGACAGGCCCGAGGCCAGCTCGCGGTGCACCTGGCTCTCGGTGGTGCGCGCGCCGATCGCGCCCCAGGCGATCAGGTCGCCGATGTATTGTGGCGAGATCACGTCGAGGAACTCGCTGCCGGCCGGCAGGCCGATGCGGTTGATCTCAATCAGCAGCTGGCGCGCGATGCGCAGGCCCTCGTCGATGCGGAAGCTCTCGTCGAGGTAGGGGTCGTTGATCAGGCCCTTCCAGCCGACCGTGGTGCGCGGCTTCTCGAAATAGACGCGCATCACGACTTCCAGCGTGCCGTGGTAGCGGTCGCGCGCTTCCTTGAGGCGGCGCGCGTAGTCCAGCGCCGCCGCCGGGTCGTGGATCGAGCACGGGCCGATCACCACCAGCAGCCGGTCGTCCTTGCCGGCCATGATGTTGTGGATCGCGCGGCGCGTGCCGCTGATGAGGGATTCGACCGCCGTGCCCCGGATGGGGAAGAAGCGGATCAGGTGTTCAGGCGGAGGCAGCACGGTGATGTCCTTGATGCGCTGGTCGTCGGTTTCGCTGGTCTTGTCGACGGGGTGCGCATACCAGGCATCGCTGGCGAGGGCGGGCTTCGGATTCATGTCGTCTGTCTCTCCTGGAAGCAAGGGGTGGGGCAAAAAAAAAACCGCCGGGGGTTCCGGCGGTTCTTTGGGAGTTCTTTCGCGTTTTCTTCAGGTACGCTCAGCTCTCTCGACCGCCGGGGCGTGAGATCCAAAAGTAGCCAAAAAAATACGCGCGCAGTGCATGCATGAGGCGCAATGTAGCACAGTCGGCGGCCATCGCGATGACGGGGCCGTCAGCGGCCCGGTTTCCACCACTGGACGGCACGGTCCAACATCGGCTCGGTGGGCGCGTCCAGCTTGGATTCGACCGGCTCGCCGGACAAGAGCCACTGGTCGTACATGTCGATCAGCAGCATGCCCTCACCCAGGGTTCGCCACGCGACCAGCTCGAAATCCTCGGCGCAGATCGGCAGGTCCCGGCTGCGGGGACCGCCATCGAGCAGCCACTGCCCGATCAGGACCCGGAAGTTGTTCAGCGACTGCAGGTACACGGCGTATTCGTAGAGGCCGCGCCAGGTCATTCCCAGGTTGACCACCAGGTTGCGATGGCCACGCAACACGGTGAGCAGGTCCACCAGCTGGGGCGCGATCCTGTCGCGCTCGCGGGTGATGCGAAAGGCCGCGATGATCGCCTCGACGCGCACCGCGAGCTGTCCCATGCTTTCGGAGAACTGGCGGCTTTCCTCGTCGGCGACGGCGCTGCGCAGGAAGTTGCTGAGGTCGCCGAAGCTGTGGATGCTGGGCAGGTTGGTGGTGGGATCGATCCGAATCCGGGAGTTCGCCACCTGCCTGATCCCCGCAACCGTCAGGCCGTGCCGCCGACGGTCAGGCCGTCGATGCGCAGGGTTGGCTGGCCCACGCCCACCGGCACGCTCTGGCCCTCCTTGCCGCAGGTGCCCACGCCGCTGTCGAGCCGCATGTCGTTGCCGATCATGGTCACGCGCGTCAGCGCGTCGGGACCGTTGCCGACAATGGTGGCGCCCTTGACGGGGTACTGGATCTTGCCGTTCTCGACCCAGAAGGCCTCGCTGGCCGAGAACACGAACTTGCCGGAGGTGATGTCGACCTGGCCGCCGCCGAAGTTGGTGGCGTACAGGCCCTTCTTCATGCTGGCGACGATCTCGTCGGGCGACTTGTCGCCACCCAGCATGTAGGTGTTGGTCATGCGCGGCATGGGAATGTGCGCATAGCTCTCGCGCCGGCCATTGCCGGTGGGTGCCACGCCCATCAGCCGGGCATTGAGCGCGTCCTGCATGTAGCAGCGCAGGATGCCGTCCTCGATCAGCACCGTGCGCTGGGTCGCGTTGCCTTCGTCGTCCACGTTGAGCGAGCCGCGGCGGTCCGCGATCGTGCCGTCGTCCAGCACCGTGACGCCCTTGGCTGCCACCCGCTTGCCCACGCGACCGGAAAAGGCGCTGGAGCCCTTGCGGTTGAAGTCGCCCTCGAGGCCGTGGCCGATCGCCTCGTGCAGCAGCACGCCGGGCCAGCCCGGCCCGAGCACCACCGTCATCTCGCCGGCGGGCGCCGGACGCGACTCGAGGTTGGTCAGCGCCGCGTTGACGGCGTCGTTCACGTACTCCTGGATGCGCTCCTCGTCGAACCAGGCCAGCCCGAAGCGGCCGCCGCCACCGCCGCTGCCCATCTCGCGCCGGCCGTTCTGCTCGGCGATCACGGTGACCGACAGGCGCACCAGCGGGCGGATGTCGGCCGCCAGCGTGCCGTCGGCACGCGCCACCATCACCACGTCGTACTCGCTGGCCAGCCCCGCCATGACCTGGACGATACGCGGGTCCTTGGCGCGTGCCATCCGCTCCGCGTGTTCCAGCAGCCGGACCTTGGCCGTGCTGTCCAGCGTGGCGATGGGATCGATCGCCTGGTAGAGCGATCGGCCGCCGGCGATCTTCTTCTCGCCGACCCGGGCGCGGCCCTGGCCGTCGGCAGCCGCGATGCTGCGCACGGTGCGGGCGGCATCCAGCAGGGAGGCTTCGGAGATGTCGTCGGAATAGGCGAACGCCGTCTTCTCGCCGCTGACCGCGCGCACCCCGACGCCCTGGTCGATGCTGAAGCTGCCGGTCTTGACGATGCCCTCCTCCAGGCTCCAGCCTTCGCTGCGCGTGTACTGGAAGTAGAGGTCGGCGTCGTCCACCTTGTGGGTGGCGATCTCGGCCAGGGCACGCGACAGATGAGTCTGGTTCAGGCCGAAAGGCTCGAGCAGCAAGCGCTCCGCCGTGGCCAGACGCTCGAGGGTGGGTTCGCGGGAAATCATTGAAACATTCTAGTGGGCGGCTGGCTGGGCCGCGCCGCGGTCGAGCTGGCGCAGCGCCAGGTCGTCCAGCAGCGCCCGGGCCGAGGCGTAGCGCTGCCCTTGCAGCTTGGCCATCAGCTTGTCGATCACCGGCTGGACCGCCGCATGGGCGGCCGGCAGCGCGGGCGTGGGCGCCGACACATGCAGGGCCAGCAGCTCATGCAGCGACTCGGCGCGGAAGGGCCGCTGGCCGGCCAGCATCTCAAACAGCATGACGCCCAGGCTGTACAGGTCGGTCTGCGGCGTGATCGCCTGCCCGCCCGCCTGCTCGGGGCTGAGGTAGAAAGGCGTGCCGACGACGTCGCCGTGGCTGGTCTGGGTCAGGTCGAAGTTGCCCGCCAGCGTCGACTTCGCAATGCCGAAATCGGCCACCGCCACCGTGCCGTCGGCACGCCGCATGATGTTTTCCGGCTTGAGGTCGCGATGGATGATGCCGCGCCCGTGGATGGCCTCGAGCGCCTGGGCGACCTGGACCACCACCTCGAGCGCCCGCTGCTGCGTCATGCCGGCGTTGATCTCGGGGCGAAGGTCGCCCTGCTCGAAATACTCCATCGCGATGTAGGCCAGGTCGTCGGTGAAGCCCTGGTCGTAGATGCCGATCACATGCGGATGCTGGATGCTCGACAGCAACGTGTACTCCTGGATGAAGCGCGACAGGTGCTCGCCGGCGCCCTTGCCGCTGGCGTCGAGCACCTTGAGCACCACCGGGATGCGGTCGGCTTCGCGCTCGGCCAGGAACACCTGGGTCATCCCACCCGCGCCGATCTTGCGTGCCAGCCGGTAGCCCTTCAGGCGCGGCGGCTCCGCCCCGGAGTCGAAGCGGTGATCCTTGAAGGCCGAGAGCTTGGAGTGCAGCGCGCCCTTGACCGCGCGCGCCGTGATTTCCGAGTTGATGCGCACCGCTTCGCCCACCTCGCCCGCGCGCTCGGCCAGCGTGGCGAGCCCGTGCAGCCCGCTTTCGGCCAGCAGTCCGGTGATCTCGGCCACTTCGACGAAACCGTGCTTGCCGCGCACCTCCGTCCAGGTGATGCCGCCGGTCTGCACGCCGGGGCCGGCACGCTCCAGCGTCGCCTGGCTGGCGATCACCGTCCAGCCCAGTTCCTTGCTGGCCGACTGCAGGCGCGCGGCGACGTTGACGGTGTCGCCGATCGCAGTCGTTTCCTTGTTCTGCGTCGCGCCGAGCCGGCAGATGGTCACTTCGCCCGTGTGCAGGCCGATCCCGACGGCGAACGGCGGCAGGCCGCGCTGGCCAAAGCGCTGCGCGATCCACGCGCGGAATTCATGCGTGGCCAGCGCCATGCCGAGCGCGGCCGAGATCGCCCGCCGCGCCGGCGCCAGCGGCGGGCCGCCCGGCAGCTCGGCGAACACCGCCATCAGGCCGTCGCCGATGAAGCGCAGGTGATGGCCGCCGTTTTTCAGGACCGGTTCGCAAACCCGTTCGAAGTACGCGTTCAGCAGTTCGGCGACCTCGCGCGAGCTGAGTTTCTCCGCCAGCGAGGTGAATCCGCGGATGTCCGAGAACAGCACCGTGGCGTCCAGCACCGTGTCGGTGACCGCGCCCTGGGGCGGGTCCAGGTCGAAGCGGTCCGGCATCGAGCGGCCGCCCAGGTGCTCGGTGAACGCGCGCCGCAGGTGCTCCTCGCGCGCCTGCACCGCCGATGCGATCGAGGCCTCGATTCGGCCCCGCTTCTTCAGCAGCCCCTGCAAGGCATCGAGCAGCTCCACGCGGGTGAAAGGCTTGGCCAGGTAGTCGTCGGCGCCGGCCGTCATGCCGCGGCGCATGCTGGCGCGGTCGTCCAGCGCCGTGAGCAGCATCACCGAGGTCGCCGCCAGCGCGGGTTCGGCGCGGATCGCCTCCAGCATCGCGAAGCCGTCCATCTCGGGCATGCTGATGTCGGAAATCACCACATCCGGCCGCACGGCCCTGGCCCGCTCCAGCCCGATGCGGCCGTTCTCCGCCGACTCGATGTCGTAGCCTTCCAGTTTCAAAAGCCGGATGACATTGGTGCGGATGGCGTCGTCGTCTTCGACGACCAGGATGGAGGTCATGGTGCGGGCCGGTTCACAACCCCAAGTCTAGGGGCGTGACGGTTCACGGTAGTGGCCTGCGTCCAACACCCGGAAGATGGCCGCATCGTCCAGGCCGGCCCAGCCGGCGTCCACCGCGCGGTCGAACACCGCGCGCGCGGCGGCCCCGAGCGGGCCCTTGAAGCCGACGGCCGCGGCTGCCTGCAGCGCCAGCCCGGAATCCTTCTGCAGCAGCGTCACATGGGCGCGCGGCTCGTAGTCGCCCGCGATCGCGCGGCGCATCCGGTCGACGCCGACCCAGCTCTGCCCGCTGGACTGCTCGATCACGTCGAGTGTCCGGGAAAGGTCCAGCCCCATCCGGCCGGCCAGCGCCAGCGCCTCGGCAGCGCCGACCAGGTTGATGGCGGCCAGCAGGTTGTTCACCAGCTTGGTCCGCGCGCCGTCGCCGGGCCGCTGGCTGATGCGGAACACCCGGCTGCTGAGGGCGTCGATCAGCGGGCGATGCGCCTCGTACGCGGCGTCGGCACAGGCCACCATCAGGCTCATGGAGCCGTCGCGCGCGCGGGCCGGACCGCCGGACATGGGCGCGTCGATGGCGGCGATGCCGGCGGCGGCCAGTTGCCCGGCGAAGCGCTCCACATCGTCGGGTGCGATCGTGGGACAAAGCAGCACCGCCTGGCCGGGCGCCAAGGCCGGCAGTGCGCCGGCCTGGCCGAACAGCACCTGTCCGGTCTGGTCGGCGTCCACCACGCAAACGATCAGGGCGCCGGCGCCGCGGGCGGCTTCGGCGGCGCTGGCGCAGGGGCGGGCCCCGGCCGCCGCCAGCGCATCCACCTTGGCGCGGGCGATGTCATGGACCTGCACCGTCCAGCCAAGCTCGAGCAGGCGGGCGGCCATGGCGCCGCCCATGTTGCCCACACCCACGATGCCGACGACCTTGGCGTTCATGGAATCGGATACCGGTCAGGTCTGCATCAGCCGCCTGCTCTTGGCAATCGACATCAGGATGCCCAGGCCCATGCCCAGCGTGACCATGGCCGTGCCGCCGTAGCTGATGAAGGGCAGCGGCACGCCCACCACCGGCAGGATGCCGCTGACCATGCCCATGTTCACGAAGGCGTAGGTGAAAAAGATCATGGTGATCGCCCCGGCCAGCAGGCGCGAGAACACGCTGGAGGCTTCCAGCGCGATCGCCAGCCCGCGCAGCACCAGGAAAATGAAGCCGGCGATCAGGCACAGGTTGCCCAGCAGGCCGAACTCCTCGGAGAAGGCGGCGAAGATGAAGTCGGTGGTGCGCTCGGGGATGAACTCCAGGTGGGTCTGGGTGCCCTTCATGAAGCCCTTGCCGAGAAAGCCGCCGGAGCCGATAGCGATCATGCCCTGGATGGTGTGGAAGCCCTTGCCCAGCGGATCCCGGCTGGGATCGAGCAGCGTGCAGATCCGCTGCTGCTGGTAGTCGTGCAGCACCGGCCAGCGCACGCCGTCGGCGCACAGCTGGCCCTCGAAGGAGACGATCAGCACCGCGCCGATGATGCCCAGCACCACCGGCGGCAGTATCAGCTTCCACGACAGCCCCGCGAAAAAGATCACGGACAGCCCCGCCACCATCACCAGGATGGCAGTGCCCAGGTCGGGCTGCTTGACGATGAGGCCGACCGGCAGGAGCAGCAGCCCGCCGGCCACGACGAAGTCGAGCGGCCGCATCTGGCCCTCGCGCTTCTGGAACCACCAGGCCAGCATGAGCGGCATCGCGATCTTGAGGATTTCGCTGGGCTGGATCACCACGCCCACGTTGATCCAGCGTCTGGCGCCTTTTTTCGTGATGCCGAAGATCGCCACCGCGATGAGCAGCATGACGCCCACGGTGTACAGCGGCACCGCAAACCGCATCAGGCGCTGCGGCGGCACCTGCGCCACCACGAACATGATCACGCCGGCCAGCACCATGTTGCGCGTGTGGTCGGGGAAACGGGTGCCGGAGTCGTAGCCGCTGG
Organism: Ramlibacter tataouinensis; assembly: GCF_001580455.1. Classification (NCBI taxonomy): domain Bacteria; kingdom Pseudomonadati; phylum Pseudomonadota; class Betaproteobacteria; order Burkholderiales; family Comamonadaceae; genus Ramlibacter; species Ramlibacter tataouinensis. The sequence continues at coordinate 848,011 of NZ_CP010951.1, forward strand.
AATACATGGTCAGCAAACCGGCGCAGGCGAGCAGGAACACCGCGAACGCGAGCGGGCCGTCGAAGCCCACCAGCATGGGCACGAGCCGGTGCCGGACGGACGGTTGGTCGAATACTGCTGACATGGGCCCGAATTATCTAGTGTCCTGCCCGGGGTCACCAGGATGGCATCATCGGCGCCCATGCATCCCGCCGCCCCATCCGTGACGCATTTGTTGTACTTGCACGGCTTCCGCTCCTCGCCGCAGTCGGCCAAGGCCCGGCAGGTGGCGGCGCGCGTGCGCGAGCGGCATTCCGGCGTGAACTGGTGGTGCCCGCAGCTGCCGCCCTCCCCGGCCGCGGCGATGGCCATGGTGATGGAAGGGATTGCCGCCTGGCCGCGCGAGCGCATGGCGGTGGTCGGATCGTCTCTGGGGGGCTTCTATGCGACCTGGGTGGCGCAGCGCTGCGGATGCCGGGCCGTCCTGCTGAACCCCGCCGTCCAGCCGGCGCGGGACCTGGCGGGCCGCATCGGCGAGCAGACCGCCTGGCATGACCCCGCCGAAAAGTTCTACTTCGAGCCGCGCTTCGTCGACGAACTGCGCACGCTCGACGCCGGGCCCTTGCGGCAGCCTGAGAATTTTTTCGCGGTCATCGCCAAGGGCGACGAAGTGCTGGACTGGCGCGAGATGGTCGCCCGCTACCCGGGCGCGCGGATCAAGCTGCTGGAAGGCGGCGATCACGCGCTGTCGGATTTCGATTCGCACATCGACGACATATTCCAGTTTCTGAACCTGGCTGACTGAACAGTTTGGAAACATCTGCATGGGACAATCCGGCCCATGTTCGTTTTGTTCGAAGAAGCGGGGAAATTCCTGGCCGGGCGCGTGCTGTCCGAGGCCGAGTCTTCCGCCCAGGTGGAGCTGGACAGCGGCAAGCGCGTCAAGGTCAAGGCCGCCAGCATGCTTCTGAAGTTCGACCGGCCTTCGCCGGCCGAACTGCTGCGCGACGCGCAGCAGCTGGCCGAGGGCATCGAGCTGGACCTGGCCTGGGAATTCGCGCCCGAGGAGGAATTCGGCTTCGCCGACCTGGCACGCGACTACTTCTCAGCCCAGGCCACCACCGCGCAGCAGGCGGCGGCGCTGCTGCGCCTGTTCGAGGCGCCCCACTATTTCCGCCGCATCGGCAAGGGACGCTTCCGGAAGGCGCCCGCCGAGATCGTGCAGCAGGCGCTGGCCGCGATCGAGAAGAAAAAGCAGGTGCAGGCGCAGATCAGCGCCTGGGCCCAGGAACTGGCCGCCGGCAGCTGCCCCGCGCCGATTCGCGAGCAGCTCTATCGCATCCTGTTCAAGCCGGACAAGAACTCGCCTGAATACAAGGCGGTGGTCGAGGCCGCGCGGGCCTCCCATGCCGCGCCGCTGGCGCTGCTGCAGGACGCCGGCGCCATCGATTCGGCCTACCAGTTCCACTGGAAGCGCTTCCTGTTCGACAATTTCCCCAAGGGCACGGGCTTCCAGCCCCTGCAGGCGCCGGCGATCAAGGACGAACTGCCGCTGGCCGCCGTCGAGGCGTTCTCGATCGACGATTCCAGCACCACCGAGATCGACGACGCGCTCTCGGTGCAGGGCCTGGGCAGCGGCACGGTCGTCGTGGGCATCCACATCGCCGCGCCGGGCCTGGCGCTGGCGCCTGGTGCCGTGCTCGACGGCGTGGCGCGGCAGCGCCTGTCCACGGTCTACATGCCGGGCTACAAGATCACCATGCTGCCCGACGAGGTGGTGCAGGCCTACACGCTGCAGGAAGGCCGCGAGTGCCCCTCGGTATCGCTGTACGCCACCTTCGACGAGAAGACCCTGGAGCTGAAAGGCACGCAGACCCGCCTGGAGCGGGTGCCGATCACCTGGAACCTGCGGCACGACCAGCTCGATTCGGCCGTGAGCGAAGAGTGGCTGCAAGGCGGCCACGCCGACGTTAACCATCCGGTGCATGCGCTGCGCGATCCGCTGTCGCTGCTGTACCGGCTGGCGTTGCACCTGAAGGCGCAGCGCGAGCAGGTGCGCGGCAAGCCCGAGAACTTCACGCGGCCGGACTACAACTTCCGGCTGCTGGGCCACGACGGCAGCGAGCCCTCCGGCGATGAAAAAGTCGAGATCAGCGTGCGCCGGCGCGGCGCCCCGCTGGACCTGATCGTGTCGGAGGCGATGATCCTGGCCAACAGCAGCTGGGGCAGCTGGCTGGCCGAACTGGGCGTGCCGGCGATCTACCGCAGCCAGGCGAGCCTGGCGCCCGGCGTCAAGGTGCGCATGGGGACCAAGGCGCTGCCGCACGCCGGCATCGGCGTCAAGAGCTACGCCTGGAGCACCTCGCCGCTGCGCCGCTACACCGACCTGGTGAACCAGTGGCAGATCATCGCCGCCGCCCGCCACGGCCGCACCGCGGCGCTCGCGGCGCCGTTCAAACCCAAGGACGCGGAGCTGTTTTCCATCATCTCCGCCTTCGATTCGGCCTACAGCGCCTACAACGGGCACCAGGCCGGAATGGAACGCTTCTGGACGCTGCAATACCTGCGCCAGCAAGGCATCACCGAGATCGAGGGTGTGATGTTCCGCGATGGCCTGGTGCGTGCCGACGACCTGCCGCTGGTGCTGGGCGTGCTGGGAGGCTCACAGCTTCCGCGCGGCGCGCGGGTGCGGGTGGCGCTCGGCGAGGTCGACCTGATCTCGCTCGATGTGAAGGGCACCGTCACGCAGCATCTCGAGGAGGCGCCACAAGCGCTGGAGGCCGAGGAGGAAGGCGAGGACGAACCCGTCGCCGGCCCGATTGCCATCGCGGTGGATGTCAACGACATTGAAGAACAAAATAGCGTCTCGTGAACCTGCGCTCGCCCAGTCTTTCATCGCTTCGTTCGCTCAGCACCCTGCAGATCGCGCTCGGCATCTCGTTCGCCATCCACGCAGGGCTGCTCACTTTCCGCTTCGTGGACCCGGAGGGCTTCAACCGCGTCTTCGAGGACAGTCCGCTGGAAGTGATCCTGGTCAATGCCAACACCAACGAGCGGCCGGACAAGGCGCAGGCCATCGCGCAGGCCTCGCTGGCCGGCGGCGGTGAGGCGCAGAAGGGCCGCGCCACTTCACCGCTGCCGCCCTCGGCGCTGACCTCGATCGGCGACTCGGCCGAGGACATGCAGCGGCAGGCCGAGATGCAGATGCTGCAGCAGCAGACGCTGCTGCTGGCGCAGAAGCGGCAGGAGGTGCTGGCGATGAAGCCGCCGGAGCTGTCGCAGGTCAACAAGACCGAGGTCGCAGCCTTCGAGGAAAAGCGCAAGCACCAGCTGAAGATCCTGGCCGAGATCGAGCGGCGGATCAGCGAGGAGAACGCGCGCCCGCGCAAGCGCTACGTCACGCCGGCCACGCGCGAGGAAGTGTTCGCCATCTACTACGACATGCTGCGCCGCAAGATCGAGGACAAGGGCACCCGCAACTTCCCCGAGGTGGCCGGCAAGCGGCTCTACGGGCAGCTGGTGGTGCAGGTCACCGTGGGCTTCAACGGCCAGGTGACCGAGGCGCTCATCGAGCGCTCCTCCGGCAATCCCACGCTCGACCGGCGCGCGCAGGCCATCGCCAAGAGCGCGGGCCCGTTCGGCACGGTGCCGGCGAAGGTGCAGGCCACGCTCGGCAAGTCCGGCTACAACCGGCTCGCCTTCATCCAGACCTTCACCTTCGCGCGCGACGGCACGCTGGAGACCAAGCTGGTGGAGCGCCAGGGAACCTGAACCTGATGGACAAGTACTGTGTCATGGGCAACCCGGTGGAGCACAGCAAGTCGCCGTGGATCCACGCGCGCTTCGCCGAGCTCACCGGCCAGCGGCTTCGCTATGACAAGCAGCTGGTCGCGCTCGACGGCTTCGCCCATGCCGTGCGCGAATTCGCCTCGCATGGCGGCAAGGGCTGCAACGTCACCGTGCCCTTCAAGTTCGAGTCGCCCGCGCTGGCGACGCGCCTGTCGCCGCGGGCGCTGCTCGCCCAGGCGGCCAACACCCTGCGCTTCGATGACGCCGGCGTGTTCGGCGACAACACCGACGGCGTGGGCCTGGTCAGCGACATCACCGCCAATGCCGGCATCGACCTGCGCGGCCGCGACGTGCTGCTGGTGGGCGCCGGCGGCGCCGCGGCCGGCGTGCTCGGCCCCTTGATCGAGGCCGTGCCGCGCCGGGTCGCGGTGGCCAACCGCACGCTGGACAAGGCGCAGGCGCTGATCGAACGCCATGACGCTCTGGCGACGCAGCACCGGGTGGAGCTGGCCGCCAGCGGCCTGGCCGTGACCGGCGCTTTCGACGTCGTGGTCAATGCCACGGCCAGCAGCCTGGCCGGCGCCGGCGTCCCGGTTGCGGGCCATGTGCTCAAGCCCGGCGCCTTGGCCTACGACATGATGTACGGCCCGGCGGCCCAGGCCTTCCTGGCCTGGGCGCGCGACAACGGCGGCACGCCCCGCGACGGCCTGGGCATGCTGGTGGAACAGGCGGCGGAGTCCTTCGTCGTGTGGCGCGGCGTGCGCCCGCCCGCGGCCCAGGTGCTGGGCGAATTGCGCGCAGCACTGGCATGAAAGCGCTGGCGCGCTGGCTGCTGCTGCTCCTGATCGCCGCTTGCGCGCTGGAGCTGTTCTTCATCGCGCGCATCGCGCTGGCCGCCACCGTGGACCCGCAGTCCACCGCCTTCCAGCGCTCGGAAGCCTGGCGCATCGCCACGCACAAGAACCTGCGCTGGCGCCAGGAATGGGTGCCCTACGCGCGCATTTCGGACAACCTCAAGCGCGCGGTGATCGCCTCTGAAGACGACGGCTTCGCCACGCACGACGGCGTCGACTGGGATGCGGTGGAAAAGGCCTGGCAGCGCAACGCCCTGGCCGAGGAGCGTGCGGCGCGCCAGGCCGCCAGCCGCCGGCCCCCGAAGATCGTCGGCGGCTCCACCATCACGCAGCAGCTCGCGAAGAACCTGCTGCTGTCGGGCGAGCGCACGCTGCTGCGCAAGGGCCAGGAGATCGTCCTGACCTATGCGCTGGAGAGCATGCTGAGCAAGGAACGCATCCTCGAGATCTATCTCAACAGCGTGGAATGGGGCGAAGGCGTGTTCGGCGCCGAGGCCGCCGCGCGCCACTACTTTCGAAAGAGCGCGGCGCAGCTCACCGCCTGGGAGGCGGCGCGAGTGGCGGTGATGCTGCCGCGGCCCAAGTACTTCGAGAAGCTGCCCAATTCCGCCTACCTGGCCGGGCGCGCCTCCACCATCGCCGCCCGCATGCGTTCGGCCGAATTGCCCTAAAGGCCCGTTCACAAAGTTTTGCAACTGGCCCTAGACTCGCGGCCATGCTGGCGAAACTGATGGGCCTTTTCCTGTTGAACCTGGTGCGCCTGCTCACGGGCGCGCAGGCTCGCTGGTACGGCTGCCCGCCCAAGGCGGAACAGCGCATCTACTTCGCCAACCACCAGAGCCACGGCGACATCGTGATGATCTGGGCGGCCCTGCCCGAGGAATTGCGCGCCATCACGCGCCCGATCGCCGCCAAGGACTACTGGACCCGGACGCCGCTGAAGCAGTGGATCACCACGGCCGTCTTCAATGCGGTCTATGTCGACCGTGAACGAAAAGGCGATGAAGATCCGCTGCAGCCGCTGTCCGACGCGCTGGCCAGCGGCGACTCGCTGATCCTTTTTCCCGAAGGCACGCGCGGCAACGCCGAGGAGCCCCAACCCTTCAAGGCGGGCCTGTACAACCTGGCGCTGCGCTTCCCGAACGTGGTGCTGGTGCCCGCCTGGATCGCGAACATCCAGCGCGTGATGCCCAAGGGCGAAGTGGTGCCGGTGCCCATCTTGTGTTCCGTGACTTTCGGCGCCCCGATCCGGCTCGAGCCGGGCGAGGAGCGGCGGCAGTTCCTGGACCGCGCGCGGCAGGCCGTGATCGCGCTGCGGGACATTTGAGACCGACGCACGCCGATGAACCAGTTCCTGCGCAACCTCACCCCCTCACAGCAGGTCGCGGCGCTGTTCCTGTTCGTCTTCGGCATCCTGGCCATTGCCAGCATCTCGGCCTTCCTCGCGTCCTTTCGCCAGCGCGATCATGACGAAGCCTGGCAGGCCGAACTCAAGGACCTGCGCCAGCTGCTGCGCACTTCCTGGTTCATGGCCATCCTGTTCTGGATCGCCTGGATCATGGGCCCGGCCGTGGCCACCACCCTGTTCGCGCTGACCTCGTTCTTCGCGCTGCGCGAATTCATCACCCTGTCGCCGACGCGGCGCGGCGACCATCGCAGCCTGGTGCTGGCCTTCTTCGTGGTGCTGCCGATCCAGTTCTGGCTGGTGGCCACGCGCCGCTTCGACCTGTTCACGGTGTTCATCCCGGTGTACGTGTTCTTCGCCCTGCCGCTGGCCAGCGCCCTGGCCGGCGACACGCAGCGTTTCCTGGAACGCAATGCCAAGCTGCAGTGGGGCGTCGTGGTGTGCATCTACGGTGCCAGCCATGTGCCGGCGCTGATGCTGCTGGACTTCAGGAACTACGAGGGCAAGGGCGCCTTCCTGGTGTTCTTCCTGGTCTTCGTGGTGCAGGCCTGCATGCTGGTGCAGCACCTGCTCACCCGCCGGCTCAGGCGCCCGGCCAGCATCCCGCAGATCAGCGCCAGCTTCAACTGGTACACGTGGGCGCTGGGCATGGTCCTGGGCAGCTTCGTGGGCGGGCTGCTGTCCTTCATCACGCCGTTCAAGGCCGGACAGGCAGTGGCGATGGCTTTTGTCGCCTGCGCCGCCGGCTCGATGGGCCACCTGGTGATGAAGGCCTTGAAGCGCGACCGCGGCGTCACCGCCTGGGGAGCGCGCGGCATGTCGGTCACCGGCGCCAACGGCCTGCTCGATCGCGTCGACGCGCTGTGCTTCGCCGCGCCGATCTTCTTTCATTCGGCGCGGTGGTATTTCGGCGTCTAGGCAAGCGGCGGATAGATGTCCGGGTTGGAAGCCGAGACCCGATGTTGAGGCGTTTTCGTGCTGACCGGGCTCATATCCACAGCTCTACAATACGCGGTCGTGCGCAGGCCACTCTACGCCCTCGCTGATCACATCCGCCCTGGCCGGGAACTCGAAAAATGATGCAGACCTTGACGCGTCGCCGCGCCGATGCCGCGCTCGCCGCGCTGCTGGTCGTTCTGGGCGTGCTGCTCATCCCGGCCTCCGAGGGCCTGATCTTCGAGAACAACGCCGACTTCTTGCGCACCTCGTTGTTCATGCTGGCCGATGTGACGCGCGGGCTGGACACCACCCGGCAGTTCCGGGCCGGCGGCTTCGCTCCCATCGAGGAGTTCAGTGTCGCCGCTTATGTCTTCCTCGCGTTTGGCTGGCTGCAGCGCCTGTTCTCCGACCAGTACGACCTGATGGTTTCTTCGGTGGCAGGCAAGGTTGCGCTCCTGGCCGGTCTCGCCGTGCTGGCACACGCTGTGGCCGGTCGCGAGCGGCCATTGGTGCGCGCGTGCTTGTTTGTTGGTCTGGCGCTGTTCGCCTTCGCCGGGCACAACATCGGCATGTTGAAGTCGTTCTATTTCGAGTACGCGATCTTTCTCGCGATGCCGCTGCTGCTCGCCGGATTTTTTGCGCGCACGGAATGGGGGAGGGTCCTCGGGCTGGGCGCAGGCGGCCTGCTGGCTGGTCTGGCCAAGATCCAATACTTCTATGTCCCGTTGCTGATCCTCGCCTGCCTGTATGTCGCACGACCGCGCGGCGCCAGGATCAGCCGCACCACGGTCGCCGCGCTGGTCTTGTCGCAGCTTGTCTGCCTCATCCCCTTGTGGGCCAATCCCCACCGGCAAGTGCACCATTACCACGCGACCTACTTCGGCACCTACATGCTCCTGGAGCAGAGCGAGTTGCGCGCCATGGGACGGTCTGATCGGGAGCTGGCGTGCGTGGGCGTAGATGCCTGGGGCAACTTCGCGACCGGCCCCGGCGCGCTCGATGTGCGCCCCGGCAAGCCGACGTGCGTGTCGGATCGGACGCTCACGCTGCGAGATGTCCTCGAGCCGTACTGGCGCCATCCCTCGCTCGCGGTGCGGATGCCCGCGTTTGCCCTTCCTGCGCACTTCACGGTCGACTACTTTCACGTCTGGCCCTCATTCCGCCTCCTGAGGGTGCTGCCGGGCACCGAGGGCGCCGGCCAGCGGCTGCTGCTGCAGCTATCGAAGTGGCGCGAGCATTACCTGACGCCCGCTATCCCTGTCATCCTGGTCCTCGCGCTCGCTGTTGCGGCGACGGGCGTGCGGCGAGGCGACCGCCGATATGCGCCGGCATTGCTCTTCTGCGTGCTGCTGGTCGTTTCACAGGTCGCGGTCAGCCTCCTGGGCGATGGGGTCCGCGACTTGAGCAAGCACTTGTGGGCGGCGCAGCTCGGGCTGGATCTGATGGCGCCGCTGCTGCTTCTGGCGGTGCTTGACTTTTTTCGCCATCGACGCACGGCCGTCATGGGAAGTCCCATCCACCCAATGTCGAAGGTTGATCTTGCCAACCCTACCGGGCGGAGCGCATGGTAAACATCAGCCCTCGGAATCATGTCAGCCCTTATCCGCGCGGAATCCCAGGGGGATGAAGGCGCCATTGGCGAAGTGACTCGCCAGGCGTTTGCTTCTCATCCCCATGGCAGCCACGGACGCACCCGGATTTCCCTTTCGCGCAAGTGTCGTGCTGCCCACGAGCCGTATAGACTTGGCTCATGCGCATCCTCGGCATCGACCCCGGCCTGCAGACCACCGGCTTCGGCGTGATCGATGTCGCCGGCCACGCGCTCAGCTATGTGGCCAGTGGCACCATCACCACCACGCATATCGAGCGCGGCGACCTGCCGGCGCGCCTCAAGGTGCTGTTCGACGGCATCGCCGAAGTGAAAGCGCGCTACGCGCCGGATGCGGCGGCGGTCGAGATCGTCTTCGTCAACGTCAACCCGCAGGCGACCCTGCTCCTGGGGCAGGCGCGCGGCGCCTGCGTCACCGCCCTGGTGTCCTGCGGCCTGCCGGTGGCGGAATACACGGCGCTGCAGATGAAGCAAGCCGTGGCCGGTCACGGCCAGGCGGCCAAGGCCCAGGTGCAGGAAATGGTCAAGCGCCTGCTGAAACTGCCGGGGCTGCCCGGCAAGGATGCGGCGGACGCGCTGGGCCTGGCGATCACGCACGCCCACGTGGGCGCCGCCCAGGATCGCATCGCACAGGCCACGCAGCTTGGCCGCAAGACCACCGGCATGTATCGCGGCGGCCGCAGCTACTGAAGCTGCGGCGGACGGCCGCCTCGCCCCGGCGATGCAGCCCGCTCGGACAACGGTATCGTTCGAGGGATCGAGATCCTCGCCTTCATAGAGCCGCCGCGCCCTGTCATCCCGGCGACGTGCATGGGATAGAGGCAAAACCGGAGGGGATCACCCCTCCCCCCGGTCAGGCCCCTTGCGGATTCCGCAGCTTGATATGCAGCTCGCGCAGCTGCTTCTCGTCCACCGGCCCGGGCGCCTGCGTCAGCAGGCACTGGGCGCGCTGGGTCTTGGGGAAGGCGATCACGTCGCGCAGGCTCTCGGCGCCGGCCATCAGCATGACGAAGCGGTCCAGGCCGATGGCGATGCCGCCGTGCGGGGGCGCGCCGTACTGCAGCGCGTCCAGCAGGAAGCCGAACTTGAGCTTGGCTTCCTCGGCGTCGATCTTGAGGGCGCGGAACACCTTGCTCTGCACGTCTTCGCGGTGGATACGCACCGAACCGCCACCCAGCTCGATGCCGTTGAGCACGGCGTCGTAGGCCTTGGCCACGCAGCGGCCGGGGTCGGTCTCCAGCCAGTCCTCATGCCCGTCCTTGGGCGAGGTGAACGGGTGGTGCACCGCGTTCCAGCGCTGCGCCTCGTCGTCGTGCTCGAACATCGGGAAGTCGATCACCCACAGCGGCCTCCATGCGCCTTCGATCAGGCCCCTGGACTTGCCGAACTCACTGTGGCCGACCTTCACGCGCAGGGCGCCCATGGCGTCGTTGACGACCTTGGCCTTGTCGGCGCCGAAGAAGATCAGGTCGCCGCTGGCGGCGCCGGTGCGCTTCATGATTTCGGCGATGGCCCGGTCGTGCAGGTTCTTGACGATCGGGGACTGCAGGCCTTCGCGGCCCGCGGCAGCGTCGTTGACCTTGATCCAGGCCAGGCCCTTGGCCCCGTAGATCTTCACGAATTCGGTGTAGCCGTCGATCTCGCCGCGGCTCATCTCGCCGCCGCCGGGCACGCGCAGGGCGACCACGCGGCCGTCAGCCGAGTTGGCGGGGCCGGAGAACACCTTGAAGTCCACGTCCTTCATGACGTCGGTCATTTCGGTGAACTCGAGCTTGACGCGCAGGTCGGGCTTGTCCGAGCCATACAGGCGCATGGCGTCCTCGTGCTTCATCACGGGGAAGGCGCCGATGTCGATGCCCAGCACGTTCTGGAAGGTGCTGCGGATCATGCCCTCGAACATCTCGCGGATCTCCTCCTCGGTCATGAAGGAGGTCTCCACGTCGATCTGCGTGAACTCGGGCTGGCGGTCGGCGCGCAGGTCCTCGTCGCGGAAGCACTTGGTGATCTGGTAGTAGCGGTCGTAGCCGGCCACCATCAGCAGCTGCTTGAACAGCTGGGGCGACTGCGGCAGCGCGAAGAACATGCCGTCATGCACGCGGCTGGGCACGAGGTAGTCGCGGGCGCCCTCCGGCGTGCTCTTGGTGAGCATGGGCGTCTCGATGTCGATGAAGCCGTTGGCATCGAGGAACTTGCGCACCTCCATGGCCACCTTGTAGCGCAGCATCAGGTTGTTCTGCATGTACGGGCGGCGCAGGTCGAGCACCCGGTGCACCAGGCGCGTGGTCTCCGACAGGTTCTCGTCGTCGAGCTGGAACGGCGGCGTGACGGACGGGTTGAGCACCGTCAGCTCGTGCGCCAGCACCTCGATCTTGCCGCTCTTGAGGTGGTCGTTGGTGGTGCCGGGCGGGCGCGCGCGCACCACGCCCTTGACCTGCACGCAGAACTCGTTGCGCAGGCCTTCGGCCGTCTTGAAGGTTTCGGCGCGGTCGGGGTCGCACACCACCTGCACGTAGCCCTCGCGGTCGCGCAGGTCAACGAAGATCACCCCGCCGTGGTCGCGGCGGCGGTTCACCCAGCCGCACAGGGTGACAGCCTGGCCCATCAGGGCTTCGGTCACGAGACCGCTATAAGTCGTGCGCATCAACATAGGCCATAACGCGCCGCCTTTCGGCGGCGGCGTCCATCCTCGATCAATTGGTTTTCGGGGAAACGACACCCATGGAGATGACGTATTTCAACGCCTCGTCCACGGTCATCTTGAGTTCGATGCAGTCGCTCTTGCGAAGCATCACGAAGTACCCGCCCGTGGGGTTGGGCGTGGTGGGCACGTAGACGCTGACATAGTCGCCCACGAGGTAGTTGGTGACGTCGCCGCCCGGCGCGCCGGTGACGAAGCCGATGGTCCACACGTCCTGCCGCGGCCACTGCACCAGCACCGCGGTGCGGAAGGCGTTGCCGCTGGGCGAGAACAGGGTGTCCGAGACTTGCTTGACGCTCGAATAGATCGAACGCACCACCGGGATGCGGGTGACCAGCCGGTCGCCCCAAGACACCAGCTTGCGGCCAACGATGTTGCTGACGATCGCGCCGGCGATCAGCAGGATGGCCAGCGTGAGCAGCACGCCGAAGCCCGGGATGTGGTAGCCGAGGAGCCGGTCGGGATGCCAGTGCTGCGGCAGGATCTGCAGGGTGCTGTCCAGCGTGCCGATGATCCACTGCAGAACCGCCACCGTCACTGCGACGGGGACGATCACCAGCAGGCCGGCGACAAACCACTTGCGAAGTGCGTGCATGCTGGTCGGACCCGTGTTGGCGCAGGCCTAGTGGCAGGCGCAGGAACCGCCGCAGCCGCCGGATGCGGCCGAGGGGGTGTCGGATTTGCTGCTGTCGGCGGGCTTGGCCGCGCCGGAATCGTCCTTGGATTCGGCCGGCTTGGCCTCACCGGACTTGTCGGCGCTGGGCGTGCCGGATGCGCCGCCGCCGGAGCCGCCGCGGAAATCGGTCACATACCAGCCCGAGCCTTTGAGCTGGAAGCCGGCGGCGGTGAGCTGCTTGCCGAACGCTTGCGCGCCGCAGGCCGGGCATTCGGTCAGCGGGGCGTCGGACATTTTCTGCAGGACATCCTTGGCATGGCCACAGGATGCGCATTTGTACGCGTAGATCGGCATGGCGGGCGGTGAAGGTTCTTTGCGGCGGTGCAAAGCCCTCAATTATAGGCGGTGACCCAAAACCCAAGCCCCCGCGGGGCCCCGGCTCAGTGCGGCCGCAAGCCGGCCATCGCCGCCCGCGGTTCGTGACGGTTGCGCAGTACCTGCGGCGCCAGCGATCCGGCCACCATGCCGACGAACGCCGCCAGCAGGCCGGCGAGCTGGCCCGGGAACAGCTTGCTCAGCGCCTCGCCGCCGACCTGGGGGAAGAACAGCACCCAGACCGCGATGCCCGCCGCCACCGAGGCGATCGCCCCCTGCGTGGTGGCGCGCTTCCAGTACAGGCCCATGACCAGCGGCACGAACGCGCCCACCAGCGTGACCTGGTAGGCCGCCGACACCAGGTCGTAGATGGGCGTGCCCTTCATGGCGATCGCGTAGGCCAGCACGGCGCCGGTGAAGGCCACGATGGTCACACGCATGGCCAGCAGCTGCTGCCGGTCGCTCATGTGGGGACGCAGGTTCTTGAGGATGTTCTCCACGAAGCTGGTGGAAGGCGCCAGCAGTGTCGCCGAGGACGTGCTCTTGATGGCCGACAGCAGCGCGCCGAAGAACAGGATCTGCATGACCAGCGGCATCTTGGTCAGCACGAAGGTCGGCAGCACGCGCTGGTAGTCGTTCTTGGCCATTTCCATGGCGCTGTCGCCCATCACCACGACCGCGGCGGCCACGATGAACATGGGCACGAAGGCGAACAGGATGTAGCTGACGCCGCCGATCACCGCGCCGCGCTGGGCGGTCTGCGAGTTCTTGGCCGACATCACGCGCTGGAACACGTCCTGCTGCGGGATGCTGCCCAGCATCATGGTCAGGCCGGCGCCGATGAAGAAGGCGATGTCCGTGAAGGTGGGCGGCGGCAGGAAATTCCACAGCTCCTTGGAGTTGACCATGGCCATCACCTTGTCCGAACCGCCGGCCAGGTCGGCGGAGAACATGGCGATGATGGACAGCCCGACCACCAGCACGATCATCTGGATGAAATCGGTCCAGGCGACCGCCAGGAAGCCGCCGATCACCACGTACACCAGCACCGCCATCGTGCCGACGATCATGCCCGCGGTCTCGGACATCGCGCCGTTGGTGAGCACCGAGAACACCAGGCCCAGCGCGGTGATCTGCGCCGCGACCCAGCCCAGGTAGCTGAGGATGATGGCGGCGGAACAGAACACTTCGATGCCGCGGCCATAGCGCTGGCGGTAGAAGTCGCCGATGGTCAGGAGGTTCTGCCGGTACAGGCGGGCGGCGAAGAACAGGCCCACCAGGATCAGGCAGGTGCCGGCGCCGAACGGGTCCTCGACGATGGCGTTCAGCCCGCCCTGCACGAACTTGGCGGGGATGCCCATGACGGTTTCGGCGCCGAACCAGGTGGCGAAGGTGGTGGTCACCACCATGATCAGCGGCAGGCTGCGCCCGGCGATGGCGAAGTCGGCCGTGTTCTTGATCCGCGTGCCCGCCCAGACGCCCAGCGCCAGCGTGCCGAGCAGGTACAGCACGACAAACGAAACGAGTGTGTAGTTCATCGACGTCCCCCGACCCCAGTTTGATGCGGCGGAATTATGCCCGAGCAGGCCTGCTGGCAGACCCCTAGAAAACGCGCGCCCGCACGATGATCTGCATGACGATCAGGCCGACCGCGAAGCCGATTCCGCCGTAAACGATACCCTGAAGCAGGCGATTGGTGCGCTTTTGCTCGACCAGCAGGTCCATCAGGTCGCGCCGGTCGGCGGACTGGCGCTGGCGCAGGTAGCGGTCCAGCAGGTGCGGCAGCTCGGGCAGCAGCTTGGCGTAGCGCGGCGCCTGGTCGCGCAATTCGTCCATCAGCTTCTGCGGCCCGACCTGCTCGAGCATCCAGCGCTCCAGGAAAGGCTTGGCGGTGGCCCAGAGGTCCAGTTCGGGATCGAGCTGGCGGCCCAAGCCCTCGATGTTCAGCAGCGTCTTCTGCAGCAGCACCAGCTGCGGCTGGATCTCGACCTGGAAGCGCCGCGAGGTCTGGAACAGCCGCATCAGCACCATGCCCAGCGAGATCTCCTTCAGCGGCCGGTCGAAGTACGGCTCGCATACCGTACGCACCGCCGCTTCGAGTTCGTCCACCCGGGTGGCCGGCGGCACCCAGCCGGACTCGATGTGCAGTTCGGCCACCCGCTTGTAGTCGCGGCGGAAGAAGGCGGTGAAGTTCTGCGCCAGGTATTCCTTGTCGAATTCGCTGAGCGTGCCGACGATGCCGAAATCCAGCGAGATGTAGCGCCCGAACGTGGCCTCCTCCAGGCTGATCTGGATGTTGCCCGGGTGCATGTCGGCATGGAAAAAGCCGTCCCGGAACACCTGGGTGAAGAAGATGGTGACGCCGTCGCGGGCCAGTTGCCGCGGGTCCACGCCCGCGTCCACCAGGCGCGCGGTCTGGCTGATGGGAACGCCCCGCATGCGCTCCATGACGATCACTTCCGGGTGGCAGAAGTCCCAGTACATCTCCGGGATCAGCACCAGGTTGAGGCCCGCCATGTTGCGGCGCAGCTGCGCCGCGTTCGCGGCTTCGCGCACCAGGTCGAGCTCGTCGTGCAGGTACTTGTCGAACTCGGCGACGACCTCGCGCGGCTTCAGGCGCCGGCCGTCGTGCGACAGCTCCAGCCAGCCGGCCATCATGCGCATCAGGCTCAGGTCCTTCTCGATCACCGACAGCATGCCCGGCCGCAGCACCTTCACCGCCACTTCGCGCAGGTGGCCGTCGCGATCCTTGAACTGGGCGAAGTGCACCTGGGCGATCGACGCGCTGGCCACCGGCTCGCGCTCGAACTCCGCGAAGATGGA
The DNA here is from genome assembly GCF_001580455.1 of Ramlibacter tataouinensis. NCBI lineage: Bacteria > Pseudomonadati > Pseudomonadota > Betaproteobacteria > Burkholderiales > Comamonadaceae > Ramlibacter > Ramlibacter tataouinensis. The sequence goes on from NZ_CP010951.1 coordinate 863,098, forward strand.
ATCCAGCGGGCGCCGGAACGCGCGCTCGATGGTGGCGATGGCGACCTCGGTCGGGAACGGCGGCACCCGGTCCTGCAAGCGCGCGAGCTCGTCGGCGACGTCGGCCGGCAGCAGGTCGCGCCGGGTCGACAGCACCTGGCCGAACTTGACGAAGATGGGGCCCAGGTGCTCCAGCATCTGGCGCAGGCGCTGGCCGCGCGGGGCGCGCAGGTCGCGGCCGATCGACAGGACCCGGGCGGCGAAACTCAGGTGGCGCTTCTGGAAGCTGGAAAGCACGAGCTCGTCCAAGCCGTAGCGCAGGGCCACCCAGACGATATAGATGCCGCGCAGGTAGCGCGTCATTGGGTAGCCTCCGCCCTGCGGGCTGCGGTGCTATGAGCCTTGGGAGCGGCCCGGCGGCTCATGCCTGGCCCGGGCGCGCGGGGCCCTCCGGTGCGGTGTCCGGGGGGCGACGGCTGCCGGCCACGAATTCGCGCAGCGTCTGCACGGCCCGGCGCGCGGCGTCGCCCAGGGCGTGGGCCGGCGCGTCGCCGACCAGGCGCGAGAGGTCTTCCTCGATGTCCCAGCGGACATGCTCGACCAGCCAGTTGATCTCCGCGGCGAACTGCACGTCGCCAGCGATCTGCACCGGCGGCTTGTCGCCCCGCAGTGCCGCCTGCGCCAGCTGCCAGGGCGAGTCCTCGGCTAGCGCGAGCGTGAGGTCGGCCGGTTCTTCCGAAAGCGGCGCCAGCTCCAGCAGGCCCGCACGGGTAGTCGCCACCCGCATGGAGAAGATGCGCCAATGGGCATGAACCACCTTGCCGGCCTGGCGTCCGAGCCGGGCCTGCGCTTCCGGCTCCTGCATCAGCACGTGGTTGAACAGCAGCACCAGCCGCCTTTGCAGCTCCTCGACCACCCACGGCGGCGGCTGCAGCGTGCGCGCCGCACCCGCGAACAAGTCGTCCAGGAAAGAAAAAGGGGACTCAGTTGCCATCGTCCCCAATGTTAAGGCAATGCCCAGCAGGGCGGCCTTGATGGCGGCCAACCGGCCGCGGCATTCACTGAAGCGCCTGCACCCCGGCCACCAGCCAGCCGTCCGGGCCGCTCTTGGGCTTGGTCATGTTCCACACCTCGCGGAAGGGACTGGGTCCGGCGGACGGCTCCTCGCGGATCATCCCGGAGAACTCCACGCTGGCCATGTAGGCATCGCCCATGTCCTCGATGCCGAGCAACTGGGCTTCGAGCATGACCACGTCAGTCTTGTTCGGCCGGCCGCCCAACTGGTTTTCGCGCTCGGTCAGCTGGGACTTGATCTCGCCCAGCATGTCGTCGGTCATCATGGCCCGCAAGGTGGCCACGTCCGACCGGTCCCAGGCGTCCTGCAGGCTGATGAAATTGCGCTTGGCCGCGCTGGTGAAGGCTTCGATGTCGAATCCGGCGGGGACTTCCCAGCTGCCGGACGGTCCGCCCAGGGCCGAGCCGATCTGGACGCCGCGCCCCTGCGGCGCGTACTTGCCAGCCTCGAAGGCCATGCTGCTGCGTTCCCACGGCCGTGCCGACGCGTCGTTGCCGATCTTGTCGGGGCTGTACTGCGGGGGCGGCCGGGCCACGTCGGCCGGCGCGGCGCCGCCCGGGTAGGCGTAGGCCCCCGCGGCCTGGGTCCGGCGCGAACGCATGATCATGCCCACCGCCATCATTGCCAGCATCACCAGCAAGGCGATCAACAGGAACTGGCCGAAGGCTTCACCGAGCCCCAGCGTATGGGCCAGCCAGGCCAGGCCCAGGCCGGCGGCGAGGCCACCCAGCATGGCGCCCCAGGGCCGCTTGGGCGCGGCGGCGGCAGCGGCCTGGCCGGGGGCCGCGGCCGGTGCGGCCTGGTTCTGCGCGGGTGCCGCCTGGTTCTGCGCGGGGCCCGCCGGTGGCGTGCGCTGCGCCTCGCGCTGCGTCACGTTGCCCGACTGGCGTCCAACCGAACTGCCGCCGCCAAGGCGGCGCGCGGCCTCTGCATCGAGACTGCCGAGTGCCAGCAGCACGACGAACATCGTTGACCAGAACTTCATCTTGCCTCCTTGCATGTGCGCCTTCGGCACGTCAACACTTGATTCCAACATGCAGCGCCACCAACCCGCCAGTGAGGTTGTGATAGTCCACATGGCCGAAACCGCATTTGCGCATCATGGCCTTGAGCTCCTCCTGGCTGGGGTGCATGCGGATCGACTCGGCCAGGTAGCGGTAGCTCGCCGAATCGCCGGCCACCCACTGGCCCAGGCGCGGCAGCACCTGGAACGAATACCAGTCGTAGGCCTTTTCCAGCGGCTGGGCTACCTTGGAAAACTCCAGCACCAGCAACTTGCCGCGGGGCTTGAGCACGCGGTGCATCTCAGCCAGCGCGGTTTCCTTGTGCGTCATGTTGCGCAGCCCGAACGCCACGCTCACCAGGTCGAAGGAGTCGCTCGCCAGCGGCAGCTGTTCGGCATCGCACACCAGCGTGGGCAGAGCGATGCCGGCATCGAGCAGCCGGTCGCGGCCGGTGCGCAGCATGGCCTCGTTGATGTCCGTATGGACCACCTGGCCGGTGGGTCCCGCTTTCCTGGCGAAGGCGAGCGCCAGGTCACCCGTGCCGCCGGCCAGGTCCAGCACGCGCGCGCCCGGCTTGATGTCCGCGACCATCACCGTGTAGGCCTTCCAGGCCCGGTGCAACCCCATGGACATGAGGTCGTTCATCAGGTCGTAGCGGGGGGCGACGGAGTCGAAGACGCCGCGCACACGCCGTGCCTTGTCGCGTTCGTCGACCGATTCGAAGCCGAAATGGGTGTCGCTCATCCTAGTGTCCGCAGGCGTGGCCCGCCTTGTCGGCCATCGGCGCATCGCGGTCGACGCCCGCCTCGGCCAGGCGCTGCTGGTACTCGGACCACAGCCGCTCCTGCTGCGCACCCAGCATGTACAGGTAGTCCCAGGAAAAAATGCCGCTGGAATGGCCGTCGGAGAAGGTGGGCTGGATGGCGTAATTGCCCACGGGCTGGACATCCACCAGTTCGACCTCACGCTTGCCGGTCTGCAGCACCTCCTGGCCGGGACCGTGGCCCTTGACCTCGGCCGAAGGCGAATAAACGCGCATCAGCTCGAAGGGAATGCGGAACTGCGAGCCGTCGGAAAAAGCCACCTCGAGCATCCGCGACCGGCCGTGCACGGTCATGGATACGGGCGCCGGAGTGTCGGAAGCCAAGCCAGCCATGACCGATTCTAGTCATGGCGGTGCACAGCAGGGCTTAGAAACGCGCAAACAGGGTCACATAGACGCGGTCGTCGCCGCGTTGGGGGGCCGCGGAGTTGGAGGCCAGCGGCACGCGGCTGCCGGTGACGATGCGCGCGTAGTCCAGCGAGAAGCCGAAGGACTCGCGCGAGTAACGCAGGCCCATGCCGGCACTGGTCAGCCGGTCGCTGGACGGCTTGCCGGCTCCGTTGGGTTCGTTGTTGCTGAGCCAGCCGCCATCGACAAAACCGGCCAGGCGCAGGCCGCCCAACAGTTCCGGTGTGGTGACTTCCAGTGTGGCGGCGATGCCACTGTCGGCGCTCACCGGGCGGTCGATGCTGGTGCCGCGCACCGAGCCGATGCCGCCCAGGCCGAACTGTTCGCCCGAGATCAGGACGTCCGGGCTGTACTGGAAGGTGCCGCGAGCGTTCCAGATCCAGTTGCCGGCAAATCCGGCCGAATAGTAGATGCCGCCGCGCAGTGCCTTCCAGTGCACGGTGTCGATGAGCGTATTCTCCTGCTTGTAGGACTGGAGGTCGTTGTGCTCGCCCCAGCCCGTGTTGAAGGCCAAGTCGGCGTTGTAACCCCAGGTGAAGGTGTCGCCCGTGGTGCGGGCCGTGTAGCCCAGGGTGATGGGCCGGCTGCGCCGGTCTTCGCCGGCAGGCTGTCCGCTGATGGTCGTGCCGTTGAACAGCTTGTCGTCCAGCACCGCGGTCAGGTAGCTGCGCCGGCCACCCTGGGGCGCGAGGTAGTGGGTGTAGTTGACGCCAAAGGTGTGCCCGGCGCCGGTGCTGGTGAAGGTGCCGAAGTCGCCCACCACGTCGGAACGGGTGTAGGTCGCGCCGACCACCCCGCCCCAGGCGTAGAGCGGCACCCGGTAGGACAGGCCGAACTGCTTGACGTCTTCGCCGCGCTCCAGCGAGGTGGTGTAGGCGGCGGCGAACTGGTGATCGAGATTGAACAGGTTGGTGTGCGACGCCGTCACCGTAAAGCGGTCATGCCCGGTGCTGTCGCTGCCGCCGTTGGTGACGCCGAAGCCGATGTTCCAGGGGCGCTGCTCCTTGACGGTGATCGTCGCATCGATCTTGTCCGGCTGGTCGGACTCGCGCAGGCCGACGACGATGGCCTTGTTCGGGTTCTCGTTGGCGATGGCCGTCTGGACGGCCAGGGTCTTGAAGTTGGGCGTCTGCCCTTCCCGCAGTTCGGGCACCGTGCGCCGGATGTTCTCTTCGTCGTACAGCGACCGGCCTTCGATGGCGATCCTGCCCATACTGAACTTGACGACGTCGAGCCTGACCGTGTCGCCCACTTCCTGCGGCGGCAGCGCCACGCGGTGCAGGCCGAAGCCTTTGTCGCGCAGGGCCTTCTCCAGCGTCGCCGTGGCCTGCTGCAGGGTCTCCAGCCTGGCGTCGGGGCGGACGTAGGGCGCGAGGATGCTCGCGGTCTCGGCCTCGCCCAGCGGGTTCTCGCCGCTGACCTTGAAGCCCTTGATGGCGAACACCGGCGCGGACGCGGCGGCGGCCCGGGCCGGCGCGACCGGCTGCGCCCAGACCTGGGGCGCAGCGATGGCCGCCAAGGCCGCAAAGCCCAGCAGCGCGCCGTGGCCGCTCCGTCGACGCGGCGCGCGAGACCCTCTGACCATTGTTATCGCCCCTCTTCGTTCGTATCGATCCGGATGAGCGGGAATTTTGTCATCCGGGTTGCATCTTGTCACGTATGCCGCATCGCTTGCGGCGTTACTTGCACTGGTCGGCTGGCTTGATGCCGTTGTCGGCCAGCACGCCGGCCAGCAGGGGATTCTTCGCCCCCGGCAAGGGAATCCGATCGAACTCGATGAACTTCGGAATGTGATCGGGACGCCGGGTCTGGCCGGCCGGGCCGGCGAAGCCGGTTTCGCCCTGTCCCAGGTGCAGCACCTCCCGGGCGGTGGCAATTTCGATATGGCCGTCGCGCACGAAGACGAACAGGCCCTCCTCCGCATCGGAGACGCCCTCGCTGGTGAACAGCTTGGCCGGCACCTCCACGCCGTCCGGGCGCGGGCCGTCGACCGGCGGCTCCAGGCTGATCGCGCGGATACCCGTGGGGGAGATGAACAGGCCCTGCCCGGCCTGCAGCACCTGCAGCGCCGTCAGCCCGGTGGCCGAGACCTCGATGGAGCCCAGCCAGATCCAGAGGGTCAGGCCCGAATCGGGGTCGCCCGGCTCGCCTGCGCAGGGGCCGGTGCACATGATGTCGAAGCCGGTGCCGCGGATGCCGATGGTCGCGGTGGCCGTCGAGAAGCCGACATTGCGGTTGTTCGCCTTGGCGATCAGCCCGGTCAGGGCGCGCACCGAGCCGCGCAGCACCGAGACGAGGAAGCGCCCCTCCCCCGCGTTGCTGCTGTCGAAGACGAAGTTGTCGATGCGGAAGCGGCTGTTGGACCCCAGCGTGATCCGGGATTCATCCCGGAAGGCGAGCACCGTGCGCGTATTCGCCGCGGTCTCGACCGTTTCGCCCGCATAGACGCTGCCGCCTTCGACGACGAGGCGCCGCTGGCCCGCCGCATCCACCGCCTGCACCACGCCCTGCGCCATGACGACCTTGGCGCTGGCCTTGATCGTGGCCGGACGCGCGCCGGCCGCCACGCCGGCGGACTCGGTGGCGCAGTCCCCGGCGCACACCCGGGCGTCGAAGTCGGTGCCGCGGATGCCGATGGTCGCCGTGCTGGTCTGCACGCGCGCGGCGTTGGGCGAGCTCTTGGAGACCAGCCCCGTGACGGCGCGGAAGCCGCCCCGCACCAACTGCATCAGCAGGCTGTTGTCCGGCGCGTTTTCCTTGAACTTGTACTGCGACAGGACCAGTTCCGAATTCGGCCTGACCGTCATGCGGGTGCCGTCATCCAGCTTGATGACCGCCAGGGCGCCCTCGGAGGTGGTGAGCCGGTCGCCCTCCCGCAGCGGCAGTCCCTTGCCAAGCGTGCGCGGCGTCTGTCCGGGCGATTGCGCGAAGCCGACGCCGCGCGAGAACTCGACCTCGCCGCCGGCAGGCTGCGCGCCGGCCGCGAAGGCCGCGAGCAGCAGCCCGATCCCCAGTGCGGCGCGCGCCAGGGGCAATTTCTCGATCGGCGACATGAACACTCCTCCGGACACGGCTCTTCCTCTGGACCTCAGCCGTGAAGTTATACACGGTTACAAGATTCAGTTCCACGCGCAGCCCTGGCGCGGGCCCGCGTGGCTGTGCGGATTGTCACGAAGGCCGGTGATTCGAAGCGCCGGCCGCCAGGGCGGCGCGCAGCGCGTCGTCGAGGGCCGGCAGGGCGGATTCGATGCCCTGGAGCAGCTGCGGCGGCGCCTCCCGCTGCGCTGGCGCCCACACCGGGGCCGGGAAGCGGCTGTCCCACTCGAAGCGGGCGATCACGTGCCAGTGCAGGTGCGGCACCATGTTGCCCAGCGCGGCCAGGTTGATCTTGGCCGGCTGCAGCTGCTGGCGGACGACCCGCTCGACGCAGGCGACCGCTTCCATGCACAGCGCCCGGTCAGCCGGCGCCAGGTCGGAGAACTCGGACACGTGGTCGGTCCAGATCACGCGATAGAAGGCCGGAAAGCCCGGCTCCGTGGCGCGGATCACGCGGAACCTGTCGCCGCGGAACACCAGCTGGCCGCCGTCGCCGTCGCAAAGGGGACAGCCGGCGGCGCGCATCAGACCAGCACCCGCTCGATGCCGCCCGAGTTGGCGGCGTGCACGTAGTCAGGCATCCAGTTCTCGCCGAGGATGTGCCTGGCCATCTCCACCACGATGTAGTCGGCCTCGAGCAGGCCGTTCTGCAGGTCGTGGCTGTAGCGCGTCAGGCCCTGCAGGCAGCTCGGGCAGCTGGTGAGGATCTTGATGTTGTCGGTGGCGCCGACCTTACCGCTGGCGCGCAGCGCCGCTTCGTCCTTGCGCAGCTCCTCCTCCTTGCGGAAGCGGACCTGCGTGGAGATGTCGGGGCGGCCGACCGCCAGCGTGCCGGATTCGCCGCAGCAGCGCTCGGATTTGCGCACGTCCGGGCCGACCAGCGCCTTCACGGTCTTCATCGGGTCCTGCAGCTTCATCGGCGAGTGGCAGGGGTCGTGGAACATGTACGCCTGCGCGCCCGCCCCCGTATCCAGCTTGATCCCCTTTTCCAGCAGGTACTCGTGGATGTCGACGATGCGGCAGCCCGGAAAGATCTTGTCGAACTCGTAGCCCTGCAGCTGGTCGTAGCAGGTGCCGCAGGAGACCACCACGGTCTTGATGTCCAGGTAGTTCAGGGTGTTGGCCACGCGGTGGAACAGCACCCGGTTGTCCGTGATCATCTTCTCGGCCTTGTCGAACTGACCGGCGCCGCGCTGCGGATAGCCGCAGCACAGGTAGCCGGGCGGCAGCACCGTCTGCACGCCGGCATGCCACAGCATCGCCTGGGTGGCCAGTCCGACCTGCGAGAACAGGCGCTCGGAGCCGCAGCCCGGGAAGTAGAACACCGCCTCGGTCTCCGACGTGGTCGCCTTCGGGTCCCGGATGATGGGCACGTAGTCCTTGTCCTCGATGTCCAGGAGCGCGCGCGCCGTCTTCTTGGGCAGGCCGCCCGGCAGCTTCTTGTTGATGAAGTGGATCACCTGCTCCTTGATCGGAGCGGCGGCGCCGCTGGTGGCCGGCGGCTTGCCCACCTGCTTGCGCGCAAAGCCGCGCAGCAGGTTGTTGGCCATGCGCTGGGCCTTGTAGCCGACGCCGACCACCGCCGTGCGCAGCAGCTTGATCGTCTCCGGATTGGTGGCGTTGAGCATCAGCATGGCCGCGGCGCTGCCCGGCCGGAAGCTCTTCTGTCCCATCTTGCGCAGCAGGTTGCGCATGTTCATCGAGACGTCGCCGAAGTCGATCTTCACCGGGCACGGCGAGGCGCACTTGTGGCACACGGTGCAGTGCTCGGAGACGTCCTCGAACTCCTGCCAGTGCTTGACCGAGACGCCACGGCGGGTCTGCTCCTCGTACAGGAAGGCCTCGACCAGCAGCGAGGTGGCCAGGATCTTGTTGCGCGGGCTGTACAGCAGGTTGGCGCGCGGCACGTGGGTGGCGCACACCGGCTTGCACTTGCCGCAGCGCAGGCAGTCCTTGATCGACTCGCTGATCGCGCCGATGTCCGACTGCTGCATGATCAGCGACTCGTGCCCCATCAGGCCGAAGCTGGGCGTGTAGGCGTTGGTCAGGTCGGCGTACACCGAGCCCGGCGCGTCGGCCTGCGCGTGCCGCAGCAGCTTGCCCTTGTTGAAGCGCCCTTCCGGGTCGACCTGCCGCTTGTAGTCGGCAAAGGGCTGCAGCTCCTCGTCGGTGAGGAATTCGAGCTTGGTGATGCCGATACCGTGCTCGCCCGAGATCACGCCGTTGAGCGAACGGGCCAGCACCATGATGCGCTTCACGGCCGCATGGGCGCTTTGCAGCATCGCGTAGTCGTCGCTGTTGACCGGGATGTTGGTGTGCACGTTGCCGTCGCCGGCGTGCATGTGCAGCGCCACCCAGACCCGGCCCTTGAGCACGCGCTTGTGGATGGCATTCGCCTCCGCCAGGATGGGCGCGAAGGCCTGGCCCGCGAAGATGACCTGCAGCGGCGCCCGGATCTGGGTCTTCCAGCTGGCGCGCAGGCTGTGGTCCTGCAACTGCGGGAAGTGGCTGTCGATGTTCGCCAGCCACTCGTGCCACTGGCCGCGCACCTCGCGCACCAGCGCCAGGGCCTGTCCGACACGGTCTTCCAGCAGTTCGGCCGACGGGATCTCGCTGGCGTCGTCCTGCTTGCCCAGCGGCAGGTTGCCGCGGCTGAAGAAGGCCTCGAGGTGGTCCGCGAACTCTATCTTGTTGGCCAGCGACAGCTCGATGTTGATGCGCTCGATGCCGTCGGTGTACTCCGCCATCCGCGGCAGCGGAATCACCACGTCCTCGTTGATCTTGAAGGCGTTGGTGTGGCGGCTGATCGCCGCGGTGCGCTTGCGGTCCAGCCAGAACTTCTTGCGCGCCTCGGGGCTGACGGCCACGAAGCCCTCGCCTTCGCGCGAATTGGCGATGCGCACCACCTCGGACGTGACGCGCGCCACTTCGTCGGCGTCGTCGCCGCTGATGTCGCCGACCAGCACCATCTTGGGCAGCACGGCGCGCTTGGACTTGGTGGCGTAGCCCACCGCCCGCAGGTAGCGGTCGTCCAGGTGCTCCAGGCCGGCCAGCAGCACGCCCGAGCGCTTCTGCTCGGCGAACATGAGGTCCTTGATCTCCACGATGCTGGGCACGGCGTTGCGCGCATGGCCGAAGAATTCCAGGCAGACCGTGCGCGTGTGGGCGGGCATGCGGTGCACCACCCAGCGGGCGCTGGTGATCAGGCCGTCGCAGCCTTCCTTCTGGATGCCGGGCAGGCCGGCCAGGAACTTGTCGGTGACGTCCTTGCCCAGGCCTTCCTTGCGGAAGGTGCGGCCGGGGATCTCGAGCTGTTCCACGCGCACCGGCTTGTCCCAGGCGACCTTGCCGGCAGCGTCGAAATAGCGCAGTTCGAAGCGGGCGACCTCGGCGTCGTGGATCTTGCCGAGGTTGTGGTCCATGCGGACCACTTCCAGCCACTGCGCCTGCGGCGTCACCATGCGCCAGGACACCAGGTTGTCCAGGGCGGTGCCCCACAGCACGGCCTTCTTGCCGCCGGCGTTCATCGCGATGTTGCCGCCGATGCAGGAGGCCTCGGCCGAAGTGGGGTCCACCGCGAACACGAAGCCGGCGCGCTCGGCCGCGTCGGCCACGCGCTGGGTGACCACCCCGGCCTCGGTCCAGACGGTGGGCTGCGGCTGTTCGTGCCCGGGAATCCGGACCAGCTCGACCTCGGTCATGGCCTCCAGCTTCTCGGTGTTGATGACCGCGCTCTTCCAGTCCAGCGGCACGGCGCCGCCGGTGTAGCCGGTGCCGCCGCCGCGCGGGATGATGGTCAGGCCCAGCTCGATGCAGCCCTTGACCAGTCCGGCCATCTCGGCCTCGGTGTCGGGTGTGAGCACCACGAAGGGGTATTCGACGCGCCAATCGGTCGCATCAGTCACGTGCGAGACACGGGCCAGGCCGTCGAAGCGGATGTTGTCCTTGGCGGTGTAGCGTCGCAGCGCCCGTTGGGTGCGCCGGCGCAGCTCTGCCACGTCGCGGAAGCCGGAATCGAAGGCCTGCACGGCCTGCCGCGCCTGGTCCAGGAGTTCGCCCACAAGCGCATCGCGCTCGGCGTCGCCGCCGGGCGTGCGGCGCTTCTGCACCTCCGTCAGCCGGTGGTTCAGGGCGTCCACCAGCAGCTTGCGCCGGCCGGGGTTGTCCAGCAGATCGTCCTGCAGGTAGGGATTGCGCTGGACCACCCAGATGTCGCCCAGCACTTCGTACAGCATGCGGGCCGAACGCCCGGTGCGGCGCTCCTCGCGCAGCCGGTTGAGCACCGCCCATGCGCGGGCGCCCAGCAGCCGGATCACGATCTCCCGGTCGGAGAAGGAGGTGTAGTTGTAGGGGATCTCGCGCAGGCGCGGTGCTTCGTCGCCGGCCGCGACCAGGAACTGGTTGAGCGTGGTGGGTGCGTTCATTCTCGGTAGGGCGCTACAGCCGAACGAATGCAACGCGGCTGAGGAGAGATGTTACCGCAGCGCAGCAAAGCCTTGCCTGCGCCAGTGGAAACCCGCTTGTAGCCGGGCAGGGCCGCGGGTTAAATCGCCGTCACAAAACCAACGTAGAGTCAGCGCCTTCACAACAAGGACGCACAGCCCAGGAGCATCAGATGAAATTCAGGATTTCCGCCCTCATTGCGGCGGCCACCTTCTCCGTCTCCGCCCAGTCCCAGACCGAAATCCAGTGGTGGCACTCGATGACCGCGGTCAACAACGAGTGGGTCAACGACCTGGCCAAGCAGTTCAACGACAGCCAGAAAGATTACAAGATCGTGCCCATCTACAAGGGCCAGTACTTCGAGTCGATGCCCGCGGCCATCGCCGCCTACCGGGCGGGCCAGCAGCCGCACATCCTGCAGGTGTTCGAGGTCGGAACGGCCACGATGATGGCCGCCAAGGGCGTCACGGTGCCGGTGGGCAAGGTGATGCAGGACGCCGGCTTCAAGTTCGACCCGGCCGCCTATATCCCCTCGGTCGCAAGCTACTACACGGCGCCCAACGGCCAGATGCTGAGCCTGCCGTTCAACAGCTCCACAACGGTCTTCTACATCAACAAGGACGCCTTCAAGGCGGCTGGCCTGGATCCCGCCAAGCCGCCGGCGACCTGGCCGGAAGTCGCGTTGGCAGCCGCCAAGCTCAAGACCAGCGGCCACAAGTGCCCGCTGACCATCGGCTGGCAGGGCTGGACGCAGCTGGAGAGCTTCTCCACCTGGCACAACGTCGAGCTGGCCACGCAGGGCAACGGGCTGAAGGGTCCCGGCGCGCGCATGGTCGCCAATTCGCCGCTGCACGTGCGGCACATCGAGAACCTGGCGAACATGGCCAAGACCGGCCTCTTCGTCTACAAGGGCCGCGCCAACATCCCCGAAGCCACGTTCATCTCGGGCGAGTGCGCGATGATCACCACCTCGTCCGGCTTCTACGGCAACGTCAAGAAGAATGCGAAGTTCGACTTCGCCGTCACCACCATGCCCTTCTACCCGGACGTGCCGGGCGCGCCGCAGAACACCGTCATCGGCGGGGCCAGCCTGTGGGTGATGGCCGGCAAGAAGCCCGAGGAATACAAGGGCGTGGCCAGGTTCTTCGACTTCATCTCCAAGCCTGACGTCCAGAGCGAAAGCCACAAGCGCACGGGCTACCTGCCGATCACCATGGCAGCCTTCCAGCTGACCGAGAAGTCGGGCTTCTACAAGCAGAATCCCGGCACCGACACCGCCGTCAACCAGATGATCCGCAAGACGACAGAAAAGTCGCGCGGCATCCGCCTGGGCAACTACCTGCAGATCCGCACCATCGAGGACGAGGAACTCGAACAGGTCTGGGCCGGCAAGAAGTCGCCCAAGGAGGCCCTCGACTCGATCGTCACGCGCGGCAACGAACTCATCGAGCGCTTCGAAAAGACGAACAAGAACTGATGGCGGCGGAAAAGCGCGTCGTATTCCGCTCTTCGTGGCTGCCTTGGGTGCTGCTGGCACCCCAGGTGGCCGTCATCAGCGTCTTCTTCTTCTGGCCCGCCGGCGAGACGGTGATCCAGGCCTTCCAGCGTTCCGACGCGTTCGGCACGTCGGTGGAATGGGCGGGGCTGGACAACTTCCGTGACCTCTGGAATGACCCGACCTACCTCGCGTCGTTCTGGACCACGGCGGTGTTTTCCTTCCTGGTGGCGTCTGCGGGCATTTCGCTGTCGCTGCTGCTGGCCGTCTTCGCCGACCGGGTGGTGCGCGGCAGCATGGCCTACCGCACGCTGCTGATCTGGCCCTATGCGGTCGCGCCCGCGGTGGCCGGCGTGCTGTGGCTGTTCATGTTCGCGCCCAGCGTGGGCATCGTCGCCTACCTGCTCAACGAGTGGGGCTTCGAGTGGAACAGCCTGCTCAATAGCCGCCACGCCATGGCTTTGATCGTGATGGCCGCGGTGTGGAAGCAGATCTCGTACAACTTCCTGTTCTTCCTCGCCGGCCTGCAGAGCATCCCCAAGTCACTGATCGAGGCCGCGGCGATCGACGGGGCCGGCGCCTGGCGGCGCTTCTGGACCGTGCAGTTCCCGCTGCTGTCGCCCACCACCTTCTTCCTGCTGGTGATCAACGTCATCTACGCCTTCTTCGAGACTTTCGCCATCGTCGACGCCTCCACCCAGGGCGGGCCCGGCAAGGACACGGCGATCCTCGTCTACAAGGTGTACTACGACGGATTCAAGGCGCTGGACATCGGCGGCTCGGCCGCGCAGTCGGCCGTGCTGATGGCGATCGTGATCGCGCTCACGGTGCTGCAGTTCCGGTTCGTCGAGAAGCGCGTCAACTACTAAAACAAGAACATGGACCCCCACGCTCGTCACTACGTGTACTCGCTGCCTCCCGAGGGGGCTTCAGCCTCCTTGAGGCGGCTCGGCGGAGGCTGACACTCGCATGGTCGAACGACGTCCCGGCCTTTCCCTGCTGTCGCACATGGTGCTGATCCTGGGCGTGCTCATCGTGGCGCTCCCGGTCTACATCACCCTGGTCGCGTCCAGCCACGACACCCAGACCATCGTCCACCCGCCGATGCCTTTGACCATCGGCGACCATCTGGTGGAGAACTACCAGGCGGTACTGACCGGCACCCAGGGCGGCTCGGGGTCGAAGGCGCCGGTGGCGCGCATGATGACCGTGAGCCTGATCTGCGCGCTGACGATCTCGCTCGGCAAGATCGCGATTTCGCTGCTGTCGGCCTTCGCCATCGTCTACTTCCGCTTCCCCTTCCGCAACTTCTTCTTCTGGGCGATCTTCGTCACCCTGATGCTGCCGGTGGAGGTGCGGATTGCGCCCACCTACAAGGTGGTCGCCGACCTCGGGATGCTGAACACCTACGCGGGGCTCACGGTCCCCCTGATCGCGTCGGCCACCGCCACTTTCCTGTTCCGGCAGTTCTTCCTGACGGTGCCGGACGAACTGGTGGAAGCCGCGCGCATGGACGGCGCCGGACCCATGCGCTTCTTCAAGGACGTGCTGCTGCCGCTGTCGGCCACCTCCATCGCCGCGCTGTTCGTGATCCAGTTCATCTACGGCTGGAACCAGTACCTGTGGCCGCTGCTGGTGACCACGCAGGAGGATATGTACCCGGTGGTGATCGGCATCAAGCGCATGATCTCCGGCGGCGAGGCACAGACGGAATGGGGCGCGGTGATGGCCACCGCCATGCTGGCGATGATCCCGCCGGCCGTGGTCGTGATCCTGATGCAGAAGTGGTTCGTCAAGGGCCTGGTCGATACTGAAAAATAGAGAAATGGCAGCCATCCAACTCAAGGACGTGGTCAAGCGCTACGGCACCGGCAAGCACGAGCTGCAGGTGATCCACGGCGTCAACGCCGACATCGCCGACCGCGAGTTCATCGTCGTCGTCGGTCCGTCCGGCTGCGGCAAGTCCACGCTGCTGCGCATGGTGGCGGGGCTGGAGGAGATCTCCGGCGGCGAGATCCGCATCGGCGATCGCGTGGTCAACGACCTGGAGCCCGCCGAGCGCGACATCGCCATGGTGTTCCAGAACTACGCGCTCTATCCGCACATGAGCGTATTCGACAACATGGCCTACGGCCTGAAGATCAAGAAGATGCCGCCGGCCGAGATCCGCCAGCGTGTGGACAAGGCCGCCGGCATCCTCGAGCTGTCGCATCTGCTCGACCGCAAGCCCCGCCAGCTTTCGGGCGGCCAGCGCCAGCGCGTGGCCATGGGCCGCGCCATCGTGCGCCAGCCGCAGGTGTTCCTGTTCGACGAGCCACTGTCCAATCTGGACGCCAAGCTGCGCGCGCAAACCCGGCTGGAGATCCAGAAGCTGCACCGCGAACTGGGCATCACCTCGCTGTTCGTCACCCACGACCAGGTGGAGGCGATGACGCTGGCCCAGCGCATGATCGTGATGAACGCAGGCAACATGGAGCAGTTCGGCACGCCGGAAGAGGTGTACCACCGTCCGGCCTCCACCTTCGTCGCCAGCTTCATCGGCTCGCCGCCGATGAACCTGCTCAAGAACGTGCAGGGCGGCCGCAGCGGCGCGATCACCGGCATCCGCCCCGAGCACCTGGACGTTGCCCAGGACGGCTGGGAAGTGCGCACCGAGACCGTCGAGATGCTGGGTGCCGAGCGCCTGATCTACGGGCGCCTGAATGGCGAGCAAATGATCGTGCGGGTGGCGGAGCACGATCCGGTGCCCGCGCCCGACCAGGTGATCCACGTCAAGCCGCGCGAGGACCGGCTGCACTGGTTCGACGCCGGCACCGGCAAGCGAATCTGAAGGATGCCACCCTGGCCCTACCCCCGCTGGATCGCCCACCGCGGCGCCGGCGAGCTGGCGCCTGAAAACACGCTGGCGGCGTTTCGCCTGGGCGCAGAGTACGGCTTTCGCATGTTCGAATGCGACGCCAAGCTGGCCGCGGACGGCGTGCCCTTCCTGATGCACGACGCCACCCTGGACCGCACGACCAATGCCCGGGAGATCTTCGGGCCTGCGCCCAGCAACATCGGCGGCGACCATCCCTGGAGTGAACTCGCCCGGCTCGACGCCGGCAGCTGGCACTCGGGCCGCTATGCCGGTGAGCCCCTGCCGAGCCTGGAGAACGTGTCGCGCTTCTGCCTGGCCAACGACTACCTCCTGAACATCGAGATCAAGCCGACGCCCGGCTTCGAGCGCCCCACCGGCGAGGTGGTGGCGCGCCATGCCGACCGGCTGTGGAACAACGCGCCGGTGCCGCCGCTGCTCACCTCCTTCCGGCCGGAAGCGCTGCAAGGCGCGCTGGCCACCGCCCCGCGCCTGCCGCGCGGCCTGCTGCTCGAAACGCTCTGGTCCGGCTGGCTGGAGGTGGCCCAGTCGCTTGGCTGCGTGGCCATCGTGTGCAATCACGCGCTCTGGGACCGCGCCACCGTCGACCGGGTCCACGGCGCCGGCCTGCGCTGCCTGAGCTACACGCCCAACGACGAGGCGACCGTGCAGCGGCTGACCGGCCTGGGCACCGACGGCATCATCACCGACCGCGTCGACCTGTTCTCGCCCGCGGGCTAGGGCCTGTTAACGCTATGGGAGGGCTCGCGCCGGTGGCTGTCAGGCTGCAGGGCTAGGCGCGGCCGAGGCCGTGTGCTCGTGCACACAACGAGGTCGCAACGACGCCCTGCGGCCTGACAGCCACCGGCCCGAAGGGTGACCCAGGAAACGGGCGCCCTCCGCGTTGCAAATGCTCGCCGGGGCCCCACCCCGGCTGTGCTTTGCGCCTTGATGGCGCCCGTTTCCTGGGTCACGCGAGCCCTCCCATAGCGTTAACAGGCCCTAGCGAAGGTTTATTTGAGATCGCTGGCCAGCGAGGCCAGCGTCTCGGGCGTGATGCTGGTGTGCGCCGGATAGTTGCGGTGGTCGCACCCGAGCTTGACGCCGGCGCCGGCCTTCACGGCCTGGACCATGGCCGGCGTGAACTCGAACCGCAGGAAATGCACCGCCGAGGTCTTGTCCTCGGTTTCCCGGTCGAGGTCCTCGTCGGCGATCGCATACACGCGCTCGTGGCCCTCGACTTCGACGAACATCCGGTCCTCTACGCCGATCAGGCGGGCGAGCTCGCGCCGGCGCTCGTTGACGTCGGGGTACTCGATCAGCAGGGTCGCCTTCCAGTTGCTGCCGTCCGGCACCAGCGGGGCATAGGCCTCGATCTCGCCCTGGATGCCCTCTTCCTCGAAGATCTTCTCCAGGCGCAGCATCTCCTGGATCTGGTAGCGGATCGTGGTCTCGCTCTCGAACTGCAGCGACACGTGTTCGCCCAGCGGCACGGTGCGCAGCTTGCGGTGCGCGACCACCTCGGGCTTGTGCGCCTTGCGCCATTTCGCGTACGCCTCCAGCGACATCAGGTTGTCGGGCGTGATTCTTCCGGTGAGTTGCATGAGCCGATTCAATCCAGTCCGTAGGCCATCCGCACCAGGGACAGCGGGTGTTCGAGTTTCGGGCTGCCCAGCGCGTTGCGCTCGAAGCCCTGGCCGATGTGGTGGCCGGCCAGCGCGCAATCGGAGCTGACGAAGTCCGGCGCGCCGCCGGCCGGATGCTCGGACATGCGCTTGAACAGCGGCTTGCCGATCTTCATCGCCACCTCGTGGGTGCCGGTCTTGACGCCGTAGGTGCCGGCGTGGCCCGAGCAGCGCTCGTTGGTGTGCACCTGCGTGCCCGGGATCATCTTCAGCAGCTCCTCGGTCTTGCGGCCGATGTTCTGCACCCGCTGGTGGCACGGCACCTGATAGCTCACCTTGCCCAGCGGCCGGCTGAAATCGGTCTTGAGCAGGCCGTCGCGGCGGCGGGCGCCGAGGTACTCGAACGGGTCCCACATCGCTTCCTTGACCGCCTGCACCTCCGCGTCATCCGGGTACATCAGCGGAAGCTCCTGCTTGAACATCAGCGTGCAGCTGGGCACCGGCGAGACGATCGCCCAGCCCTCCTTCGCATACTTCGCCAGCACCGGGATGTTGGCGCGCTTGCTGGCATCCACCGACTCCAGGTCGCCCAGCTCGAGCTTGGGCATGCCGCAGCATTTCTCCTTGCTCACGACCGTGTACGGAATGTCGTTGTGCGCCAGGATCTTCAGCAGGTCCAGCCCGATTCCCGGCTCGTTGTAGTTCACGTAGCAGGTGGAATACACCACCACCTTGCCGGGCGAGCGCTCGCCGTCCCGCACTTCGAGCTTGGGTGAATCGGGCGCGGCGCTGCGGAACCGGCGCGTGGCCAACGCCGGCAGCCAGGCGTGGCGATCCACGTGCAGGCCCTTCTCCAGCGCGGCGCGCGCCGGCGCGGTCTGGTTCACCGCATTGACCACCTGCGTCACGACCGGAATCCCCGCCAGCTGGCCGTGCAGGTCGGTCGAGGACAGCAGCTTGGAGCCGAAATCGACGCCGCCTTTCCTGAACTTGATGGCCTTGGCCCGCAGCATGGTGTGCGGGAAGTCCACGTTCCACTCGTGCGGCGGCACGTAGGGGCACTTGGTCATGTAGCACAGGTCGCACAGGTAGCAGTGGTCGACCACCTTCCAGTAGTCCTGCTTGTCCACCCCGTCGACCTCGCCGGTCTTGCCCTCGTCCACCAGGTCGAACAGGGTCGGGAAGGAGTTGCACAGGCTGACGCAGCGCCGGCAGCCATGGCAGATGTCGAAGATGCGCTCGAGCTCCTTGAACGCGGCTTCCTCATCGTAGAAGGCCGGGTTCTTCCAATCGATCGGGTGCCTGGTCGGCGCCTCCAGGCTGCCTTCGCGGGGTGCGGTCATCTGTTCTCCCGTGATGCCTGTTCACATCGTTGTCGGCAGCGTCCTGCGTGAAGCTGCATGACGAATGGCGGATCGCGCGCAGGCACCCCGCCATTCGTCATACACCGGGGCCCACCCCGGTGCCGCGGTCTCAGTCGACCAGTTCGTTCAGCGCCCTGGTGTAGCGATTGGCATGGGAGCGCTCGGCCTTGGCCAGCGTCTCGAACCAGTCGGCCACTTCGTCGAAGCCTTCCTCGCGGGCCGTCTTGGCCATGCCGGGGTACATGTCGGTGTACTCGTGGGTCTCACCGGCGACCGCCGCCTTCAGGTTGTCGCGGGTGGCGCCGATGGGCAGCCCGGTAGCCGGGTCGCCGCACTGCTCCAGCCACTCCAGGTGGCCGTGCGCGTGGCCGGTCTCGCCTTCGGCCGTGGAGCGGAACAGCGCCGCCACGTCGTTCTGGCCTTCGACGTCGGCCTTGTTCGCGAAGTACAGGTAGCGGCGATTGGCCTGGGATTCGCCCGCGAAGGCGGCCTTCAGGTTGTCTTCCGTCTTGGAGCCTTTGAGTGCTGCCATGGAATCTCCTTGGGTTGATGACGATGCGACTCGGCCACCGCGCGCGCGGGACCAAGACCAAGGCAGCCTATCCCGCGTCGAATGCTCCGTCTAATTGGATGCGTCAATGCACTCGATTGTTTTTGACTATCAATCAATCTATAAACATAGTATAACGCTCTAGCGTTCGATGACCCGGACGATTACCCTTCAAAGCACCCCCACGATCCGGCCAACCTCGAAGGAGAGCCATGTCCGCCGCATCGAAAGCCGCCGCCGCGCTGCCGGCGCCGCCACCGATTCAGCAGTTGCACCACTTCGCCTATCGCGCCCGGGATGCGGAAGAGACACGGCGCTTCTACGAGGACATCCTCGGGCTGCCGCTCTACCACATCATCCAGAGCGACCATGTTCCCAGCACCGGCGAGTACTGCCCTTACACACACTTCTTCTTCCGCTTGCAGGACGGCTCCTTTATCGCCTTTTTCGACCTGGGGGACGACCAGGCCTGCGAGCCTTCACCGAACACGCCCAAGTGGGTGAACCACATCTCCTTCCGGGTCGACTCGATGCAGGCGCTGCACGACATGAAGGCGCGGCTGGAAGCCCATGGTGTGGAAGTGCTGGGCATCACGGACCACCACATCTTCCACAGCATCTACTTCTTCGACCCCAACGGCATTCGCCTCGAGCTGACGGCCCAGCTGGCCGACGAGTTCCAGATGCTGGAGGAAAGCAAGACGGCGCGCGCCCGCCTGGACGAATGGACTGCCCGCAAGGAACAGTGGCGCCGCGAGCGCGCGGCGGGCAACGCGGCCGAGCCGCTCAAGCCGCAGCGCAACGACCGGCCGGAGTTTGCCAAGCCGCAATGAGGGCCTGACGCCAGCTCAAGGAGACCGCATGGGGGAGCGTTTCGCTGACACCGCGTTCACCAACAGCTACGAGTTCGCCCAGGGCACGGGCTACGTGCTGCCCGAATACCCCTTCGTCGCGCCGCCCGAGCTCGCGTCGGGCCAGGCCGGCCACCATCCCATCGTGATCGTCGGCGGCGGCCTGGCCGGGCTGACCATGGCCTGCTGCCTCGCCCACTACGGGGTGGCCGCGGTGCTGCTGGACGAGGACAACACGGTCGGCGTCAAGGGCGCGTCCTCGCGCGGCATCTGCTACACGCAGCGCTCGCTCGAGATCTTCGAACGGCTGGGCATCTACGAGCGGATCGTCGCCAAGGGCATCCAGTGGAGCGTCGGCCGAACCTTCGCCGGCCGGGACGAGGTCTATTCGTTCGACCTGCGCCAGCAGAGCAGCTACAGCCTGTCGAGCCAGCCGCCTTTCATCAATATCCAGCAGTTCTACATCGAGGCCTTCCTGGTCGACCGCATCCGGGAACTCGGCTCCGTGCAACTGCGCTGGAGCAACCGGGTCACCGCTTTCGAGCAGGACCGTGCGGGCGCCACGCTCAGCGTGAGCACGCCGGCCGGCGCCTACCAGATCCGGGCCGACCACGTGATCGACGCCAGCGGTTCGCGCAGCCCCTTCCGCGCCTGGGTCGGCGCCTCGGTCACGGCCAAAAAGGGCGATGACCGCTGGTGCATTGCCGACGTGCGCTTTTCCAAGCACCCGCCGGTGGAGCGCCACACCTGGATCGAGGCACCGTTCAACGAGAACCGGGCCGTGTGGCAGCACCTGATGGGCGACAACGTCTGGCGCATCGACTACCAGATGGCGCCCAACGCGGACCCCGAGCAGGTCAGCCGGGAGGCGGTGGTGCGTGAGCGCCTGGAGCGCCAGTTCGGCGCCGACTGCGAGCTGGAGATCGTCTGGGTCGGCCCCTATGCCTATCGCAGCGAATGCGTGGACCAGATGCGCCACGGGCACCTGTACTTCATGGGCGATGCCGCCAAGGTCGTGAGCCCGTTCGGTGCCCGGGGCGGCAACACGGGCATCGCCGATGCGGACAACCTGGCGTGGAAGCTGGCGGCGGTGGTGAAGGGCCAGGCCGGACCCGCCCTGCTCGACAGCTATCACGAGGAAAGGCATGAAGCGGCCCGGCAGAACGTGCTGGTCACCAACCGGACGGCGCGCTTCCTGCGCCCTTCCGGCCCGGTGGAAAAACTGTTCCGGGACGCGGCCCTGGGCTTGGCGCGCCAGTACGTTTTCGCGCGGCAGTTCGTCAACACCGGCCGCATGGCGATCGCCAATCCCTACACCCGCTCCAGCGCCTGCGTGGCCGGCGGCGGCCAGCCGGTGCAGAACGCCTCCTTCCAATGGTCCGACGGCTCCGAAGGACGCGTGAACGACCTGCTGCGCTGGGCCGGCGGCCACCTCTTGCTGCTGCTGTTCGGCGACATCGCCGCCCCCAATCTGCGGCGCCTGCGCGACCTGGCCGACAGCGCGCCGCTGCGCTGTGTGCAGGTGCTGGACCTGGACGCCGCGCCGGACGCGGCCGAGTACGTGCGCGATCCGCACGGCAACTTGCAGGCGGCGTGCCATGTTTTCGGTCATGCCTGGGCGCTGCTGCGCCCGGACGCCTATGTTGCGGCGACCGGCGAAACCGTGGACGCGTCGCTGGTCGACGCCGTCGGCAACGCGCTCGGCGCCGTGGAGGCTCACGCATGAAAACAGCCCTGAACCTGCAGGACGCGGATGGCTTCTATGAGCAGCTCCTCGACGCCCACGAGGGGCTGTCGGACGAGCAGTCACGGCTGCTGGATGCCCGCCTGATCCTGCTGCTGGCCAACCAGGTCGGCGATGCCCGGGTGCTCGCCGATTGCGTGCAGGCGGCCCGGCAGATGCCCGCGCCCGGAGGCAGCTGAGGCAGTGTTCCGGGGCGGGGGACGCGGCCGCGGGCTGGTATTGTTCAGCTTTCGACACTGGACATCATGATTTTCGTCACCGGCGGATGCGGCTTCATCGGCTCCTGCTTCGTACTGGACTGGCTGCGCGACCAGCAAGAGCCGCTGCTCAACATCGACGCGCTGACCTACGCGGGCCATCCGGGCAACCTGGAGGCCGCGGCCGGCAATCCCAACTATCACTTCGTGCACGGCGACATCCGTGACAAGAGCCTGATGCGCGACCTGTTCCAGCAGTGGAAGCCGCGCGCCATCGTCCATTTCGCCGCGGAAAGCCATGTCGACCGCTCGATCGCGGCGCCCTCTGCCTTCGTCGACACCAACGTGACCGGCACCGTCAACCTGCTGCAGGCCGCGCAGGAGCTGGTCCAGACCCTGCCGCCCGAGGAGGCGCACGCCTTCCGCTTCCTGAACGTCTCCACCGACGAGGTGTTCGGCTCGCTGGAGCCCACCGACGCGGCTTTCTCGGAGGCCCACCGGTATCAGCCCAACAGCCCGTACTCGGCGTCGAAAGCGTCGGCCGATCATTTCGTGCGCGCCTGGTGGCACACCTACCAGCTGCCGACGATCACCACCAACTGCTCGAACAACTACGGTCCGCGCCAGTTTCCCGAGAAGCTGATCCCCCTGGTCATCCACAATGCCCTGCGCGGGCAGCCCTTGCCGGTGTATGGCGACGGCATGCAGGTGCGCGACTGGCTGCATGTGTCGGATCACTGCAGCGCCCTGCGGGCCGTGCTGGCCCAGGGGCGGCCGGGCGAGACCTACAACATCGGCGGGCGCTCCGTAATGACCAACCTGGACGTGGTGCGCGGCATCTGCGCCATGCTCGACGAATTGCGCCCGCGCGCCACGCCCCACGCCGGACTGATCACCCACGTGACCGACCGCCGCGGCCACGACCGGCGCTACGCGATCGACGATTCGCGCCTGGCCGCCGAACTCGGGTGGCAGCCGAAGATGCGGTTTGCCGATGGCATCCGCCAGACGGTGCAGTGGTACCTGGACAACT
The DNA here is from genome assembly GCF_001580455.1 of Ramlibacter tataouinensis. Taxonomy (NCBI): domain Bacteria; kingdom Pseudomonadati; phylum Pseudomonadota; class Betaproteobacteria; order Burkholderiales; family Comamonadaceae; genus Ramlibacter; species Ramlibacter tataouinensis. The sequence continues at coordinate 885,639 of NZ_CP010951.1, forward strand.
CCGCCTGGGTGGAGTCGGTCACCAGTGGCAGCTATCGGCAGTGGGTGGAGCAGCAATACCACTCGCGGGCGGCGCGCTGATGAAGGTCCTGCTCTTCGGCGGCCGCGGGCAGGTGGGCTGGCAGTTGCGCCGCAGCCTGTCGCTGCTCGGCGAAGTCGTCGTCGCCGAGCGCCAGGGCACCCCCTGCTGCGGCGACCTGCTGCAGCCTGCCGCGATCCGTGACGCCATCCTCGCGCTGCGTCCGCAGGCGGTGGTCAACGCGGCAGCCTACACCGCCGTGGATCGTGCCGAAGACGAGCCCGAGCTGGCTTTCGCCATCAACGCCCGCGCATGCGAGGCCATGGCCGAGGCCTGCACGCAGGCCGGCTGCTGGCTCGTCCACTATTCGAGCGACTACGTCTACCGGGGTGACGGCGCGGGCCCCTGGCGGGAAACCGATCCCTGCGAGCCGCTGGGCGTCTACGGCAAGAGCAAGCTGCAGGGCGACCTGGCGGTGGCGACGACGCCGCGCCACCTGATCCTGCGGACCAGCTGGGTCTTCGAGACCTGGGGCGGGAACTTCCTGAAGTCCATCCTCAAGGCCGCCCGCGACCGCGATGAGCTCAGCGTGGTCAGCGACCAATGGGGAGCCCCCACCCGGGCCGCGCTCATCGCCGACGTCACGGCGCTGGCGCTGCGGCAGCTGCGCCAGGACCCCGATGCCATGGCACGGGCGGGTGTCTACCACCTGGCCGGCGCCGGCGAGACCAATTGGCACGCTTACGCCTGCTTCGCCATCGAGCAAGCCGCTGCCGCCGGCCTTCCCCTGCGGGCGCGGTCCTCGCAGGTGCGGGCGATCTCCACCGCCGACTACGCGGCGCGGGCGCCGCGGCCGGCCAACTCGCGGCTGGATACCACGCGCCTGCGCTCGGGTTTCGGCATCCACCTGCCCCCGTGGCAGGATGGGGTCTCGGCAGTCGTCGCCGAACTGGCCCGGCAGGCGCTTGCCGCTTCCTGACACGCTCCGCACAGAAAGAACTCGCATGTCCCAACAGCACGGCAAGCGCAAGGGCATCATCCTGGCCGGTGGCGCCGGCACTCGCCTGCATCCGGCCACACTGGCGATTTCCAAGCAGCTGCTGCCGGTGTTCGACAAGCCGATGGTCTACTACCCGCTGGCCACGCTGATGCTGGCCGGCATCCGAGACGTGCTGGTGATCAGCACGCCCGAGGACACGCCGCGCTTCGAGCAGCTGCTCGGTGACGGCTCGCAGTGGGGGCTGAACCTGCAGTTCGCGGTGCAGCCCCGGCCGGAGGGACTGGCCCAGGCCTTCCTGATCGGGCGCGCCTTCCTGGACGGCGGCCCGAGCGCCCTGGTGCTGGGCGACAACATCTTCTACGGACACGACCTCGTCAAGCTGTTGCAGGACGCCAATGCGCAGGCCGACGGGGCGACGGTGTTCGCCTACCACGTGAAGGACCCGCATCGCTACGGCGTGGTCGCTTTCGACGAGCGGGGGCGCGCCACCTCGATCGAGGAGAAACCGCTGCATCCCAGGAGCAACTTCGCGGTCACCGGTCTTTACTTCTATGACGGGGACGTGTGCGACGTCGCTGCCCAGGTCCGGCCATCGGCGCGTGGCGAGCTCGAAATCACCAGCGTCAACCAGCATTACCTGGAACACGGGAAGCTGAGCGTGCGCACCATGGGCCGCGGCTTCGCCTGGCTCGACACCGGCACGCACGAGAGCCTGCTGGAGGCCAGCCAGTTCATCCATACGCTCGAGCAGCGGCAAGGGCTGAAGGTCGCCTGCCCGGAAGAGATCGCCTGGCGCAACCGCTGGATCAGCGACGACCAGTTGCTGGCCCTGGCCCAGGCCTTGGGCAAGAGCGCCTACGGGCAGTACCTCACCAGCCTGCTGAAGGCGGGGGGCGCCTGGTGATCATCGAACGCACCCACCTGCCCGAGGTCCTGGTGCTGCAGCCCCGAGTGTTCGGGGACGAGCGGGGCTTCTTCACGGAAAGCTGGAACAAGGCACGTTTCGACGAGGCGGCGGGCGCCGCGGTCGAATTCGTGCAGGACAACCACTCGCGCTCCAGCCGGGGCGTCCTGCGAGGCCTGCACTACCAGATCCAGCAGCCGCAGGGCAAGCTGGTGCGCGTGGTGTCGGGCCGGGTGTTCGACGTGGCGGTCGACCTGCGCCGGTCCTCGCCGCGCCTCGGCCAATGGGTGGGCGTGGAGCTGAGCGCGGAAAACCACCGCCAGCTGTGGGTGCCGCCCGGGTTCGCGCACGGCTACCTCACCCTGTCCGAAACCGCGGACTTCCTCTACAAGGCGACCGACTACTACGCGCCGCAGCACGAACGCGCGCTGCTGTGGAACGATCCCCATCTCGCCATCGAGTGGCCGCTGTCGGCCATCGACGGCGCCCCGACGCTCTCGGCCAAGGACCTGCAGGCGGCCGCCTGGAGGCACTGCCCGCTGTACGACTGAGGTTTGCTTTCGCGGGGCGAATAAAATTGGGGCAGCGGCGGCCTTCTGCCATCGCCATCCCCCACCCATGAACGACACCACCGCCCAGCCGGGCCTGAACAGCCTTTCCAAGTCCTTCGAACCCGCGCCCATCGAGGCGCGCTGGGGTTCCGTATGGGAGGAGCGCGGCTACGCGCGGGCGGGCTGGCGCGGCACCGGCCAGGCGCGCGAGGGCGAGCCCGCCTTCGCCATCCAGCTGCCGCCGCCCAACGTCACCGGCACGCTGCACATGGGCCATGCGTTCAACCAGACGATCATGGACAGCCTGACGCGCTACCACCGCATGCGCGGCTTCAACACGCTGTGGGTGCCCGGCACCGACCACGCCGGCATCGCCACCCAGATCGTGGTGGAGCGCCAGCTGCAGGACCAGCAGCTGTCCCGCCACGACCTCGGCCGCAAGAACTTCGTGGCCAAGGTGTGGGAGTGGAAGGAGAAGTCCGGCAACATCATCACCTCGCAGATGCGGCGCCTCGGCGCCAGCGTGGACTGGTCGCACGAGTACTTCACGATGGACGACAAGCTGTCGAACGTCGTGACCGAAACCTTCGTGCGCCTGTACGAGCAGGGGCTGATCTACCGCGGCAAGCGGCTGGTGAACTGGGACCCGGAACTGAAGTCCGCGGTGAGCGACCTCGAAGTGGAAAGCGAAGAGGAAGACGGCTTCCTCTGGCACATCCGCTATCCGCTGGCCGACGGCTCCGGCGCGCTGACGGTGGCGACGACGCGCCCGGAGACCATGCTCGGCGACGTCGCCGTGATGGTCCACCCCGATGATGAGCGCTACCGGCAGCTCATCGGCCAGAAGGTGAAGCTGCCACTGTGCGATCGCGACATCCCGGTGATCGCCGACGAGTACGTGGACCGCGAGTTCGGCACCGGCGTCGTCAAGGTCACGCCCGCGCACGACCCGAACGACTACGCCGTGGGCCAGCGCCACGGCTTGCCGATGATCGGCGTACTGACGCTGGATGCCAGGATCAATGACAACGCGCCGGCGAAGTACCGCGGCCTGGACCGCTTCGCTGCCCGCAAGGCGGTGGTCGCCGACCTCGAGGCGCAGGGCCTGCTGGCCGAGACCAAGAAGCACCGGCTGATGGTGCCGCGCTGCGCGCGCACCGGCCAGGTCGTCGAGCCCATGCTGACCGACCAGTGGTTCGTCGCCGTCAGCAAGGTGAGCGACAAGGATCCCACCGGCAAATCGATCGCGCAGAAAGCCATCGACGCGGTGGAGTCCGGCGCCGTCAGCTTCGTGCCGGAGAACTGGGTCAACACCTACAACCAGTGGATGAACAACATCCAGGACTGGTGCATCTCGCGCCAGCTCTGGTGGGGCCACCAGATCCCGGCCTGGTACGACGAGGACGGCAACATCTACGTGGCCCGCAACGAGCAGGAAGCGCAGGCGCAGGCGCCCGGCAAGCAACTGCGCCGCGACGAGGACGTGCTGGACACCTGGTACTCCTCGGCCCTGGTGCCCTTCTCGACGCTGGGCTGGCCGGCCAAGACACAGGAGCTGGACCTGTACCTGCCCTCCTCGGTACTGGTGACCGGCTACGAGATCATTTTCTTCTGGGTCGCCCGCATGATCATGATGAGCACCCACTTCACCGGGCAGGTGCCTTTCCGCAGCGTCTACATCCACGGGATGGTGCGCGACAGCGAAGGCAAGAAGATGAGCAAGTCCGAGGGCAATGTGGTCGACCCGGTGGACCTGATCCAGGGCGCCGACCTAGACACGCTGCTGCACAAATCGACCGTCGGCCTGCGCCGGCCGGAGACGGCGCCCAAGGTGATGGCGCGGGTGCGCAAGGAATTCCCGCAGGGCATGCCCGCCTACGGCGCCGATGCGCTGCGCTTCACCATGGCCAGCTACGCCAGCCTGGGCCGCAACATCAACTTCGATACCAAGCGCTGCGAGGGCTACCGCAACTTCTGCAACAAGCTCTGGAACGCCTCGCGCTTCGTGCTGATGAACTGCGAGGGCCAAGACCTCGCGGAAGCGGGCGCGACGCAGACCCAGGCCGACCGCTGGATCGTCTCGCTGCTGCAGCGCGCGGAGGCCGAAGTGGCCAAGAGCTTTGCCGAGTACCGCCTGGACAACGTCGCTGCCGCGGTCTACCAGTTCGTCTGGGACGAGTTCTGCGACTGGTACCTGGAGATCGCGAAGGTGCAGATCCAGACGGGCGATGCGAACCGGCAGCGCGGCACCCGCCGCACGCTGATCCGCGTGCTGGAGGCGATCCTGCGCCTGGCGCATCCCGTGCTCCCCTTCATCACCGAGGAGCTGTGGCAGGTCGTGGCCCCGGTGGCCGGCAAGGACGGCGAATCGATCAGCCTGGCGCCCTACCCCGCCTCGAACAGCGCCGCCATCGACCCGGCGGCCGAAGCCTATGTGGCGCGCCTGAAATCCGTGGTGGATGCCTGCCGCAACCTGCGCGGCGAGATGAACGTGTCGCCTGCCACGCGGCTGCCGGCCTACGTGGTGACCGAATCCGCCGAGGATGCCGCCTTCATGCGCGAGACGGCGCCCGTGCTGCAGGCGCTGGCGCGCCTGGCCGACCTCAAGCTGTTCGATGACGCCGGCGCCTGGGCCGCCGCGGCCAAGGCCGCCCCGGTTGCGGTGGTCGGGGCCACGCGCCTTTGCCTGTACATGGAGATCGACGTGGCGGCCGAGAAGGCCCGGCTGGCCAAGGAAGCCGAGCGCCTGCGGACCGAACTGGGCAAGGCCAACGGCAAGCTGGCCAACGAATCCTTCGTGGCCAAGGCCCCGCCCGCGGTGATCGAGCAGGAACGCAAGCGCATCGCCGATTTCACCGCGACGCTGGAAAAGATCCAGGACCAGCTGGCTCGCCTGGGCTGAGCCGAGCCGGCTGCCGCCGGGCTCTCAGCGGATGATGAACTCCGACCGGCGCGGCGCGCCCTCGGGTTCCAGGCCCATGGTCGCGCTGACCAGGGGTTCGGTGGCGCGCGGCGACAGCGCCTCGTGGATGCGGTGGGCCACGTACCAGCTCGCGCGCAGGCGCGACTCGCGCGTATGCGAGCCGATCCGCGGCGTCAGGAACAGGTTCTGCAGCTCGTGCAGGGGCGTGCCCCGGGACGCAAAACCGGCTTCGGCGCCATCGATCATGCAGGCTTCGATCCGGCCATCGGTGAGCGCGGCGGCCAGCGCCTGGCTGTCGAACAGGTGCGACCGGCTGGTGCCTACCCACAGCTGGCCGGGCTTGCAGTGCGCCAGCACCTTGTCGTTGATGAAGCCCTCGTAGCGCGAGGCGTACATCACCTGCACCGAGACCGCATCGGCCTGCGCCAGCATGTCCGGCAGGCTCATGGGCTGGATCTGCAGCCGCCGCCAGATGGGGGCGGTGTGATGCACGGCCGGGTCGTAGCCGATCAGCCGGGCGCCCAGCGGCTGCAGCATGAGCGCCAGCGTGTGGGCGGTCGGTGCCAGGCCGAAGATGCCCACGACGCTTCCGTTGAGCTCCCGGCCGAGCCGGATCTCGGCGTGCCGATCGCCGATGAGCGAGGAGCCGATGCCCCGCCGCATCAGCAGCAACAGTGCTGCCAGCAGGTACTCCGCGTTGGAGCGGACGTTGGCGGTGGTGGCCTGGATCACGCGGACATTGCGCCCGCGGCAGGCTTCCAGGTCGGTGTTGTCCGTCCCCACGTGCATGCGGGCGATGGCCTTGAGCCTGGGCGCGAAGTCCAGGAACTCGCGGGTCACCTGGACCTTGCGTGGCAGCACCACGGCCTCCGCCTTGTACACAACCTTGCGGATCGCGGTCAGGTCAGCAGCCAGCTCCGGCCGGCAGTCGACGGCATGCCGCTCGTCCAGCCAGGCAAGCGCCTCAGGCACCAGGCGCTCGAGAAGTAAGATGTTCACCCGCGATTCGTCCTTGTCTTACAACAACCGCTGAACTCCAGCCGGATACTCTGGCCTTCCCCTCTGTTTTCGGTCAGGTGCACTTTAGCTGTATTCGTAACACAGGTCCATGTACAAATTTACACAGATTCGCAAGGCGGTCTTTCCCGTAGCAGGCCTCGGTACGCGGTTTTTGCCGGCGACCAAGGCACAGCCGAAGGAAATGCTGCCGATCGTGGACAAGCCACTGATCCAATACGCCGTGGAGGAGGCCTACGCCGCAGGCATCCGCCACATGATTTTCGTAACAGGTCGCAACAAACGTGCCATCGAAGATCATTTCGACACGGCCTACGAGCTGGAGAACGAACTCACCGCCAACCACAAGCTCGACCTGCTGAGCCTGGTGCGCTCGGTGCCCGAGGACATGGACTGCTCGTACGTGCGCCAGCCGCGATCGCTGGGGCTCGGGCACGCCGTGCTTTGCGCCGCGCCCCTCGTGGGCAACGAGCCGTTTGCGGTGCTCCTGGCCGACGACTTGATGATTGGCGACAACGGCGGCCCCGGGGTACTGACACAAATGGTCGAAGTCTTCCGGGAAAAACCGACATCTTTGTTAGCAGTCCAGGAAGTCCCCCGGGAGCACGTCAAGCGCTATGGCATCGTGGCCGGGCAGCCGGCGGGCGAGCGACTCATCAAGGTCGACCGCATGGTCGAAAAGCCGTCGCCCGAGGATGCGCCCTCGCGCATGGGTGTGGCCGGCCGCTACATCCTCACGCCGGCGGTGTTCGACGAGATCCGGAAGAACCCGCGCGGCGCCGGCGGCGAGATCCAGCTGACCGACGGCATTGCGAAGTTGATGGGGACGGAAGGCGTGCACGCCTACCAGTACCGGGGCAAGCGCTACGACTGTGGCAGCAAGCACGGCTTCCTGGAGGCCAGCGTCGAATTCGCCTTGAAGCACCCGGAGGTGCAGGCCGGATTCCGCGAATACCTCCAGGGCCTGTGCCGCACCGAACTGCTGTAGGCGGCAGGCCGGCTCAGCGCCGCCGCAGCACGTGGATGAACTCGGCGCCCACGGTCTGCTGATCGACCAGCTCGTTGCCGGTCTGCTTGGCGAAGGCCTGGAAGTCGCGCACCGAGCCGGCGTCGGTGGCCACCACCTTCAGCAGCTGGCCCGATTGCATGTCGGCCAGCGCCTTCTTGGCCTTCAGGATAGGTAGCGGGCAATTGAGCCCGCGGGTGTCGATTTCCTTGTCGATGTTCATCTCAGCGACGTTTCCATGAACCTGGGTTCGTAGCCGCGGCTGCGCAACCAGTCGGCCAAAGCATATCCCGTCCCGGCCGGCCAGCAGAGCACGTCGTCGTATTCGAAGAGCTTGTACTCGGCAAGTTCGGGCGACAGCTTCACCTCGCCATGCGCGACCGCGTGGTAGGCGATGATGACCTGGTTCATCCGGGTGAACTCGTAGGCGCCGATCAGGTTCAGCTCGCTGGTTTCCAGGCTGGTTTCTTCCCTGATCTCGCGCGCGATCCCGTCCTGCGGGCTTTCGCCCGCCTCCATGAAGCCGGTGATCAGGGCGAAGCGGCGGCCGGGCCAAGCGGCGTTGCGGGCAAGCAGGATGCGGTCCTGGTACTGGATCACCGCCGCCAGCACCGGCGTCGGGTTGTTCCAGTGCGTCCAGGCGCAAGCGGCGCAACGCAGGCGAACCTTCTCGCCGCCGTCTTCCAGTTGCGCGATCGGCTGCAGCGGCGCCGCGCACTGGGGGCAAAAGCGGAAAGCTTGTTGCATCACGCGGGAAAGACACCGGTGGACAGGTAGCGGTCGCCGCGGTCGCAGACAACGAACACGATGGTCGCATCGTGCGCGTCGTGCGCGATTTGCTGGGCGACCCAGCAGGCGCCAGCCGCCGAGATGCCGCCGAAGATGCCTTCCTCGCGCGCCAGCCGGCGGCACATCTCCTCGGCATCATCCTGCGACACGTAGACCAGCTCGTCCACGGTGCTCGGGTCGTAGATCTTGGGCAGGTATTCCTGCGGCCACTTGCGGATGCCGGGAATCCGCGAGCCCTCGCTCGGCTGCGCGCCGATGATGCGGATGGCCGGATTCTTCTCCTTGAGATAGCGCGACACGCCGGTGATCGTGCCGGTGGTGCCCATGGCGCTCACGAAGTGCGTGATGCGGCCCTTGGTCTGGTCCCACAGCTCCGGCCCCGTGGTTTCGTAGTGGACCCGCGGGTTGTCGGCGTTGCCGAACTGGTCCAGCACCCGGCCCTTGCCTTCGCGCTGCATGTTTTCCGCCAGGTCGCGCGCGTATTCCATGCCGCCGCTCTTGGGCGTAAGCAGCAGTTCGGCGCCGAAGGCCTTCATGGTCTGCGCGCGCTCGACGGACAGGTCTTCCGGCATGATCAGCAGCATGCGGTAGCCCTTGATCGCGGCGGCCATCGCCAGCGCGATGCCGGTGTTGCCGGAGGTGGCCTCGATCAGCGTGTCGCCCGGCTTGATCTCGCCGCGTTTCTCGGCCCCGCGGATCATCGCCAGCGCCGGCCGGTCCTTCACCGAACCCGCCGGGTTGTTGCCCTCGAGTTTGCCCAGAACGATGTTGCCGCGCTCACGGTTGGCGGCCGCGCCAATGCGCTGCAAGGCCACCAGCGGCGTCTTGCCGACGGCGTCTTCGATGCTGGGATAGGACGGAGGATTCATGCACATCACTGTGCCATAATTTCCGGCTCCTCACCCTTGCCCGCCGGAGTGGTGAAATTGGTAGACGCAGGGGACTCAAAATCCCCCGGGGTAAAACCCGTGCCGGTTCGATTCCGGCCTCCGGCACCAGCGTGCCTTCGACCGGCCTCGAACCGGCAGGGCCCGAAACGAAAGCGCACCACGTGCGCTGGATTCCGGCCTCCGGCACCAGCGTGCCTTCGACCGGCCTCGAACCGGCAGGGCCCGAAATGAAAGCGCACCACGTGCGCTGGATTCCGGCCTCCGACACCAGCCAGGCGTCAGCCTCGCTGCATCCCCATCAAGTCCTTGCAACGGGCCCTGTCCGAATCGCGTTGCGCGCCGCGCCGTCTCGCGTGTCAACGGCAAGGGGCCGAGCGCAATCCTTCGCCGACCGTGGGAAATCTCAGCCGCACGCGCAGTTCGCGCTTGAGCCGGCTGTTGTCCAGGCGGCGCGATTCATTCATGAAACTGAGCACCGACAGCGGCAGTTCGTCGGCTGCGGCCACCCGCGACACACGCCGCGGCCGGGGCAAGCCGTACACGTCGGCGGCCAGGTCGTAGTAGTCCCCGAGCTTCAGTTGCGTGTCATCGCAGATGTTGTAGATGCGTTGGGGCGCGCCGCGCCACAGCGCGGCGAGCAGCGCGCGCGCCAGGTCGTCGGCATGGATGTGGCTCGTATATACGTCGTCCGCGGCCTCGAGCACCGGATGGGCGCGAAGCAGCCGTTCGCGCGGCCCGCCCGGGCGATCCGCCGCGTAGATCCCGGGCACCCGCAGCAGCGACACGCGCGCGGCGCGACGCCCGAAATGGCGCATCAGCCTTTCGGCATCAAGCCGGCGCTGCGCCCGGGGCGTGCGTGGCTGCAGCGGCCGGAACTCCTGCACGCGCTCGCCACCGCAGTCGCCGTAGACACCGCTGGTGGATGCATACACGCAACTCGCCGGGCGGCCGCGCCGCGCGATGACCCGCATCAGCGACAGCGTGCGCCAATCCAGCCACCAGGCGCCGGAATGCTCGGTGGCCGGAGGCGCCAGGTGCACCAAGCGTGTCGCCAGTCCCGCCAGCCGCGCGAGCGAGCGCGGCTCATCGAGGTTCCCGATGAGTGGTGTGATGCCGGCTGCGCGCAACTCGGCGACGCGCGAGGGCGAAGAGCTCAGCGCCCGCAGCGTCACACGGCCGCCAAGCTCGCGTGCCACCCGCATGCCCACGTCGCCGCACCCGACGATCAGCACGCGCTCACGGCGAAAGCGCGACGGCAGTGCGCCGTAGGGACTTTGGATTGAGGGCAAAATCAGGCGTAGACAACAAAGGTTCGAGGATACCCAAACATGGCGAACGCTTCTCACCAGGCGGCCGGGACCTTCCAGGTGTCGGTGCAGCCTAGCGGCCGATCGTTCAGCGTCGACGCTGGGGAGGCGATCCTCCCGGCCGCGATCCGGCAAGGCATCGGCATGCCTTACGGCTGCAAGGACGGCGCCTGCGGCTCCTGCAAGTGCAAGATGCTGGACGGCACCGTGGTCCACGGCACCCACCAGACCAAGGCGCTCAACGCCGAAGAGGAAGCCGCCGGCTACATCCTCACCTGCTGCGCCGTTCCCCAGACCGATGTGGTGATCGAGTCGCGCCAGGTCACCGACGAAAGCGGATTCCCGGTGCGCAAGATGCCCTCGCGGGTGATGTCACTCGAGAAGCGGTCGCACGACGTGATGGTCGTCAGGCTGCAGCTGCCGGCCAACGACACCATGCGCTATCACGCGGGCCAGTACGTCGAGTTCATCCTGCGCGACGGCGCGCGCCGCAGCTACTCGATGGCCAACGCCCCTCACACCATGCTGCCGCGCGACGGCGTGCCGCCGACGCCGGCGATCGAGCTGCACGTGCGCCACATGCCCGGCGGCAAGTTCACCGACCATGTCTTCACCGCCATGAAGGAAAAGGAGATCCTGCGCGTCGAGGGTCCCTATGGCCACTTCTACCTGCGGGAGGACAGCGACAAGCCGATCGTCTTCCTGGCCTCGGGCACCGGCTTCGCGCCGATCAAGGCCGTCATCGAGCACATGAAGTTCAAGGACATCCGGCGCCCCTCCGTCCTGTACTGGGGCGGCCGCCGGCCGGCCGACCTGTATCTCGACGACTGGGTGCGGGAGCGCATGGTCGAGATGCCGCATCTCACCTACGTCCCGGTGATCTCGAACGCCCTGCCCGAGGACAACTGGACCGGCCGCACGGGCTTCGTGCACAAGGCGGTGATGGAGGACTTCCCCGATCTCTCGGGACACCAGGTCTACGCCTGCGGCGCCCCGATCGTGGTGGATTCGGCCCGCGCAGAGTATTCCGCGCAGGCCAAGCTGCCGCCCGACGAGTTCTACGCCGACGCCTTCACGACCGAAGCCGACAAGCACGGAGCTTAGCCCGTGCTTGCGTCGCAGGCGCGCAGCGACTGGACACAAGCCACCAGAGCGTGCTTGCGTCTAGGCGCGCAGCGACTGGACACAAGCACCAGAGCGTGCTTGCGTCGCAGGCGCGCAGCGAGTAGACACAAGCGATAGCGAAGCGGTGCCAGTGACGCTTGCGTCCCCGGCCCAGAACAATACCGAACCATGAAACGCAGACACCTTCTTCTTTCCGGCCTGGCGGCAAGCGCCACGCTCTCCGCACCTGCCGCCTGGGCGCAAGCCAAACCGATTCGCCTCATCGTCCCCTACGCAGCGGGCGGGCCGATCGATGTCACCGCAAGGCTGCTCGCGGAACGGGTGAAGGACACGCTCGGTACCGTGATCATCGAGAACCGGCCGGGCGGCGGCGGCAACATCGGCGCCGACGCGGTCGCCAAGGCCGCGCCCGATGGCTACACCATCGGCATTTCGGCGGTGGCCACGCACGCGATCAACCCCTGGCTGTTCGCGAAGATGCCTTACGACGCGGCCAAGGATTTCGCGCCCATCACGCAGATGGTGCGCGTGCCGAACGTGCTGGTCGTCAACGCCGAGACGGCTGCGCGCCTCAAGGTCAACACGGTGGCCGACCTGATCTCCTATGCCAAGGCCAATCCCGGCAAGCTCAACTACGGCAGCGGCGGCAATGGCAGCGCCGGGCACCTGGCCGGCGAGATGTTCAAGCAGGGCGCGGGCATCTTCGCCGTACACATTCCCTACAACGGCGGCAACCCGGCGCAGCTGGCGCTGCTGTCCGGCCAGGTCGATTTCAATTTCGACAACCTCGCCACCGCGGCACCCAACATCCGGGCCGGCAAGCTGAAGGCCTTGGCCGTGACCACCCTGGCCCGGTCCCCCGCGCTGCCCGAGGCGCCGCCGGTAGCCGACACGATCAAGGGGTTTGCCATCGACACCTGGTGGGGACTGGTGGCGCCCGCCGGCACGCCGCGCGAGGTGGTTTCCAGGCTCAATGCGGCCTTCGTGGCGGCGCTCCAGTCGCCCGAAGCGAGGACGCGCTTCGCCGCTTTGATGGCCGAACCCGTGTGGAACACGCCGGACGAATTCGGCAGCTTCATGAAAGCTGAGCTTGCCAAGTACGAGAAGGTGGTCAAACTCTCGGGAGCCAAGGTCGACTAGGGCTCACGTGTTGCTTTTCTGCCGTGCGGCTTTGTCCTACAGATGTGCGAGTTACCGCAGGCTTACAGTGACTCAACCACCTTGGTTTCAGGAGCATCGCATGGCTGCCGTCCGCCGCACTGCTTCGAGTCTCACCCTCGCTGTCTGCGCGAGCCTTGCGCCGGCCTATGCGCAGGATTCCGGCGGCTTCAAAGACCCGTATTCACTGCGAACGGCGACCCAGCGCAGTTACCTCGGCCTGAACATGGGCCGCAGCTACTACGAGAGCTCGTGCAGCAGCACGGCGCTGGTGTGCGATCAGGGCAATCCGACGGCGCGCCTGTATGCGGGCACGACCTTCGGGCGGACCTGGGGCGCGGAGTTCGGTTATGTCGATCTCGGGCGGGTGCTTCGCCCCACCGGCGAATCGCGCGCTGAGGGCTTGAACCTCAGCCTGGTTGGCCGCACCCGCCTGGCGAGCTCGTGGAGCCTGTTCGGGCGCGTGGGCACCACCTACGGCCGCACCGACACCACGGCCATGGCCGCTTCGAGCACGCCCGGCGGCAGCGAGCAGGGATTCGGGATGTCGATGGGCGGCGGCGTCAGCTACGACTTCACGCCAAGGCTGTCGGGCACCCTCGAATGGGAAACACACGACCTGCGCTTCGCGGGCGGGACCCGCGACCCGGTGCGCTCCACCAACCTGGGGCTGCAATACCGCTACTGAGTTCCATCCCGGCGGACCGGGCCGGGCTCACTCGCCCAGGTAGGCTGCGCGCACCTTCGGGTCGCTGAGCATCGCCTTGGCGTCGCCGCTCATGGTGATGACGCCCGACTCCATCACGTAGCCGCGGTCGGCGATCTCCAGCGCGCGGCTGGCGTTTTGTTCGACCAGCAGGATGGTCACGCCCTGCGCATAGACCTCGCGGACCACTTCGAAGATCTTGTCCACCATGATGGGCGACAGGCCCATCGAGGGCTCGTCCAGCAGCAACACCTTCGGCCGGCTCATGAGCGCGCGGCCCATCGCCAGCATCTGCTGCTCGCCGCCGGACAGCGTTCCCGCGAGCTGGTCCTTGCGCTCCTTCAGCCGCGGGAAGATCGCGAAGATCTTCTCCATGTCGGTGGCGATGCCGTCCTTGTCGCTGCGGATGTGCGCGCCCATCTGCAGGTTCTCGGTGATGGTCATGCGGGCGAACACGCCCCGGCCTTCCGGCACCATGGCCAGCCCCTGCTTGACCAGGTCCCAGGCGCCACGACCCCTGATGCTGTGCCCCAGGTACTCGATGTCGCCTTCGTTCATCGGCAGGCCGCCGGTGATCGCCTTCATGGTCGTAGTCTTGCCGGCGCCGTTTGAACCGATGAGCGACACCAGTTCACCCTCGCGGACCTCGAAGTCCACGCCCTTGACCGCCTGGATGCCGCCGTAGGCGACCTTCAGGCCCTTCACTTTCAACAGCGTCTGGCTCATTGGATTACCTCCGCCCTGCGGGCTGCGGTGCGATGAGCCTTCGGAGCGGCCGTGCGGATCATTGCGCTTCTCCGCTCGCGGCGACCGCCGCCTTCGTCGCGGCGGTGCCGTGGCCGTGCCCGAGGTAGGCCTCGATCACTTTCTCGTTGTGCTGCACTTCCGCCGGCGTGCCCTCGGCAATCTGCTTGCCGTAGTCGAGCACGGTCACGCGGTTGCACAAGCCCATCACCAGCTTCACATCGTGCTCGATCAGCAGGATGGTGCGGTTGTCGCGGCGGATCCGGTCGATCAGCTCGCGCAGCTGCACCTTCTCGGTGGCGTTCATGCCGGCGGCCGGTTCGTCCAGTGCGATCAGCTGCGGGTCGGTCGCCAGCGCCCGCGCGATCTCCAGCCGGCGCTGGTCGCCGTAAGAGAGCGTGCGCGCCCGGTAGTCGGCGTACTTGCCGATGCCCACATAGTCCAGCAACTCGCGCGCGCGGTTGGCGATCGCCCGCTCCTCCGCCTTGAAGCTTCCGGTGCGGAAGATGGCGCCTATCAGGCCCGACTGGGTGCGGATATGCCGGCCCACCATCACGTTCTCGATGGCGGTCATCTCGGAAAACAGCCGGATGTTCTGGAACGTGCGGGCGATGCCTGCGCGCGCCACTTCGTGCACCGCCGTAGGCGAATAGGGCTTGCCGCCCAGCTCGAAGGTGCCGCTGTCCGGCGCGTACAGCCCGGTGATCACGTTGAAGAAGGTGGTCTTGCCCGCCCCGTTGGGCCCGATCAGGCCATAGATCTGGCCGCGCTCGATGGTGATGCCGACATCCGAGAGCGCCTGCAGGCCGCCGAAGCGCTTGGAGATGCCCGCGACGCGAAGAACGATTTCTGCCATGTGCCCGCCCCTCACTTGCCGCCGTTCTGGCGCAGCGACTTGCCGTGCTCCGGCGTGGGCCACAGGCCCCGCGGCCGCATCAGCATGACCACGATCATCGCCAGCGCGATGAGCATCTGGCGCAGGATGGACGCGTCCAGCCGGCCGCCGGTCATCGCCTGCAGGTCGAAATAGCCCGACACCCAGCGCAGCACCTCGGGCAGCGACGCCAGCAGCACCGCGCCCAGGATCACGCCCGGGAGGTGCCCGATGCCGCCCAGCACCACCATCGCCACGATCATCACCGACTCGTTCAGGCTGAAGGACTCTGGCGAGACAAAGCCCTGGAAGGCGGCGAACATGGCCCCGGAAACCCCGCCGAAGGTGGCGCCCATGCCGAAAGCCAGCAGCTTCATGTTGCGGGTATTGATGCCCATGGCCTTGGCTGCGATTTCATCCTCGCGGATCGCCATCCAGGCCCGGCCGATGCGCGACAGCTCCAGCCGGTGGCAGATCACCACGCTCAGCACCACCAGGATCAGGAACAGGTAGTAGTAGAAGGTGACCGCGTTGATCGAGTAGTCCCCGATGTCCAGCCGCTTGCCCAGGTTGAGGCCGAAGATTCTGATCGAGTCGATCTGTCCCATGCCCTTGGGGCCGTTGGTGATGTTCACCGGGTGGTCCAGGTTGTTCAGGAACACGCGGATGATCTCGCCGAACCCCAGCGTCACGATGGCCAGGTAGTCGCCGCGCAGCTTCAGCGTCGGCGCGCCCAGCAGGATGCCGAAAAATCCGGCCAACGCAGCGCCCAGCGGAACGACCAGCCAGATCGAGGTGTGCAGCCCGTTCGGGAACGTCTGCTGGAACCACTGGAAGGTATCCGACAGGTGGGGCGAGGCCATCAGGGCGTACATGTACGCGCCGATCGCGAAGAAAGCCACGTAGCCCAGGTCCAGCAGGCCCGCGTAGCCGACCACGATGTTCAGGCCCAGCGCGAGCAGCACATAGAGCAGCGCGATGTCGGCGATGCGGACCCAGAAATTGCCGGCCGCCTGCAGCAGCAGCGGCAGGATCGCCAGTGCCAGCGCCGCCAGCACGTAGACCACGTACTTGTTTTGCCGTTCGATGAAGCCGTTCATGTGCGCCTCCTCAAGCCCGGTCAGCGACACGCTCGCCCAGCAGACCCGATGGCCTGAGCGTGAGGATGATGATCAGCACGATGAAGGCGAAGATGTCCGAGTAGTGGCTGCCCAGCACGCCGCCGGTCAGCGCGCCGATGTAGCCGGAGCCGAACGACTCGATCAGGCCCAGGAGGATGCCTCCCACCACCGCGCCTGCGAGGTTGCCGATGCCGCCGAACACTGCGGCCGTGAAGGCCTTGAGTCCGGGCAGGAACCCCATCGTGTGCTGCACCGAGCCGTAGTTCGAGGCGTACATCACGCCGGCGATGGTGGCCAGCACCGCGCCGATCACGAAGGTAGCTGAAATCACGGTGTCGGGTTTGACGCCCATCAAGGCCGCCACCCGCGGGTTTTCGGCCGTTGCCCGCATCGCGCGTCCGAGCTTGGTGTAGTTCACCAGGTACATCAGCACTGCCAGCGAAACTGCCGTCAGCCCCAGGATCATGATCTGCGTCGAGGTGATCACCGCCCCCCCGATCAGGATCGGCGCCGGCGGCAGCAGCGTCGGATAAGGCTTGTAGTTCGGCTTGAAGATGATCATCGCCAGCGTCTGCAGCAGGATCGACATGCCGATGGCCGTGATCAGCGGTGCAAGCTTGGGGCTGTTGCGAAGCGGCCGGTAGGCGATCTTTTCGATCGCGAAGTTCAGGGCCGACGCCACCACGCAGGAAATCACCAGCGAGACGACCAGCATCAGCCACCCGGGCATCCCGGGCATCGCTTCCTGCATGCCCACGATGATCGCCCAACTGGTGAGCGCCCCTACCATCAACACTTCGCCGTGCGCGAAGTTGATCAGGTTGATGATCCCGTACACCATGGTGTAGCCGAGGGCCACCAGGGCGTACATGCTGCCCAGCACCAGCCCATTGATCAACTGCTGCAGCAAGATATCCATAAACGTCTCCGTTGCTTCTCCGGGCCAATGGCGGCACGCGTTTTGGGCACACCGCTATTAGCAAAAAACCCGCCTTCGTGTTCGTGGGCGGGTTGATGGGCATTGTAGCCAAGCGCCTTGCGCCCCGGAGTTCGGGTTTGCCGGGTTTACCCTCAAGGCCGGAGCTGGTTCAAGGATGCATTCAGCGGCCCGCCTTGTCGTTGCGTTTGCGCAGTTCTCGCAGCTTTTCGGAGATGCGGATTTCCAGGCCGCGGTCCACCGGCCGATAGAACCCGGGAGGCGCCATGCCATCGGGCAGGTAGTTCTCGCCTGCGGCGAAGCCACCTTCCTCGTCATGGGCGTAGCGGTAGCCTTTCCCAAATTCGAGGTCCTTCATCAACTGCGTCGGCGCATTGCGCAGGTGCAGGGGCACCGGCCGCGTGCCGTCACGCTGCACCAAGGCCTTCGCTTCGTTGAACGCGGCGTACACCGCGTTGGACTTGGGTGCCACTGCAAGATAGATCACGCATTGCGCCAGCGCAAGTTCGCCCTCGGGCGACCCCAGGCGCTCGTACACCTCGGCGGCGTCCAGCGCCAGGCGCAGCGCCCGCGGGTCGGCCAGCCCGATGTCCTCGGCCGCCATCCGGATGAGGCGGCGGGCGATGTAGCGGGGGTCGGCGCCGCCATCGAGCATGCGCATGAACCAGTAGAGCGAGGCGTCGGGGTCCGATCCCCGCACCGATTTGTGCAGCGCGCTGATCGTGTCGTAGAACTGCTCGCCGCCCTTGTCGTAGCGGCGCAGCCTCTCTCCCAGGACCTTGAGCAGCCAGCCGTCGGTGATCTCGGCGATCTGCTCCTTCTGCGCCGCCACCATCAGCGTTTCCAGCGTGTTCAGCAGGCGCCGGGCGTCGCCGTCGGCGTAGGCCACCAGACGGTCGAGCGCGGCCTGCTCCATCGGCGGCACCGCGGCGATCGCCTGCGCCTTGCCGGCGATCTGCCTCAGGTCATCCTCGCTCAGCGGTTGCAGCACGTACACGGCTGAGCGCGACAGCAGCGCCGAATTCACCTCGAACGACGGGTTCTCGGTGGTGGCGCCGATGAAGGTGAACAGCCCGGACTCCACGTGCGGCAGGAAGGCATCCTGCTGGCTCTTGTTGAAGCGGTGCACTTCGTCGACGAAGACAATAGTGCGCCTGCCGCCGGCGCCGGCCGCGGCTTCCAGCGCCGTGCCCTGGGCGAGCTGCGCCTGCTCCACGGCCTCGCGGATGTCCTTGACGCCCCCAAGCACCGCGCTGATCTGGATGAACTGGGCGTCGAAGGCGTCGGCCATCAGCCGGGCGATGGTGGTCTTGCCGGTGCCGGGCGGGCCCCAAAGGATGCAGCTGTGCGGCTGCCCCGACTCGAAGGCGATGCGCAGCGGCATGCCTTCACCCAACAGGTGCTGCTGGCCGGTCACTTCGCCCAGGTTGCGCGGGCGCAGGCGTTCGGCCAGGGGTTGCAGGGCGGGGGCGACGGGTGGAGGCGGCACGGGACGGTCCGGATGTGGGGGCAGTTTATAGTCCCGCCACAATGGATGCTGCTTCGCTCTGGTCGTCCCTCTCAGCGCTGCTGGGCGCCGCCGTAGGTGGCGGCATCAGCTACCTGCTCAACCGGCAGCAGTTCGCCAACCAGTTGCGCCTGACGCGCGAGCAGCACCGCACCGAGTTCATGGCCGAGGAAACCGCCCGGGCATTCCTCAGCCACAAGGGCTTCACCGACCGCTCGTTCGAGACCTTGCGCAGGCACCTGGGCGGCTTCGAGGAGGACGAGCTGCGCAAGATCCTGGTGCGGGCCGGCGCGATGCGCATCTACCGGGACGACGGCAGCGAGTGGTGGCGGCTGGTGTCGCGCATGGACGAATACATCGAGCGCAAGGACCTGCAGAAGATCGTGCGCGAGATCTGAGGCCGGGCCACCCCGTTTGCGCGCCGCCGCTACTGCCGGAGCACCTGCGCGCCCTGCGGCGGCTTGAAGCGGAACTGGTCGGCGGCGACCGGCACGTTCAGCTCCATCTTCGAGAAAGTCAGCACCGAGCGCTGCCCGAAGCTGTCCAGGATCTCCAGCGCAGCCACTTCCTCGCCGCGAAAGCCCAGGCGGATGCTGTGCAGCTGCCCGTCCTTGGCCAGCGGCGTGGCCAGGACCCACTGCAGGCCGTCCTTCTCGCCCGCGGCTTCCAGCTTGAAGTCCTTGCGCAGCTGACCCACGTCGGCGGCCGAGGCAATCAGCGCCGCCGGGGTGGAGCCGAGCACCGCGCTTTGCTGCCGCGCCGTGACCTGGTTGAGGTCGGCGTCGTAGAGCCATAGCGTCTGGCCGTCGGCGACGATGGTCTGCGGGAAGGGCTTGCGGTAGTCGAAGCGAAAACGGTTCGGGCGCGCAAACTCGAAGGTGCCCGAGGACGTCTTGCTGCGCGAGGCCTGCCCCTCTCGGCCGGGCGAGGTGACGACCTGGGTGAAGTCGGCCCGGCCGCTCTTGGCGGACCGGATGAACTGCTCCAGGCTGTCCAGGCCATCGGCCCGCGCCATCAGGGCGCCGGCGAACAGCAGCGATGCAATGACGAGCTTTCTCATGGCTCCATTGTCTCGCGCCCCGGCCAGGCGCGAGGGTCAGCCGGCGCCTGGACTCATTCCGCCCGGCTGGGCACCAGGATCTCGCGCTGCCCGCTGCCGCTCATGGCGCTCACCAGCCCGGCCTTTTCCATGTCTTCCACCAGGCGGGCCGCGCGGTTGTAGCCGATCTTCAGGTGGCGCTGCACCAGCGAGATGCTGGCCTTGCGGTTCTTCAGCACGATCTCCACCGCCTGGTCGTACATCGGATCCTTCTCGCCGCTGGCGCCGCCCTCGCCGTCCAGCAGGTCGCCCTCATCGTCCACCGTGCCGCCTTCGAGCACGCCTTCGATGTAGTTCGGCTCGCCGCCCTGCGCCTTGAGGTAGCCGACGACCCGGTGCACTTCATCGTCGCTGACGAAGGCGCCGTGCACGCGGATCGGGAAGC
Organism: Ramlibacter tataouinensis; assembly: GCF_001580455.1. Taxonomy (NCBI): domain Bacteria; kingdom Pseudomonadati; phylum Pseudomonadota; class Betaproteobacteria; order Burkholderiales; family Comamonadaceae; genus Ramlibacter; species Ramlibacter tataouinensis. The sequence goes on from NZ_CP010951.1 coordinate 905,700, forward strand.
CGGTGCCGCTGGGCATGTAGAGCATGTCCCCCATCCCGAGCAGCGCTTCGGCGCCCATCTGGTCGAGGATGGTGCGGCTGTCGATCTTGCTGGAGACCTGGAAGGCGATGCGCGTGGGGATGTTTGCCTTGATCAGGCCGGTGATCACGTCCACGCTGGGCCGCTGCGTCGCCAGGATCAGGTGGATGCCGGCGGCGCGCGCCTTCTGGGCCAGGCGGGCGATCAGTTCCTCGATCTTCTTGCCCACCACCATCATCAGGTCGGCCAGTTCGTCGATCACCACCACAATGTGCGGCAGCCGCTCCAGCGGCTCGGGGCTGTCGGGCGTCAGGCTGAAGGGGTTGTAGATGAACTGTTCCTTGGCCTTGGCCTCGTCGATCTTGACGTTGTAGCCGGCCAGGTTGCGAACGCCCAGCTTGCTCATCAGCTTGTAGCGCCGCTCCATTTCGCCCACGCACCAGTTCAGCCCGTGCGCGGCTTGGCGCATGTCGGTGACCACCGGCGCCAGCAAATGCGGGATGCCCTCGTAGACCGACATCTCCAGCATCTTCGGGTCGATCATGAGCAGGCGCACGTCGCGCGCCTCGGCCTTGTACAACAGCGACAGCACCATGGCGTTGATGCCCACCGACTTGCCCGAGCCGGTGGTGCCCGCCACCAGCACGTGCGGCATCTTGGCCAGGTCGGCGACCACCGGATTGCCGATGATGTCCTTGCCCAGGCCCATCGTCAGCATGGACTTGGCCTCGTTGTAGACCTGCGAGCCCAGGATCTCGGACAGCCGGATCGACTGCCGCTTGGCGTTGGGCAGTTCCAGCGCCATGTAGTTCTTGCCCGGAATCGTTTCAATCACGCGGATCGACACCAGGCTCAGCGAGCGCGCCAGGTCCTTCGCCAGGTTGACGATCTGCGAGCCCTTGACGCCGGTGGCCGGCTCGATCTCGTAGCGCGTAATCACCGGTCCGGGCTGCGCCAGCACCACGCGCACCTCCACGCCGAAGTCCTTGAGCTTCTTCTCGATCAGGCGGCTGGTCATCTCCAGCGTCTCGGGCGCCACGGTTTCCTGCCGGGCCTGCGCGCCATCGAGCAGGTCCACCTGCGGCAGCTTGGAATCGGGCAGTTCGGTGAACAGCGGCTTCTGCCGTTCCTTGGCGACACGCTCGCTGCGCGGCACCGCCACGACCACCGGCTCGATCAGCACGGGCTCCGGATGGTGCTCGGCGATCTCGACCCGCTCGACTTCCACCACTTCTTCGCGCTGGCGCGCTGCTGCCTGGCCGAAGGCGATGTCTTCGGCCAGCTCGCGCCGCTCGCGGCGCGACTCGATGAAGGCATCGATGCGCGCGCCCAGGCGCTCGGCGGCCTGGCTCCAGGAGAACCGGAAGACCAGCGCGCAGCACAGCACCACCAGCGCCACGGCCACCAGGCCCGAGCCGGTGAACCCGAGCCACTTCACCGCCGCCGGGCCGACCAGGTAGCCGAGCGCGCCGCCCGCGTGGTCCGGCAGCTTGGGTTCCAGCCGGTACAGGCGCGACCACTCGAGCGCCGTGCTCGCGCACAGCAACGCGGCGAGCCCCAGCCAGAAAGCGACGCGGCTACGCGAGAAACGCGGCTCCGGCGCCTTCGCTTCGCCGCGCATCCAGCGCGCCAGCGTCGACATCCAGGCGCGCACGGCGGCAGCGAAGCACCACCACGCGGAAAACCCGAGCAGGAAATAACTGGCGTCGGCCAGCCAGGCGCCCAGGCGCCCGCCCCAGTTGCGCACCGGGCCGCCGGCCCCCGAGGTGGAGAAGGCCGCGTCGAACGGCGAATAGGAGACCAGCGCGAGCAGCCAGTAGATGATGGCGACCAGCGAGGCGACGAGCGCGAATTCGTGCGCGAAACGGCCGGCACCGGAGCGCTGCGGCGGCGCGCCCGCGCCAGCGCCGGAGAGTGTGTGAAGCGAGTACGTCATGCGGTGGCTGATGTAGCCACCAGCTTACCGCAGAGCCTTATCCCAACGTGGTCAGGCGATCCTTGATCAACATCGAGCCGTCCTCGCGTGTCTCGATGAAGCCACGGTCCTCGAGGTCCTTCATCACCCGGCTGACCATCTCGCGCGAGGCGCCCACCATCTTGGCGATGTCCTGGCGGGAAATGCGCTCGCGGATGGTCGGTTGGCCGTCCTTGTCCGGCACTGCGAATTCGAGCAGCGCCCGCGCGACCCGGCCATACACGTCCATCAGCGCCAGCGATTCGATCTTGCGGTCGGCCTGGCGCAGGCGCTGCACCAGCCCCTTCATGATGGCGTAGGCCATCGAGCTGTTCTCCGGCAGACAGCGGGCGAACTCGGCCCGCCCCAGCGCCAGCATGTCGGTCTGCACTTCGGCGCGCACCGTGGCCGAGTGCGGCTCGTTGTCGATCAGGCTCATCTCGCCGATATAGTCGCCCGGGCTCAGGGTCGCCAGGATCACCTCGCGGCCACGCTTGTCGGAGGTGACCACGCGCACGCGGCCGGTGAGGATGATGAACAGGGTGTTGGACTTCTCGCCCTGTTCCACCACGATCTCGCCCCGCTTGAAACGGCGCTTGCTCACCGCGTCCGCAACGGCCTCCGCCTGGTTGGCTGTCAGCAACGCGAACAGCGGCACCCGGCGAATGAGTTCCAGATTGGACAGCATCGACATGTTTCTTCCCTATCCCTTTCAGCGCGGCCGGTGATGGCTTCTTACAATCGGCCCGATTGAAACAGGCAAGCGCCGCCCGCCTGTCGTGGGCTTGATACTTGCGGTGCAGCCCCGAAATGTACACCCAGCTGTGGTATTTACCACACGGATTTCTACCATGCCAAGCACGCAACACGCCAAAGTTCTGATCCTCGGATCCGGCCCTGCCGGTTACACCGCCGCGGTCTACGCCGCTCGCGCCAACCTCAATCCGGTGCTGGTCACCGGTATCGCGCAAGGCGGGCAGCTCATGACCACGACCGACGTGGACAACTGGCCGGCGGACGTGAACGGCGTGCAGGGCCCCGAGTTGATGCAGCGCTTTCTGGAACATGCCGAGCGCTTCAAGACCCAGATCGTGTTCGATCACATCAACGAAGTGGACTTCAGCCGCCGGCCTTTCACCCTGAAGGGCGATAGCGGCGAGTACACCTGCGACTCCCTGATCATCGCCACCGGCGCCTCGGCCAAGTACCTCGGCCTGCCCTCGGAGCAGGCTTTCATGGGCAAGGGCGTGTCGGGCTGCGCTACCTGCGATGGCTTCTTCTACCGCGGCCAGACCACCTGCGTGATCGGCGGCGGCAACACCGCCGTCGAAGAGGCCCTGTACCTGTCGAACATCGCCTCCAAGGTGTACCTCGTGCACCGCCGCGACAAGTTCCGGGCCGAGCCGATCCTGGTCGACAAGCTGATGGACAAGGTCAAGGAAGGCAAGATCGAATTGAAGCTCTTCCAGGCCCTGGACGAAGTGCTGGGCGACCAGACCGGCGTCACCGGCGTGCGGCTCAAGGACGTGAACTCGGGCCAGACCGAGGAATTGAAGCTCCAGGGCTGCTTCATCGCCATCGGCCACCAGCCGAACACCGATATCTTCAAGGGCCAGCTGGAAATGAAGGACGGCTACATCATCACCCGCTCCGGTCTGTCCGGCATGGCCACCATGACCAGCGTGCCGGGCGTGTTCGCCGCCGGCGACGTGCAGGACCATGTATACCGGCAGGCGATCACCAGCGCCGGCACCGGCTGCATGGCCGCCCTGGACGCCCAGCGCTTCCTCGAACAGCAGGGGTAGGCAAGGCTTGCTATAATGCCGGGTTCGGGCTACCGCCACCCTATCTGGCGAGGTGAGGCAGGTGCGAGGGAAGCGCTTTCAAGCGCCGACCGCCAGTACCGGCCGTTATTTGAAAAAGCGAGAGTGCTTCATGGCACGCGTATGTGACGTCACGGGCAAAGGCCCGATGGTCGGGAACAACGTTTCCCACGCCAACAACAAGACCAAGCGCCGGTTCATGCCGAACCTGCAATACCGCCGTTTCTGGGTCGAGAGCGAGAACCGCTGGGTGCGCCTGCGCGTCTCGAGCGCCGCGCTGCGCCTGATCGACAAGAACGGCATCGACAGCGTGCTGGCGGACCTGCGGGCCCGCGGCCAGGCTTAACAACAACTTTGGGGACAGACCTTTAGCTCTGTCCCCGACTGAAAGGAAAGACCATGGCAAGCAAAGGCGGCCGCGAAAAGATCAAGCTGGAGTCCACCGCGGGCACCGGCCACTTCTACACGACGAGCAAGAACAAGAAGACCATGCCCGAGAAGATGTCGATCATGAAGTTCGACCCGAAGGCGCGCAAGCACGTCGAGTACAAGGAAACCAAGCTGAAGTAATCGCTGCCCCGCGGCGATTCATCAAAGGCCCCGCATCGCGGGGCCTTTTGCTTTTGCGCGCCGGCTTACTGGGTCAGCACCCATTTCACCATGGTCTTGATGTCTTCGTCCTTGACCTGGGCGTTAGGGGGCATCGGTACCTGGCCCCACACCCCGGAGCCACCCTTCTTGACCTTCTCGACCAGCTTGGCCTCGGCTGTCTTGTCCCCCTTGTACTTGGCCGCCACCTCCTTGAACGACGGCCCGACCACCTTCTTGTCGACCGCATGGCAGGCCACGCAGCCGTTCTTCTTCATCAAATCCTCGCCCGAGTCCGCCGCATGAGCGACGGCCGTCCAGGCCAGTGCCGCGCCTGTCAGCGCCGGGATCAGCAATTGCTTCACTGCACATCTCCTTTCTGATGAAAGACCGGAAAAGCCAGACGAGCCCTGGCCGCCACTACGCCGCCCCCGGAAAACCCCGGGTCGCCAGCACCCGTCCGTCCTTGAGGACGAACAGCGCGTCGGCGCGCGGCCATGCCTGGATCAACTGCGAGCCCTTCACGAGACCGAGCACGAAGACGGCGGTCGACAGGGCGTCGGCGTCCACCGCCGCCGGCGCCACCACCGTCACGCTGGAGAACGCCAGCGGCGACCGCCCCGTGCCCGGGTCGAAGATGTGGTGGCTCGACAGGTCCGGGGTGAAGGCCGTCGCATAGTCACCCGAGGTCGCCATGCAGCGGCCATCGAGCCTGGCCGTCGAGACGTAGTCGTCCGAGCGGCGCGGGTGCCGGATGCCGGCCGTCCAGTCCTGGCCCGTTTCGTTGTGCCCGCAGGCGCCCAGCTCGCCCGCGTTGACCAGGGCATGACGAACGCCGTGCGCGCGCAAGGCCGCCAGCGCGCGGTCGGCGGCGAATCCCTGCGCGATGCCGTTCAGCGTCACCGCCTGGCCTTCGCCGTGCAGCCGCAGGCGGGACGAAGTGAGCTCGAGGCGCCGGAAATCTACCCGCGAGCGCACCGCCTGGATCGCGGCGTCGTCCGGCAGGCGGCCCTGGTCGTTCGCCTCGGCGTACAGGCGCCACAGCGGCTGCACCGTCACGTCGAACGCCCCGGCCGTCCGCCGCGCCAGCTGCTGCGCGCGCTCGAGCACCGACACGAGGTGCGGGTGGGGATGCTGCACGACGCCGGTGCGATTGAGCTGGCTCAGTTCGCTGTCCGGACGGTAGAGGCTCATCAGCTCATCGACCAACGCCACTTCGGCGAATGCGGCATCGAGCGCGCGCAAGGCCGCCGTGCGCGACTCATGCAGCGCGACCATGGTCACCTCCGTGCCCATGGCGCGCCAGGTGCGCCGTACGGTCCGCAGGCCCAGATCGGTGGCCTCGGCCCAGCAGCCTTGCAGCAGCGCCAAGGCGGCCGTTCCGCTCAAGGCGCTGCTCGCGAAGAGAACCTGCCGTCGTGTCGTCATGCCATCACATGCGTTGATCCCGCACCACGCCGCCGTCGAGCGCGACCATGTCGGGCGTGATTTCCTGGAAGCGCAACACCTTGCCGCCGTACTGTTTGACGAACTGCTGCGCGTCCTCTTCGCGGCCGAAGGTGGCCACGGTTGGCCCCATCGATCCATTCCGGCGGCTGCCGAGCACGTAGAGCGCTCCCTTGGCGTCGATCCAGTGACCGCTGGGTTGATTCCAGTCGGCCTTGCCCATGTCCTGCACGAACACCCCGGTGACGCGCCTGCGCTGTTCCGGGCGCAGCACCATGGCCAGCACCTCCTTGGTGTCGCAGTAGAAGTCGGGCGCGCCCTGGTCATAGTGGATCTGGCCCTTCGGCCCGGGGTGCTCGGCGAGCAGCATGCCGTCGAGGGCGCACACGGTCTCCTTCGTGATCTCCTGGGGCTTCGCCTGTTCGACCCGGCTCGAACACGCCGCAACGGTCGCGAGCAGCACGATGCCCGTCCACCGGAAAAGCGCCATGCCGGCCACGCGCCTCTTCACCTGAACCTCCAGATCGCGAATGCCAGCGGCGCCGCGATCCACAGGGCCATCGCGGCCCCGAGGATCCAGACGTTCGCCAGCACGGCCGGGAATACCGTGGCCAGGCCGTAGAGCTGCCTCACGTCCTCGAGCCAGAAGACATTCAGGATCCGGAAGATATCCGCCGGATTCAGCATCAGCAGCAGCGGAAAAAAGCCGAGATCGTATTTGCCTTCGGTGACCACCAGGAAGCCGAGCAGCAGCAGGTCGTAGACCAGCACGAAGAAGAACCACAGCCCGATCGCCACACCGCTGGCGCGCATCCTGTTGCCTGCCAGCACCGAGACCAGCATGGCCAGGCTGAGAAACGACAGGCCCAGCAGCAGCGCGCTGACCATGAACACCGCGTAGTGGAGCAAGGCGGCCAGGCCGATCTGGTAGGACAGCAGCACGCCCGCCAGGCCGAACCCGGCCAGCGTGGAGAAAGCGAGGGCTGCGGCCAGACCGGAGAACTTGCCGATCACCAACTCCAGCCGGGTGATCGGCATCGTCAGCAGCAGTTCCAACGAACCCTTGTCGCGTTCGCCGACGATGGCGTCGTACCCGAGCAGCAGCGCGATCAAGGGCACCAGGTAGATCACGAGGCTGACCAGGCCGGCAATGGTGACGTCGATGCCGCGAAAGCCGACCGAACCCTGCTGCGCCGCGCCCAGGTAGGCGATGGCCAGGGCAAAGGCGGTGAACAGCACGGCGACCGCCAGGACCCAGCGGTTGCGGATCCGGTCGCGGAACTCCTTTTCGGCGATGACACCGACCTGGCGCCATTGAACGCGCGCTGCGGTCATGACGCGAACTCCGCGTTGCCGAGAAACAGATCCTCGAGCGAGGGCTCGCTGATGTGGATGTCGACCAGGTGGTCGCCCAGCGCGGACAGCGAGGCGAGCAGCCTCAGCTTGTCGCTGCGCAGGCACTGCAGGTGGGCGGTCGAGCCGTTGACGCGAATGATCTGGCCGCCCTCGGGCAGGATGCGCCGCAGCTCGGGTTCGGCGCCATTGCGCAGCTCCACCTCGATCCGCAGCGGCAGCGCGGACCGCTCGCGCAGATTGCGCACAGTGCCCAGCGACGCGATCTTTCCCTGCTTCATCAGCGCCAGCCGGCTCACCCGCTGCTGGATCTCGGCCATCTGGTGGGAGCTCAGGATCGTGGTCACCCCGTCTTCGCTCAGGCTGCGAAGCACCTCGTAGAAGTCCCGGATGCCCTGCGGGTCCAGCCCGTTGGTGGGCTCGTCGAGAAAGAGCAGTTGCGGCTTGCCAAGCAGGGCCTGGGCGAATGCCAGGCGCTGCCGCATCCCCTTGGAATAGGCGCTCACCTTCACCAGCCCGGCATCGGCCAAGCCGACTTGCCCGAGCAGCGCCGGACAGGTTTGCGGATCGATCGCCTTCAGCCCGGCGAAGAACTCCAGGGTCTCGAGCCCCGTGAGGTTCTCGTACAGCGAGATGTTCTCGGGCAGGTAACCGATCCTGCGGCGCACCTGGCGGAACGCTTCGCCGCGCACCGGCTCGCCGCAGACGCGAACCTCCCCGGAGGTCGGCGCCAGCAGCCCCAGCATCAGCTTGAACAAGGTGGTCTTGCCGGCGCCGTTGTGCCCGATCAGTCCGAACACCTCGCCCTGCGCGACCGACAGGTCCACGTCCTCGACGGCGCGAACCTCGCCGAAACGCATGCCGGCCTGCCGCAGTTCAATGACGCTGTTCATCGAAGGACAGGTTCCAGTCGTCGTGGAACGGCCGCATCCGCGGATGCTTGTCGACCACGCTCGGGCTGCGCAGCATCGGGAACTGCCGGGCGAGCAGGCGCAGGCTGTGCACCGCCGGGCTGTTCAGCAGCAGCTTCACCAGCGGGTGCTTCCAGGTCAGCCGGTCGACCAGGTCGTTGGCCTCGTAAGGCACGTCGCCCACCCCGTCGCCCGCGGTGTCCCAGCCGCGGTAGTTGCTCCAGTAGTTGCCGGTCTGCCTGCCCCACTCCTCGTCCCGCGTGGCGACGAAGCGCACCTGCTCCTGGTTGTTGATGAAGTCGTTGCCTTCGACCTGATTGTGGATGGAGCCGGCCCACAGGTGCACCCCGACGCGATTGGCGGCGACCAGGTTTCCCTTCAGGACGTTGTATTCGGCGTCGTAGACGAACAGGCCGCGATTGTTGCCGCTGACGACGTTGTTCTCGACGACCGAATCCTGGATGCTGCGCAGCATGATGCCGTGGTCGGTGTTGCCCCAGGCCCGGTTGCCGCGCACGACCTGGTTGCGCACCTGCATCAGCGCGATCCCGCCGCGATTGAGGTAGGAGACGTTGTCCTCCCACACGTTGTCGTTCGAATTCATGTAGTGCGCCCCATAGCGCGAGTGGTGCAGCCGGTTGTCGCGGAACACCGCATGGTGCGAAATGTCGACGTAGATGCCGTCGCGCGTAAAGCTGATGTTGTTGCCGATCACCTGGGCGCCGGTGGTGTTGTAGAGCTGGATGCCGTTGCCGCGCTGCGCCGACGACAGGTCCCGCTTGCCGGTGATCACGTTGCCGGCGAGCTGCACGTCCTTCACGCCGTTCAGCCAGATGCCGAACAGGTTGTAGACCAGGTGGTTGCCCCGCACGATGAGGCGATCCGCGCCCGGCTCGACGTAGATGCCGGCGTTCTGCTCGCCCAGGTCGGCGCCGCTGTCGCGCACGATGAAGCCTTCAATCCTCACATCGGCGGCCCGCACGCGAATCACGTCGCCCTCGCCCTGCGCGCTCAGCGTCGGCCGGTCCACGCCCACCAGCGCGAGGGGTTTGTCGATCAACAGGCGCTCTTCGTAATGGCCGCGTTCGACCTGGATCACATCGCCGGCTTGCGCTGCGCGGATGGCCGCCGCGATCGACTCGCCCGGGCTGACGCTGTGGCGGGCCGCGTGCGACAGCCCGGCCAGGGTGGCCGCAAGCAGGAGGAGACCGGCGCGCAGGAACGCACCGGCCAGCGTCGTCCCGGCAAGGCGCGCCCGCCTCACCGGACCTCCTTGATGGGAATGAAATAGCCGTCCTTGGCAATGGGCGTCAAGGGAAGGCCGGCCCGGCTGCGCCGCCTGCGCTCGGAAGACAGCGGCGGACAGGAGTGATCGTCGTAGTAGAGGATCTGGCACTCGAGGCACAGCAGGCACTCGCGCTGATCGATGCGCCCGCTCTTGTCGATCGAAAGCGCACTGCAACCCTTGGCGCAGGCATGGCAGGGGTTCCCGCATTCGGCCTTGCGCTTCAGCGGCACGGCGCGGAAGGTGGTGGGGATCGCCAATCCGGCCCCCAGCGGGCACAGGTACTTGCAGAACGGGCGCTCAATGAACAGCGAGACGCCGAACAGTGCCACCCAGTACAGGACGAAGGGCCATGCCCGGCTCCAGAAGCCGCCCACGAGGAAGGTCGACTTGAAGGGCTCGACCTCGGCCATCTTCTCCGCTGTCTCGATCGAATAGAACGACACGGCCACCAGCAGCCCGAAGATGCCGTACTTGACCCACTTGAGCTTGTTGTGCCAGCGCATGGGCAAGTTGAACTGGAAGCGCCGCAGGCCGAGTGCCGCTGCCAGCTTGTGCGCCAGCTCGGCCAGCGCGCCGTAGGGGCACAGCCAGCCGCAGAACAGGCCGCGCCCCCAGATGAACACGGTGATGATTATGAACCACCAGAAGATGAAGATCAGCGGATCCGACAGGAACAGCTCCCAGCGCCACTCGAAGAGGATGGCGTGCAGCCAGGTCATCACGTGGGTGATGCTGGGCACCGCGAGCGCGTAGAAGCCGATGAAGCCAACACTGATCACCCAGATGATGTAGCGCGGCACGGTGACCCAGCGTTTGTCCTTGCGCGTCGCCTTGCGCACCAGCTTGTCGTGCACGGCGTACACCCCGGCCACGGCCGCGAGGAACAGCACCAGCGCAATGACCTCGGCCTGCTTGGCCTGCCACACCGCGACCCACGCCGCCTGCGGCCGCTGCACGGCCGGCCGCCCGCCCTCCAGGTAGCGCGCGGGCAGCCAGTATTCCCGCTCGAATCCGGAGAAGGTGCGGGCACCGGTCTGCTGATCCACCCGGCTCGCCAGGTACACCAGGCTCCATGGATAGGCACCGCTGAACCCGCCGCCGCGCAGGATGAAGATCCCGGACTCGCGATACTCGGGCGCGCCGGGCGCCGCGAAACCGGGGAACGGAAGGTAGTCCAGGTCGCGGAAGGTGAAGGTATCACGCCCCTGGATCACCTGGATCCGGTCGAAGATGCCGCCGCGCACGAATCCGGAGCCCTTGAACGAGCCCGTACCCTGCGCGACGATGAAGATGGCGTGCTCGTCGGGCTTCAGGCCCGCCATCAGCTGCCGCCACGCTTCCGCGCCCAGCACGTTGGATCCCACGTTCGGCGCGTTGAGGTAGCCGAAATGCATGTCTAGGTGTGGCTGGCCGGTGTCGGCCTCGCCGATCTGCCTGGGCTCGACGGTCAGCCGCTGCACGCTGCCTTCCTTGGTGAGCGCATTCCAGTCCAGCTTCCCGGCGATCTCGGTGAACTTCGCCGCCGGCTTTTCCTGCGCCTTGACGAGGCCCACCTGGCGCGCGACTTCGTAGGCCGAGCGCGTGATGACCTGGTTCTGCGCAATCACCGTCACGGTCGCGCCGCTGATCGCATCGATGCGGGTGGTGCCGGGTTCGGCCCGCCCGCGGCCGACCTCGATCTTGTCGCTCGCCGACTTGCCGACGTACTGGCCGATGAAGCCGAGGAGCTTGGATTCGGGAATCCCCAGCAGCAGGATGGGCTCGCTGTGCTTGAGGATCTTGACGCCGGTGATGATCCCCTTGGTGTCCATCCCGATCAGCGTGACGACCGGCTTGCCCGAATAGGCCGGAATGTCGACGATGTCGGTGGACAGGAAGACGTAGCCGACCAACTGCTTCGCGCCCCCTCGGGTGGCGTAGGCCTCGACGTAGGCGGGCCGGCCCTTGCGGGTGGAAAAGCTGTCGGCGCCCGGCAGCACCTCGGCGCAGGGCGCATGCGCGCACATGTCCGGGTCGCTCGACAGCTTGGGCGAAAGTTGCGCCTCATAGGTCTGCGCGAACGCACCCGCGGCGAGCGCGAGGCCCGCAAGCAGCGACAGGACCCTCCGGGCGATGGCTGACATTCGGCTCATCCCGCTCGAAGCCCAGGCCATGGGCGATCCGGCCGCGCGCGGCGGCCGGCACGACGATCACGCTTCCACCAGCATCCGGCTGCGCATCTCCAGGTGCAGGGCATGGCAAAAGTGCGTGCAGTAGCACCAATAGACGCCCGGCTTGTCGGCCTTGAAGGTGACCGACTTGGTCTCGCCGGGGTTGACGATCATGTTGACGCTGTAGTTCTGGATGCCGATCCCGTGCGTCAGGTCTTCGACCTTGTCGATGTTGGTGAGCACTATGGTCACCTCGTCGCCGCGCTTGACCTTGAAATCGGGCAGGCTGAACTGCGGCGCGCCGGCCGCCAGGAACACCGTGACCTTGTTGCCCTTGCGCTCGAGACGGCTGTCCTTGAAGTCCTTGATCGGGTTCGGAAAATCGTCGAGGTTGTAGACCTGCCGCGTCTTGACCTTGTCGCGCCGCACGATGATGAAGTCGTGCGGCTCCGGGTGCGCCGGATGGTCGCCGATCAGCTTCATCTTTTCGCCGCCGATGTCGAACAGCTGCTCGTTCTCGCTGTGCAGCGGCCCAACCGGCAGGAAGCGGTCCTTGGAGAACTTGCTTCCGACCACCAGCCACTTGCCGTCGGCCTCGCGCGTTTCGGCCATGCTGGCATTGAGGTGGCCCGGCTGGTAGTTGCAGTCGATGCGATCGAGCACGACCTTCGCGTTCTTGTCGCCTTTGAACGCCTTGATGGCCGCCTCGACGTCCCACTTGACGACCTGGCTGTCGAGGAACAGAGTGGTGAAGGCATTGCCCTTGCCGTCGAAGGTCGTGTGCAGGGGCCCCAGGCCCAGCTCGGGTTCGGCGACCACGGTGTCGCGCGGCTCCTTCACCTCGCCGTCGAACCACTTGAGCATCAGCGACAGGTCGATCACCGAGCAGGTCGGCGAGAGCTTTCCCGAGGCGATGAAGTACTTGCCGTCCGGCGTAGCGTTCACCCCGTGCGGGTTCTTCGGAATCGGCACATAGCAGACCACGGCCGTCTTCGGGTCCTTGTTGCCGTTCTTGGTACCGTCGACCACCGGCACCTTGGAATCGCCGATCGTCTTGAACTTGCGGTCCTTGACCGCCTGCTCGATGCGCGCGACGTTGATGAACACGACGTTGTCCCGCTCGGCGACCATCATGTCGGCGAACTTCAGGCCGTTCTCGCTGTTGTACTGGTTCCAGGCGGCCAGCTTGCCGTCGTAGGAAGTGGCCAGCAGGTCCATGTTGCCGTCCATCTGGCACTGCCACCGCACTTCCATGGTTTCGGCATCGATGCAGGTGACCAGGCTCCCGTACTTGGCCGGGTTCTCCATGTCCTTGCCGTCGTTCGGCAAGGGGATGCCGAACTCGGCGCCCACGAAGAGGCGCGTGGTGTGGTTGATATTGGCATCGACCGGATCCCGCTTGTCGGGGCAGGCGCCGTGCAGGCCTTGCACGTTGGGCAGCTCGGTGATCTTGTCGCACTCGAAGGTGTCCAGCCGGATGCGCGCGATGCGCGTGTTCAGCTTGTCGTTGGTCCAGGCGTACTTGCCGTCGTAAGTGCCGTTGGCATAGGACGCCACCGGGTGATGCGAGTCGCCGTTGCTGAACTTCAGGCTGCCGTCCGGCCGGGTGCCGAGGATCTTCTTCGACTCGTTGGTCTGTCCCCAGCCGCTGAGCGGGTCCGGCTGGAACACCGGGATGCGCTTGATCTCGCGCATCGACGGCACCGCCAGCACGCGGAATTCGCCGGAGTGGCCGCCGCTCCAGAAGCCGTAGTAGGGATCGAGCTGCCCGGGCGGGACTTCGTGGCCGCCATGCGTGCCACCCACCCGGGTCGCTGCGCCCGGCGCCGGGGCTGTCTCGCCAGGTCCGCTTCCGCTGGCCGCGGGCGCAGCGGTCGTGGCGGTCTTGTCCGGCCGGTCGCAGGAGGCCAGCCCCACGGCCAAACCGGTGCCGCCCAAGCCGGCGGCGGCGGCAGCGCTCAGAAATTTGCGCCGTGCGAGATCGTCGGCCGTTCCCTTACCCTTTTGCCGGTCGGTAGCCATAGATGTTCCTTCACAGTGCCTCCCTCCAGGAGAAGTTCGCCATGTTCAGGAACGAGATGCCTCTCTCGGCTTCGCTGTTCTTGCAACGAGCCGCAATCCCGCTCGTTCGGGACACTCGATCGCATGGCCGGTGGCCATTACGGTCGGGCATTCTAGGCGTCCGGGGGCGACGGAGGTAGGGGCCCCAGGTCAAAAATGGGTGGGTGTGTAACGCAGTTCGCTGCATCCGCCAGCCAGGCCACTGCAAACGGCTCAGCCTTCCTTCATCAGTTGGGCCAGCGTGGCGCGCAGCCAGGCGTTGCCGGCGTCGGCGTGGAAGCGCTCGTGCCAGTGCTGCTTGACCGCAAAGGGCGGCAGCGCCACCGGCGGCTCGATGATGCGGATCGCCTCCTGCCCGGCCAGGGCTTCGCCGAGTCGGCGCGGAACGATCACCAGCAGTTCGGTGCTTGCCACCAGCCGCGCCACCCCCAGGAAGCTGGGCACGCGCAACGCGATGCGGCGCGCCATGCGGTGCCGCGCCAGCACCTTGTCGACGATCGCATGGCCGGTGCCCGAAGTGGTCACGCTGATGTGGCCTTCGGCCAGGAAGGCCTGCTTGGTGAGCGTGCTCCGCACGCGCGGGTGGCGGGCCGCCGCCAGGCAGACGAAGTCCTGCTTGAACAGCGTCTGCTGATAGAACCCGGCCTCCAGGTGCGGCAGGAAGCCGATGGCCAGGTCGACCTCACCCGACTCGAGCCGGCGCGCGGTCTCGGGCGAGGAGTGCTCGGTCGCGATCTGCACGCCGGGCGCCACCCGGCGCAGCTGGTTGACCAGCCGCGGCAGCACCACGATCTCGCTGATGTCCGTCATGCTGATGCAGAAGCTGCGCTGTGCCGTCGCGGGGTCGAAGCTGGCCCGCGCGCCGCTGAGCCGGGCGAGGCGCTCCACGGCGTCGCGCACTTCGGGATAGATGGCCTGCGCGAACGCGGTGGGCTCCATGCCACGTGAGGTGCGCGCGAACAGCGGGTCGCCGTAGTAGCGGCGCAGCTTGTTCAGGGCGACGCTTGTGTTCGACTGCGGCAGCGCCAGCCGCTCGGCCGCGCGCGTGACGCCTTGCGTGCGGTACACCTCCAGGAAGACGTGCAGCCACTCCAGGTCGAGCTTGGCCATAATCAAAAAACCTGATCGATCAAATGCATCTTAAGCTCTTTACTCGATGACACGGCCTGCCAAGATGGACCTTGGCACAGGAGACAAGAGATGGCTCAACAAGCTCAGGCCCTGCCGGTGATCGTGGCCGGCGGCGGCGTCGGCGGGCTGGCTGCCGCGCTGGCGCTGGTGCGGCAGGGGTTCAAGGTGACGGTGCTGGAACAGGCCGCGGAGATTGGCGAGATCGGTGCCGGCATGCAGCTCGGCCCCAACGCCTTTTCGGCCTTCGACGCCCTGGGCGTGGGCGAGCGTGCCCGCGGCCGCGCCGTCTACACGGACTACATGGTGATGCACGACGCCATCGACGAATACCAGGTGGCGAAGATCCCGACCGGCGAGGCATTCCGGGAGCGCTTCGGCAACCCCTACGCGGTGATCCACCGCGTGGACATCCACACCTCGCTGCTGGAAGGCGCGCAGGCCACCGGCGAGGTCGAGATCCACACCCATGCCCGCGTCGAACGCGTGGAGCAGGACGGCGACACCGTGACCGCGCACTGCCCCAACGGCCGCAGCTTTCGCGGCCAGGCGCTGATCGGCGCCGATGGTGGCCGCTCGGTGGTGCGCCAGCAGTACGTGAACGACCCGGCGCGCGTGACCGGTCATGTGGTGTACCGGGCCGTGGTCGACCGCAAGGACTTCCCCGAGGAGCTGCGCTGGAACGCGGCAAGCATCTGGGTGGGCCCCAACTGCCACCTGGTGCACTATCCCCTGCGCGGCGGCGAGCAGTACAACGTGGTGGTCACCTTCCATAGCCGCCAGCAGGAGGAATGGGGTGTCACCGACGGCAGCCGCGAGGAAGTGCAAAGCTACTTCGGCGAGGTATGCCCGCGCGCCAGACAACTGATCGACCTGCCCAGGAGCTGGAAGCGCTGGGCCACCGCCGATCGCGAACCCATCGGCCAGTGGGCGTTCGGCCGGGCCACGCTACTGGGGGATGCCGCGCACCCGACCACGCAGTACATGGCGCAGGGCGCCTGCATGGCCATGGAGGACGCGGTGACGCTGGGCGAGGCGCTGCGCGTGAACGGCAATGATTTCCCGCGCGCCCTGGCCCTGTACCAGCGTTCGCGCGTGGCGCGCACGGCCCGCGTGGTGCTCTCCTCGCGCGAGATGGGCCGCATCTACCACGCCAAGGGCGTCGAGCGCCTGGTGCGCAATGACCTGTGGCGCGGCCGCACGCCCGAGCGCTTCTACGACGCGCTCGAATGGCTGTACGGCTGGAAGGTCGACAACTGCCTCGCACGCTAACCGGAGACCCCGCATGAACGAACTCGGACGACTGGAAGACCTGCCGGAGCAATACGTGGCGGACCTGCGCGCCCAGAACCTGGTCCCCCTGTGGCCCAGCCTGCGCGCGGTGTTGCCGCCGGGCCGCCCGCGCCCGGCCACCCGGCCCACCTGCTGGTCCTACCAGGCGCTGCGGCCGCTGCTGTTGCGCGCCGGCGAGCTCACCCCCATGGAAAAGGCCGAGCGCCGTGTGCTGGTGCTGGCCAACCCGGGCCACGGGCTGGACAACATGAAAGCCAGCGCCGCGATCTACCTGGGCATGCAACTGCTGCTGCCGGGCGAATGGGCGCCGGCGCATCGCCACACGCCCAACGCCGTGCGCATGGTCATCGAGGGCGAAGGCGCCTACACCACGGTCAACGGCGAGAAGTGCCCGATGGAGCGCGGCGACCTGATCCTCACGCCCACCGGCATGTGGCATGAGCATGGCCATGACGGCAGCGACCCGGTCGTCTGGCTGGACGTGCTGGACCTGCCGCTGGTGTACTACCTGGAGACCTCCTACGTGCTGGAAGGCCGGCGCCAGGATCCCGCGGCCGGCCATGGCGAATCGGCCTATGCCCGCGCCGGCCTGGTGCCCACGCCCATGTTCCAGCGTGGGCCGAAGGCCTACCCGATGCTTCGCTACCCCTGGGCGGATGCGCGCGCCGCACTGCTGTCGCTGGCGGCCGACCGGCCGGCGCTGGAGTGTGTGCAGATGAGTTACGTCAACCCGGAAACCGGAGCGGACGCGCAGAACATCCTGGGCTTTCACGCGTTGATGCTGCGCCCAGGCCAGACGCTGGTGCTGCCGGCGCGCTCGCCGGCCTGCGTGTTCCACTTGATCGAAGGCGGCGCCGAGGCCTCCATCGCCGGCGAGGTGTTTGCGCTGGCCGAAGCCGACACCTGCTGCGCGCCGGGTTACTGCGAGGTGCGGCTGCGCAACCTCGGCAGCGACCGGCCCGCCTTCCTCTTCCTGGCCGACGAAGGGCCGCTTCACCGCAAGCTGGGCGTGGAGCAGCTGAGCTAGCGCCCGCGGCACCCGCAAATAAGAAAGCCCCGCATGGCGGGGCTTTCGTTCTGGAGGGCCGGGAACTCAGGCGTGGGCGGAGCGCAGGCGCTGCGAGAACTGCTGCAGGGCCACGATCCCGCTTTCCTCGGCGCGGCGGCACCAGGACTGCAGCTCGGCGGTGAGCTGTTCGCGCGACTGGGAGGTGTTCAGCCACATCTGGCGCAGTTCCTCGCGCATCGCCACCATCTTGTCGAGCACCGGGTGCGCCGCGCGCGCCTGGGCCAGCTGGGGCCGCGCCGACGCGGGCACCCGGTCCTCGTCGCGGTGCAGCCAGCGCTTGGCCGTTTTGAGCACCGAGAAATCGGCCCGCTTGGCCTTGAGCGTGGCGATCTCGGTCTTGCAGACGCGCTTCATCTCGCGGCCGTAGGCCGCCATCACCTCGTAGCGGTTGGCGATCAGCGCTTCCAGCGTCTTCTCGTCGGCCACCGGACGGACGGCGCCGAGCTGCAGCTTGGGCGGCACCTTCTTCACGGTGGCCCAGCCGATCCTGCGCATCAGCGAGATGTAGACCCAGCCCAGGTCGAACTCGTACTTCTTGACCGAGAACTTGGCCGAGGTCGGATAGGTGTGGTGGTTGTTGTGCAGTTCCTCGCCGCCGATGATCATGCCCCAGGGCGAGATGTTGGTGCTGGCGTCGGGTGCCTCGAAATTGCGGTAGCCCCAGTAGTGGCCGATGCCGTTGATGATGCCGGCCGCCGTCACGGGGATCCAGAGCATCTGCACCGCCCAGACGGTCAGGCCGAGCACACCGAACAGCGCCAGGTTGATGATCAGCATCAGCCCCACGCCCTGCCAGCTGTAGCGCGTGTACAGATTGCGCTCGATCCAGTCGTTCGGGGTGCCGTGGCCGAACTTGGCCAGGGTTTCCTGGTTCTTCGCTTCCGCACGGTAAAGCTCGGCGCCACGCCACAGCACGGTCTCGATGCCCTTGGCCTGCGGGCTGTGCGGGTCATCCGCGGTCTCGCACTTGGCGTGGTGCTTCCGGTGGATGGCCACCCATTCCTTGGTCACCATGCCCGTGCTGAGCCACAGCCAGAAACGGAAGAAATGAGCCGGGATCGGATGCAGGTCCAGCGCCCGGTGCGCCTGGCTCCGGTGCAGGAAGATCGTGACCGAGGCGATGGTGATGTGGGTCACCGCCAGCGTGTACAGCACCACCTGCCACCAGGACAACTGCCACATGCCGTTCGCCAGCCAGTCAACAGCCGCGTTCAGCACGGGCCAATCGGGAAGCATCATGGATCGGGGGTCTCTCTTGTGTAGGAACGGGACGGCCGGGACAGCCTTCCTCAACCAGAATTTTAAGATCCGGGGTACGAAAGCAAGCTGTGCATATCCCCAGGCGATTCCAAATAGCGCCTGTCCGCACTATTTTTGGATCAGCCCTGGGTCCAGCCCGTCAATTTTTCACCCACAGGGCGGCAAAGAATCCGTCCGTGGCATGCCGGTGCGGCCACAAGCGAAGGTACTGCAGGCCGTCGTCGCCGCCCGAGCAGAGCGCTGCCGCATCGCGCACCTTCAGTGGCTCCAGTACCTGGCCGGCCGGCATCGCGCTGAAGTCCGGGTTGGCGGCGCCGAACGCGGCTGCGATGTCCTCGTTCTCCTGGCGCAGCAGGCTGCAGGTGGCGTACACCAGGCGTCCTCCCGGCTTGAGCAGGCGCGAGGCGCTTTGCAGGATGGCCGCCTGCTTCTCCGTCATCTCCTGCACGGCCTCGGCCGACTGGCGCCATTTCAGGTCCGGGTTGCGCCGCAGCGTGCCCAGCCCGGAACAGGGCGCATCGACGATCACGCGGTCGATCTTGCCGGCCAGGCGCTTGACCCGGTCGTCGCGCTCGTGCGCGATCGCCGCGGGATGCACATTCGACAGCTTGCTGCGCGCCAGCCGCGGCTTGAGCGCGTCCAGCCGGTGCGCCGAAGTGTCGAAGGCGTAGAGCCGGCCGGTATTGCGCATGGCCGCGCCGATCGCCAGCGTCTTGCCGCCGGCGCCGGCGCAGAAGTCCACCACCATCTCGCCGCGCTTGGCATCCAGCAGCAGCGCCAGCAGCTGCGAGCCCTCGTCCTGCACTTCGACCGCGCCGCGCGCGAAGGCATCGAGCCGGTTGATCGCAGGCTTGCCGGCCAGGCGCAGGCCCCACGGCGAATAAGGCGTCGGCTGACCGTGCAGGCCTGCCAGTTCCAGTTCGCGCCGCACGTCCTCGCGCTTGTCGGTCAGCAGGTTGACGCGCAGGTCCAGCGGCGCCGGCTGGTTCAGGCCCTCGGCCAGGGCCCAGAAGCCCTCGCCCAGCTGATCCTTGAGCGGCTGCACCAGCCACTCCGGGAAGTTGTGGCGGTGGCGTTCCAGCAGGTCCTGCGGACGGATCGCGTCGCACTGGTCGAGCCAGGATTTTTCCTGCTCAGTCAGGGCGCTCTTCAGGAAGTCGCGCGGGCCATGGAAACCCAGGATCGCCATCCGGCGCTGGCGCGGCCCGCTGCCCGAAGGGGCCAGGTGGTCGAACAGCAGCTTGCGCCGCAGCACCGCGTACACCGTTTCGGCCAGCGTCGCGCGCTCGCGCGGCCCCAGCGAACGGTGCTCGCGGAAATAGCGCGACACCACGGCGTCGGCCGGGTGTTCGAACTTGAGGACCTGCCCCACTAGTTCGCTGCAGGCATCGAGCAGCGCTTTAGGATGCATGGCTCGCCCCGGGCAAGGTGGGCAGCAGGGCTGCAATCGCGCGTGGATAGATCAAGTGCTCCTGCGTCAGCACGCGCTCGGCCAGCCGGTCGGCGCTGTCACCGGCCAGGATGGGCACCACCGCCTGCTCCAGGATGGGGCCGTGGTCGAGGTCCGACGTCACCTGGTGCACGGTGGCGCCGGCGAACTTGCAGCCCGCCTCGATCGCGCGCTGGTGCGTATGCAGGCCGGGAAAGGCCGGCAGCAGCGAAGGATGGATGTTCAGCAGGCGCCCCGCATAGCGCGCCACGAAAGCCGGCGTCAGGATACGCATGAAGCCGGCCAGCACCACCAGCGCCGGCCGATGCGCGTCGATCGCGCGGGCCAGCGCTTCGTCGAAGAGTTCGCGCGAGGCGAACGCCTTGTGGTCGACGACCTCGGTGGCAATGTCCTGGCTGCGCGCAAACGCCAGTCCGCCGGCGTCGGCGCGGTTGCTGATGACGGCGACGACCTGCGCGTCGTGGCGCCGGCGCCAGTCGTCGCGCTGGGCCGCGCGCACAATGGCAGCCATGTTCGAGCCCCCACCCGAGATCAGTATCACGATGTTCTTCATGTCGGCCGCGATTATCCTTGGAGCCTGGACTCTGCCGTCCAGGCTCCCGACATGACTCCCCTCACCTTCCACGAAGCCCGCGTGCTCGGCACGCTGATGGAAAAGGCACGCACTGTGCCCGATACCTATCCGATGTCGCTCAATGCCCTGGTCGCCGGCTGCAACCAGAAAAGCAGCCGCGATCCGGTGACCCAGCTGTCCGAGGCCGAGGTGCAGGAGGCGCTCGACGGCCTGAAAGGGCGCTCGCTGGCGCTGAGCTCCAGCGGCAACCGGGTCGCCCGCTGGGAACACAATTTCCAGCGCGCCATGCTCGTGCCCGAGCAGTCCGCCGTGCTGCTGGGCTTGCTGATGCTGCGCGGCCCGCAGACGCCCGGCGAGTTGCGCATCCACAGCGAGCGCTGGTACCGCTTCGCCGACATCTCCTCGGTGGAAGCCTTCCTAGACGAATTGCGCGAGCGCCCCGACGAGCGCGGCGGCCCGCTGGTCGTGCAGTTGCCGCGCGCCGCCGGCGCACGTGAAGCGCGCTGGGCGCACTTGCTGTGCGGTCCGGTCGACGCGGCGGCGCTCTCGGCGCCGTCCGGGGCGGCCGAGGCTGCCGGCAGTTCGCTGGTCGATCGCGTCGCGACGCTGGAAGCCGAACTCGCCGACCTGCGTGCATGGGTGCAGGGCGTCTGCGGCGAACTGGGCCTGTCACCGCCTGGACACCTGAAATCGAACGATCGTGCTTAAACTCGCGCAGCAGCCTCCAAAGGACAGTTATGGACCTCGCATTCACCCCTGAAGAACAGAAATTCCGAGAGGAGATCCGCGCCTGGGTGCGCGACAACCTCCCGCAGGAGATTTCCCACAAGGTGCACAACGCCCTGCACCTCACCCGTGACGACATGCAACGCTGGGCGAAGATCCTCGGCAAGAAGGGCTGGCTCGGCTACGGCTGGCCCAAGGAGTTCGGCGGCCCGGGCTGGACCGCGGTGCAAAAACACCTGTTCGAGGAAGAGTGCGCCCTGGCCGGCGCGCCTCGCATCGTGCCCTTCGGCCCGGTGATGGTGGCGCCGGTGATCATGACCTTCGGCAACGCCGAGCAGCACAAGCGCTTCCTGCCGGGCATCGCCAGCGGCGAGGTCTGGTGGAGCCAGGGCTACAGCGAGCCCGGCTCGGGCTCCGACCTGGCCTCGCTCAAGACCCGCGCCGAGCGCAAGGGTGACAAGTACATCGTCAATGGCCAGAAGACCTGGACCACGCTGGCGCAGTACGGCGACTGGATCTTCTGCCTGGTGCGCACCTCCACCGAAGGCAAGCCGCAGACCGGCATCTCCTTCCTGCTGATCGACATGAAGTCGCCCGGCGTCACGGTGCGCCCGATCATCATGCTGGACGGCGGCCACGAGGTGAACGAGGTGTTCTTCGACAACGTCGAAGTGCCCGCCGAGAACCTGATCGGCGAGGAGAACAAGGGCTGGACCTACGCCAAGCACCTGCTGTCGCACGAACGCACCAACATCGCCGACGTGAACCGCGCCAAGCGCGAGCTGGAACGCCTCAAGCGCATCGCCAAGTCCGAAGGCGTGTACGCGGACCCGCGCTTCCGCGACGAGGTCGCCAGGCTGGAGGTGGACGTGGTGGCGCTGGAGATGATGGTGCTGCGCGTGCTGTCGGCCGAAAAATCCGGCAAGAACCCGCTGGACATCGCCGGCCTGCTGAAGATCAAGGGCAGCGAGATCCAGCAGCGCTACACCGAGCTGATGATGCTGGCCGCCGGTCCCTACGCCCTGCCCTTCATCAAGGAGGCCATGGAAGCCGGCTGGCAGGGCGAGCACGTGGGCGCCGCCTACGTCGCGCCGCTGGCGGCCACCTATTTCAACTACCGCAAGACGACCATCTACGGCGGCTCGAGCGAAGTACAGCGCACCATCGTCGCACAGACGGTGCTGGGCTAAGAGGAGCAGGACATGGATTTCAATTTTTCCGACGACCAGGAACAACTGCGCGACGCGGTGCGCAAGTGGGTCGACAAGGGCTATGACTTCGAACGCCGCCGCGCCATCGTGAAAGCGGGCGGTTTCGACCGCGGCATCTACGGCCAGTTGGCCGAACTGGGGCTGGCCGGCCTCTACATCGCCGAAGAGCACGGCGGCATGGGCATGGGGCCGGTCGAGGCCATGGTCGTCATGGAGGAGCTGGGCCGCGGCATCGTGATGGAACCGCTGGCGCAGACCCTGATTGCCTCGGGCGTCCTCAGCGGCTACGCCAACGATGACCTGAAGTCGGCGTGGCTGCCGCGTATCGCTTCGGGTGAGGCACTGGTGGTACTGGCGCACCAGGAGCGCAAGGCCCGCTACCGCCTGGACTTGTGCGAAGCGAAGGCTTCGCCGGCCGGCAACGGCTGGAGCGTGACCGGCGACAAGAGCATCGTGCCCGCCGGCGACCAGGTCGACGCTTTCCTCGTTCCCGCCACCGTGGACGGCAAGATCGCGCTGTTCCTCGTCGAGCGCAGCGCGCAGGGCGTGAACGCGCGAGGCTATGTCACGCAGGACGGCAGCCGCGCCGCCGAAGTGAAGTTCCAGTCTGCGCCAGCGGCACTGGTCACCAAGGACGGCCTCACGGCCCTGGAGCACGCGGTGGACATCGGCATCGCGGCCACCTGCGCCGAAGCCGTCGGCGCGCTGGACAAGACCATGGCGCTGACGGCGGAGTACATGAACACGCGCAAGCAGTTCGGCGTCACTTTGTCGACCTTCCAGGCGCTGCGCCACCGCATGGCCGACATGAAGATGCAGCTGGAGCTCGCGCGCTCCATGAGCTACTACGCCACCCTCAAGCTCAATGCGCCGACCGAGGAGCGCCGCCGCGCCATGGGCCGCGCCAAGTACCAGCTGGGGGTCTCCATGCGCTTCATCGGCCAGCAGTCGGTGCAGATGCACGGCGGCATCGGCGTCACCGACGAATATGCCGGCAGCCACTACTTCAAGAAGCTCACGCAGCTCGAGATGACCTTCGGCGACACCCTGCACCATCTGGGCGAGGTGTCCGCACGCATGCAGGATACGGCGGGCGTGTTCGCCTGAGACAGGCGCTCCACGAGCAGAAAAGCCCGCATTCGCGGGCTTTTTTCTTTGGGCCGGGTATTGCTGCGCCGGTGGGATCAGTACCCGCCGGACTCCTGCATGGCCTTGACGGTCAGCGCCACCGTGACCAGCACCGGGATGGCTGTCAGCACCGTGGCCGGGACCCAGGGCAGGCCGCCGGACTGGCCGCCGCGACGGATCGCTGCGAGTGCCGGATCGACCAGCAGGGCGCCGGCCAGCAGCGCCACGTAGCCCAGGGGGAAGCCCGAGTACACATGCGCGGTCGCCAGCAGGCTGCCCAAGACGAGCGCGGCGGTGGCGCCAGCGGCGGGGGCGAAGCCCGCCCCTGGGCGCGGCCGCGCGAACAGCGTGCAGGCAGCGAGCGCCATGGCGAGCGCGCCGGCCAACTGCCCCATGGACTGGCTGGAATCCATCATCAGCGCCAGGCCGCTGCCCCCGGCGACCAGCGCCAGCAGCAGCGGTCGGGTGGCGGCGCCCCGGGCGGGACGGCTGCTGAGGGCCCACAGCAGCGCCAGGATCAGGCCGATCGCCAGCGCAGCCAGGGCCGCCTTCTGCGCGCCGAGGCTGCCGATGGCGCTGGACACGATCAGGCCGCCGAAAGCCAGCGACACGACGGCGCGCACCGCCACGCGGCCAGCAGCCCCGGGGATGCGCTGCACGCCCAAAGCGGCTGCAGCGCCCACGAGGGCGATCCAGGGCAGCCAGTCCAGCGCCACGCGGGGCACGGGCGACCACTGCGCATGCAGCGTGACGAAATAGGACGACAGGAAGCCGGCGAGCAAGGCCAGCAAGGGCGCGGGCGCGTCCGGGCGGGCGGCGCGACAGGCCACCAGCACCGCGAACGCGACGCCAAAGGGCACCACCGCGCTTTGCAGCAGCAGCGGCAGGAAGAATGAGGTCTCTGGCATGGCGGTCCTTCGGCGGGCGACGCCGGCCCTGGTGGATGCCGGCGCCGGGTGCGTGCTTACTGCTTGACGCCTTCGATGTTGATACGCAGGTCCACTTCGTCGGTGGCTGCGCCCGGCACGCCGTAATTCATGCCGAAGTCGGTGCGCTTGATGGTCCCGGTGGCGACGTAGCCCACGCGCTGCTCGCCCTTCATGCCCTTGCCGGCGCCCACTTGCTTGAGCTTGAAGGTCACGGGCTTGGTCACGCCACGCAGGGTGAGGCTGCCCCCGATGGAGCCTTCACCGTTGGCGTCCAGCTTCACGCCGGTGGAGGCGAAGGTCATGGTCGGGAACTGCACGACATTGAAGAAGTCGGGGCTCTTCAGGTGCTTGTCCAGGCCTTCGTGGTTGCTGTCGATGCTTTCGGTCTTGATCGTGACCGAGATCTTGCTCTTCTCGGGCGCGTCGACCACCAGGTCGCCGGAGATGTCGTTGAAGCGACCCATGAAGCGGCTGACGCCACCGAGGTGGCCGACTTCGAAGAAGGCGCCGGAATGGGCGGCGTCGATCTTGTAGGCGCCGGCGGGGACGGGCGCCGGGGCAGCGGCAAAGGCGGCGGCGGACAGCGCCAGGCCGGTGGCGGCAATGGCGAAGGAAACGGAACGGCGGATCTGGTTCATGGGGCCTCGTGTCGGTTTTCGATAGGGTCTTGAAGACGGCGATACGCCGGATTCGATGGGGGTCGCAATGAAGACGTACCCATGGATTCGATTCTTGTTGCGAGGCCCCGATCGCATGGCGAGGGTTTTTGAAGCTCATGTTCGAAACGATTGAAGGAACCGGTTGGGGAAGCAGCTAAGCGTCGGAGCAGCCTGGAACCCAAAAGTCTTGGGTCACCGGCGTAGTAAAAACCTTTGGGTGGGGCGGAGCGCGGAAGGCTGAGCGAGGGCCATCACCTCTGTGCCGACAGCTACGACCGCACGGTGTCGGTCGACGGCATGGGCCGGTGTTGGGCGAGCGTGCCCAGGGGAAGGCGGGGCGCGCCGGGTCCTAGGCGTGCAGCCTGGAGTTTCGTGGCAAGTGCGCCATCAGGAACTCCATCTGGTCGGCCAGGATGCGGCGATTGCGCAGGATGAAGTCTTCCCAGAGGCTGGGAATGTAGGGCGCGTAGAGAAGCGGCATGCGGGCCTGCTCCGGCGTGCGGTTGCTCTTGCGGTGGTTGCAGGCCCGGCAGGCGGTGACCACGTTCATCCAGTGGTCCTTGCCGTTCTGCGCGAACGGAATGACGTGCTCGCGCGTCAGCTCTTCCTCGTGCAAGTGCCGGCCGCAGTAGGCGCAGACGTTGCGGTCGCGCGCGAACAGCTTGCTATTGGTGAGGCCCGGCTTGAGCTCGAAGGGATTGATGTTCGGCACGCCCTTGGTGCCGATGATGCTGCTGACCCCGATCTGCGACTGCAGCCCGGTGATGGCGTTGTGGCCGCCACGGAACAGGGCCACCCGCGCGCCCACCTCCCACCGCACCTCATCGGCGGCGTAGTGCAGCACGGCCTGCTCCAGCGAAATCCACGACTGGGGCAGTCCTTGGGCGGACAGCTTCAATACCTTCAAGACACGACTCCTTTCTGAGAGGAAACCACGCTGAGGTGACGCCGGGCGCGCTGGGACGCGCTCTACAGCACAATATACCCTCTTTTCGTGACCCTTTCTCCGCAGCGCAAAGCTTGGCGCTGCTTGGCGGACGGGCATGAACTGCTATCAAAAAGATACCACCGCAGCGCCGCCGATGCAGATCTTCCGAGGCTTCCACCATCCGGGCATCGCCCGCGCGTCGGCCGTCACGATCGGCAACTTCGACGGCGTGCACCGCGGCCACCAGGCCATGCTCGCGCTGCTGAACAACGAGGCGCGGCACCGCGGTGTCACCAGCTGCGTGCTCACCTTCGAGCCGCACCCGCGTGACTACTTCGCCGCGCTCGCACGCAAGCCAGAACTGGCGCCCGCCCGGGTCGCCACGCTGCGCGACAAGCTCACCGAACTCGCCCGCTGTGGCGTCGACCAGTGCGTCGTACTTCCGTTTGATGCCCGCCTGTCGTCCATGGTTCCCGAGGCCTTCATCGACCGTGTGCTGGTGCAGGGTCTGGGCGCGCGCTACGTGCTGGTAGGCGATGATTTCCGCTTCGGCGCCAAGCGCGCCGGCGACTACGCGATGCTGGATGCCGCCGGTGCGGCCAAGGGCTTCGACGTGGCGCGCATGAACAGCTACCAGGTCCACGGCCTGCGGGTTTCCAGCTCGGCGGTGCGCGAGGCGCTGGGGCGCGGCGACATGGAAGGCGTCGCCGCCCTGCTGGGCCGCCCCTACAGCATCAGCGGCCATGTGCTGCATGGCCGCAAGCTCGGGCGCGAGCTCGGCTTCAAGACGGTGAACCTGCGCTTCAAGCACTGGAAACCGGCCGCCAGCGGGATCTTCGCCGTGCTGGTGCACGGCCTTGATGATCAGCCGCTCGAAGGCGTGGCCAACCTGGGCATCCGGCCCTCGCTCGACCCGCGCGACGTCAACGGCGGCCGGGTGCTGCTGGAGACGCACGTCTTCGACTGGCCCGCCCACCTCGGCCCCGAGGGGGGGTACGGTAAAATCATTCAGGTGGAACTGCTGCACAAATTGCACGACGAGCTCAAGTACGACGGCCTGGACGCCCTGAGCGCCGGGATCCGCCGCGACTGCGCGGAGGCTCGCGCGTTCTTCGCCTCCACGCGCCGCCAGACCACGCGCGACCGAATTTAGTGGGCGGCTGCCCGCTCGCCGGCCTTCGACAGGCTCAGGGCGAACGGTTCCGCCTCGCTCCCGCACTCGCCTTTCAGATGGGGTGAGCCTGTCGATGCCCACACGAGTTCCCGCATGACCGACAAGACCGATTACCGAGCCACGCTCAACCTGCCCGACACGCCATTCCCGATGCGCGGCGACCTGCCCAAGCGCGAGCCGGGCTGGGTGCGCGAGTGGGAGGAAAAGGGCCTGTACAAGAAGCTGCGCGCGGCGCGCTGCCAGCACGAGAAGTTCGTGCTGCACGACGGCCCGCCCTATGCCAACGGCCAGATCCACATGGGCCACGCGGTCAACAAGATCCTCAAGGACATGATCGTGAAGGCGCGCCAGCTCAAGGGGCTGGATGCCGCCTACATCCCCGGCTGGGATTGCCACGGCCTGCCGATCGAGAACGCCATCGAGAAGAAGTTCGGCCGCAACCTGCCGCGCGACGAGATGCAGGCCAAGAGCCGCGCCTTCGCCACCGAGCAGATCGGTATCCAGATGGCCGACTTCAAGCGGCTGGGCGTGCTGGGCGACTGGGACCATCCCTACCGCACCATGGACTTCGTCAACGAAGCCGAGGAGATCCGCGCCTTCAAGCGGGTGATCGAGCGCGGTTTCGTCTACCGCGGCCTCAAGCCCGTGTACTGGTGCTTCGACTGTGGCTCCTCGCTGGCCGAGTTCGAGATCGAATACGCCGACAAGAAGTCGCAGACGCTGGACGTCGGCTTCAAGAGCGCCGAGCCGGACAAGCTGGCCGCCGCCTTCGGCGTTGCGCCTTCCACCAAGGACGCCTTCGTCGTCATCTGGACCACCACCGCCTGGACCATCCCGGCCAACCAGGCGCTGAACCTCAACCCCGAGCTCGAGTATTCACTGGTCGATACCGAGAAGGGCCTGCTGGTTCTGGCCGCCTCGTTGGTCGGCCGCTGCCTGGAGCGCTACAAGCTCGAAGGCCAGGTGCTCGCCACCGTCAAGGGCGAAAAGCTTGCCGGCCTGTCGTTCCAGCATCCGCTGTACGACGTCGACCCGGGCTACCGGCGCCTGTCGCCCGTGTACCTGGCCGACTACGCCACGGCCGAGGACGGCACCGGCATCGTGCACTCCTCGCCCGCCTACGGCCTGGACGACTTCAACTCCTGCGTCTCGCATGGCCTGGCTTACGACGACATCCTGAATCCGGTGCAGGGCCACGGCGCCTACGCGCCGGACTTCGCCCTGTTCGGCGGCCTGAACATCTGGAAGGCGGTGCCGCAGATCATCGACGCGCTGCGCCATGCGCACCGGCTATTCGCCACCGAGGGCATCACCCACAGCTATCCGCATTGCTGGCGCCACAAGTCGCCGGTGATCTACCGCGCCGCCGCGCAGTGGTTTGTGCGCATGGACGAGGGCGAGGGCGTGTTCACCAAGGACAAGGCGCCCCAGACGCTGCGCCAGATGGCGCTGGCGGCCATCGAGGAAACCAGCTTCTATCCGGAAAACGGCAAGGCCCGCCTGCGCGACATGATCGCGGGCCGCCCCGACTGGTGCATCAGCCGCCAGCGCAGCTGGGGCGTGCCGCTGCCCTTCTTCCTGCACAAGGACAGCAACGACCTCCACCCGAAGACGATGGAGATCCTGGACGTCGCCGCGATCATGGTGGAGCAAGGTGGCATCGAGGCCTGGAGCAAGGCATCGACCGAGGAGATCCTGGCCAAGGTCGGGGCGGCCGCCGACGCGCCCCACTACACCAAGAGCGCCGACATCCTGGAGGTCTGGTTCGACTCCGGTACCACCCACACCACCGTGCTCAAGCGCTCGCACGCCGGCGCCGCCCACGAGCACGGGCCGGAGGCCGACCTCTACCTGGAAGGCCACGACCAGCACCGCGGCTGGTTTCACTCCTCGCTGCTGACGGCCTGCGCGATGTACGGGCGCGCGCCCTACCGCGGCCTGCTCACCCACGGCTTCACCGTCGACGCGCAGGGCCGCAAGATGAGCAAGTCGCAGGGCAACGGCGTGGACCCGCAGGAGACCACGCAAAAGCTCGGGGCCGAGATCATCCGCCTGTGGGTGGCCGCCTCCGACTATTCGGGCGACATTGCCGGCGACGACAAGATCCTCGCCCGCGTGGTCGACGCCTACCGCCGCATCCGCAACACGCTGCGCTTCCTGCTGGCCAACACCAGCGACTTCGACCCGGCCAAGGACGCGGTGCCGCTGGCCGACATGCTGGAGATCGACCGCTACGCGCTGTCGCGCGCCGCGCAGTTCCAGGAGGAGGTGCTGGCGCACTACGAGGTGTACGAGTTCCACCCGGTGGTCGCCAAGCTGCAGGTGTACTGTTCGGAGGACCTGGGCGCCTTCTACCTGGACGTGCTGAAGGACCGCCTCTACACCACTGCGCCCAAGTCGCTGGCGCGCCGCAGCGCGCAGACGGCCCTGTGGAACATCACCCACGCGATGCTGCGCTGGATGGCGCCCTTCCTCTCGTTCACTGCCGAGGAAGCCTGGAGGATCTTCGGCAGCTCCGAATCGATCTTCCTGGAGACCTACGCCGAGATCGGCGGCCCCGACGCCGCCCTGATCGAGAAGTGGACCCGCATCCGCGCCGCCCGCGAGATGGTGAACAAGGAGATCGAGTCGCTGCGCGAAGCCGGCAAGGTGGGCTCGTCGCTGCAGGCCAACGTGGCCGTCACCGTGCCGATGCAGACCCACGGCGAGCTGTGGAACGCGCTGGCCAGCCTGGGCGAGGACCTGAAGTTCGTCTTCATCACCTCGCGCGCCGCCGTGGTCGCGGGCGAGTCGATGAAGGTGGACGTCACGCCGTCCGAGTCGCAGAAATGCGAGCGCTGCTGGCATTGGCGCGATGACGTCGGGAGCGATCCGGCCCATCCCACCATCTGCGGCCGCTGCGTCAGCAACCTCTTCGGGACCGGCGAAACCCGGACCTGCGCCTGATGGCGGGCGCGCGCGCCGCCGCCGGCTGGGTCCACTGGCTGGGCCTGGCCCTGGCCATCTTCATTGCCGACCAGTTCACCAAGGTCCTGATCCTGGGCTACTACCGCCTCGGCGATTCGACCTATGTGACCAGCTTCTTCAACGTCGTGCGGGCCCACAACACCGGCGCGGCCTTCTCCTTTCTGGCCGACGCCTCCGGCTGGCAGCGCTGGCTGTTCACCGCCATCGGCGTCGTCGCGGCGGTCTTCATCGTCTGGCTGCTGCGCTCGCACGCGGGACAGAAGCTGTTCTCCTTCGCCCTCGCCTGCATCCTGGGCGGCGCGATCGGCAACGTGTTCGACCGGCTGCTGCACGGCTACGTGGTCGACTTCATCCAGCTGCACTGGGACAGCCGCTACTACTTCCCGGCATTCAACGTGGCCGACAGCGCCATCACGGTGGGCGCCGCCTGCCTGATCCTGGACGAACTGCGCCGGGTGCGGCGCACCAGCTAGCCGCGCAGGGTCCCGGGCGAGTTAGCAACACGGCTGCCGCTTCCGGATCCCACGACGCCTGCCCAAGGCGTATAGTTGACCCAGAAGCAATGAAGCACCTGTTGAATCTCCTGGCGGCGATCGCGCTGCTGGTATGGGGGACACATCTTGTGCGCGCCGGCATTCTTCGGGTGTTCGGCGCCGACCTTCGGAACGTGCTCGCCCGCAGCGTTGGCAATCGCTGGAAGGCGGCGCTTTCCGGCTTGGGCGTGACCGCCCTCGTGCAGTCGAGCACCGCCACCGCCCTGATCGTCTCCTCCTTCGTGGGCCAGGGCCTGGTCGCGCTGCCGCTGGCGCTGGCCGTGATGCTGGGCGCCGACGTGGGCACCAGCCTGATGACGGTGGTGTTCTCGTTCGACCTGTCCTGGCTGTCGCCGTTCTTCATCTTCTTCGGTGTGGTGCTCTTCATCTCGCGCCAGTCCACCCCGGTCGGCCGCTTCGGCCGCATCCTGATCGGCCTGGGGCTGATGCTGCTGGCGCTGCGGCTGATCGCCGAGTCCACCCAGGTCATGACCCAATCGCCCGTGGTCAAGAGCCTGCTGGCCTCGATCTCCAGCGACCTGCTGCTCGAGATCACCGTGGGGGCGATGCTGGCGGTGCTGGCCTATTCCAGCCTGGCGATGGTGCTGCTGACCGCCACGCTCGCGGCCTCCGGGCTGGTGCCCCTGGAATCGGCGATTGGGCTGGTGCTGGGCGCCAACCTGGGCAGCGGCCTGCTGGCCGTGGTCACCACCGGCAAGTCGTCGGTGGAAGTCCGGCAGGTGCCATTGGGCAACCTGATCTTCAAGGCGCTCGGCGTGCTGGCGATCGCTCCCCTGTCGGGACTGTGGCTGCGCCATGTCCGTCCGTTCATCGGCGACCCGGGCGCGGTGGTGGTGCTGTTCCACCTGGGCTTCAACCTGGTCGTCGCGCTCGCATTCATCGGCTTCACCCAGGTGATCGCGCGCTGGGTCAACCAGTGGCTGCCCAAGCCGGACAAGACACTGGTCGCCGGCCGGCCGCACCACCTCGATCCGTCGGCGCTCGAAACCCCTTCATTGGCAATCTCCTGCGCGGCACGCGAGGCCCTGCACCAGGCCGACGTGGTCGAGACCATGATGGTGGGCATGCTCACCGTGATCAAGACCAACGACCTGCGGCTAGCCGAGGAGTTGCGGGCGCTCGACGACGACGTCGACGAGCTCTATTCCGCCATCAAGTACTACCTCACCAAGATCTCACGCGAGGCACTGGGCGAGGAAGAGAGCCGCCGCTGGACCGACATCATCAGCTTCACGATCAACATGGAGCAGATCGGCGACATCATCGAGCGGGTGCTGATCGACATCGAGGACAAGAAGATCCGCAAGGGTCGCAGCTTCTCCGATGCCGGCATGGCCGAGATTTGCGAATTGCACGCGCGCCTGATCGACAACCTGCGCCTGGGCATGAGCGTCTTCCTCAACGGCTCGGTGCGCGACGCCCAGAAACTGCTGGAGGAGAAGGCGCGCTTTCGCGACCTGGAGCGCGCCTATGCCTCCACGCACCTCACGCGCCTCACCGGCAACAGCGTGCAAAGCATCGAGACCAGTTCTCTGCACATCGACCTGATCAGCGATCTCAAGCGCATCAATTCGCACATTTGCTCGATCGCCTACCCGATCCTGGACTCGGCCGGCGCGCTCGCGCCCAGCCGCCTGCGCCAGCAGACGCTGCCGGAAGCGCCCCCCAGCGTGACGGCCGGGGTGTCTAGTGTGTCTCGGGCTCGCTCTTGACCGGGCTCATGCAATAGTCGATCAGGGCGTCGATCTCGGTCGACTTGTCGAAGACCGCGTCCGCGCCCAGCTGGCTGCAGCGCCAGCGCACATCCTTGGTCGCGTGATTCGACAGCACCACCATCCTCTGCGTCGGACGCCTGGTGCGGCAGGCCTGCAGGATATTCAGGCCACTGCCTTCCTTGAGGAACAGGTCGATGATCGCCAGGTCCCAGTGCTCGTCGTTCTGGGCCAGCCACTCCTTGCCTTCACTTTCGGTCTCGGCGCTGCCCACTGGCTCGACCATGGCGAGCTCCTGCAGAGTCTCGATGAGGTTCTCCCGTATCGTCGGGCTATCTTCGACGATGTATGCACGACAGGCCATGTTGTGATTTCCGTGGGATTCCACGACGTCAACTGGCCGCGATCCCTGCTCTAGGGGTTGACTCTATCCTCCCAAGCGATGGAAGCATGAAAGGTCCCAAGCCAAGCTAACGTAGGAACGGTCGTGCAAGCTCCTGCCGGGTCAGAGTCAGGGTACGTGGTGGGTCAGGACCAGTGCGGCTTCCAAGGTGAACTGCTCACCCAGCAGTTTGTCGGCCAGTTGACCGGCATCGAGCAGCACGAACTGTTCGACCTCGCCATCCTGGTTGCACGGTGTGACACCCCATGGCAGCACGCAGTCGAACCAGTCGATGTGCTCGATCACGTAGCCCCCCTCGATGTCGCCGCTGGGCCGGCGCGTGGGAATGCGGCCGCGCCAGCGCAGGCCTTGCAGTTGGGACAAGTCCAGCCCGGCCTCCTCGCGCGTTTCACGCGCCAGCGCCGTCTCCAGCGACTCGCCGGCCGGCACCATGCCGCCCATCAGCGTGTCCCACAGGCCCGGATCGTTCGCCTTGGCGAGCGAGCGTTGCTGCACCCAGTGACGGCCGTCCGGGGACAGGGCCGCCAGGTGGACCGCGAAGGTCGTGATGCCGAGCGGCCGCACCACCGCACGCTCGACTGTGCCAACCGCGCAACCTGCCTCGTCGGTCACGGCGAGTTGTTCGTCGCGCCACACATGGGCCAGCCCGGCGTCGCGCATGAGGTGGGCCAGCCGGCTCAGCGAGCCGGTCACATCGCCTTGTAGTTCCCAGCCGGACTCGTCCCCTCGCATGGTGCCTTTCACCAAGCCAGGGGGCGGCGCCAGCCGCGCGAAGAAATCCGGCTCGACCGATCCGATGCGCGCGCCGGCGCACCACAAGGACTGGCGCGGCGTGCGCGGAGGCTGGTCGGCGCGCGCTCGCTGTCGCGCGACCCAACTTGCCTCCAGCGCGAGTCCGCTCACAAGGTCAGGATGGTGGAGCCGGTGGTCTTGCGCGCCTCGAGGTCGCGGTGCGCCTGCTGCACCTGGTCGAGGGGATAGCGCTGGGCGATGTGGATCTTGACCTTGCCGCTGGTCACCGCCTCGAACAGGTCGTCGGCCATGGCCTGCAAGGTCTCGCGGACGGCGATGTGGGAGAACAGGGTCTGGCGCGTCACGAAGAGGGACCCCTTGGGCCCCAGGATGGCGGGAGAGAACGGCGGCACCGGCCCGCTCGAATTGCCGAAGCTCACCATGATGCCCAGCGGACGAAGGCAGTCGAGCGACTTGTCCCAGGTGTCCTTGCCGACCGAGTCGTACACCACCTTGACGCCCTTGCCGCCGCTGATCTCCTTCACGCGCGCGAGGAAGTCTTCCTTGCTGTAGTTGATCGCGTGCGCCGCGCCGTTGGCCTTGGCCAGCGCGCACTTTTCTTCGCTGCCCGCGGTGCCGATCACCTCGTAGCCGAGGGCCTTCGCCCACTGGCAGGCGATCAGCCCGACGCCGCCGGCGGCCGCGTGAAAGAGGATCTGGTCGCCGCGCTGCAACTGGCCCATCGATGAACGCTTGAGCAGGTACTGCGCCGTGAGGCCCTTGAGCATCATCGCCGCGGCCGTGTCGAAATCGATCGCATCGGGCAGCTTGACCACGTGCTTGGCCGGCATCACGCGGACGTCGGCGTAGGAGCCGGGCGTGTTGCTGGCATACGCGGCGCGGTCACCCGCCTTGAGGAAGCTCACGCCCTCGCCCACGGCCTCCACGATGCCCGCGCCTTCGCCGCCGATGGTCGCCGGCAGCGGCAAGGGATAGAGGCCCGTGCGGTGGTAGACGTCGATGAAGTTCAGGCCCACGGCCTGGTGGCGGATGCGGATCTCGCCGGGGCCGGGCTCGCCGACCTTGACGTCGACGATCTTGAGCTGCTCGGGTCCGCCGGTCTGTTCGACCACTACTGCGCGTGTCATGTCGATGTCCTTGGGTTGTCCTGTGCGAATCACTGATCCTGCCACGAAACCGCCGGGAGGCGGGTAGAGTCGCGGGCTTGCCCATGGACCAACGACTGACATTCCGCACCGCCGCGCTCCTGATCCTGCCTCCGCTGCTATGGGCAGGCAACGCGGTCACCGG
The DNA here is from genome assembly GCF_001580455.1 of Ramlibacter tataouinensis. Taxonomy (NCBI): domain Bacteria; kingdom Pseudomonadati; phylum Pseudomonadota; class Betaproteobacteria; order Burkholderiales; family Comamonadaceae; genus Ramlibacter; species Ramlibacter tataouinensis. The sequence continues at coordinate 940,500 of NZ_CP010951.1, forward strand.
CCGGATGCTCAATGGCGTGGTGCCGCCCGTCACGCTGAACCTGCTGCGCTGGGCGCTGGCCTTCGTGCTGCTGCTGCCGCTGGCGGGCTGGGTGCTGCGGCCGGGCAGCGGGCTGTGGAAGCACTGGAAGCGCTATTCCGTCCTCGGCCTGCTCGGGGTGGGCTGCTACAACGCCTTGCAGTACCTCGCGCTGAAGACCTCCACGCCGGTCAACGTGACGCTGGTGGCGGCCAGTTCGCCGGTGTGGATGATCGGCGTGGGCGCCCTGTTCTTCGGCGTGCGCATCACGCGGCGCCAGGTGCTGGGCGCCATCCTGTCGATCGCCGGCGTGCTGGTGGTGCTCGGCCGCGGCGACCTGGATTCGCTGATGCAGGTGCGCCTGGTGCCGGGGGACTTCTACGTGCTGCTCGCCACCGCCGCCTGGGCCGTGTACAGCTGGCTGCTGGTGCGCCCGGGCGATCCGCCGGCGATCCGGACCGACTGGGCGGCCTTCCTGATGGCGCAGCTGGTGCCTGGCCTGGCCTGGTCCACGCTTTTCGCGGCCGGCGAATGGGCCGGCGGCGACACGCACATCGCATGGAGCTGGCCGCTGGCGGGCGCCCTCGCCTACGTGGCCATCGGCCCCGCCATCCTGGCCTACCGCAGCTGGGGCCTGGGCGTGCAGCGGGTAGGGCCCACCATTGCCGGCTTCTTCGCCAACCTGACGCCGCTGTTCGCGGCGCTGCTGTCGGCCGCCTTCCTGGGCGAGGCGCCGCAGCCGTATCACGCGCTCGCTTTCGCCCTGATCGTTGGCGGGATCCTCGTCTCGTCGAAGCGCTGAACCTTAGTAAGTCCCCGGATAAGCGCCACCGTCCGTGAGCACGTTCTGCCCGGTGATATAGCCCGCCTGCTGGCTGCACAGGAAGGCGCAGGTGGCGCCGAACTCCGCCGGCGTGCCGAAGCGCTTCGCGGGAATCGTCTGGCGGCGCGCCGCCATCACTTCCTCCAGCGGCTTGCCGGACTTTTGCGAGGCCCCGATCATCGTGCCGCGCAGGCGATCGGTGTCGTAGGCACCGGGCAGCAGGTTGTTGATTGTGACATTGGCCGACGCCAGCTTGCTGCTGCGAGCGAGCCCCGCGACGAATCCGGTCAAGCCGCTGCGCGCGCCGTTGGACAGGCCCAGGATGTCGATCGGCGCCTTCACCGCGCTCGAAGTGATGTTGACGATGCGCCCGAAGCCGCGCGCCGCCATGCCGTCGACCGTGGCCTTGATCAATTCGATCGGGGTCAGCATGTTGGCGTCCACGGCCCGGATCCAGGCCTCGCGATCCCAGTCGCGAAAGTCACCCGGCGGCGGCCCGCCGGCGTTGGTGACCACGATGTCCCAGTCGCGGCGGAGGGCGAACACCTGCTCGCGCCCGTGCGCCGTGGTGATGTCGGCGGCCACGTGCTGGACGGCCGCCGGCGCCGGCCGCGCGGGATCGGCCATCAGCTGGCGCGCCGCGGCCTCCAGCGCTTCGGCGCCGCGCGCGACGACGACAACGTTAACTCCTTCACGCAACAGGGCTTCGGCGCATCCAAAACCCAGTCCTTTGCTCGCGCCGCACACCAGCGCCCATTTACCTGCAATACCCAAATCCATAATAATCAGCCCTTCTTAAAGCTGAGCCAATACTAATAACATGACAGTAGCGATGCGCACATCATCGGCGATTTTCCTCGCCTGCTGCCTCGCGACCTCGGCCCACGCGCAAGGTTTCAAGTTCTCCAATCCGTCCCGCGACGAGCAGGCAGCGGCCGCCGCCAACTCGCGCAAGGACGCCCTCATCGCCGAGCAGCTGGCGACGCCCTGCCGCGAGCGCATCAAGAACCGCAAGATCGTGGTGCTGGTGGCCGAAGAAAACAACGGCGCGCTCAGCTCGGCCCAGGGCAACTTTGGCCGCCACGTCGAGGCGATCAACCAGCGCCTGCAGGCCGTCGGCCTGAAGACCTACTCGGCCGAACAGATCCGGCGGCAGGTCGCGCAGGAAGAAGTCGACGCCTATTTCAAGAACGATCCGGACCGCGCCCTGAGCGCGTCCAAACGGCTGGCGGCGCAGTACGTCCTCAAGGGCGTGATCGCCACCGAGGCGGCCTACAAGCCGATGGTCAACGTCAACCAGGTCAGCGTGAACATGGATTTCACCCTCACCGACGCCGCGGGCCGTCCGATCTCCACCGCAAAAACGACCAACGCCAGTTACGCCGGCGCCGACGTCGCCGGCATGGCGCTGCAGCTGATCGAGGAACGCGCCGGTGAGGTGGTTGCCCAGTTGTACAGCGACCATTGCCGCAGTGCCCGCTGAAGAACAGGTTTCAAAGAGGAGTGAGAAGAGCATGAACAACAGGATCCTTCGCGTCACCGCGGCCATGGCCGCCATCACCTTCGCCGGCTGTGGCGCCGCGCTCGCGCAGCCCACCTTCGGCAACCCGTCCCCCAATGCGGCCAGCTCCACCTCGCAGAAGGCCAATGCCGCGGCGGACCAGGCCGCCTACCAGGAAGTGGCCTACACCAACAAGGGCAAGGCCGGCCCCGCCCTGGTGGTGATCCCGGGCGAGATCAAGAGCGCCAGCGCCGACTTCCTGCAGAAGTTCGGCCCCAACAACATCGCCGACTTCGGCGAACTGGAGCTCTCGCAGGCCAACTTCCAGGTGCTGGAGCGCTCCAACCTCGGGCCGCTGCTGGGCGAGATCTCGCTGGCCTACAACCTGGGCGATCCCGCCGCCGCGCGCAAGACCATGCAGGTGGGCAAGCTCAAGACCACCAAGTGGGTGGTGAAGTTCGACATCCTCAAGGCCGAACAGATCGCGGAGAACAAGTCCGGATTCGATGGCGGCGCCGTGGGCGGCGTCATCTCCACCCTGGGGGGCTGGAGCCGCAACGCCTGGGCGGCGGGCCAGGTCGCCGGCTCGGTGCAGACCAAGGAAAGCACCGGCGTCTGGCTGATCGGCATGCGCTACAAGATCATGGACGCGACCACCACCGAGCAGGTGGCGCAGGGCTACAAGGAACTGAAGATGGAAGTCGGCGCCAACGCCACCAGCGTGATGGGCGTGTCGCAGTCGGCCAAGGGTGGCGTCGGCCTGGACACCATGGTGCAGCGCCTGGTGCAGACCAGCGTCTGGGAAATCGACAACAAGTACAAGTGATCGCGGGTGTGCAGGAACACTTCGCGATGAAACGGCTCGGCAAGTACCAGATCCGGCGCGTCCTGGGCAAGGGCGCGATGGGCATCGTCTACGAGGGCTTCGATCCGGTGATCGAGCGCACGGTGGCGATCAAGACCATCCTGCCCTCTCAGATCCAGGGCGGCGAATTCGCCGAGCTGATGGCCCGCTTCAAGCGCGAGGCGCAGGCCGCCGGCCGCCTGAACCACCAGGGCATCGTCGCCATCTACGACTACGGCGAGGAGATCGCGCACGACGTGGGCGAGGACGACGCCACCATGTTGGCTTCGCCCACGCCCGCGCAGGCCGGCCAGCAGGTGGCCTACATCGCGATGGAGTTCGTCAAGGGCCGCGAGCTGCGCGACCTGTTCGCCAGCGGCGAGCGACTGCCCGTGGCCGACGTGGCGCGCATCATGACCGAGGTCCTGGAGGCGCTGGACCACGCGCATGCACAGGGCGTGGTCCACCGCGACATCAAGCCGGCCAACCTGATCGTGCTGGACAACGGGCGCGTGAAGATCGCCGACTTCGGCATCGCGCGCCTGGAGGCCTCGGAGCTCACGCAGACCGGCGCCGTACTGGGCACGCCCTCCTACATGTCGCCCGAGCAGTTCATGGGCCAGCCGCTGGACGGCCGCAGCGACCTGTTCTCCTGCGGCGTCATGCTGTACCAGCTGCTCACCGGCGAAAAGCCGTTCACCGGCGAGTCGACGACCACCCTGATGTACAAGGTGCTGCGCGAAGACCCGGTGCCGCCCTCGCAACTCAACATGTCCTTGATGCCGGCGCTGGATGCCGTCATCCAGAAGGCGCTGGCCAAGAGCCCGAACCAGCGCTTCCAGAGCGGCAGCGAATTCGCTCAGGCCCTGCGCAGCGCCGTCGCCGGCCAGCCCGTGGCGCCGCAGCCGGCCGCGCCAGCCGCCCAGCCCGGAGCCGCCCTGCCGGCGGCCGGCCCCCAGCGTTCCACTGGCTTGTGGGTGGCCGTGGCGGCCTCGGTGGTTGCCGTGGGTGCGGGCGCCTTCCTCTTCCTCGGACGGACGTCCCAGGCGCCGGCGCCGGCAGCCGCTGCGCCGGCGGCGGCGCCTGCCGCGGCCCCCACCGCCCCGGCCACCGCCGAGGCCGCGGTGCCCGCCACCGAACCCGGCACCATGGTGATCAGCGCGCTGGGCGTGGTCGACCCGCGCGACGCGCGCTTCAAGGGCGACCTCGGCGCCGCGCAGCTCGAGGCCCGCAGCCAGGCCAAGCGCCAACTGGTGGAAAAGGCGCTGGCGCTGTACGTGGAGCGCGCCTCGCTCGAAAGCCACCAGGGCCTGATCGAGCGCAAGCTGTTGTCCAACTCCGGCGCCTTCATTCGCAACGTGCTGCAGGAAGGCGCGGCCGACGCCGGCAAGGCCGGCTTCCTCGAAATGCCGACCCGCGCCGTCGTCAACGTGCGCGACCTGCAGAAGTCGCTCAACGAGCTCTCGCGCGAGGAGCGCATCGAGTTCATCCGCAACCAGGGCGACCCGCGCATTTCGATCCGCATCGACATCGGCGCCGAAGGCGGCGCCGCGCTGGGCCGGGAGCGTTCGCAGCTGGCCGAGAACGTGGTCAAGGACCGCATCAAATCCTTCGGCTTCCGGGTCTGGGCGGCCGAGGGCGACAACCCCAACGGGGCGAACGCGCAGGCGGCCGACTTTGCGATCCGGGGCGAGGTCAAGCTCAAGCAGCTGTCGGCCAGGCTGCCGGCGTCGGGACTCACCATCACCAAGACCACCCTCACCTCCTGGACCCTGAAGGCGGTCGATACGGCGAGCGGCGAGGAGGTGTACCTGAGCACGCGGCTGCCGGCCGGCCAGAGCTGGAGTTCGGAAGACCAGGCGCTGGCCGAGATCGGCAGGCTGGTGGGCGACGAGTTCTCCAAGAACTTCTTCCTGTCGCACTTCAGCTTCCGTCCGCAGAATGCCATCCTCACCTTCACCGGCCTGCCCGAGGGCGGCGCCGCGCTGATGCTGCGCGAGCTGCGCGCCCTGCGCGCGGTGCTGGACGCGCAGCCGCTGGCCGAAGGCCGCTTCCGGGTGCAGCTGCCCCAGGGCAATGCGCCGGACGTCGTGCAGGAAGCGGTGCTGCGACCGCTCAATGCCAAGCTGGGCGCGACCTGCCTCACCGTCGCCGGCGCGGCGGGCGGCGAAGTGACCATTGCCCTGGCGGGCTCGTGCGCCAATGCGCAGATGCGCGCCAAGCTCGAGAGCGAAGTCCCGGCGGGCCTGCGCGCCGCGGCGAAGATGATCTAGGGCCTGTTAACGCTATGGGAGGGCTCGCGTGACCCAGGAAACGGGCGCCATCAAGGCGCAAAGCACAGCCGGGGTGGGGCCCCGGCGAGCATTTGCAACGCCGAGGGCGCCCGTTTCCTGGGTCACCCTTCGGGCCGGTGGCTGTCAGGCCGCAGGGCGTCGTTGCGACCTCGTTGTGTGCACGAGCACACGGCCTCGGCCGCGCCTAGCCCTGCAGCCTGACACCCACCGGCGCGGGCCCTCCCATAGCGTCAACAGGCCCTAGTGGCTTCAGGCCCGGGCGGCGCGGCTGAACACGAAGATCCCGGCGATCACCAGCACCGTGCCCGCCGCGATGCCGGCGGTGAAGGGCTCGCCCAGGATCAGCACGCCCATCAGGATGGTGGACATCGGGCCGACCATGCCGGTTTGCGCCGCCATCGCCGGGCCGATCCGCTCGATCGCCATCATCACCAGCAGCACCGGCACCGCCGTGCAGGCGATGGCATTCAGCACCGACAGCCAGATCACCGGCGGCGCCACCTCGAAGGCGCTTGCCACGGGGCGCAGCAGCAGGAACTGAACGATGCAGCACACGCAGGCGACGCTGGTGGCCAGCCCCACCAGCCGCAGCGCCCCGAGCCGCTGCACCATGCGGCCGCTGTACACCAGGTACACCGCATAGCTCACCGCGCTGGCGAACACCAGCATGGCGCCGAGCGCGACGTTGGCGCCCTCCAGTCGCACCTCCTGGCCGAACACCCAGATCACCCCGGCATAGCTGATCGCCATGCCGGCGAACTGCCTCGGCTCGAGCGACTTCCGGTACAGGATCCACCCGAGCAACATCACCAGCGTCGGATTGAGGTACAGGATCAGCCGCTCCAGCGACGCGCTGATGTACTGCAGCCCCGCGAAGTCGAGGAAGCTCGCCAGGTAGTAGCCGCTGACACCCAGCCCGATCACACCCAGCCAGTCGGCGCGCGACAGCGCCGGCTTGCCGCGGCTGGCCCACCAGGCCATGCCGGCGAACAGCGGCAGCGCGAACAGCATGCGCAGCATGATGAGCGTGACCGCGTCCACCTCATGGCGGTAGGCGAGCTTGACGATGATGGCCTTGCCGGAGAAGGCGATCGCGCCGGCCACGGCCATCGCCAGCCCGGACACGAGGCGCGGGTCGCGTTGTTCGCTCAATCGGCGAACACCGTGGAGTGCAGCTTGCGCAGCGACAGCCAGACGCCAAATGCGACCACGGGGATGGCCAGGGCGGCGGTGCTCTCGGCGCTCCAGGGCCAGCCGACCGCGTGCGCGCCCTTGGCGAGGTAGCTCACGAGGCCGACGATGTAATAGGTGATCGCCGCCACCGACAGGCCTTCCACCGTCGCCTGCAGCTTCAGCTGCAGTCCCTGGCGCCGGTTCATCGTGGCCAGCAGCTCCTGGCTGCTTTGCTGCTGCTCGATCTCCACGCGGGTGCGCAGCAGGTTGCTGATGCGCGACACCCGCTGCGACAGCGCATCCTGCCGGCGCGCCGCCCACTCGCAGGTCGCGCGCGCGGGCGACAGGCGCCGCTCCATGAACTCGCCGATGGTCTGCAGGCCGGCCAGCCGCGTCTCGCTGATGTCCTCGATGCGCCGGTCCACCAGCTGGAAGTAGGCGCTGCTCGCCGAGAAGCGCGAGTGGGTCGCCGCGTGCTGGCTTTCCACCTGCCCGGCCAGCCGGGTCAGCCGGTCGAGCAGTTGCGGTTCCTGGTCGCGCCCGGCGGCGCGGATCGAACCGGCCAGCTCGGCCAGTTCGCCTTCCGCGGTAGCCAGGACCGCCGCGGCCTCGCGCGCCGCAGGCAGGCCGAGCAGCGCCGCCATGCGGTAGGTATCGATCTCGATCAGCTGTTGCACCAGGCGGCCCAGGCGTCGCGGCGTGATGCCGGCGGCCAGCAGCACCATGCGCGAAAAGCCGTCGGCGTGGATCGCGAAGTCGGTGTAGACCTCGCCATGGCCGTCGACCACCGTCGAGGCCACCAGCGTGTCCTCCTGCAGGACATGCTTGACCAGGTTGCCGTTGACCGCCGAACCGCGGGCGGACAGCAGCCACAGGTGCAGGCTCGCCAGGCATTTGCCCGGCAGCTGCGCCAGCCATTCCTTGGGCACGGCCTCGATCGCCGTCGGCGGCTCGCGCTCGCCGAAGGCCTCGGCGTCAAAGGCGCGCGTGAACGTCCAGGTCACGAACTCGGTGTGCATCTCCCAGCGGATGCGGAAGGCCCCCAGGTCCATGCGCAGGTGCGCCGCCCCGGCAGCGGGCTGCGGCAGGTGGCGCTCGCGCAGCAGCGCGGCCAGGTGCTCGCGGCTGGCCTCGCGCTCGCCGGCATCGGCCGTCATCACGATGTGCGAGATCGCCAGCGGCGCGCTCATGGCCTCGGGCGGCCGGGCATGGATCTCGTTGTGAAGGGGAATGCGCTGCGGATGGGTAGCGTACATGGTGTGGTGGAACCGGACTCGTGTTCAGCGTCCCGCCAAAAAAATACCGCCTGGGCCGCAGGCGGTATTTTGTCATCCGGTGTCGCCGGCGCCGTCAGTCCTCGACGAAGGCTTCTTCTCGCTTGGCCTTGATCGAGGGCAAGGCCACGATCACGATCAGGATCAGCGCCGCCGCGAGCAGGCTGGCCGACAGCGGCCGCGTGATCAGCACGCTCCAGTCGCCGCGCGAGAGCAGCAACGCGCGCCGCAAGTGCTCTTCCATCATCGGCCCCAGGATGAATCCGAGCAGCAGCGGCGCGGGCTCGCATCCCAGCTTGATGAACACGTAGCCGATGACGCCGAAGATGGCGACCGTCCAGACGTCGAAGGTGTTGTTGTTGGTCGAGTACACGCCGATCGCGCAGAACAGCACGATGGCCGGGAACAGCCAGCGGTAAGGAACGCTGAGCAGCTTGATCCAGATGCCGATCAGCGGCAGGTTGAGGACCACCAGCATCAGGTTGCCCAGCCACATGGAGGCGATCAGCCCCCAGAACAGCTGCGGGTTGCTGGTCATCACTTGCGGGCCCGGCTGGATGTTGTGGATGGTCATGGCGCCCACCATCAGCGCCATCACCGCGTTGGGCGGAATGCCCAGCGTCAGCAGCGGGATGAAGGAGGTCTGCGAACCGGCGTTGTTGGCCGATTCCGGCGCCGCGACGCCGCGGATGTTGCCCTTGCCGAACGGCACCTCGCCCGGCTGCAGGCGGGTCTTCTTCTCGATGGTGTAGGCCGCGAAGGACGACAGCAGCGCGCCGCCGCCCGGCAGGATGCCCAGCGCGGAACCCAGGAAGGTGCCGCGCAGCACGGCCGGCAGCATGCGCTTGAAGTCCTCCTTGGTCGGGAACAAGCCCTTGACCTTGCCGGTGAAGACTTCACGGTGCTCGGACGACTGCGACAGGTTGCTGATGATTTCGCCGTAGCCGAACACGCCCATGGCGATCACCACGAAGCCGATGCCGTCGGTGAGCTCGGGGATGTCGAACGAGAAGCGCGCCACGCCCGAATTCACGTCGGTGCCGATCAGGCCCAGGAGCAGCCCCAGCACGATCATCGCGATCGCCTTGATCAGCGAGCCGGAGGCCAGCACCACGGCGCCGATCAGGCCCAGGACCATCAGCGAGAAGTATTCGGCCGAACCGAACTTGAAGGCCACTTCCGTCAGCGGTGCGGCGAAGGCCGCCAGGATCAGCGTGCCGACGCAGCCGGCGAAGAAGGAGCCCAGGCCCGCGGCTGCCAGCGCCGGCCCGGCGCGGCCCTGCCTCGCCATCTGGTGCCCGTCGATCACCGTTACTACCGAGGCCGATTCCCCCGGCAGGTTGACCAGGATGGCGGTGGTCGAGCCGCCGTATTGCGCGCCGTAGTAGATGCCGGCCAGCATGATCAGCGCCGACACCGGCGGCAGCGCATAGGTGGCCGGCAGCAGCATGGCGATGGTGGCCACCGGGCCGATGCCCGGGAGCACGCCGATCAGCGTGCCCAGCACGCAGCCGATGAAGCAGTACAGCAGGTTGATCGGCGTGAAAGCCACGCCGAAACCGGTCATGAGGTTCGTGACGAGTTCCATGTCGGTGATCCTTGTCCTTGTATTTTCAGCCGGTGATGAACGTCGGCCAGACCGGGAACTGCAGCTTGAGCAGCACGACGAAGGCCAGGTAGCTGCCGATGGCCAGGACGGTGGCCAGGATCAGGTTCTCCTTGAGGTTGAACTCGTCGCCTGCCAGGCTGGCCACGAAGACCAGCCCGTAGATCGCCAGGATCAGCCCCATGGGCGGCAGCCCGATGCGGGGGAGCCCGCCGAGCAGGATACCGAACAGCACGTTGGCGCCGATGATGAAGGACAGCGGCTTCCAGGCCCACTTGCCGATCGGCTCGCCGTCCTCGGTTTCGACCACGAGGGCCTCGAACACGATGAAGCCGCCCAGGCCCGTGAGCAGGATGCCCAGCACCAACGGGAAATAGCCCGGCCCCATGCGCGCGCCCTCGCCGATGCTGTAGTTGGTGGCGGCCCAGGCAAATGCGATCCCGACCGCCATGAACATCAGGCCGGAGTAGAAGTCCCGCTGGCTCTTTATCTTCACGGTGCACCCCTCGAAAAGGAATCTCGATGGCGCATTTTGGTGGCAACGGCAGTGTCACCCGATGTGGGTTTCACCTATGGCAGTCGCGCCGGCGGCCGCGTGGCCCTAGTCCAGCGGCGGGGTGGCAGTGAGCACTTCCTCGACCGTGGTCAGGCCCTCGGCCACGCGCAGGGCTCCGGCCAGGCGCAGCGGGCGCATGCCGTCGGCCACCGCCTGGCGGCGCACCCCTTCGATCGAGGGCTCGCGGCTCACCTTGTCCTTGAGCGCCTCGCTCACGGTGAGCAGCTCGTACAAGCCCATGCGGCCCATGAATCCGGTCATGCGGCAGTCCACGCAGCCCACCGGCTGGTAGGGCTGGTAGCTGCCGCTGATCTTCCAGGGCTTGACCACGGCGTCCAGCGCCTCCCGCGGCGCGTTCTCGTGCGGCCGCCGGCACTGTTTGCACAGGGTGCGCACCAGCCGCTGGGCCAGCACCCCCAGCACCGTGGCATTGATGAGGTAGGCGGGAATGCCCAGCTCCAGCAGCCGGCTGATCGCCGAGGGCGCGTCATTGGTGTGCAGCGTCGAGAACACCAGGTGCCCGGTCAGCGCGGCCTGCACCGCCATCTCGGCCGTGGCCAGGTCGCGGATCTCGCCGACCATGATGATGTCCGGGTCCTGCCGCATCAGCGCCCGCAGGCCTTCGGTAAAGCCGAAGTCGAGCTGCGGCTGCACCTGCGTCTGGTTGAAGGCCGGCTCGATCATCTCGATCGGGTCCTCGACGGTGCTGACGTTCACCTCTTCGGTGGCCAGGCGCTTGAGCGTCGAGTACAGCGTGGTGGTCTTGCCCGAGCCGGTCGGCCCGGTGACCAGCACGATGCCGTGCGGGCGCCGCACCAGCGCTTCCCAGCGCTGGGCGTCGTGCTGGGAGAAGCCCAGTCCGTCCAGATCCTTGACGGTGGTGTCGGGGTCGAAGATGCGCATCACCATCTTCTCGCCGAAGGCGGTGGGAAGCGTTGAAAGCCGCATCTCGACCTCATCGCCGCGTTGGTTCCGGGTCTTGATGCGCCCGTCCTGCGGCCGGCGCTTTTCGACCACGTCCATGCGGCCGAGCAGCTTGATGCGCGCGGTCATCGCATTGAGCACGGGCAGCGGCATCTGGTAGACCGGATGCAGCACGCCGTCGATGCGGAAGCGGATCACGCCCTGCTCGCGGCGCGGCTCCAGGTGAATGTCGCTGGCGCGCTGGTCGAAGGCGTAGGTCCACAGCCAGTCCACCACCTGCACCACGCCCTGGTCGTTGGCGTCGAGCTGCTTGTTGGTCTTTCCGAGTTCGACCAGCTGCTCGAAACTGCCGCCGCCCGCGTTGCCGCCGGTCTTCTGGGCAGCGCGCACCGACTTGGCCAGGGCAAAGAACTCCGCCGTGTAGCGCTGGATGTCCTGCGGGTTCGCCAGCACGCGCCGGACTGTGCGCCGCGACTGCCGTTCGACTTCGTCGACCCAGTCGGCCAGGAAGGGCTCGGAGGTGGCCACCACCACCTCGCCGGCGGTGACCTGCACCGGCAGCACCCGGTGCCGCTCGGCGTAGGCGGCGCTCATGACGTCGGCCACCTTGCCCACGTCCACCTTGAGCGGATCGATGCGCAGGTATTCCATGTCGCAGCGCACGGCCAGCCACTGCGCCAGCGTCTCGACGTCCAGCGGCTTGCCGTCCTTGCGCGTGATCGCCACGGCCGGCAGCCGCACCAGCGCGTGCTGGGCGCTTTCGGCCTGCGAGCAGCGCGAGATCGTGCGCTGCGCCTCCTCGGGCGAGATCACACCGTCCTGCGCCAGCCAGTCGACCAGCAGGCGCCAGGTGACGGGACCGTGATGCGCGGCGCGGTGGGCTTTGGCGGAGGTCTGGGGAGGGGCGGCGCTCATGTCTTAGTGTGGTTGGCGGGGATCGGCCACCGGCTTGAACACCCGCAACCACTTGCGCGCCGGAAGGCCCCAGCGAGTTTCGATGGTTTCCGCGCGCCCGGCAAGCTCGCCGCGCACCGGATGCCGGGGGGTGCGCAGCGCCAGCACGATGGTGTTGCCCTCGCGCGTCGGCCGGAACGTCCACACGCAGTCCTCGCCGAACACCGAGACGATCTTGCGCAGGCTTTCGTCGAAGCTGGACGCGCGCCCGAACAGGTTGACGGTCATGCAGCCGTCCTCGGTGAGCAGGCGCCGGCAGTCGGCGTAGAAGGCCCTGGAGTCGAGCACCGGCGCTGCCGCCTCGTGGTCGTACAGGTCCACCTGCAGGGCGTCGACCTGGCCGCGCCAGTGCTCGTGCGCGGCGACCTCGCCGGCATCGCCCAGTACCACGGACAGTCGCGCGTCGTCGGCGGGCAGCTTGAACCAGAGGCGGCAAGCCGCGACCACCTGCGGATTCAGCTCGATCGCGGTGGTCTTCATGCGCAGCTGGCGCCAGCAGAACTTGGTGAGCGCGGCGGCGCCCAGCCCGAGCTGCATGGCATGGCGCTTCGGCACCGAGGCCGGTTCCATGAACAGCAGCCAGGCCATCATGCGCTGCACGTACTCCAGCTGGATGTCGAAGGGCCGGCCCAGTCGCATGGAGCCCTGCACCCACTCGGTGCCCAGGTGGAGGTAGCGGACGTCCCCGTAATCGGAGAAATTGACTTCAGGCAGCGGCGGCAGGCGGGATTTCACTGCCGGGGATTATGGCAACGCCCCGTCATGTGATTCCGCGGGCAGCAGCCTTGCCAACCGGGGCAGCGCCTCGATGGCGTTGCGGCGGCAGGCGCGCGCCAGGTCCTCCACGGCGATGCCGCGCAGGTCCGCCAGCACCTGGGCGATGCGCGGCAGTTGCCCCGGCTCGTTGCGCCCCTGCGCGAGGCCGCCCTCGCGTTCCTGCGCGGTGCGATACAGCCAGTGCGGCGGGATGTCGGGCGAATCGGTCTCCAGCACCAGCGCCGTCAGCGGCAGGTCCACCGCCAGCCGGCGGATCTGCTGGGCGCGCTCGAAGGTGAGCGCGCCGCCGAAGCCGAGCTTGAATCCCAGCCGGACGAACTCGCGCGCCTGCTGGTCGCTGCCGTTGAAAGCGTGGGCGATGCCGCGCACCGGTACCCGCCGCAGGTGCTTCAGGAGCTGGTCCGCCGAGCGCCGCACATGCAGGATCACCGGCCAGCCCAGGCGGTCGGCCAGCGCCAGCTGTTCGCGCAAGAAGAACTCCTGCCGCTGCGGGTCCAGCTGCGGCAGGAAGTAGTCGAGGCCGATCTCGCCCACCGCCACCAGCCGCTCGTCATTGCGGCCGGCCAGCAACGCATGCTCGAGGCGCTCCAGGTCTTCGTCGCGGGCGCCGCCGGTGCAGATCGGATGGATGCCCAGCGCGTAGCTGTCGCCATGCCGGTGCGCCAGGTCCCGCACGGACGCGAAGTTGCCCACCTCAACCGCGGGCAGCACGCAGTGCGCGACCCCGGCTTGCAGTGCGCGCTCACGGACGCCGTCCCGGTCGCCCGCGAATTCGGCCGCGTCCAGGTGGCAATGTGTATCAATCCATGAGATCACCGTCCGATGATGCCCCAATGGCCCGGGAGCCGCGTGCAGTCCTTGGAAAACCGTGCTACCGTGCAAGCTCACATCCATCTGGATATGCGCAGGTCAGCTCTCTACAGCTCCAGCCGGTCAGCGCGTCCGGCGGCCAGTCCGCCGGAGACCAGTGCGTCCGCGAGCCAGGCTCAGGACAGCGCGCCGGCCCAGCAAGCGCCGGCGCCGCGCAGGCGCCGGCTGTCGCTTTCCAGCCCCGTGCTGATGTGGTCGGCCATCCTGCTGCTGTCGGCGTTGCTGGCGCTCAGTCTGAGCTTGTCGCTGCGGCCGCAGCAGCGCCCGATCACCCAGAAGGACATCAACGCCGCGGTGCTCAAGACGATGGAGACGCAGGTCCTGCCCTCCGAGTACGCCAAGGCCTACGAAAACATCCGCCCGTCCATCGTGCGCGTGGTCGGCTACGTCAAGAAGAGTAAGCTGAAAGAGTCGATGGGCAAGTCGCATGGCGTGCCCCGGGCCAAGCCCAAGGCGCTCGGCCCTGCCGTCGAGCCCGATACCAACGACGACAACGAAGAGGTCGAGCAAGGGGTAGGCACCGGCGTCGTCATCATCGACAAGGGCGTGATCCTGACCAACCTGCACGTGGTCTCGGGCTCCGATCGCATCAGGGTTACGTTCCAGGACGGTCTGGAAGCCGATGCCGCGATCACCGGCGTGCAGCCCGAGAACGACCTGGCGGTGCTGCAGGCGAGCAAGATCCCCGATGACCTGATCGCCGCGACGATGCGCTCGACCGGCGACCTCGCGCCCGGCGACAAGGTCATGGCAGTGGGCTTCCCGTTCGGTATCGGGCCCTCGGCCTCCGGCGGCATCGTCTCCGGGCTGAAGCGCGCCTTCCGGTCGCCCGAAGGCAAGCAGGAGATGAACAACCTCATCCAGTTCGACGCGGCGGCCAATCCCGGCAATTCGGGCGGGCCGCTGGTGACCATGGACGGCGAGGTGGTCGGCATCGTCACGGCGATCCTGAACCCGACCCCGGCGCGCACTTTCATTGGCATTGGTTTTGCTGTACCGATCGAGAACGCGGCCTCGGCCGCCGGGCTGCCGCCCTTCTGACGACTCCACACCCGACTCGCGAGGACCCCCGCCCCTATGGAACCGAACCGCCAGGACACCGACACCGCGCAACTGATGGAGCAGATCCTCTACGAGGTCAAGCGCGTGGTCGTGGGGCAGGACCGCTTCCTCGAACGCGTGATGGTCGCGACCCTGGCGCAGGGCCACCTGCTGGTCGAAGGGGTGCCGGGCCTGGCCAAGACGCTGACCGTCAAGACCCTGGCCAACACCATCCGCGGCCAGTTCAAGCGCATCCAGTTCACCCCCGACCTGGTGCCGGCCGACCTGGTGGGCACGCGCATCTACAACCAGAAGACCGGTGAGTTCAGCACGGCGCTCGGCCCGGTGTTCACCAACCTGCTGCTGGCCGACGAGATCAACCGCGCGCCGGCCAAGGTGCAAAGCGCCCTGCTCGAGGTCATGCAGGAGCGGCAGGTGACCATCGCGGGTGAGACGCACCGCGTGCCGGAACCCTTCCTGGTGATGGCGACGCAGAACCCGATCGAGACCGAAGGCACCTATCCGCTGCCCGAGGCGCAGGTCGACCGTTTCATGATGAAGGTGCTGGTCGACTACCCGACGGACGAGCAGGAATTCGTCATCGTCGAGCGCGTCACCGGCCCGGCGATCACGGTGCAATCGGTGGCCACCACCGACCAGCTGGCGGCGCTCCAGCAAGAGTGCCGGCGCATCTACGTCGACCCCTCGCTGGTGCAGTACGCGGTGCGCCTGGTCTCGGCCACGCGCACGCCCGAGCGGCACGGCCTGAAGGAGCTGCGCCCCTACATCACCTTCGGCGCCAGCCCGCGCGCCACCATCAACCTGACCGAAGGCGCCCGGGCGCTGGCGATGCTGCGCGGCCGTACCTATGTGCTGCCGGAAGACATGACCGACCTCGTGGCCGATGTGTTCCGCCACCGGCTGGTGCTGTCGTACGAAGCCCTGTCCGAAGGACTGTCGGCAGATGCGCTGGTGGAGCGGATCATGGCCAAGATCCCGGCGCCGCAGAAACCGCTCGAGCATGAGAAGCTGGTGGCATAAACAACGACCGAACGCGGTGCGAGCCGCTTCCCCGGGCGCCGCGCCCGAGTCGACCGAGCGCGTGCTGCGCCGGCTCGAATGGACCACCATCCGCCGGCTGGACGGGCTGCTGCAGGGCGACTACCGCACCCTGCTGCGCGGCGCCGGCCTGGACCTGGCGGACCTGCGCGAATACCAGCACCACGACGACGTGCGCCACATCGACTGGAACGTGACGGCGCGCATGCAGGTGCCGCACGTGCGCGTGTTCACCGAAGACCGCGAAATGGCGGCCTGGTTCCTGATGGACCTGAGCCCCTCGGTCGATTTCGGCTCGGGCGAGCAGCGGAAGCGCAACGTGTCGGCCGATTTTGTCGCCGTGCTGGCGCGGCTGCTGACACGGCACGGCAACCGCGTCGGTTCCATGCTGTACGGCTCCGGCGTGGATTCGGTGATCCCGACCCGCGGCGGCCGCCGCCACGTGCTGCACCTGCTGCATGCGATCCGCCAGCGGCCGGCGCCGGTGGAGTCCGGGCCGACCCGGCTGCGCGAACTGCTCGACGCCGCCGCCTCGCTGATCAAGCGGCGGTCCACTTTGTTCGTGGTGTCCGACTTCATCAGCGAGCCGGGCTGGGAACGCTCGCTGGCCCAGCTGGCGCAGCGCCACGAAGTTGTGGCGGTGCGGGTGCTCGATCCGCTCGAGCTGGAGCTGCCCGACCTGGGGCTGCTGACCATCCGCGACGCGGAAACCGGCGAGCAGTTGCTGGTGGACACGCACGACGCGGGCTTCCGCAAGCGCTTTGCCCGCATCGCCGCGCAGCGCGAGGCCGAACTGCGCGAAGGCCTGACCAAGGCCGGCGTGGACGCGCTGGAGCTGTCCACCGACGGCGACCTGGTCGACGCCGTGGTGCGCTTTGCCGACATGCGCAAGCGCCGCGCCCGCCTGTCGGCCGGCGGCAGCTTGCCCGCTCACCTGAAACATGCTGCCTGAGGTGTCGACATGAACTTCCTCTGGCCCGAATTCCTGTGGCTGCTTGCCGCCCTGCCGCTGTTGGTGCTGCTGTACATCTGGTTGATGCGGCGCAAGAAGAAGATGGCGCTGCGCTACGCGTCGCTGTCGATCGTCAAGGAAGCCATGGGCGGGGCTCAGAGCTTCAAGCGGCACATTCCGCCGCTGCTCTTCCTGCTGGCGCTGGCGGCGATGCTGGCGGCGGCGGCGCGGCCGGTCGCGGTGGTCACCCTGCCCTCGAACCAGCAGACCATCATCCTGGCGATGGACGTGTCGGGCAGCATGCGCGCCACCGACGTGCAGCCCAACCGGCTGGTGGCCGCGCAGAATGCCGCCAAGTCTTTCCTGGCCGAGCTGCCGCGCCACGTCAAAGTGGGTATCGTCGCCTTCGCCGGGTCGGCCCAGGTAGCGCAGCTGCCCACGACCAACCGCGAAGACCTGGTCACGGCCATCGACCGCTTCCAGCTGCAGCGCGCCACCGCCACCGGCAACGCCATCGTGATCTCGCTGGCGACGCTGTTTCCCGATGCGGGCATCGACCTGCAGACGCTGCAGATGGGCCGCGAGCGCCAGCGCGGCGTCGCCATCGACGGCGAGAAGAAGGAAAAGAAGGAGTTCCAGCCGGTGGCACCCGGCTCCTACACCTCGGCCGCCATCATCATGCTGACCGACGGCCAGCGCACCACCGGGGTGGATCCGATCGACGCCGCCAAGATGGCGGCCGAGCGCGGCGTGCGCGTCTACACGGTGGGCATCGGCACGGTGGACGGCGAGACCATCGGCTTCGAGGGCTGGTCCATGCGCGTGCGCCTGGACGAGGAAACGCTCAAGGCCATCGCCCAGAAGACCGACGCCGAATACTTCTACGCCGGCACGGCGCACGACCTGAAGAAGGTCTACGACACGCTCAGCTCCAAGCTCACGGTCGAGAAGAAGGAAACCGAGATCTCGGCCCTGTTCGCGATGACGGCCGCCGTGCTGGCGCTGCTGTCGGCCGGCCTGTCGCTGCTCTGGTTCAACCGGATTCTTTGAGCCGCCTCACAGCGGTTGCGGCTGGGTCGGCTCGAACCCGGGCCGCACGAGGGCCGCCGGCACCTGTCCGCGGGCGGCGGGAACCGGGGCCGGGGCGGCTTGGGCCGAGGCGGCTTCTGCCCGGGCCTGCTGCCACTGCTGGCGCGCCTTGCCGACCTGCGTCGCGAAGCTGGCGCGCTGCCGCTCGTAGAGCGCCTTCACATCCTCCGTCCAGCCCACCACGATCCACGGGTGCTGCTCGGCGATCCGCTGCAAGGCCACCAGCACCTCGTCTTCCTTGCCGTCGATCTTCACGTGCTCGCCGCGCCACTTCAGCATCAGCGCCTGGGTCTGGCCGGCCGGGATGACGTAGTACAGCTTCTTCTTCGTCACTTCGACGTAGGCCCACAGCAGCTCGTTCAGGTTGTGCAACTGCAGGCCCAGCAGGCTGCTGCGCACCAGGTAGTTGGCGCCGATCTGCCAGCCGCCCAGCTGCTGCGCGTCATCGCGCTCGCCGCGCACGGCGGCGTCCAGCGCGCGCAGGTCGCCCCAGGCCGAGGCCTTGCGCAGCGCGGGATGGGTGTGCGGCTCGGCCATCCAGGCCCGCCCGGTCAACGCCAGGTAGCCCGCGACCACGAACGCCGCCAGCGCGCCCAGCAGCAGCCAGTGCCCGCTGCCGCGGTAGTCGTGCAGCTCCAGCTCCATCGGCAGGAACAGCGCCTGCAGGTCGGCGCCGTCCTTGCCGTTGAACAGGGCCTGCACGGCGCGCGGCTCCAGCGGCCGCAGCTCCCCCGTGAGCCGCGTGCCCGGGCTGCCCTCTTCCGATTGGCGCACCAGGATCAGCCGTTGGTCCAGCAAAGCGGCGTGATAGCTGGCCGACACGCTGCGCCCGCGTTCGACCCCGCGCTTGGTGCGCACGGTCACTTCGGTCATGCCGGTGTCCTGGATCGCGCGGGCGTCCAGCCGCACCCAGCGCCGGGGCAGGGCTTCCAGCGAGGGCGCCCTTTCGAGCTCGGCGGCCGTCATGAGCGCCGGCCCGCGGAAGTACTCCTTCAGGTAGGTGGCATTGGCGGCCAGCACGCCGGCGGCCCCCAGCGCCACGAGTGCGGCCAGGATGATGCGGTTGCGGCTCGTGCGCCGCACTTGTTCGAGCAGCCAGTTGGCAGCCATGGTGGTTCTCCTTCCCCCAGGATGGCTGCTATCTTAATCTTAGGTTCTAAGCGGCCCGCGCCGCGGTTGTCTAAGCGCGTAGGGCCTGTTAACGCTATGGGAGGGCTCGCGCCGGTGGCTGTCAGGCCGCAGGGCTAGGCGCGGCCGAGGCCGTGTGCTCGTGCACACAACGAGGTCGCAACGACGCCCTGCGGCCTGACAGCCACCGGCCCGAAGGGTGACCCAGGAAACGGGCGCCCTCGGCGTTGCAAATGCTCGCCGGGGCCCACCCCGGCTGTGCTTTGCGCCTTGATGGCGCCCGTTTCCTGGGTCACGCGAGCCCTCCCATAGCGTTAACAGGCCCTAGTCTTCCGGCCGCCAGCCGGAGGGTGCGCCCGCAGCGCGCGGCCAACTGCTCGTCATGCGTGACCATCACGAAGGCCGTGCCGCTCTTGCGCGCCAGTTCCAGCATCAGCTCGAACACCACGTCGGCGGTGCCGCGGTCGAGGTTGCCGGTGGGTTCGTCGGCCATGACGCAAGCCGGGTGCGTGACCAGGGCGCGCGCGATCGCCACCCGCTGGCGCTCGCCACCGGAGAGTTCCGCCGGCCGGTGCCGCAGGCGATGCTGCATGCCCACCGCTTCCAGCGTCCGCGCGGCCTGCTCATGGCAGCTGTCGGGCGTGTCGCGCCGGATCCGCAGCGGCATGCCCACGTTGTCCAGTGCGCTGAATTCCGGCAGCAGGTGGTGGAACTGGTAGACGAAGCCCAGGTGCCGGTTGCGCAGGCGCCCCTGGCCGGCCGCGTCCAGCTGCGAAAAGGCCTCGCCCATCAGCTGCACGCTGCCGGTGGTCGGCGCGTCCAGGCCGCCCAGCAGGTGAAGTAGCGTGCTCTTGCCCGAGCCGGAGGCGCCGACGATGGCCACGGTCTCTCCGGCGCGCACTTCGAGATCGACGCCGCGCAGCACTTCGACGTCGATGTCGCCTTCATGGAAACGTTTGGTCAGGCCCTCGGCCTTGAGCACCACCTGGCCTTCACTCATAGCGCAGCGCCTCGGCCGGGTTCACGCGGCTGGCGCGCCAGCTCGGATAGATGGTGGCGACGAAAGCCAGCACCAGCGAAATCACGGCGATCGGCATGATGTCGCCGCGCTGCGGGTCGCTGGGCATGCGGCTGATCAGGTAGATGTCGCGCGGCAGGAAGCTGGCGTTGAACAGGCGCTCCAGCGCCGGCACGATCACGTCGATGTTGAAGGCCACGCCCAGGCCCAGAAGCAGCCCGAGCAGCGTGCCGATCACGCCCACGGCCGCGCCCTGCACCACGAAGATGCCCATGATGCTGGACGGGCTGGCGCCCAGGGTGCGCAGGATGGCAATGTCGGCGCGCTTGTCGGTCACCGTCATCACCAGCGTGCTCACCAGGTTGAACGCCGCCACCGCGACGATCAGGGTGAGGATGATGAACATCATGCGCTTTTCGACCTGCACCGCGGCGAACCAGGTGCGATTCTGGCGGGTCCAGTCGCGCACCAGCGGCGCGCCGCTCAGCGTGGCCGACAGTTCGGCCGCCACCTGCGGCGCCTGGTGCAGGTCCTGCAGCTTCAGGCGCACGCCGGTCGGCCCGTCCAGCCGCAGGATGCGCGCCGCGTCTTCCTCGTGCAGCAGGGCCAGGCCACTGTCGTATTCGTAGTGGCCGGAATCGAAGGTGCCGACCACGGTCATCTGCTTCAGGCGCGGCACCACGCCCGCCGGCGTGACCTGGCCGCCGGGCGCGATCAGCGTCACCGGATCGCCCTCGCGCACGCCCAGGTTGCGCGCCAGCTCCGCGCCCAGCACGACGCCGAAGCGCCCGGGCTGCAGCCGCGCCAGCACCGGCTTCATGCCCATCGCCAGGTCGGTGACCTCGGGTTCGCGCGCCGGGTCGATGCCGCGCACGATGGCCCCGCGCATGTCCTCGCCGCGCGCCAGCAGGGCCTGCGAGGCGATGAAGGGCGCGGCGCCGACCACCTCCGGATGGCGCTTGGCCTCTTCCATGGTCTTGTTCACGTCGGGCAGCACGCCGCCGTTGGCGCCGTAGATCTCCACATGCGACACCACGCCCAGCATGCGGTCGCGCACTTCCTTCTGGAAGCCGTTCATCACCGACAGCACGATGATCAGCGCGGCCACGCCGAGCGCGATGCCCAGCATCGACACGCCCGAGATGAACGAGATGAACCCGTTGCGGCGCGTGGCGCGGCCGGCGCGGGTGTAGCGCCAGCCCAGGGCCAGTTCGTAGGGGATGGTGGGCACGTTAGTGAACTATTGCTGTGCTGCGGATTGTGTCATCGCCGAGAATACCGGGATGTCGGACGGTGCCGGAGCCCACTTACTGATTCCTTTGGCTTCATGCGATGCCGAAGGTTGTATCGCGGCGCGCCGGCACCTGGCCTGGCCCCACCTGGAGAAGCTGCTGGCACGCCTGGCGCCCGCCAGCGGCGGCGACGACGACGGTGGGGCGAACACCCTGTCCATGCCGCACGAGCGCGCGCTGGCCCGCGCGTGGGGCCTTCATGCCCCCGACGGCGGGATTCCGTGGGCGGCCTGGCAGTTGGCGCAGGCCGGCCGCGACCCCCAGGGCGCCGCCTGGGCCTGGATCACGCCCTGCCACTGGCGTGTGGGCCGCGACCACATCGCCATGGACGCGCCGCAGCAGCTGGCCCTGGATGAGCGCGACTCGCAGGCGCTGCTGGCGGCCATGCGGCCGTATTTCGAGGAAGACGGCATCGCCCTGGAGTACGAGGCCCCCACCCGGTGGCTGGCCCGCGGCGAGGTGTTTCGCGGCCTGGCCAGCGCCTCGCTCGACCGCGTGGTCGGCCGCATCATCGATGACTGGCTGCCCCGCTCGCAGCAGGCCCGGACCCTGCGCCGGCTGCAGCAGGAAATGCAGATGCTGCTCTACACCCATCCGATCAACGAAGAGCGGCTGGCCCGTGGGCTGCCGCCCGTCAATTCCTTCTGGGTGAGCGGCACCGGCGCCCTCCCCGCTTCCCCTTCGACGGCGCAGCCGCCGCCCGGCCTGCAGGTCGCGCACGAACTGCACAACCCCGCCCTCCAGCAGGACTGGGCCGGCTGGGCCTCGGCCTGGCAGCAGATCGACGCGCAGCAGTGCGCGCGGCTGCTCGAATCGCTGGACCAGGGCGAGGCAGTGGCGCTCACGCTGTGCGGCGAGCGCCAGGCCCGGACCTGGCACGGCCGCGGCGCGGGGCTGCTGCCCCGGCTGGCCGCCGCCCTGCGCGGCAAACAGGCGGCCGCCGTTCTCGACACTTTATGAAGATCATCACCCGCGACATCCCCCCTCGCGCCGCCTGGGCGCTCGAGCAAGCCGGCGTGCACCCGCTGCTGGCGCGCCTGTACGCCGCCCGCGGCGTCATCGCCATGGAAGAACTGGACGACGCCCTGGCGCGGCTGCTGCCGCCGGCCGGCATGAAGGGACTGGCCGAGGCGGCCGTCCTGCTGGCCGATGCGATCGCCGCCAACAGCCGGATCTGCATCGTCGCCGACTACGACTGCGACGGCGCCACCGCCTGCGCGGTGGCGATCCGCGGCCTGCGGCAGCTCGGCGCCGCCCAGGTGGACTACCTGGTGCCCGACCGCATCACCGACGGCTACGGGCTGACGTCGCCGATCGCGCGGCGGGTCAAGGACAGGGGCGCCGACCTCCTGGTCACGGTGGACAACGGCATCGCCAGCATCGAGGGCGTGGCCACGGCCAACGCGCTGGGCCTCAAGGTGCTGGTGACCGACCACCACCTGCCCGGCGCGCAACTGCCCGACGCCGCTGTCATCGTCAACCCGAACCAGGCCGGCTGCGGCTTCGAAAGCAAGTCGATCGCCGGCGTCGGCGTCATGTTCTACGTGCTGCTCGCGCTGCGCTCCGAGCTGCGCCGGCGCGGCGCCTTCGACGCCGCCAGCCAGCCGAAACTCGACGGCCTGCTGCCGCTGGTGGCGCTGGGGACGGTGGCCGACGTGGTGCGGCTCGATGCGAACAACCGACGGCTGGTGGCCCAGGGCCTCAAGCGCATCCGCGCTGGCGCGCTGCCGGCGGGCCTGGCGGCCCTGCTGCAGGCGGCCGGCCGCAAGCACGAGACGATCACCACCTTCGACTTCGGCTTCGCGCTCGGCCCGCGCATCAACGCCGCCGGGCGCCTGGCGGACATGACGCTGGGCATCGAATGCCTGCTGACCGAGGACGCTGCGCGCGCCGACGAACTGGCACGCACGCTGGACGGGATCAACCGCGAGCGGCGCGACATCGAGGGCGGCATGCGCGAGCAGGCGATGGAAATCGTGGAATCGCTGTTCGACGACAGCGAGGAGCAGCCGCCCGCGATCTGCGTGTTCGACCCGGACTTCCACGAAGGCGTGGTCGGCATCGTCGCCTCGCGCATCAAGGACCGCTGGAACCGCCCCACCTTCGTGTTCGCGCCCAGCCAGGCCGATGGCAAGGAGGACGAGCTCAAGGGCTCGGGCCGCTCGATCGCCGGCTTCCACCTGCGCGACGCGCTCGACCTGGTCGCCAAGCGGCATCCCGGCATCCTGCTGCGCTTCGGCGGCCACGCGATGGCGGCCGGCTGCACGCTGCGCGAGGAGCACCTGGCGGTGTTCGAGCAGGCCCTGGCGCAGGTGGCGCACGAATTGCTGGATGCCGCGACGCTGGCGCGGCGCATCCACACGGACGGGCCGCTGGCGCCGGACTACCGGCGCGCCGACCTGGTGGACACGCTGCATGCCGCCGTCTGGGGCCAGGGTTTCGCGCCGCCGCTGTTCGGTGAAGAGGTCGAGATCGTCTCGCAGCGCCTGGTGGGCGAGAAGCACCTGCAACTGAAGATCCGCCACCACGGGCAGCTGGTGGACGGCATCTGGTTCGGCCACACCGACCCGCTGCCGCCGCGCGTGAAGCTGGCGTACCGGCTGGACGCCGACGAGTGGCAGGGGGTGCGGCGGGTGCGTTTCCTGGTGGAAGGCGCGGAAATCTAGGACCTAAGCCGGCCCTTCAGGGCCGCATGCCGACCGGCACCGGCGCCTGTTGATTGTCGAAATACGCGAAGAGCCGGGCCGAGATTTCACGCAGTTCCGGATCGTCCAGCGTGTGGGCGCTCGCGAGCTGCCACATCGCGTATTCGCGGTCACCGAGCATCATCGAGGTGTTGACGCAGTGGCCGTGGCCGGCCATCAGCAGGGCAAAGGCACAGAGCAGCCGGATCGGGCAGTAGTGCTGCGCATCAGGGGATTCGAAATCGTCCGATGCGTCAAGGGAAGACGGCGCGCCATCGTGCCGCCATGCGCCTGAAGGGGATACCGCGTTGTCCATGGCCCGCTCCCAGTGAAGCCTATGCCTTCAATCTAGGATGCGGCCGGTCCGCTGACCGTCGGCGCTCATGCCCCGTCCGTGTCGGACACTGCCGAGTCGGTGGAAGGACGCCTGGACGAATTCGCGTCGGTCAGCGCGAGGAAGCGGCGTAGCGGTTTGCCTTTGCACCGGCACTGCCCGTGGTCTGCGGATCCGTGGCGAGGCCGGCGCATTGGACGAGCGAGTCTTTGGTGTTGCGGCGCACGCATTCCTCCACCGCGCGCTGCTCACCCAAGAGGTTCTCGTGGCGCAGCTCGGCCTTGCGCACCTGGCCGAGGCAGACCATCCACAAGGCCGTCAGCTGAACCACGACCAAAACGGCCAGCAGCACCCTCAAGCCGAGATCGGCACGCGACAGCTGGCGCAAGGCGGGTGGCATGACGTTCACTCTCCGATACCTTTCATGCGATCCTAGGCAGTGCCTGCGCACCGTCGGCCGCCGCCTGGCGCATGTCGCTGTAGGACAGAATGGCTCGACCATGGTTGAAAACCGCCCGATGACGCTTCTGGACGCGCAGGCGACGGCGCAACGCCTTCCTTATCCCGCCCTGCTGCGCCAGGTGCGGGAGGTGCTGGCCGATCCCTCGGTGCAGGTCCCCGACCGGCTGGTGCAGCCATTGCCGGGCGGCGGCAGCCTGTTCGTCATGCCGGCGCTGGATGCGCGCATCGCCATGACCAAGCTGATCACCTTCACGCCCGGCAACGCCGGCACGCCGCGCCCGGCCATCCAGGGCGACGTCGTCGTCTTCGATGTGAAGAGCGGCGAGCGCCGGCTGGTGCTCGACGGCCCTACCGTGACCGCCCGCCGCACGGCCGCGGTGTCGCTGCTGGCAGCGCAGGAACTGGCGCCGAAGCCCGACGGGCCGCTGCTGGTGGTGGGCGCGGGCGCGCAGGGCCATGCCCATGTGGAGGCCTTCATCGAGGTGCTGGGCGTGCAGGAGGTGCTGGTGGCCTCGCGCAGCGCCGCGAGCGCCCAGGCCTTGGCCGGGCATGCGCGCCGGCTGGGCGCGCGCGCGAAGTTCACCGCCGATGCCGACGCGGCCCTCGCCGACTGCGCGCTCGTCGTCACCTGCACGCCGGCCGCCGGCGTCGTGCTGTCCGGCATCCCGCGCCCCGATGCCTTCATCGCCGCTATCGGCGCCTTCACGCCGGCCATGGTGGAACTCGCGCCGGACCTGTGCCGGCATTGCGCCAGCCAGGGCAGCGTGGTGGTCGACACCCCGCTGGCCGCGCAGGAAGCGGGCGACCTGCTGCAGGCCGGGCTCGATGCGGCCGGCTTTCCGACGCTGCGCGAGGTCTTGCTGCAGGCGCAGCCGGGCCGGCGCGGCCCGGTGCTGTTCAAGAGCTGTGGCTGGGCCGGCTGGGACCTGGCCGCCGCGCGGGCGGCCGCGGGCTGAAGCGAGCCCGGATCAGGCCTTGGGCAGCGTCACGCCGTGCTGCCCCTGGTACTTGCCGCCGCGATCCTTGTAGCTGGTCTCGCAGACCTCGTCGCTCTCGAAGAACAGGACCTGGGCACAGCCTTCGCCGGCGTAGATCTTGGCGGGCAGGGGCGTGGTGTTGGAGAACTCCAGCGTCACGTAGCCCTCCCATTCGGGCTCGAAGGGCGTGACGTTGACGATGATGCCGCAGCGCGCATAGGTGCTCTTGCCCAGGCAGATGGTCAGCACGTTGCGCGGGATGCGGAAGTACTCCAGCGTGCGCGCCAGCGCGAAGCTGTTGGGCGGGATGATGCAGTAGTCGCCGTGCATGTCGACGAAGCTTTTTTCGTCGAACTTCTTGGGGTCCACCACCGTGCTGTGGATGTTGGTGAAGACCTTGAATTCGGGCGCGCAACGGATGTCGTAGCCGTAGCTGCTGGTGCCGTAGCTGATGATCTTGTGGCCATGGGCCTCGCGGACCTGCTTGGGCTCGAAGGGATCGATCATCCCGTGCTGCTCCGACATGCGCCGGATCCACTTGTCGCTCTTGATGCTCATGGGCTCGATGAAGGTTGCGGGCCAATATACCAAAGCGGCCGGTCAGCCCTCCCGCACCGGTCCGGCCTGCCTTTGCAGGCGCTTCAGGAAACGGCTCATCTCGCCGGCGGGCTCCATGCCCTGGTCCAGCCGCATCAGCGTGCGGCCCTGCGCGTCGCGCAGCACGTACATCACGATGGGCGGCAGGGTGTCGAAGGTGTGGCGCCGCTGCGCCTGCGACACCCCGATGTCGCGGAACGCGCGCAACTGCCGGCGCACGTCCTCGCGCGTGACGCTGGCCACCTGCGACAGCGCCACGCGCGTCGGCGCGAAGGCCTGGGACAGGGTGATCCATTCCATGTCGCAGCGCACCGTGCGGCCAAGGTTGCGCCAGGCCGAGGCGCCCATGAAGCCCATCCAGCCCAGGCCGAGCAGCACGGTGCCGTATTTCTCCAGGGCCATGGCCTCGTCGCCGGCCAGCAGCGGCAGGCCCACCGCCGGCAGCCCCAGCATCAAGGCCCAGAACACGTTGGCCCGCCAGGACTGGCGCGGCTCGCGCAGGACGATGGGCCGGCCGTCTTCGTCGTGGCTCGGGTCGAAGGTGGCGAAGGCCATCAGGTTCCTCCGATAACCACGCGTTCGATCGCGCGATCGTCGCCCAGCACGATGAGGGAGAACAGCAGTTCGTCCAGGCTGCCCGCCAGCCGCGTCTTGCGCGCCAAAAGCGGCGTGGCGCCGGGATCGATGACGATGAAGTCGGCTTCGCAGCCGGGCTGCAGGTTGCCGATCACGCCTTCCAGCCCCAGGGCCTGCGCGGCGCCGGCGGTGTGCTGCCACCACAGCTGCTGCGGCGACAGCGACAGGCCCGGCTTGGTCTGGCCCTCGCGGCCCACGTAGTAGGCGGCGAGCATGGTGTGGAAGGGGCTGAAGCTGGTGCCGCCGCCCACGTCGCTGGCCAGCCCGTAGCGGAAGCCGATGCGCTCGGCGCCTTCGTAGTCGAAGAAGCCGCTGCCCAGGAACAGGTTGCTGGTGGGACTGACGGCAGCGGCCGCGCCGGTGCTTCGCATCAGGCGGCGGTCCTCGTCGTCGAAGTGGATGCAGTGCGCGTAGATGGCGCGCTCGCGCATCAGGCCGAAGCCCTCGTACACCGCCAGGTAGCTGCGCGCATCCGGAAAGAGCTGGCGCGCCCAGGCGATCTCCTCGCGGTTCTCGGCCACGTGCGACTGGATCCATACCCCGGGGTAGCGGGCGGCCAACTCACCGGCGCCGCGCAGCTGCGCCTCGCTGCAACTCGGCGCGAAGCGCGGCGTGATGGCATAGCCCAGGCGGCCCACGCCGTGCCAGCGCTGGATCAGCGCTTCGGTGTCGACCAGCGACTGCTCGGTCTGGTCGCGCACGCCCTCGGGCGAATGCCGGTCCTGCAGCACCTTGCCCGCGACCATCCGCAGGCCGCGCCCGCCGGCCTCGGCCATCAGCGCATCGACCGACACCGGGTGCGAGGTGGCGAAGGCCAGCGCACTGGTCACGCCGTGGCGCAGCAACTCGTCGATGAAGAAGGTCGCCAGCGCGCGCGCGTGCCCGGCGTCGGCGAAGCGCGCTTCATGCGGGAAGGTGTACTTCTCCAGCCACGGCAGCAGCCCCTCGGCCGGCGAGCCGATCACGTCCAGCTGCGGAAAGTGGATGTGCAGGTCGATGAAGCCCGGCGCGATGATGCGGCCGGGAAAATGCTGGACAGCCACGCCCGGAAAGTTGGGCGCCAGCGCCGCGTAGGAGCCCACCGCACGCACCACCTTGCGGCCCGTGGCGTCGGGGCCGACCACCAGCAGGCCATCCTCCTCGTAGACGGCACTGCGGTCATCGGCAAAGCGCAGGATGGCGGCGCGAAACGCTTGCATGCGCCTATTGTCAGGCCAGCGCGGCGCCCGCCGGGTTGCCCCGGTGCGCGGGATGCGACACACTGGGGCGGCCCGGCGAACCGGGACTGGAGGCGCCATGGAAGCGATCCCACCCAAGCAGGTCTTTCAGCGCACGGCTTCGATCGAAGAGCGGGTCAACGCCGTCCAGGCCGTCCTGCAGGAGCAGGGAGGGGACGCGGCGGCCGGGCTGGCCGACCTGGATCACTCTGCACAGCAGGAATGGGTGCCGCAGAACGGCGCCCGCGTCGTCGCGCGTGCCTGGTCCGACCCGGCATTCCGCGCGCGCCTGCTCGCCGATGGGCGCGCCGCCGTGGCCGAGATGGGGCTGCCCATGCCCAAGCACCACCGGCATCTGGTCGTGCTGGAAAACACCGCCACCGTCCACAACGTCATCTGCTGCACGCTCTGCTCCTGCACCGCCTTCACCCTGATCGGGCTGCCGCCGGACTGGTACAAGGACTTCGAGTACCGCTCGCGCGTGGTGCGCGAGGCCCGGACGGTGCTGAAGGAAATGGGGCTGGACCTGCCGCCGGAGACGGAGATCCGCGTGTGGGACACCACCGCCGATACGCGCTACATGGTGCTGCCGATGCAGCCGGCCGCAACCGTGGGGTGGTCGCCCGAGCGGCTGGCGGCGATCGTCACCCGTGATTCCATGATCGGTGTAGCGCGGCTTTGAAGGGGCACAGATGGACGGCATGCATGATCTGGGCGGCAAGCAGGGTTTCGGCCGGGTGCGCTACACACTGAACGCGCCGGCATTCCACGCTTCGTGGGAGGTGCGGGCCAATTCGCTGTACGCACTGGCGGTGCGCCGCGGCCTGTTCAACATGGACGAGTACCGCCATGCGATCGAACGCATGGAACCGCGCCACTACCTGTCGGCCGGCTACTACGAGCGCTCGCTCACCGGTTGCGCGACCCTGCTCGTGGAAAAGGGGCTGGTCACCCACGAAGAACTCGAGCGGCGCGCGCAGGGCCGGTTTCCGCTGGCGGCGCCCGCCGCAGAAGGCCGCAGCAACCATCCGGCAAGCCAGCCGCTGCGGGCCGGCGACCGGGTCCGGGTGCGCGCCGACTACGTGCCGGGCCACGTGCGCATGCCGGGCTACATTCGCGGCAAGACCGGCGTGGTGGTGAGCGAGTCCCCGACCTACCCGTTCCCCGATGCCCATGCGCACGGCGTCGCGTCGCAGGACGAGCCCACCTACGACGTGCGCTTCCGCAGCGAAGACCTGTGGCCCGGGTCGGCCGAGCCGGCCCTGGTGCACGTCGCCGTGTTCCAGAGTTACCTGGAACGCATCGCCTAGGGTCCGAACAGGCCCTTTACTTCGACACCTTGCCGACCACGCCGGTCACCAGGTAGTTCATCGTCAGGATCTGCTCGTCGGACAGCTGCTGGCCGGCGGCGATGAGCGACTTGCCCTCGTTGTCCGCGATCGGCCCGGCAAAGGGCTGCAGCTTGCCGGAGGCGATGTCCTTCTGGCGCGCCAGCACCTCCTCCTGCACCGCCTTGGGCACCTTGGGACCGAAGGCCTCGATGCGCACCATGCGCTCCTTCACGCCGCCCCAGAGCTTGTCGCTCTTCCAGGTGCCGTCGAGCACCGCCTGCGTGCGGCGCTTGTAGTACTCGTCCCAGTGGTGGGTGACCGCGGCGATCTGGGCGTCGGGCCCGGCCTGGCGCATGTCGGAGTGATAGGCCACCGCCATCTTGCCGCGCTCCTGCGCCACCCGCATGGCCGCGTCGGTCGCGGTGTGGAAGGCAATCACGTCCACGTCCTGGTTGAACAGGCTCATCGCGGCTTCGCGCTCGCGCCCCGGATCGAACCAGGCGTTGAGCCACACGACCTTGACCTGCGCCTTCGGGTTGACCGAACGCATGCCCAGCGTGAAGGCATTGATGCCCTGCAGCACCTCGGGGATCGGGAAACCCGCCACGTAGCCGGCGACATTGGTGCTGGTCATGCGGCCGGCCAGCACGCCGGCCAGGTAGCGGCCTTCGTAGTAGCGGGCGTTGACCGTGGCCACGTTGGGCGCGTTCTTGTAGCCGGTGACCGACTCGAACTTCACATCGGGGAAGTCGCGCGCCACCTTCAGGGTCGGCTCCATGTAGCCGAAACTGGGCGTGAAGATCAGCTTGTTGCCCTGCTGCGCGAGGTCGCGGATCACGCGCTCGGCATCGGCGCCTTCCGGCACGTTCTCGACATAGCTGGTCTTGACCTTGCTGCCGAAGGCCGCGTCCACCGCCCGGCGGCCCTCGTCGTGCTGGTGGACCCAGCCGGTGTCCATGATGGGTGCGACATAGACGAAGCCCACCTTGAGCGGCGTCGCAGGCGATTGGGCAAAAGCGGGAGTGAAAAACGAGGCGGCCGCAATGAGCACGGCAGCGAGGTTTTTGTACATGGTGTTCCTCTACATGGCCCCGGATGAATCGACGAAAGTGGCCGCCGGGGCGCGGCCTCTGACCCGCTATTTTACCGGCGGGCCGGGCGGGGGCTGGAGGCCGAGATCGGCGGCCAGGGCGGCGACCAGTGCCTCGGGCGCGGAAGCGAACCGGATGAACCTGAGCTCGTCCGCCGCGACGACACGCTGCGCCACCAGGCCCTGGATGCGTGCCTCCAGCCCGCTCCAGAGCGTCCGGTCCCCCAGGAAATAGACCGGAATCCGCCTCAGCTGCGAGCTCTTGATCATCTCCAGCGCCTGGTAGGTCTCCCACTCGGTGCCGGTGCCGCCGGGGGCGATCACGATCGCGGCCGAGTGGCGGACCATCGCGGCCTCCCGGACCGCGACGCTGGTGAAGATCAGCCCGTTCGTGACGTAGGGGTTGAAGGCCTTCGCCGGATCCCCGCCGTAAGGCCGTTGCGGGCTGGGACTTGGCGACCGGTCGTAGTAGGTCGTGTAGCCGATGCTGGGTCCCCCGCCCTCGGCCGCACCGCGGTTCGCCGCTTCCATCAGGCCCGGGCCGGCGCCGGCCATCACGGGATATTGCTGGCCGAAACGCCGGCTCCAGTCGGCGGCAAACGTGCGCACGGCGCCGTAGAGCGCGTCGTAACGGGCTTTCAGCTGCGGGTCGCAGGGCCCGCCGGGCAGGCAGGCCTCATTGGCCTCCCTGATGCGGGAACTGCCGAACACGGTGACGAAGCCGTTCGGGTAGCGGCTCGCCTTGAACACCTCGCCGCAGTAGGTGTCGCGGGCCAGGTCCGCCGCCGGGATGTCGTTGTCCAGGCCGCGGTAAGGCCCCACGTACTCGGCCTTCACGCCTGCAGCCACCGGGCAGTCGAAGGACGCCGCCACCGGCGCGCCCTGCTGCCGTGGCAGGGGCGCCTGGCACGCCGACAGCGCCGCCAGCATCAGGGCTGCGGCGCAGCCTTTGAAGACAGAACGCATGACTCCCTCTCCTCCTGCGCGGCATCGCATCCGCGCTTGTCTTCGTGACCGATCCCTGATCCCGTGATTCAAGGCACCAGCGTGGCCTGGTGCGCCCAGCCCTGCGGCTGCATCTGCAGCGGCCGATAGCGCACCTGCGCCCATTCCTGCGCCATGTCGCGGTAGCGCGGGCTGAACACCAGGCCGCTCTGCCCGGTCTGGTAGACGAACTGCGACTTCTCCGGGTCGGCCAGGTCGTAGATCGCCCGCAGGCTGGCCGCATGCCGGGTCGCGAAGGGCATCGCCGGTTCATTGGCCCAGTACTGGCCGACGTTCACCGTCCAGGGATCGCCACCCGTGGGCACCTGCACGTCGAAGAATTTCGCCAGCGCCGCCACGTTGCTGAAGGGCCGATGCCCCGAGATCGCAGGATGCGCCTTGCCCCAGCGCCAGGCGCCGGAGTCACTGCCCTGCTGCGCCGCGATGCGGTCCAGCGCGCGCGCCAGCGCCTTGGAGGACGCCTCGGCGCAGCCGCCCGCGCCGCACCAGAACGCCTGCGCGTTCGCATCGAGCAGCATGGTCTCCAGGCCGGCGCGGTAGGTGCGCTTGCCGTAGAGCGCCTTGAAGCGCGCGGCGCCCAGCTGGGGCTCGATCAGGCCACGCGTGAGTTCATCGGCCCACACCGCGAACAGCAGCGGCGCGCCGCTGTCCTGCTTCATCGTGCCGTCGAAGTCCTTCAGCAGGGCGAGCGCGGCCGCCGCCTGCGGGTGCTCGCTCTTCGTGGCCTGCAGCACCGGCAGCAGCCTGGCCGTCGCGCTCGAGAAGGTGTCGCTTTGCACTTCGCGCATGCTGGCGGCGTCGTGCTTGGGCGTGGCGGCCAGCAGCGTCTCGATGCGGTTGTAGCGCTCGGGGGTCACCCAGTCCTGGCCCATGTAGTGCGGGAAATCCTTGGGCGGGATGCGCTGGTTGGCCGTGGCATGCCAGCCCTTGGCCTCGATCGCCGCATGGTCCACCTGCGGCGTCTGGCCCGGCCCGATCCAGCCGCTCCAGTCGTACTTCGGGTCCCAGCCGGGCGCCGGCGCGACGCCGCGCAGGTCGTTGTCGGCGCGCCGCAGCGGCGAGCGGCCGATCGCCTGGAACGCGGTCTTGCCCGAGGTGTCGGCCGCCACCAGGCTCTGCATCGGCGAGTGGTGCAGCGAAAACGCGGCCAGCAGTTCGTCCACGTTTTGCGCCAGGTTGGCGCGGTAGCCGGCCAGCAGGGTCTGGTTGTCGGCATCCAGCGCCGCCCAGCGCAGCGCCAGCGCATAGCGGCTGGTGTCGAGCACCTGGCTGTAGGTCGGATGCTCGTTGCTCAGCACCGGGCCGTGCCGCGTGGCCAGCACCGTGAACTTCTCGTCCGGCTGGCCCTTGACCTTGATGGTCTCCTCATGCGCGACGAAGTCGGCCCAGCCCTCGGGCGTGCGGTATTGCTTCGGGTTGGCCGGATTGACCTGTTCCAGGTACAGGTCCTGGACGTCCGGGCTGGTATTGGTGAACCCCCAGGCCACACCCGCGGTGCGGCCCAGCACCACCATCGGCAGCCCGGGCAGGGTGGCGCCGATCACGTCCAGCGCCTTGCCGCCCGGCGCCGCCGGCGCCTTCAGTCGCGCGAAATACCAGATCGCCGGCGAGCTCAGGCCCAGGTGCGGGTCATTGGCAACCAGCGGCTTGCCGCTTTGCGTGTGGCTACCGGCGACCACCCAGTTGTTGGAGCCGACGCCTTCGGCCTGGCCGATGCCTTGCAGCCACTCGTCGTGCAAGGGATCGATGGCCACCGTCTTCTGCGGCGCGGGGCCCTCGGGCTTGTAAACATTGAGCCCCCGGTACAGCGCCGCCAGGTCGGTGCCGGTGGCCGGCGCCTCGCCCGGGTAGGCCGGCATCAGCTGCCACAACTGCTGCGTCGACAGGCGCTGCAGCGCCGACAGCCGGGCGAATTCGGCGCCCCAGTTGCCGCCCAGGTCCAGGGCCATCATCAGCG
Source organism: Ramlibacter tataouinensis (assembly GCF_001580455.1). Taxonomy (NCBI): domain Bacteria; kingdom Pseudomonadati; phylum Pseudomonadota; class Betaproteobacteria; order Burkholderiales; family Comamonadaceae; genus Ramlibacter; species Ramlibacter tataouinensis. The sequence continues at coordinate 973,983 of NZ_CP010951.1, forward strand.
CCCAGGCCACGCTGTCCTGCGCGGTCCACTCGCCGGGCTTCACCCCCAGGACATGGAACTCGGGCGGCAGCGCCTGCGCGCTGCTGGCGTGGTAGGCGTTGATGCCGCGGGCATAGGCTTGCAACAGGGCCTGGCTTTCGGCCGGCAGGCGCTCCCACTGCGCCTGCGCCGCGCGCATGATGCCCAGCCGCCGCATCAGCCTGTCGGTTTCCAGCGTCCTGGGGCCGAACACCTCGCTCAGCTCGCCGTGCATGACGCGGCGGTTGAATTCCAGCTGCCAGCTGCGTTCCTGCGCGTGCACATAGCCGATCGCGAACGACGCGTCGGCCTGGCTCTGGGCCTCGATGTGCGTCACGTCGGAGCCGTCGCGCCGCACCTGCACCGGGGCAGTGAGCCCGGGCGCGCGGATGTCGCCATCCAGCGTGGGGAAGCTGCGCCAGGCGTAGATGCCGCCGGCGACAAGCGAAAGCAGCAGCAGGGCCAGCAGGCCCTTGAGCGTGAACTTGACGATGCGCATGTTCTTGTCCTTCTCAGGCGAATTGCTCGAACGCCGCACCCAGCCTGTCCATGTAGCCGCGCCGCGTCGCGGCATCGACGAAACTGGCCTCGAAGCTGTTGGCCGCCAGCTGCCAGGCGTGCCGCGCTTCCAGGCCGAGGGCGCCGAAGGTCTCGCTGAAGTTTTGGTTCATGTAGCCGCCGAAATAGGCCGGATCGTCCGAGTTGACCGTGGCGCACAAGCCCGCATCCAGCAGCTGGCGCAGATTGTGGTCGGCCAGCTTCGGGAACACGCACAGCTTCAGGTTGGACAGCGGACAGACCGTGAGCGGGATGCGCTGCTGGGCCAGCCGCTGCATCAACGCCGGGTCCTTGGCCGATTGCACGCCGTGGTCGATGCGTTCGACCTTGAGCACGTCCAGCGCCGCCCAGACATAGGCCGGCGGCCCCTCCTCGCCCGCATGGGCTACCAGGTGCAGGCCCTGCTGGCGGCACTTGGCGAACACGCGCGCGAATTTCTCCGGCGGATGGCCCACTTCGCTGGAATCCAGCCCCACGCCGATGAACTTGTCGCGAAAGGGCAGCGCCTGCTCCAGCGTCTCGAAGGCCTCGGCTTCGGACAGGTGGCGCAGGAAGCACAGGATCAGCTCGGCATCCACGCCCAGCTGGCCGCGCGCGTCCTGGCACGCGCGGTGCAGGCCCTTGACCACCGTCTCCATCGCCACCCCGCGCGCGGTGTGCGTCTGCGGGTCGAAGAATATCTCCGCACGCAGAACGTTGTCGGCCTGGGCGCGCTTCAGGTAGGCCCAGGCCATGTCGTAGAAGTCCTGCTCCTGGAGCAGCACGCTGGCGCCGGCGTAATAGATGTCGAGGAAACTTTGCAGGTTGCTGAAGGCGTAGGCCTTGCGCAGCTCTTCGACGCTGGAATACGGAATGCTCACTGCGTTGCGCCGGGCCAATTCGAAGATCAGCTCAGGCTCCAGCGAGCCCTCGATGTGAATGTGCAACTCGGCCTTGGGCATGCGCTGCAGCAGTTCGGGCAGCCGCTCAGGGGAAATCTGGGGAATCGCAGTCATCAGGAAAGCATACGCCATCGCAACATTCGATTGCAGCGCTTGCGCTTGCGAAGCGCCCGGTCGGCTTACCCTCGTTCAAGCTCTCTGCAGCCGTCCCGATATGCACCAAGCTCCACCGATTCAGCGCGGTGTCGCGCAAATCCAGCCGGCCGCCGCGACGGGCGCTCGAGCCCTCGGCGCCATGGCGCTGGGCGCCTGTGCCACCGGGGCCCTGGCTCTGGGCGCGTTAGCCATCGGCCGGCTCGCGGTGGGGCGTGCGCGCATCAGGAAGCTCGAGATTGACGAGCTTGTGGTCCGCCGCCTGCGGGTCACCGACGAACTCGAGACGCCGGCCAAGCCGGGTTCGGGTGACGAGTCGGCCAATACCTCCTTGTGACCGGCTCCTTCGTCACCAGATAACAAGCTCTGGCTTGCTGCCTTGCGTCCCTGCTTTTCGCCAGGGCTCTGCTGGGTCCCTCGTGTCCAGCCAGGCAAGCGGCCAAAATAGGCGGCATGTCCCGGCTCCCCTTCCACCCGGCCGTGTCCGCTTGGCTGGAGCGTCGCTTCGGCCAGCCGACCGAGGTGCAAGCCCAGGCGTGGGCAGTCACTTCACGGCAACGCCACGCGCTCATCGCCGCGCCCACCGGTTCCGGCAAGACGCTGGCAGCCTTCCTGTCGGCCATCGACGCGCTGGTCCGCGAGGGCTTGGCCGGCGGGCTCACGGACGAGGTCCATGTGCTCTATGTATCGCCGCTCAAGGCGCTGTCGAACGACATCCGCAAGAACCTGCAGGAGCCGCTGGCCGGCATCCGCGCGCAACTGGCCGCGATGGGCCTGCCCGACCCCGGCATCCGCGACGCGGTGCGCACCGGCGACACGCCGGCGGCGGAGCGCGAGCGCATGCGCCGCACGCCGCCGCACATCCTGGTGACCACGCCGGAGTCCCTGTACATCCTGCTCAGCTCCGATTCTGGCCGCGCCATGCTGAAGTCGGTCAAGAGCGTGATCGTCGACGAGCTGCACGCGGTGGCCGGCAGCAAGCGCGGTTCGCACCTGATGCTGTCGATCGAGCGGCTGGAGGCCCTGTGCGAGCGGCCGCCGGTGCGCATCGGCCTGTCCGCCACCGTGAAACCGCTGCAGGAGATGGCACGCTTCCTGATCGGCGCGCGCGACGAGGCGGTGGAGATCATCGATGCGGGCCACATCCGCGAGCGCGACCTGGCCATCGAAATGCCGCGCTCGCCGCTGACCGCGGTGATGCCGACCGAAGTGTGGGACGAGCTCTACGACCGCCTCGCCGAACTGATCCACCAGCACCGCACCACCCTGATCTTTGTCAACCAGCGCCGCACCGCGGAGCGGATGGCGCGCCACCTCGCCGAGCGGATCGGCGAGGAACACGTCACCGCCCACCACGGCAGCCTGGCGCGCGAACACCGCCTGCAGGCCGAGCAGCGGCTCAAGCAGGGCGAACTGAAAGCGCTGGTGGCGACCAGTTCGCTGGAACTGGGCATCGACATCGGCGACATCGACCTGGTCTGCCAGATCGGTTCGCCGCGCGCCGTCAATGCCTTCCTGCAGCGGGTCGGCCGCGCCGGCCATGCCATCGGCGCGATCCCCAAGGGACGGCTGTTCCCGCTGGCGCTGGACGACCTGCTGGAATGCGCCGCGCTGCTCGACGCGGTGGCGCGCGGCGAACTGGACCGCATCCGGGTGCCGGCCAAGCCGCTGGACGCGCTGGCGCAGCAAGTCGTCGCCGAGACGACCTGCCGCGAATGGCCACTCGATGCGCTGTACGAGCGCCTGCGGCGTGCGCAGCCCTATCGCGAGCTCGCGCTGGCGGAGTTCGAGCAGCTGGTGCAGATGCTGGCGGACGGCTACAGCACCCGCCGCGGCCGGCGCGGCGCCTACCTGCACTACGACGGCGTCAACCGGATGCTGCGGGCGCGCCGCGGCGCGCGGCTGGCAGCCGTCACCAACGCGGGCGTGATCCCCGACCAGTTCGACTACGACGTGGTGCTGCTGCCCGAGGAGCACCGCGTGGGCACGCTCAACGAGGATTTCGCCTTCGAGAGCCTGGCCGGCGACATCTTCCAGCTGGGCAACACCTCCTACCGCATCGTCAAGGTCGAGACCGGCCGGGTGCTGGTGGAAGACGCCAGGGGGCAGGCGCCCAACATGCCGTTCTGGCTCGGCGAGGGCCTGGGCCGCAGCGACGAGCTGTGCGAGGCGGTGTCGCGCCTGTGCGAGACCGCGGACAGCCTGCTCGAGGACGGCGTGCCGGAATGCGCCGCCTGGCTGCGCGAGGTCCTGCGCCTCCCCGCCGCGGCCGCGGAGCAGCTGACGCACTACCTGGCGGCCGCCCGGGCGGCGCTGGGCGCGTTGCCCACCCGCAAGCGGATCGTATTCGAGCGCTTCTTCGACGAGGTCGGCGACACCCACCTGGTGATCCATTCGCCCTACGGTTCGCGCATCAACAAGGCCTGGGGCCTGGCGCTGCGCAAGCGCATGTGCCGCAAGTTCAACTTCGAGCTGCAGGCCAGCGCGCTGGAGGACAGCATCGTGCTGTCGCTGGGTCCGACGCACAGCTTCCCGCTGGATGAAGTGCAGCACTACCTGAAGTCGGGCAGCGCGCGCGATGTGCTGGTGCAGGCGTTGCTCGACGCGCCGATGTTCGGCACCCGCTGGCGCTGGAACGCCACCGCTTCGCTGGCGGTGCGCCGCATGAACGGCGGTCGCAAGGTGCCGCCGCAGTTCCAGCGCACCGACGCGCAGGACCTGTTGACGGTGGTGTTCCCGGACCAGATCGCCTGCGCCGAGAACCTCGTGGGCGAACGCGAGATCCCGGACCATCCCCTGGTGGCGCAGACGCTGCGCGACTGCCTGACCGAGACCATGGATGCCGAGGGCTTCGTGGCGCTGCTGGCACGCATCGAAACCGGCGAGGTGCAGATCAGCACCCGCGAGCTCGCCTCACCCTCGCCGCTGTCGCACGCCATCCTCAATGCGCGTCCCTTCGCCTTCCTCGACGATGGCGCGGCGGAGGAGCGCCGCACCCGGGCCGTGCGGACGCAGCCGATCATGGACCTGCAGACGGCGCAGGACATCGGCAAGCTCGACCCGGAGGCGATCGCGCAGGTGCGCGCCGATGCCTGGCCCGAGATCGGCAATGCCGAGGAACTGCACGATGCGCTGGTGGTGCATGGCTTCCTCACTACCGGCGAAGCACCCTTGCCGGAGCTGGTCGAGGCGCTCGTGCAGCAGCGCCGCATCACGCGGCTTCACACGCCGGCCGGCGGCGCGCTGCAGGTCGCGGCCGAGCGCCTGCACGAGATGCAGGCGCTTTTCCCGCAGGCGCCGCTGCACCCACCCATCGAAGCGGTGGTCCAGGACCGTCCCGCCCCCGAGATGGCCTTGCGCGAGATCGTGCGCGGGCGCCTGGAAATGCTGGGGCCGGTGACGGCCGGCGCCTTGGGCGCGCCGCTCGGCCTGCCCGGCGACGCCGTGCTGCCCGCCCTGCTCGCGCTCGAGGCCGAAGGCGCCGTGATGCGCGGCGCCTCCAGCGCGGCGGGTGCGGCCGAATGGTGCGACCGGCGTCTGCTGGCGCGCATCCACCGCATGACGCGCGACAAGCTGCGCGCCGAAATCCAGCCGGTGCCGCCGGCGCAATTCATGCGCTTTCTGTTCCGCTGGCACCAGCTCGCCGGCAGCGAGGGCGACGAGCGCCGTGAAGGCGAAAGCTCATTGTCCGATGTGCTGCGGCAGCTCGAAGGCCATGCCGCGCCGGCCTCGGCCTGGGAAGAAGACCTGCTGCCCGCGCGGGTCGGGGACTACCTGCCCGCCATGCTGGATAAGTTGTGCGCGGTGGGCCGCATCGCCTGGTGGCGGCCGGCGGAACCCGGCGAGGCCGGCGGCCACAAGTCGGGGCCAGTGCGCGGCACGCCGGTGCTGCTGTGCGAACGCGATGCCCTGTCGCATTGGCAGCAGGCGGCCGGCGCCGTGGCAGTCGACGAAGCGGTGCTGTCCGGCAAGGCCCGGGAAGTGCTGGAACTGCTGCGCGCGCACGGCGCCAGCTTCTTCGCCGACCTGCAGCACGACGCCCGGCTGCTGGGCGAGCAGCTCGAGCAGGCCTTGTCCGAGCTGGTCGCGCAGGGCCTGGTCAGCTGCGATTCCTTCGCCGGCCTGCGTACGCTGGTGATGCCGGCCGACAAGCGCAACAAGCTGCGCCGCAAGAACCGGGACCCGATCGCCGACGCCGGCCGCTGGGCGCTGACGCGCCGGCCGCGACCGACGGAGCCGGCGCCGGGCGCGCTGGCCGCGCCGCATGTCGAGCACATCGCGCGCGTGCTGCTGCGCCGCTATGGCGTGCTGTTTCGCAAACTGATCGAACGCGAGGAGGGACTGCCGCCCTGGCGCGAGCTGTACTACGTGCTGCGCCGGCTGGAGGCGCGCGGCGAGGTGCGCGGCGGCCGCTTCGTCAGCGGCTTTTCCGGCGAGCAGTTCGCGCTGCCGGAAGCCGCCGCGGCCCTGCGCAAGACCGCCCGCACGCCGGGGCGCGAGCGCGTCGCGATCTCGGCGGTCGATCCGCTGAACCTCGCCGGCATCCTCACGCCCGGCGACAAGGTGCCGCGCCTGGCCGGCAACCGCCTGCTGTTCGAAGCCGGCGTTCCGATCGCCACGCAAAGCGGCGGCGACATCCGCTACCTGCAGCCGCTGGAGCCCGCCGTGCAGTGGGAGGTGAAGAATCTCCTGATCCGCAAGCAAAGGCCGGCGAGCTATGTCATGCCGCCGCCGGGGCTGTCGTGACCGGGAGGGGCGCCCGCCGTGACCAGGCCTTCTCCCACCGCGCTGCGCTGGCGCGACATGGCAGCGTCAGACCTCCCCGCGCTGTTGTCGGTGGCCGCCCTCGTTCATCCGGATTTTCCGGAGCACGAAGCCGTCTTCGCTGAGCGCCTGCGCCTGTTTCCGGCCGGCTGCCGGGTGCTGGTCGACCCGCACGACGGGCTGCTCGGATACCTCCTGAGCCATCCCTGGCATCGCGAAACGCCGGTGCCGCTGAATTCCTTGCTGCAGCGGCTGCCCCTGCAGCCCGGCACGCTCTATGTCCACGACCTCGCGCTGCTGCCCGGAGCCCGGGGTTCGGGCGTGGCAGGGGAAGCGGTGCGACGGGTGATGGAACTGGCCAGGCAACTCGGCGTGGCCGAGGTCTCATTGGTGGCGGTGAACAGTTCAGCGCCCTTCTGGACGCGCCATGGCTTCCGGGCGCCGCAGCCGCAGGCGCCCAACTTGCAGAGCTACGGGACGGACTCGCTGTTCATGGTGCGCGCCATGGCCACGTCCCGCAGCGAGGAGCACCCCGCCCCACGGCGCCCGTGATGCGCCGAGAATGTTCTTTTCGTCTGAACCACCAGGAGCAAGCTCATGAAGAGAACATCCAGTGCCCAGTGGCGCGGCGCCGGCAAGAGCGGCAGCGGCACGCTCGACAGCCAGAGCGGGGCCTTGCAGAAGCTGCCCTACAACTTCGCCGCCCGCTTCGAGAGCGAAGACGGCCGGGCCGGCACCAATCCCGAGGAACTGATCGCTGCCGCGCACGCCGGCTGCTTCGCCATGGCCCTGGCGTTCAAGCTGGAAGGAGCGGGACACCCCGCCGAGCAGCTGGACGCACGCGCCACCGTCAGCCTGGAGCGCGCCGAGGGCGGCTTCCGCATCAGCGGGGTCGAGCTGAACGTGGAGGGCCGCGTGCCGGGCCTCGATGCCAAGCGCTTCGAGGAGATCGCGCAGGACGCCAAGGCCAACTGCCCGGTGAGCCAGGCGCTCAAGGCGCTGCCGATCACGCTCAACGCGAAGCTGGTCTCCTAGCGCGACCAGCGCGTAGCGCCTGACGCGCGGGCGAGGCCGCCATGAGCAGCGATGTCGCCGTCGCGGACGGCCTCGAGGTGCTGGTGATCGTGGACAACGCCACCGACGGACTGTCCACCAATCCGGCCGGCGTGGTGTCCGAGTGGCAGGGCTTGCGCGAACGCAATCGGCTGCAGCTGCTGGGCGGGACCAGCATCTGCTGCGCGCACCACGGGCTGTCGCTGTTGCTGCAGGCGCGCCGCGACGGTGAGGTCCGGAGCTTGCTGTTCGACGCCGGCCCGGAAGGCGCCGTGTTCCTGCGCAACAGCCGCATCCTGGGCATCGACTTCGGCGCGATCCCCGATGTCGTGCTCTCGCACGGGCACTGGGACCATGCCGGCGGACTGACCGCCGCGATCGAGCAGATCGCCGGCGCGCGCGGCGCCGGCCAGGTCGGCTGCCACGTGCATCCCGGCATGTTCGCGCAGCGCGGCATGAAACTGCCCAGCGGGATCGTCTTCCCCTTCGAAGACGTGCCGGCGCCAGGCGAACTGGCCCGCGCCGGCGCCACGGTGATCAGCTCGCGGGACGCGCACACCGCCGGTGGTGGCCTGTTCTACATCAGTGGGGAGATTCCGCGGACCACGCCCTACGAGACCGGACTGCCCGGCCACCTTCGGCGATCCGACGACGGCACCGGCTGGGAGCCGGACCCCTTGCTGATGGACGAGCGCTTCGTCTCGGTCCACGTGAAGGACAAGGGCCAGTTCATCTTCTCGGCCTGCTCGCACGCCGGGATCATCAACGTCCTGGGCCACGCGCGCTCGCTGTTTCCGCAGCTGCCGCTGTATGGCGCGATGGGGGGACTTCACCTTTCCGGCTCGACGGAACGCATCATTCCGGACACCGTGGCCGACCTGCGGCAGTTCGACCTCCAACTGCTGGCCCCCGGTCATTGCACCGGCTGGCGCGCCATTGGCGCCCTGGAGCAGGCCTTCGCCGGCACGGTCGTCCCCCTGGCCGTCGGCAAGCGCTTCATCGCCTGAGCGCGCAGCTTCAGTGGCGTCCCGTGACCTGCCCGAGGACGGCAAGCGCATCGTCCGCGGCGCTGCCACGCCAGGCGACGATCTGGTCGGGCCGGATCAGGACGAGCGGCGCCTCATAGAGCGCCTCCAGCGTTTCGCTTTCCAGGTTCACCCGTTGCAAGGCGAGCCCCAGATGCCGGGCAGCGGATTCGAACGGCGCCGTCGTCGGCGCGCCTTTCCCGAGCACCAGCAGCGTCCAGTCCCGCCCGAACAGGTCGTACAGCGAGCGGCCATCGTCCAGCCAGGCGTGCGGCGGCCGGCCGCCGGGAGAGGCGGTCGGCACATATTCGTTCGGCTGGTCGGACGGCGCGGCGGAACCGTCCTTCACGATGACGGGCGAGGCGTCGTAGCGGCCGCCGAAGGTCACGCCGGGGATGTTGAATTCCAGCCGCGCGTGCTCGTTCAGGTGCTCCGAAGCCCGCTGGCGTCCCAGCGCGCCGCGTTCGGAGTCCTCTTCGAGCTCCGGCGTCGCGCGGAACAGGCCCACCGAGTCCGCGAAGCGGCGCGCATAGGCCGTGTTGCGCTCGGCGAGCGGCTTGCGCTCGGCCTCGTAGCTGCCCAGCAGCCCCGGCCCCGCCTGGCCGTGCAACACGGCGGCCAGCTTCCAGGCGAGGTTCACCGCGTCTTCGACCGCGGTGTTGTAGCCCAGCCCTCCCGTGGGCGTGAAGAGATGAGCGGCATCGCCGGCAATGAAGACCCGACCGGTCTGGAAGCGCTTGGCCACCAGTGAATGGCCGGCGATCCAGGTGCCGGTCGACAGGATCTCGACCGGCACCTCGGCGCCCACGACTTCCGCGAACAGGCGGCGCGCCTCCGCCTCGCCCCAATCGTCCGCGCTCTCGTGCGGATGCAGCGCGGCATGGCAGGCGAATTCGGAGATGCCGTCGACCGATGCCATGAAGGCCCTGCGCTGGGCATTGACCGCCACGTACATCCATGCCTTGGGATGGCGCAGCACGCTGAAGAACCCGGGGGCGCGCAGGTACATGGCGAACATCTTCCCGCCCATGAACTCGCGGGAGGCCCCCGTCGCGCCGCCCCACTCGATGGCCAGCGCGCGCCGCACCATGCTGCGCGCGCCGTCCGCGCCGACCAGATAGCTCGCCCGGACGCGGACCGCCTCGCCGACGGATGCCGCCGGGCGCACGGTGGCCGTGACCGCATCGTCCGACGCCTCGAAGGACTCCAGGGCCCAGCCGTAGCGGATGTCCGCGCTGGCGCAGGCCCGCGCATGCCGCAGGAGCACCTGCTCGACGAACTTCTGCGAGACGCGGTGGGGCAGTTCGGCCGCGCTCCAGGAGCCCGTCATCGCCCTGACCTTCTCAACCGCTTCAGCGGCAGTCGGCAGGCGAATGCGCGCGAGCTCATGCGCCGAGAAGCGCGTCATGTACACGATGTCCGTCGGATGGTCCGGCGGCAGGCCCAGCGCGCGAACCTCGTGGGCGAAGCCCAGTCGCCGGAAGTGCTCCATGGTGCGCGCCTGCGTCGCGTTCGCCTGCGGATTGAAGGCCGTCCCCGGCTTGGGATCGACCAGCAGGCAGCGGATGCCGCGACGCCCCAGTTCGTTCGCCAGCATCAGGCCGCACGGGCCGCCGCCTGCGACCAGGACTTCGGTGTCGAGACTCGCCGGCTCCCTCATGGCGCGTGCCAGCTGCCCAGGCTACTTCGCTCGCTTCGGCTTGGCCTTGGCGCCGGCGGCATTCAGGGCCACCGCAGCGAGGACGAGCGCCTTGAACGCGCCCGCGTCGACCTCTTCCCCCTCGTGGATGTCGATCGCGCGCCTGACGTTGCCATCGAGGCTCGCGTTGAAGAGCCGGGCCGGATCCTCCAGCGAAGCCCCCTTGGCGAAGGTCAGTTTCACGATCGCCTTGTAGGACTCGCCGGTGCAGATGATGCCGCCCTGCGACCACACGGGCGTGCCCATCCACTTCCACTCCTCGACGACATCCGGCACGGCCTCCTTGATCAGCATGCGCATCCTGCGCAGGGTGTCGCCGCGCCAGTCCGCGAGTTCGGCGATTCTCTGGTCGATCAGCGCGGAGGCCGGTTGGCCCGCGCTCGAATCCGGCTTCTTCATGGGCGCCTTCCGTCAGGATGAGACTGGGAGTGAGCCAGCATACGCCCTTCCCTCGGCGCCATCACCCGCGGCCGCGCGATTGCAGCCACCGCGCTGCGCCCTGCCCGGCGACCCGGCCCGTGGCCAGGCAGGCGGTGAGCAGGTAGCCGCCCGTCGGCGCCTCCCAATCGAGCATCTCGCCCGCGCAGAACACGCCGGGAAGGTCGCGCAGCATGCCATTCGCGTCCAGCGCGTCCAGGCGCACGCCACCTGCCGTGCTGATCGCTTCCTTCACGGGGCGCGGACGAACGAGTGTCAGTGGCAGCGCCTTCAGGGCCGCCGCCAGCTGCTCCGGATCGTGCAGTTGCTGCGGCGACAGCAGCTCGTGCAGCAGGTCCATCTTGAGCCCGGCAATGCCGAGCCGGCTCTTGAGGTGCGTGGACAGGCTGCGCGCGCCGCGCGGGCGGCGGGTCTCGGCCAGCACTTGCGCCGCACTGTGTTGCGGCAGCAGGTCGATGACCCAGCTGGCGCGGCCCTGCCTGGCGATCTCGTCGCGCAGCCGCGCCGAAAACGCATACACCAGGCTGCCTTCGATGCCGGTGTCCGTCAACACGAACTCGCCCTGCTGGCTGTCCTCCGGCGCCTGCGCGGGCAAGCGTGCGGCCACGGGCTTGACGGGCTGGCCCGCATGGCGCGTGCGCAGATGATCGCTCCACCCCGCAGCGTCTGCGCGAGTGGGCGCCACGTCGAAGCCGCAGTTGGCCGCTTGCAGCGGCGCGATGGGCACGCCGCGGGCGGCCAGCAGCGGCACCCATGCGCCATCGGAGCCCAGGCGCGGCCAGCTCGCGCCACCCAAGGCCAGGACGCTTGCGTCCGCGCCGTGGGCGATCCGCCCCGTCGGCGTATCGAAAACGAGCTCACCCGTCGCAGGATCCCATCCCGCCCAGCGGTGCCGGGTGTGCAGCCGCACCCCGGCAGCGCCCAGGCGCTGCAGCCAGGCGCGCAGCAGCGGCGCGGCCTTCATGCCGGTCGGGAACACGCGCCCGGAGGTCCCCACGAAGGTCTCGATGCCGAGGCCGGCCGCCCAGCGCCGCACCTCCTCGCCGCCGAAGGCCGAGATGGCCGCTCGCAGTGCAGCGCTGCGGTCTCCGTAGCGCGTGAGGAAGGGTCCGGGCGCTTCCGAGTGGGTGAGATTGAGGCCACCGCGTCCGGCCAGCAGGAACTTGCGGCCGACGGAGGGCATGGCGTCGAACAAGTCGACCACCACGCCCTCCCGGGCCAGCATCTCGGCCGCCATCAAGCCGGCCGGTCCGCCGCCGATGACGGCGGCGCGAAAGCGAGTGGAAGAAGTCACCGGCCGATTGTCCGCGCACCCGCAGCGCGGCGCCGCCGGCGGTATGCGTGTGGCCGCCGCTGGTCAGTTCGGCTTGATGAAGCGAAGCACGAACTCGTCCTTGGGCATCGGCGGCTCGGGCGTATTGCGGTCGCGCGGGTCGGCGGGGTTGCGCAGGAAGTCGCCGCGTGCGGCAAGGCGGAACCCCGCCGCCTCCACTTCGCGCACGACGAAGGCCTCCTCGACGCGGTGCAAGGTGCCCGACTCGGAGATGCCGGTGCCGGCGCGGCCGGAGTGATCCGCGATCACGTACTGGCCGCCCGGCTTGAGTGCGCGGAACACGGCCCGGTTCAGCTGCGCCCGGTCCACACCGAGGTGGCCGAAGTCGTGGTAGTTGAACATCAGTGTCACGAGGTCCAGGCGCCCCTCCGCTTCCGGGGGCACCGGGTCCTCGAAGGGCCGCGTCACGGGCACCAGCACGCTCGCGAGCGCCGGGTTCCGCAGCCGCTCGGGCAGCGTGGGCATCGGAGGTGGGGCCGTGGCCGGCGCCGGCGCTGAAGCGCCCTCGGCTTGCGGCGGCGGTGTGCGCGCGGCGGCGGGAGGGCGGTTCTGGGCGTACACCTTGCCATCCGGCGCCACCGAACGGGCCAGCAGTTCACTGGTGTACCCGCGCGCGGCGCTCAGGTCCAGGGCCACCATGCCGGGGCGCACGCCGAGGAAGGCGAGCATCTCGGCGGGCTTGCGTCGAACGTCATTGGTGCGATCGGCCGCGCTGCGATCCGGCGCGGCGACGATCGCGGCGTAGCGTCCAGGATCGGGAGCGGACGGTCCGGTGGCGCAGGCGGCCAGGCCGGCAAGGACCAGGGCGAGGGGTGCGAGGATGCGCATGGCGGCTGATCTCCTTGTGGCAGCTAGGGCCTGTTAGCCCTAGCCTATGCCATCGCGCTTTGCTGTCAACCGTCAGTCACGGCTGAGTCGACACGCCCTTTCATCCACCGCGCCAGCGCATCCCACCCGCGCCGAGCGCCCGCCGACATGAGTGTCGTGGCCGCCAGCATCCCCGCCAGGTGGACCGCGAGCGCCAGCAGGACGGCCCCAGCGGCCATGGACTGCTGCGCAGGCCCCGCGCTCGCACACAGCGGCGCCAGCAGCGGCACCAGCATCAGGCCCGCCCCATGACCCGTGCTCACCGCGAACACCCAGAGTGCCAGGCCTGCATGGCCGAGCATTCCCCATGCCCGCCCGGGCGCCTGCCCGCGGACAGCATGCAGCGCCGGCGGCAGAAGCAGCAATACCGCCGCCAGGCCCTGCAGGACGAGGGGATCGACAGCCAGCCTGGATGGCGAAGTCGCAGGCACGCCCCCCAGCATCAGCAGCACCATGGCCACCGCGGCGAGGTGCGCCACGGCGATGGTCGCCAGGGCGCGCAGCGGCCGCGACCGGCCATCCAGGCGCGGGCCGCAGGCCGCGAAGAGCCAGCCGCTGGCAGGATTCACCCCGTGCAGGGCGCCTGCGCCCGCCACGGCCAGCCAAGGCCACAGGCTGTCCATGCACGCACCCCGCGCGCCATCAGGACTCGGCGTGGCAGCACCCGGCGGCGGCCGCGGCGGCGGCGGTCGCCGGCTCGGGCGCATAGCGGTCGTGGTGCCGCACCCATTCCATCTTGTAGGGCGTGTCGCGCTCGTCGCGCCCCTTGGGCGTCAGGTCCATCAGCATGTAGGCGCCCATCATCACTTCCACGCCGCGGCCGAACGTGGAGTAGGTGTGGAACACCTCGCCCGCGTCGTCCCGGTAGAACACGCTGACGCCGGGCGCCTCCTCCGCCGGGAACGGTCCCTTGCCGTAGTTGTAGTAGACCTCGCCGCTGGCCAGCTCTTCGGGCGTGAAGCTCACGCAGAAATCGCGGTTGAAATCGCTGCCGTGCGAAGAGACCCAGTAGAACTGCCAGCCCATGCGCCGGCGGAAGCGCTGGATGTCGGCCAGCGGCGCGCGCGAGATCGCCACGAAGGTGATGTCGCGGTGGGCCAGGTGAATGTTCAGGCCGTCGGTGTGGTCCGCCATGAACGAGCAGCTGGGACAGCCCTGCTCCCAGCCCGGCCCGAACATGAAGTGCTGCACGATCAGCTGGCGGCGGCCTTCGAACAGCGACGCCAGGCTGCGCCGGCCCTCGGGCGCGTCGAACATGTAGTCCCTGGTGATGCGCCGCCAGGGCAAGGCGCGGCGCGCGTCAGCCAGTTCGTCGCGCAGGTGCGTGAGTTCCTTCTCGCGGGCCAGCAGTTTCTTGCGCTCCTCGATCCACCGTTCGTCGGAGACGACAGCGTGGTGGCCGGTGGCGGCGGTGGTGCCTTGTGCAGTGAGATGGGTCATGGTGTGCTCCTTTGGCTCGATCAGCCCTTGTTGAAATCGATCGCCCCATGCGGCGGCCCGACCGGGGATCCGGCCTTCGCATGCTGCTCCAGGTGGTGCTTAGTCGCGCGTGGCCCTGGGGCGCCGCACCGCGCGCACCTTGCCGCTTTCGCCGCCGCCGCAATAGAAGAGGCCGGCGCCGTCGGACTCCAGCCCGCTCACGCCGGTGCCGCGCGGCATCGCGAGCCGCTCCAGCACCTCGCCGCTTTGCGGATGGATGCGGCGCAGCTCGCTCTCGTCGGCCTCCCAGGTGGCGTGCCACAGCTCGCCGTCCACCCAGGTCACGCCGGTGACGAAACGGTTGGATTCGATGGTGCGCCGCACCGCGCCGGTGGCGGGGTCGATCTGCTGGATCCTGCGGCCGCGGTAGTTGCCCACCCACAGGCTGCCCTCGGCCCAGGTCAGGCCGGAGTCGGTGCCGGCGCCCGGCGCGGGGATCGACGCCAGCACCTCGCCAGTGACGGGATCGATCTTGTCGATGCGCGACTCGGCGATTTGGTAGAGATGCTTGCCATCGAAGGCCGTCCCGGCGTCGCAGGCGCAGTCCAGGGTGCGCGCGACTTCGCCGCGCTGCGGATCGAAGGCCACCAGCTGCGCGCCGGTGGCGGCCCACACCCGGCTGCCGTCATAGCTGACGCCGGCGACCTTGCTCACGCCGGCGAAACCGTACTCGCGCACGATCTCGGCGGGCTGCGCCACGGGTTCGGGCTTGGCGGAAAGCTTGCTGCTGCTCATGGTGGGGGATCCTTCCTGCGCCTTGTCGTGACGCGATGAGTGCACTCTACGCACCTGGCAGCGAAGCGGGGAGTAACAAGATTGTCGTGAAACCCACCAGCGGCGGCGCGAGCCAGCGGCGCGCGCGCGCCTGGCCGATGGCGCGCACCTGGCCCGCCGCCTGCAACTCGGCCAGCGCGCGCTGCACGGTGCGCTGGCTGGCCTGAAGCGCCAGCGCCAGGGCGGAGGTCGACCACGCGGCGCCGTCGGCCAGCAGCGCCAGCAGCGCAGCCTGCTCGCCGGCGATGGGCGGCTCCAGCACGGCGACCTCGGCACCGGCCCGCGGCGCCAACACGAAGCCGCCCGGCGTGGATTCGATGCCGGCCAGGGGCCGCAGCAGCGCGCGCAGCCGGCCGATCTCCACCCGCAGGCGGGCCCGGTGCGTCTCGTCGGAGCGGCGGGTGCGGAAGGCGGTCGCGATCAGGTGGTCGCGCGCCACGTCGCGGGGCCAGGACTTGGCCAGTTCATAAGCCAGCGCGAACAGGATCGGCCGGCGCGCCAGCGATTGCCAGGCGCCGGCCGCCGCGAGACCCCGCCGCCCGGCATCCAGCACTAGCGCGCCGGAGGCGAGCAGCGCCTCGATCTCGTGAAGGCGAAGGGCGGTCCCGGCGCCGGCCGCCAGGCGCCGGGCCGCGGGGCGGTCGAGCACGGCCCGCGCCTCGGCCACCTCGGCCATCAAGGCCGGCACCCCCGTGCGATAGGCCGCCTGGTGCGCGCGTGCCAGCGCCGCCTGCGCGGGCTCGCAGCGCAGCGAGCGCAGCGCCAGTTCGGCGGCGATCAGGCCGGCCACCGCGGCCTGCGTAGGTGGCAGGGCAGCGGGATCGACCGCTGCCAGCTCGTGCGCCGCTTCGGCCAGGCGGCCGAGCAGGAGCAGCCGCCGGGCCGCGATCAGGCGCGCATGCGAGGCATTGGCGCGGTCGCCGTGCGTCTCCAGCGCGGCCGCTGCGGCGGCGAGCGCGCGCGTCGAGCCGTCCAGGTCGCGCATGGCGAGCGCCACTTCGGCCTCGGCCACCACGCAGCGCGCGCGCTCGCGTTCCTCGGCAGCGCCGAATGCGCGGATTGCGCGCCGCAGCAGATCGCGCGCCGGCGCGTGCTCGCCCAGCTGCGCCATGGCGATGCCGCGCAGCGCCAGCGCCGGCGGGTCGTCGCGCAGCGCGACCCGCTTGAGGGCGCCGAGCGCGTCGCCGGCAGCGAGCGCGCGCGCGGAGGCGGCGACCAGGGAGTCCATGGCCAGAGCCTACCTCGTCCGCCCGGACGGCGCGCAGAAGAGTTTGTGAGCTTGGGCCTGTTAACAGGCCCTAACCGCCCCGGGCCGCGCTGGCCGCCACCAGCGCGGTCATGTTCAGGATGCGCCTGACGGTGGCCGAGGGGGTGAGCACATGGACCGGCGAGCGCACGCCGAGCAGCATGGGCCCGATGGTGATGCCCTGCCCGCCGCACATCTTCAGCACGTTGAAGAGGATATTGGCCGAGTCCAGGTCCGGACACACCAGCAGGTTGGCCTCGCCCGACAGCGTGGTCTCCATCAGGGTCGCCTGCCGCAGGCTCTCGGACAACGCGGCATCGCCCTGCATCTCGCCGTCGCACTCGATCTGCGGGGCCAGCTGGCGGAAGATGTTCCGTGCCTGCCGCATCTTCAGCGCGGAGCCCCGGGTCGACGAGCCATAGTTGCTGTGCGAGAGGAAGGCGACCTTGGGCGGCAGGCCGAAGCGCTGCACCTCGGTGGCCGCCATGAGCGCGGTGTGCGCCAGCAGTTCCGCATCCGGGTCCTCGTTGACGTAGGTGTCCGCGATGAACAGCGTCCGGTTCGGCAGCATCAGCCCATTGAGCGTCGCGAACCCCGGCGCCCCCGGCACGCGGCCGACGACATCCTGCACATGCGAGAGGTGGTGATCGAAGCGGCCGACCATCCCGCACAGCATGGCGTCCGCATCGCCCAGGTGGAGGGCCAGGCAGCCGATGAGGGTGTTGGAGCGCCGGACGGCGGCCTTCGCGGCCTCCGGCGTGACGCCGTTGCGGCCCATCAGCCGGTGATAGGCCTCCCAGTACTGGCGGAACCGCACATCGCTTTCCGGATTGACGCACTCCACGTCCGTGCCCAGGCGCATGTGCAGGCCGGCCTTGGCGATCCGTGTCTCGATCACCGCGGGGCGGCCGATCAGGATCGGCGTGGCGATGCGCTCGTCCAGCGACAGCTGCGTGGCGCGCAGCACGCGCTCGTCCTCGCCTTCGGCGAAGACCACCCGGCGCTTGGACGCGGCGCGTGCGGCGACGAACACGGGACGCATGATCATCCCGGTCTGGTAGACGAAACGGGTGAGGTTCTGCCGATAGGCCTCGTAGTCGGCGATCGGGCGCGTGGCCACGCCCGATGCCACCGCCGCCTTGGCCACCGCGGGCGCGATGCGCAGGATCAGCCGGGAGTCGAACGGCGTCGGGATGATGTAGTCGGCGCCGAAGGACAACTCCCGGCCGGCATAGGCGTTGGACACCTCCTCGCTGATGTCCGCCTTGGCCAGGTCAGCGATCTCGCGCACGCACGCCAGCTTCATGTCCTCGGTGATCTTGGTGGCGCCGCAATCGAGCGCGCCGCGGAAGATGTAGGGAAAGCACAGGACGTTGTTGACCTGGTTCGGGTAGTCCGAGCGGCCGGTGGCCACGATGCAGTCCGGGCGCGCCTCCCGGGCCAGTTCGGGACGGATCTCCGGCTCAGGGTTGGCCAGCGCCAGGATGATGGGCCGGTCGGCCATGGAGCGCACCATGTCCTGCGTGAGCACGCCGGCGGTGGAGCAGCCCAGGAAGACATCGGCCTTCTCGCACACGTCGCCCAGCGTCCTGGCGCTGGTGTCCTGCGCATAGCGGGCCTTGGATTCGTCCATGCCACCGGCCCGCCCCTGGTAGACCACGCCCTTGGAGTCGACGACGTAGATGTTTTTCGGAGACACGCCGAGGTGCACCATCAGGTCCAGGCAGGCGATGGCCGCGGCGCCGGCACCCGAGGACACCAGCTTGATCTCGCCGAGGCGCTTGCCGACCAGTTCCAGGCCGTTGATCAGGGCCGCGCTGGCGATGATCGCGGTGCCGTGCTGGTCGTCGTGGAACACCGGGATGTTGACCCGCTCGCGCAGCTTCCGCTCGATGTAGAAGCATTCGGGCGCCTTGATGTCCTCGAGGTTGATGCCGCCGAGCGTGGGCTCCAGCGCCGCGATGATGTCGACGAGCTTGTCGGGGTCGCGCTCGGCGAGCTCGATGTCGAAGACGTCCAGGCCGGCGAACTTCTTGAACAGGCAGGCCTTGCCCTCCATCACCGGCTTGCCGGCGAGCGGTCCGATGTCACCCAGGCCGAGGACGGCCGTCCCGTTGGTGACCACGCCCACCAGGTTGGCCCGCGCCGTGTACTCGGCGGCCAGCGCCGGGTTGTCCCTGATGTCCAGGCAGGGATAGGCGACGCCGGGGGAGTAAGCCAGCGACAGGTCACGCTGGTTCGACAGGGGCTTGATCGGCGTGACGGAGATCTTTCCCTTGCCCGGCGTGCTGTGGTACTCCAGCGCGGCTTCGCGCAACTCGGCCGTTGACATCTTGTCCTGCATGGTCGTCTCCTGGCGGCTCGCACGCGCGGGGCGCGTGCCCCGCAGTCCACTTAGCCTGTTGCAGTCGTCCTTCGGTGTCAACTGGTCTTGCGCGGCTGAGCCTGGCTCGGCGACGCCAAGCCGGATCGCTTGCTTGATCCATCGCAACACGAGCCGCGGCCGCCGCCTCTACCATGGTCTCATCATGGTGGCGAGCAAGAAATTCCCCATCCACCCGGCACATCCCGAGCGCAACTGCTGGGGTTGCGACCGCTACTGCCCGTCGACCTCGCTGGCCTGCGGCAACGGCTCGGAGCGAACCCAGCATCCCAGCGAACTGTTCGGCGACGACTGGGCCGAGTGGGGACTCGACCCGTTCACGCCGCCGCAAGCGCAGGCGGCCGAGAAGGAGCCCGCCGGTAGCGCCGCTAGAGCTGCTGGATCAGCGCCATGATGTTTCCCTCGCTATCCTTGAACCAGGCGGCCTTGGCGCCGCCGGCGGAGATGGCGCCCGCCTTGCTCTTCTCCCCGGGAAGGTCGTAGTCCTCGAAGACCACGCCCTTGGCCTTGAGCGCCTCGATCAAACGGTCGACGTCGTCGACGCTCCAGAAGGCCTGGCTCGCCTTCGAGGTGCCCGCATTGGGCGTCGGGTACAGGAAGCACGCCGTGCCCCGGCTGAACTCGTAGACCACGCCCCCGTTGACCTCCTCCTTGGGCTTGAGGCCCAGCTTCGTTTCGTAGAACTGCCGCGCCCGGGCCAGGTCCTTGGCCGGGATGTAGGCGTACATGGGAAATTCCTGCAGCATCGACTTCTCCCATTCGTTGCTCGATTGAAAAAAAGCGGCGGCCGGATTGCCGCCCTCAAGAAGTACGACCGGCAACAGGGCACGCGGTTTCGCCATCCGCTGTAACCGCAAGTTGCCAAGCCCGGGGTGCAAGCTCGAGTCCGACGATTGCCAAGTCGCTGCTTCGGGCGCACGATGCCGTTCCACTGCGCAAGATTCGCACGCGCTGCCGGCTTGCCCCTGGGGCCGGCCGAGCTGCTCGAGGACAACAGGCGCCGCGATGTACTTTCTGTGGCCTCATTACCTCTGGCTGATGCTGGGACTGCTGCTGTTGCCGCCAGCCTATGTCTGGCTGCTGCGCCGGCGAAGCAAGCAGGCGCTGCGCTACAGCAGCCTGGGCATCGTCCGCGCGGCAGCGGCCGGCAACTGGCGGCGACACGTCCCACCGGCGCTGCTGCTGCTGGCCTGCGCGGCGATGCTGCTGGCCGGCGCTCGCCCGGTGGCGCAGGTCACGCTGCCTTGGGCGCAGACCACGATCATCCTGGCCATGGACGTGTCCCTGAGCATGCGCGTCACCGACGTGCAGCCGAGCCGGATGGTGGCGGCCCAGGAGGCGGCGAAGCAATTCCTGCGCGACCTGCCCAAGCACATTGAAGTCGGGCTCGTCACCTTTGCCGGCAGCACCCAGGTCGCGCAGCGCGCGACGCTCGACCGCGAGGTGCTGGTGACGGTCATCGACGGCTTCCAGATGCAGATGGGCACCGCCGTGGGCAACGCGATCGTGCTGAGCCTGGCCGAGTTGTTTCCCGACCAAGGCATCGACGTGGGCCAGCTGACCTTCGGCGACAAGCTGACGCGCGGCCGCAGCATCGACGAGCGGGACGAACCGGCGCTCAAGCCCATCGCGCCGGTCGCGCCGGGCTCGTACAAGTCCGCCGCCATCATTCTCCTGAGCGATGGCCGCCGCACGGTCGGAGTCGACACGCTGGCCGCAGCGAAGATGGCGGCCGACCGCGGCGTGCGCATCTACGTGGTGGGGCTGGGGACCCCCGACGGCGACGGCGCGACGCCCGAAGGCACGCCGATCTACCTTCGGCTGGACGAAGAGACGTTGCGCGAAGTGGCACGCATGACCCGAGGCGAGTACCACCATGCCGGCTCGGCGGACCGGCTGCGCGACGTCTACCATCATCTCGGCTCACGGATGCAGATGCTGACGCGCGAAACCGAGATCACGGCCTTGTTCGCCCTGGCCGCCGCGCTGCTCACCTTGGCGGCGGGAATGCTGTCGGTGCTCTGGTTCCGGCGCATCGCTTGAAGCGCCGCCGGTGTGGGACCCGCCGGCGCCCGGGGGTAACACTTGATTGCCCAGCTGCCCGGACCGGCTCCGGCTCCTATCCTGCGCCGATGACGAAGCGCCCACCCCGGTGCCTGCTGGCCGCTTGGCTGTGGGCGCTCCTCGCCGCCGGCTGCGGCGGCGGTGGCGGCGACGCGCCGGCTACGGCTGCGCCGACGCCCGCCGCGCCGACGTCCGAGGCACCCGCTCCTTCTGCACCGACGCCTGCCGCGCCCACCCCGGCGACCCCGACAGCGCCCACCCCGGTGGATCCTGGCCCGGCGACGGTGACCGGCCCGGGCGCAGCCCCTGCTCCGTCCGGTCCCCCAATGAGCGGCGTGTCGCGCGTGATCGTGGCGGGCGACAGCCTGGCGGACGTGGGCACCTTCGGCATCAAGTTCACGGTGCAGGACGCTGCCAGCCCGGCCGGTTTTCCGATCTTTCCCGAACTGGTCGGCGCCGCCTACGGGCTGTCTGCCATGTGCAGCCACTACATGGACAACGGTGCCAGTGGCGTCATCGCCCGGGGCAACTTGCCCTGCACCAACTTTGCCGTCGGCGGTGGCCGCCTCCTGCGCGGCGAGGGCCCGCAGGGCATCCCGTTCCAGCTGCAGGATGCCGCGGTGACCGTCGGCGGCCGCTTCGGCGCGGGCGACCTGGTGCTGGTGAACGGCGGCGGCAACGACGCATCCGACCTGGCCGCGGCCTACCTGGTCGGGGTGTCGAGCCGCTCCGGCATGCTGGCCTTCCTCGCCTTCCTGGCGCGCGAGGTCGAGGTGGACGCCCTGGTGTCCACCGCGCCCGGCGACGCCAGCCTGGCCCGCAGCGCCAATCTCTACATGGAAAAGGCCGCCGACGTGATGGCCGATGCGGTCGTGGCCCACGCCCTGGACCGGGGCGCGACCCGCGTCACCGTGCTGAACCTGCCCGACATCACGCTGACCCCGCGATTCAGCGCAGCGTTCGAGAAGCTGGTGCAGGAGCGCGGCGTCGACGAGGCCACGGTCATCCAGGGCGTCGTGCGGCAGACCGTCGGCGCCTTCAACGCACGGCTGCAAAGCCGGCTCGGAAGCGATGGGCGGGTGGTGCTGGTCGATGTACGCGCGGCCGTGGACGACCAGATCGCGCATGCCGCCGCCTGGGGCCTGAGCGACGCCATCCACGCGGCCTGCCCCGTGACCAGCGTGAGCTCCGCGGGCTTGCCGGAGTGGTCGCTGCCGACCTGCACCTCCGCGTCGCTGGATGCCGTGCCGGGCACCGCCCCCGGCTGGTGGACGACGTGGGCCTTCGCCGATGGCTTCCATCCCACGCCCACGGGCCACCGCCTGCTTGCCGGCACCGTCACCCAGGCGCTGGCCGCGGCAAGCCCCTGAGGGCGCTAGAGCTCAGCCCGTTTCATGATTCACTCGGCAGTGTGAGCGCCCGCTGTGGGCGGGCCGAGGCCATTCCATTCCGGCCCGCATGCCGCCTCGATCCGCAGCCCTCCCGGCAGGACCAGGCTCAGGGCGTGCAGCCAGAGACGCTGCGTGCCGAGGAAGGCCGCCACCGCGCGGTTGTGCGCGCCCTTGCCATGCGTCGCATCGCCCACCAGCGGATGCCCGATGTGCTTGAAGTGCCGGCGGATCTGGTGACGCCGGCCGGTCAGCGGGTTCACGTCGACCAGGGCATAGCGGCTGACCGGATGGCGGCCGTCGACACTGAAGGGCCACTCGAAACAGGCCAGCCGGCGAAACTGCGTCACGGCTTCCACGCGCGCCTGGCCGGACGACGGCAGCTCCGGGTCGCGCGCCAGCGGATAGTCGATGCGCCCGGACTCGGCGGGCCAGCCGCGCACCAGGGCGAGGTAGCGCTTGCGGACCTCGCCGCGATCGAACGCGCCACCCCACTGCCGCGCCGCGTCGGGCGTTCGCGCGAACAGCAGCACCCCGCTCGTCCCTTTGTCCAGCCGGTGCAGCGGGAACAGCCGCTCGCCGAGCTGGGCCTGCAGCAACTGCAGCGCGGTTCGCTCCTCGTGCGCATCGAGCCGGCTCGGATGCACCAGCAGGCCGGCAGGCTTGTCGATCGCGACCAGGTCGGCGTCCGAGTGAATGACCGGCAGCATGCGGCGAAGATACTCCAAGGGAAATCCAATGAAAAAGGGCCGCATCGCTGCGGCCCTTCTCGTGTTGCGGCAGCAGCCGGCTTACTTCTTGTCGCCGCCCGGCACCTTGCCTTCGACGCCCTTGACGTAGAAGTTGATGCCGCCGAGGAACGCGTCGTCCGCCGCCTTGTCCTTGGCCAGGACTTCCTTGCCGGCGTTGTCGGCGATCGGGCCCTTCCAGATCACGAAGCTGCCGTCCTTCAGGCCGGCCTTGATCTCGTCGAGCCTCTTCTTCGTTTCGTCCGGCACGTCGGCGGCGGGCGACACGAAGTCGATCGCGCCTTCCTTCACGCCCCACCAGAGCTTGGTGGGCGAGGTCTTCCACTTGCCTTCCAGCGCCTCACGCACGGTGGAGACGTAGTACGGTGCCCAGTTGATGACGGCCGAGCCCAGGTGCGCCTTGGGGCCGTAGCTGCTCATGTCGCTGTCCCAGCCGAAGGCGCGCTTGCCCATCTTCTCGGCCGTTTGCAGCACCGCCGAGGAGTCGGTGTTCTGCATCAGCACGTCGGCGCCGCCGTTGATCAGCGAGGTGGCCGCTTCGGTTTCCTTTGGCGGATTGAACCAGTCGCCGACCCACACCACCTTGGTCTTGACCTTCGGGTTGACCGACTGCGCTCCCAGCGTGAAGCTGTTGATGTTGCGCACGACCTCGGGAATCGGGATCGAACCGACCACGCCCAGCGTGTTGGTCTTGGTCATCTTGCCGGCGACCACGCCCGCCATGTAGGCACCCTCGTAGGTGCGGCTGTCGTAGGCGCGCAGGTTCTCGGCGCTCTTGTAGCCGGTGGCGTGCTCGAACTTGACGTCCGCGTGGTCCTTGGCGACCTTGAGCATGGGCTCCATGTAGCCGAAGGTGGTGCCGAACACCAGCTTGTTGCCCTGGCCCACCATGTCGCGCAGCACACGCTCGGCGTCGGCCGACTCGGGGACGTTCTCGACGAAGCTGGTCTTGATCTTGTCGCCGAACTCCTTTTCGACCGCCTTGCGGCCGTTGTCATGGGCGAAGGTCCAGCCGCCGTCGCCGACCGGGCCCACGTAGGCGAACGCCACCTTCAGCGGTTCGGCCTTGGGCGCAGGCGCGGCCGCGGAGGCCGCGGGAGCGGCGGCGGTGGGTGCGGGTGCCTCGGTCTTGCTGCAGCCGACAACGGCCGCCGCGGCGGCCAGCGCCGACAGGGTGCCCAGCTTGAGCATCGAGCGTTTCTTCAGGTCCATGGGTGTCCTTCTCCGGATGACGGGAAAGACGGGATTATGAGCCGGGATAAAAGGGTTTTCCAAGGGAGGCCGGCATGTTCACGCGGATCCACGCCGGATTGCGAGAGATCAGCGCCAGCACCAGGATGGTGGCCAGGTACGGCAGCATCGTGAGGAACTGGCTGGGCACGTCGATGCCGGTCCCCTGCAGGTGGAACTGCAGCATGGTCACGCCCCCGAACAGGTAGGCGCCCAGCAGGACACGGGCCGGGCGCCAGGTGCCGAAGGTGGTGAGCGCCAGCGCGATCCAGCCCTTGCCGGCCACCATGCCCTCGATCCACAGCGGCGTGTAGATCACCGACAGGTAGGCCCCGGCCAGCCCGCACAGGGCGCCGCCCGCGATCACCGCCGCCAGCCGGATCCAGCGCACCGGGTACCCCAGCGCATGCGCCGAGGACGGCGATTCGCCCACCGAGCGCAGCACCAGCCCGGCGCGCGAGCGGTACAGGAACCAGATGAGCCAGGCCGCCAGCGCGATCGCGAAATACACCAGCGGGTGCTGCTGGAACAGGGCCGGCCCCAGCAAGGGGGTGTCGCCCAGCACGGGAACGCTGAACTGCGGCCGCGGCGGCAGCTTTTCCTGCACGTAGCCGATGCCCACGAAGGCCGAGAAGCCGGCGCCGAACAGGCTGAGCGCCAGCCCCGTCGCGTACTGGTTGGTGTTGAGCCAGATGGTGAGCGCGCCGAAGGCCGCGGCGAGCACGGCGCCGGCCGCCATGCCGGCCGCGAAGCCGAGCCAGTCGTTGCCGGTGTGCACCACGGTGGCAAAGCCCGCGATCGCGGCGCACAGCATCATGCCTTCGGCGCCCAGGTTGACGATGCCGGCCTTCTCGTTGACCAGGAGGCCGAGCGACGCCAGCGCCAGCACGGTGCCTGCGCTGAGCGTGGCGGCGACGAGCAGGGCGTAGCTGTCCATCAGCGCGCCTCCACGGGGACCGGTGCCGGCACCGGCGCGCGGCGCCGGCGCCAGCGGTAGGCCACCAGCGTGTCGCACGCCAGCAGCGTGAACAGCAGCAGGCCCTGGAACACCCCGGTCAGCGACTTGGGCAGGCCCAGGCGCGATTGCGCCAGCTCGCCGCCGATGTAGAACATGCTCATGAGGATGGCGGAGAACACCATGCCCACCGGATGCAGCCGGCCGACGAAGGCCACAATGATGGCCGCGAAGCCGTAGCCGGCCGGCACGTAGGGGGTGAGCTGGCCGATCGGTCCGGCCACCTCGAAGGCGCCGGCCAGGCCGGCGGCGCCGCCGGACACCAGCAGCGCGGTCCACAGCGCCCGGCGCGACGAGAAGCCGGCGTAGCGCGCCGCCGCCGGCGCCAGGCCGCCGACCTGCTGGGCGAAGCCGGCGCGCGTGCGGAACAGGAACACCCACAGCGCCGCCACCCCGAGCAGGGCGAACAGCAGCCCGATGCTCACGCGCGATCCCTTCATCAGCCGCGGGATCTGCGTGGCCGCCTCGAAGGTCTTGGTCTGCGGGAAGTTGTAGCCGCCCGGGTCCTTCCAGGGCCCGAACACCAGGTAGTTGAGCAACTGCACGGCCACGTACACCAGCATCAGGCTGACCAGGATCTCGTTGGCATTGAAGCGGTCGCGCAGGAACGCGGTGATCGCCGCCCAAGCCATGCCGCCCGCGATGCCCGCCAGCACGATGGGCAGCACGATCCAGCCGCTCGTGTCCTTGCCGGCCATCAGCGCCACGCCGCCGGCCAGCACGGCGCCGATCACGTACTGGCCCTCGGCGCCGATGTTCCAGACGTTGGAGCGGAAGCACACCGCCAGCCCGAGCGCGATGAGCAGCAGCGGCGTGGCCTTGACCATCAGCTCGCCCAGCGCGTAGGGCGACTTGACCGGCTCCCAGAAGAACACCTGCAGGCCGCGCACCGGATCCTTGCCGAGCGCCGCGAACAGCACGATGCCGATCAGCACCGTGAGCGCCAGCGCGAGCAGCGGCGAGGCCAGGCTCCAGAAGCGCGAAGGTTCGGGCCGCAGCTCAAGCATGGACACCCTCCGGCTCCCACAGCCCGCTCATCCACTCGCCGATGCGCGACACCGTCGCCTGCGCGCGCGGCAACGAAGGCGACAGCCGCCCCTTGGCCATCACGTGCAGGCGGTCGCTGATGTCGAACAGTTCTTCCAGTTCTTCGCTGACCACCAGCACGGCGCAGCCGGCGTCGCGCAGGGCCAGCAGCTCGGCGCGGATCTGGGCGGCGGCGCCGACGTCCACGCCCCAGGTCGGCTGCGCCACCACCAGCAGCCTGGGCCGGGCGTCGATCTCGCGGCCAACGATGAATTTCTGCAGGTTGCCGCCGGACAGCGACTGGGCAGGCGCCTGCGGCCCGCCCGCCCGCACCTTGAAGCGCTCGATGATGCCCTGTGCCTGCCGCCCGAGCGCACCCACGTCGATCCAGCCGCTGCGGCCGATCGACTCGGTGCGGGTGAGCATCAGGTTGTGGGCCAGGCTGAGCGTGGGCACGGCGCCGCGCCCGAGCCGTTCCTCGGGCACGAAATGCAGCCCCAGGCGGCGCCGCTGCGCCGGCCCCATCGCGCCCGCGGCGCGGCCGAGGACTTCGATGGCCGCCGGCGGCGTGCGCCGGTCTTCACCCGAGAGCGCCAGCAACAGCTCCTGCTGGCCATTGCCGGACACGCCCGCGATACCAACCACCTCACCCGCGCGCACCTCCAGCGAGACGCCTTCGAGCGCGACGCCGAACTGGTCGAGCGCGGGCAGGCGCAGGTCCGCCACGCGCAGCGCCAGCTCCCCGGGCTTGCGGTCATGGTGCGCCAGCGCCGGCGGCTCGGCGCCGATCATCATGCGCGACAGCGAGGCATTGGTTTCCCGCCGGGGGTCGCAGTCGCCGGTCACGCGGCCGCCGCGCATCACCGTGCAGCGGGTGCACAGCTCGCGGATCTCGTGCAGCTTGTGGCTGATGTAGAGGATGCTGCAGCCCTGCGCGGCGAGCTGCTTGAGCACGGCGAACAGCTTGTCGACCGCCTGCGGCGTCAGCACCGAGGTGGGCTCGTCCAGGATCAGCAGGCGCGGGTTGGTCAGCAGCGCCCGGATGATCTCGACCCGCTGCATCTCGCCCACCGACAGCGTGTGCACATGGCGCGAGGGATTCACCTCGAGCCCGTATTCCGCCGCCTTGGCCTCGATGTCGCGGGTGACCTGCGCCAGGCTCACCGTCTTGCCCAGCCCGAGCCAGACGTTTTCGGCCACGGTCAGCGTGTCGAACAGGCTGAAATGCTGGAACACCATGCTGATGCCCAGCGCGCGCGCCTCGTGCGGATTGCGGATCGCCACCGGCCGGCCGTCCCAGCGCACACTGCCGGCGTCCGGCTTGACGGCGCCGTAGATGACCTTCATCAGCGTGGACTTGCCCGCGCCGTTCTCGCCGAGCACCGCATGCGTTTCGCCCGGCTGCACCACCAGCGAGACCTCGCTGTTGGCGACGACCGCCGGGTAGCGCTTGGTGATGCGCTCGAGTTCGAGCCGGGGGGTGCTCAAGCGCCGTTCTCCATTCTTGTTCTGGCCATGCCGGATTCTCGCCGCAAGCTCGGCCTCCGATTGGACCCCAGCGCCAAAAATGCCCATACTGGGACGGACATGGAGACTCGAACCATCCGATTCATACGGCGGGGCGACATCGTGGCGCTCGGCAATGTACCACCCGACCGCACCCTGCTGGAGCTGCTGCGGGAGGACCTGGGCGCCACCGGCACCAAGGAGGGCTGCGGCGAAGGCGACTGCGGCGCCTGCACGGTTGTGCTGGGCGAGCTGGCCGAGGATGGGCAGCGCATCGAGTACCGCGCCATCAACGCCTGCATCCGGCTGGCGCACTCGATCGACGGCCTGGCGCTGTGGACGGTGGAGGACATCGCGGCCGCCGACGGCACGCTGCATCCGGCGCAGGCGGCGATGGTCGCCTGCCATGCCTCGCAGTGCGGCTTCTGCACCCCGGGCTTCGTCATGAGCCTGTTCGGCATGTACCAGAACCACGTGGCCCGCGATGAGCGCATCACCCGCCAGCTGGCGCAGGAGGCACTGTCGGGCAACCTCTGCCGCTGCACCGGCTACCGCCCCATCCTGGACGCCGCCCAGACCATGGCGCACTGGCCGCCGGTGCGGGTGGACGAAGGCCGCCTGCGCGAGCAGTTGCGGCTGCTGCAGCCGGCGCCGGGCAACGGCGGGGCGGGCTACCTGGCGCCGCCATCCCTGGACGAGTTGGTGCAGGCGCGCGCCGAACATCCGCGGGCGCAGTTGGTCGCCGGCTGCACGGACGTGGGACTGGCGGTCACCAAGATGCACCAGCGCTTCCCGCAGGTGCTGGACCTGACCCGCGTGCGCGAGCTGCGCCGCATCGGACAGGAAGCCGACCACATCCTGATCGGCGCGGCCGTGACCCTGGCCGACGGCTATGCCGCGCTCGCCGCGCAGCGGCCGCAGCTCAAGACCTTCGCCAACCGCTTCGCCGGGCTGCCGATCCGCAACTCGGGCACGCTGGGCGGCAACATCGCCAACGGCTCGCCGATCGGCGACACCATGCCCCTGCTGATCGCCCTGGGCGCGCGCCTCGTGCTGGCCAGCACGCGCGGGCAGCGCGAGTTGCCGCTGGAAGACTTCTACACCGGCTACCGCCGCAGCGTGCTGGCGGCCGACGAGGTGCTGGCCTGGATCAAGGTGCCGCGGCCGCAGGCCACGGAGTTCCTGCGGGTGTACAAGATCTCCAAGCGCTTCGACGACGACATCTCGGCGGTGTGCCTGGCCATGGGCCTGCACCTGGAGGACGGCCGCGTCGCGCGCATCTCGATCGGCGCGGGCGGCGTGGCGGCCACGCCGGTGCGCGCCCGCGCCACCGAGCATTCGCTGCTGGGACAGCCCTGGACCGAGGCCGCGGCCGCGGCCGCCGGGCAAAGCCTGCAGGGCGAGTTCACGCCCATCTCCGACATGCGCGCCTCGGCCGCGTACCGGCGCGACATGCTGGGCAGCCTGATGCGGCGCTTCTGGCTGGAGAGCCAGGGCATGCGTCAGATCAACCTGGAACACCTCAACCTGGAGGCCCTGGCATGAAACCGCGGGCCAAGGAGCAAGCGGAGTTCACCTCGGCCACCGGCGGCGGCCCCGCCGGAGCGGCAGATGCGGGCGAACGCAACCTCGCGCCGGCCACCGTCTCGCCGCATGCACCGGCCCGCCCGCATCCGGCGATGGCCACTTCGCGCCCGCACGAGAGCGCGCGGGCGCATGTGACCGGCACCGCCACCTACATCGACGACATCCCCGAGATCAAGGGCACCCTGCATGCGGCGCCCATCCTGTCCACCGTGGCCCATGGCCGGCTGCTGTCCGTCGATCCGTCGGCGGCGCTGGCCCTGCCGGGCGTGCGTGCCGTGCTGCTGGCGAGCGACATTCCCGGCGACCCGGTGCTGGCGACCTTCGTGCACGACGAGCCGGTCTTCGCGCGCGACGAGGTCCAGCATGTCGGCCAGGTGGTCGGCCTGGTGGTGGCCGACAGCGTGATGCAGGCGCGCCGGGCGGCGCGCCAGGTCCGGCTCGAGATCGAGGCGCTGCCGGCGATCCTGTCGGCGCGCGAAGCGCACGCGCAGCGCAGCTACGTGCTGCCGCCGGTGACGGTGCGGCGCGGCGAGCCCGAGTCCGCGCTGGCGCGATCCCGGCATCGCATGCAGGGCCGCCTCGAAGTCGGCGGCCAGGAGCACTTCTACCTGGAAGGCCAGGTCGCCTACGCGATCCCGCAGGAGCAAGGCGAGTGGCGCATCCACTCCAGCACGCAGCACCCCGGCGAGGTCCAGCACTGGGTGGCGCACGCGCTGGGGCTGGAGAACAACGCGGTCACGGTCGAATGCCGCCGCATGGGCGGCGGCTTCGGCGGCAAGGAGACGCAGGCCGGGCACATGGCCGTGTGGGCGGCGCTGGCCGCGCGCAAGTGCGGCCGGCCGGTGAAGCTGCGGCTGGACCGCGACGACGACTTCATGATCACCGGCAAGCGCCATCCCTTCGAGTACGACTACGAGGCCGGCTTCGACGACAGCGGCCTGCTGACGGCGCTCAAGCTCACCATGCTGGCCAACTGCGGCTTCTCGGCCGACCTCTCGGGCCCGGTGGCCGACCGCGCCATCTTCCACACCGACAACGCCTACTTCCTGTCGGACGTGGAGATCGTCTCCTGCCGCTGCAGGACCAACACCCAGAGCCACACCGCCTTCCGCGGCTTCGGCGGGCCGCAGGGCATGATCCTGATCGAGGCCATCCTCGGCGACATCGCGCGCACCCTGGGGCTCGACCCGCTGGACGTGCGCAAGCGCAATCTCTACGGGATCGCGGACCGCAACGTCACCCACTACGGCATGAAGGTGGAAGACAACATCCTGGCGCCCCTGCTCGCCCGGCTGGAGGAGAGCAGCGAGTACCGCAAGCGCCGCGCCGACATCGCGGCCTGGAACGCGACCAGCGCGGTGATCCGCCGGGGCCTGGCGATCACGCCGGTCAAGTTCGGCATCAGCTTCACCGCAACCTTCTTCAACCAGGCCGGCGCGCTGGTGCATGTCTACACCGACGGCAGCGTGCAGGTGAACCACGGCGGCACCGAGATGGGCCAGGGCCTGAACACCAAGATCGCGCAGGTCGTCGCCGACGAACTGGGAGTGCCCTTCGAGCGCGTGCGCTCCACCGCCGCCGACACCGGCAAGGTGCCCAACGCCTCGGCCACCGCGGCGTCCAGCAGCACCGACCTCAACGGCCGGGCGGCCCAGTACGCGGCACGCAACGTGCGCGACAACCTGGCCGCCTTCGTCGCCGGGCTGGACGGCTGCGGCGCCGGCGCGGTGCGCTTCCAGGGCGGCGAGGTGATCTCGCCCCATGCCACGCGCAGCTTCGACGAAGTGGTCAAGACGGCCTACGCCAACCGCATCCAGCTGTGGAGCGACGGCTTCTACCGCACGCCCAAGATCCACTACGACAAGACCACGCTCAGCGGCCGCCCGTTCTACTACTTCGCCTATGGCGCGGCCTGCACCGAGGTGGCGATCGACACGCTCACCGGAGAGCACCGCGTGCTCAAGGTGGACATCCTGCACGATGTGGGCACCAGCCTGAACCCGGCCATCGACATCGGCCAGATCGAAGGCGGCTTCATCCAGGGCATGGGCTGGCTGACCAGCGAGCAGCTGGTGTGGAACGAGCAGGGCCAGCTGGCCACCCATGCGCCCAGCACCTACAAGATCCCCACGGCCGGCGACGTGCCCGCGCACTTCTACGTGCAGCTCTGGCCGGAGCCGAACCGCGAGGACAACGTCGGCGGCAGCAAGGCGGTGGGCGAGCCCCCGCTGATGCTGGCGATCAGCGTGTGGGAAGCGATCCGCGACGCGGTGAGCGGCGCGCGCGGCGACCGCCGGCCGGTGGCCATGCGCGCGCCCGCCACGCCGGAGAACGTGCTGGCGGCATTGGCCTAGGGCCTGTCCACGGGCCGGTCAGCGCGCACCCTCATCGAGAGCGGGGGACGGCGGCAGCGCGGATGCACCGGGCTTTGATTCGCAACCAGCGGCACGCGCTTCCGAGCGCTCCCACCATCGGTTGCCCGCCATCTTCCGCGTTGCCTGGCGCCGGCAGTGCAAGCCAGGCGAGGAAGAGCAGCATCAGTGGCAGATTCCTCATTGCGGCATGCACGGTCGAACTTTTGCAGTTCGTATCGGTGTGGTACGCGGGCGGCTGACAGAATTTTCCTGTGTCGAACTGCGCTGCGCACGTTGCAGCGACCTTCAAGAGGGGAACGCAGTTGCTCCAGTCGCTCCAGGTTGCCCGTGCGCTCGCCGCCGGTGGCGTCGCCGCTTTCCACCTGTCGATCATGATGGGTGAGGACCGCTACGGCGGCCGGGAGATGTTCGCCGCCTATACCAGCCGAGGCTATCTCGGCGTCGACTTCTTCTTCGTACTGTCGGGCTTCATCATCCTGTTCGCGCACGCCGCACAGATCGAGAAACCGGGGGCCTGGCGCGACTACCTCAAGCGCCGTTTCGTGCGCTTGTATCCCGTGTATTGGCTCTACACCGGCGTCTTCGTCGCGCTGCTGGCAGTTGCCGGCGGCACGGACGCGACGGTCCCCAGTGGATTCGTCGACTGGCTGGGTTCCTGGACCCTGGTCCGTTTCTCGGAAGTGATCCCGCCGCTGCCGGTGGCATGGTCGCTGTTCCACGAAATCGCGTTCTATGCCATGTTCCTGGTCCTGATGGTGAACCGGCGCGCCGGCATCGCGGCGTTCGTCATCTGGGCGCTGCTGTGCGTGGTCTTCTACCATCCCCTCGCCGAGCGGCCCCCTACGCCCTGGAACACCTACACCGGCGCGTCGAACCTGTGGTTCTTCTTCGGCATGGGCGCCTGCCTGCTCTACTGGCGCATGGCCAGCGGCTGGTGGGCCACCGTGGTCGGGCTGGCGATCGTCGGCGTGGCCGCCGCCGTCAACATGGAACACCGCTTGTGGCCGCTCCTGCTGGTGACCGGGTTCGCGCTGGCGGTCGCCGGCATCGCCAAGCTCGAGGACGCGCGCTGGTTCTCCTGCCCGCGCTGGCTGGTGTACATGGGCAACGCCTCCTACTCCATCTACCTCACGCATGAGTCGCTGGCAGGGCTGCTGCTCAAGATCACGATGAAGACGCGCTTGTTCGCATGGATGGGCGGCGAAGCGGTCTACCTGCTGGTGCTGCCCGCGACCCTCGCCCTCGGCTGCCTGGCCTATGCCTGCGTGGAAAGGCCCTTGTTGCGCTGGCTGGGGGACGCCCGGCGCGGGCCGGCGGGCAAGACCAAGCCGGCCTTCTGATGCCGTGCAGCTGCGTGGCCGCGGTCATCCGCAGCGTCCGACACGCGGTGTCAGAAATCGGCGCCAGCTGACGCGCCAGCTGCCTACACAAGGTGCCTCAGCAGCTTCGCAACATGCAAGGCATGAAGATCCTCAACCTCATCCACGTCATGGTGGCGCTGGCGTTCTACAGGTGGGCGCTGCGCGAGATCAACCCGCTGCATCCCGATGTGCCGCGCATCATGCTGCGGCAGCGCGAGCTGGCCGAGAAGCAGCGGCGGATCTTCGCTTGAGGCGGCTTGCCCCTCGCGTGGAGCCTGGCGCAGGCGCGGTCAGTCCGCCTTGCTTTAAGCTCGTGCTTCATGACATGGCAAGCACGGCTCGATCTCGACTATTCCGCGGACGGCGCGCGCACCGTGGCGCGGCATGCGCACGAGGGGCCGCTGCGGATCCTGCAAACCTTGTATCCGGAAGGCCATGCCATCGCGCACAACGTGCTGGTGCATCCGCCCTCGGGCCTGGTCGGCGGGGACTTGCTGGACATCACGGTGCGCGCTGGCGCCGGCTCGCACGGGCTGATCACCACGCCCGGCGCGGCGCGCTTCTATCGCAGCGAGGGCGCGATGGCTGTGCAGCGCGCGAAAGTCGCGCTGGCGCCCGGCGCGCGGCTGGAGTGGCTGCCGCAGGAAACGCTGTGCTATAGCGGCTGCATCGCCGAGAACCACCTCATCATCGACCTTGCCCCCGGCGCGGAATTCATGGGCTGGGACATCACCGCCCTGGGCCTGCCGGCATCCGAGCTGCCCTTCACGCGAGGCAGCCTGCTGCAGCACCTGGAAGTCACCGGCAGCTGGCTCGAGCGCGGCCGCATCGCCGCCGGCGATGAGCGCCTGCTGGACGGCCCGTTGGGCCTGGCGGGCCACCGCTGCTTCGGGGCCCTGTTCTTCGCCAGCCACGAGCCCCTGGCGCGCGCGCGCCGCGAGCAGGCCCTGGGGCTGGCCCACGAGGTGATCGCGCAGCAGGCCGAGGGCGGCGTCGTGGCCGGCGTCACCGCGCCGGCGCCCAATGTGATCGTGGTGCGCGCGCTGGCCACGATGGTGGAGCCGGCCGCAACGCTGCTCCGGGCGGTGCGCGCCGCGTGGCGGCCCCTGCTCTGGGAGCTGCCGGCGACGGCGCCGCGGGTCTGGTCGGTCTGAGCAGGCGACGCTGAACAAGTCCCCGCGAGGGGGCGGACCTCGGTTTGGGATGGGATGCAAGGCGCAAAGCGCCGCCATAGCAGGAGCTATGGCGAGCATTTGCAACGCCGCAGACCGCCCAAAGCGAGGATGCGCGACCCGCGAGGGGCTTGTTCAGCGTTGCCTCAGATCGCCACGAGTTCTCGAACGCCCAGCGTCTCCATGTCGGCCCCCGCGCCGCGGCTGATGAACTCGCCGCGCTGCATGACGAGGAAGTCGTCGGCCAGCTCGCGTGCGAAGTCGTAGTACTGCTCGACCAGCAGAATCGCCATGTCGCCGCGGTCGGCCAGCCGGCGGATCACCCGGCCGATGTCCTTGATGATGCTGGGCTGGATGCCTTCGGTCGGCTCGTCCAGCATGAGCAGACGCGGCCGCGCCGCCAGTGCCCGTGCGAACGCCAGCTGCTGCTGTTGGCCGCCCGACAGGTCGCCGCCGCGGCGCTTGAGCATCTGCGCCAGCACCGGGAACAGCTCGAACAGCTCCTGCGGGATCGGCTCGCTGGCGCTCTTGTACGCCAGGCCCATGCGCAGGTTCTCCTCCACCGTCAGCCGGGCGAAGATCTCGCGGCCCTGCGGCACGAAGCCGATGCCGGCCCGGGCCCGCTCGTAGGGCGTGCGCTGGTGGATGGTCTTGCCTTCGAATTCGATGCTGCCCGACTTGATGGGCACCAGACCCATCAGGGACTTGAGCAGCGTGGTCTTGCCCACGCCGTTGCGCCCAAGCAGCACGGTGACCTTGCCGGGCCGCGCTTCCAGGCTCAGGCCGCGCAGGATGTGCGAGCCGCCGTAGTACTGGTTGATGTCTTTGACCGTCAGCATGAACCCTCCATTCCCTCCCCCGCTGGGAGAGGGTTAGGGTGGGGGCGCTCCGTCCGACGCCGCGCCCCCACCCCTGCCCGCCCCCGGAGGGGGAGGGCGTCTCGACCATCAGCGCCCAAGGTACACCTCGATCACGCGGGGATCCCCTTGCACCTGCGCCAGCGTGCCTTCGGCCAGCACCGAGCCTTCGTGCAGCACGGTCACCTTCTCCGAGATGGCCTGGATGAAGCTCATGTCGTGCTCGACCACCATTAGCGAGTGCTTGCCCTTGAGCGACAGGAACAGCTCCGCGGTGCGCGCCGTTTCCTCGTCGGTCATGCCGGCTACCGGCTCATCCAGCAGCAGCAGCTTGGGGTCCTGCATCAGCAGCATGCCGATCTCCAGCCACTGCTTCTGGCCATGACTGAGGGTGCCGGCGAGACGGGTGGCGCTTTCGGACAGGTGGATGGTGCGCAGCACTTCGGCCAGCCTGTCGGCGTCGCGCGAATCGAGCCGGAAGAACATCGAGGCGGCCACGCCCTTGGCGGTCTTGAGCGCCAGCTCCAGGTTCTCGAACACCGTGAGCTGCTCGAACACCGTGGGCTTCTGGAACTTGCGCCCGATGCCCATCTGCGCGATCTCGGCTTCCTTGTGGCGCAGCAGGTCGATGGTGCTGCCGAAGAACACGGTGCCCGAGTCGGGCCGCGTCTTGCCGGTGATGATGTCCATCATCGTGGTCTTGCCCGCGCCGTTGGGGCCGATGATGCAGCGCAGCTCGCCGGGCGCGATGTCCAGCGACAGCTTGTTGATGGCCTTGAAGCCGTCGAAGCTGACGCTCACCTCTTCGAGGTAGAGGATGCGGCCGTGCGCGAGATCGACCTCGCCGGGTTCGACCTTGCGGCGAAAGCCGGCGGCGCGCCCGCCCGATTCGGTCTTGCCGGTGGCTGCGACGCGGCTGCGATGGGCCTGCGCGCGTGCCGCGCCTTCATCCAACAGGTCGGGCGTCATGCCTTGCCCTCCTTTCGCGCGCGGGACCTGAACAGGCCCACCACGCCGTTGGGCAGGAACAGCGTCACGGCGATGAACAGCGCGCCCAGGAAATACAGCCAGAACTCGGGCGCCGTCACCGTGAGCCAGCTCTTGGCGCCGTTGACGAGGAAGGCGCCAACGATCGGGCCGACCAGGGTCGCGCGGCCGCCAACCGCCGCCCACACCGCGATCTCGATCGATTGCGCCGGGCTCATCTCGCTGGGATTGATGATGCCCACCTGCGGCACGTACAGCGCGCCGGCCACGCCGCACATCATGGCCGAGAGCGTCCAGATCGCCAGCTTGTAGCCGGCCGGGTTGTAGCCGCAGAACATGACGCGCGATTCGGCGTCGCGGATCGCCTGCAGCACGCGGCCGAACTTGCTGGCCACCAGCCAGCGCGACAGCAGCAGGAAGCCCAGCAGCACGACGCCGGTGGCCACGAACAGCGCCATGCGCGTGTGTTCCGAGGCGACCGGGAAGCCCAAGATGCGCTTGAAGTCGGTGAAGCCGTTGTTGCCGCCGAAGCCGGTCTCGTTACGGAAGAACAGGAGCATGGCCGCATAGGTCAGCGCCTGCGTGATGATCGAGAAGTACACGCCCTTGATGCGCGAGCGGAAGGCAAAGAAGCCGAACACGAAGGCCAGCAGCCCCGGCACCGCCACGATGTAGATCGCCGTGGCCAGGAAGCTGTCGGAGAAGGTCCAGTGCCAGGGCAGCGTCTTCCAGTCCAGGAACACCATGAAGTCCGGCAACTCGCTCTTGTAGTGGCCCTCGCGCCCGATCTGGCGCATCAGGTACATGCCCATCGCGTAGCCGCCCAGCGCGAAGAACAGGCCGTGCCCCAGCGACAGGATGCCGGTGTAGCCCCAGATCAGGTCCATCGCCAGCGCGCAGATCGCATAGCACATGATCTTTCCGATCAGCGCCACGGCGTAGTCGCTCATGTGGAACACGCTGCCGGCTGGCACCACGAGGTTCAGCACGGGCGCGACCGCGCAGACCGCGATCAGGGCGACGAGGAAGGCGGTCCAGCCGGTCTTGGTGAAGAGCGGCGCCCGCGCCGGGAGAAGAAGTTCCTCCCTCCCGCTCCGGGGGAGGGCTGGGGTGGGGGCGCTGGGGACGATCGACACATCGGTGTGAGGTGTGTCCACAGCGCCCCCACCCTGCTCTCCCCCGGTGGGGGAGGGTTCCAGGGGCAACCCCGCCGGTGGCAATACCGCGCTCATTCGAAAACCTCCGCCCTGCGGGCTGCGGTGCTATGAACCTTCGGAGCGGCCGGGCGGTTCATGCCTCCGCACTCCTTCCCTTGACCGCGAACAGTCCCTGCGGCCGTTTTTGTATGAACACGATGATCAGCACCAGCACCGCGATCTTGGCCAGCACCGCGCCGGCCCAGCCCTCGATGAACTTGTTCAGCACGCCCAGGCCGAGCGCCGCGTACACGGTGCCGGCCAGCTGGCCCACGCCGCCCAGCACCACCACCATGAACGAGTCGACGATGTAGGCCTGCCCGAGGTCGGGGCCGACGTTGCCGATCTGGCTGAGCGCGCAGCCGGCCAGGCCGGCGATGCCCGAACCGAGGGCGAAGGCGTAGGTGTCGACGCGTGCGGTGTGCACGCCCATGCAGGAAGCGATCGGCCGGTTCTGCGTCACGGCCCGCACGAACAGGCCCAGCCGGGTGCGCGCGATCAGCAGCGACATGGCCGCCAGCACGCTGAGGGCGAAGGCGATGATGATGATGCGGTTCCAGGGCAGTTGCAGGTTGCCCATGACGGCGATGCCGCCGCTCATCCAGCTCGGGTTCTCCACGCCCACGTTCTGCGCGCCGAACACGCTGCGCACCAGTTGCATCAGCGCCAGGCTGATGCCCCAGGTGGCCAGCAGGGTTTCCAGCGGCCGGCCATAGAGAAAGCGGATCACGCCGCGTTCCAGGACCGCCCCCACCAGGGCCGAAGCCATGAACGCCACTGGCACGGCCGCGACCAGGTACCAGTCGAAGGCCCCGGGCGCGAACTGGCGGAACAGGTTCTGCACCACGTAGGTGGCGTAGGCGCCGATCATCATCAGCTCGCCGTGCGCCATGTTGATCACGCCCATCAGGCCATAGGTGATGGCCAGCCCCAGCGCCACCAGCAGCAGGATGGAGCCCAGGCTCACGCCCGAGAAGATGGCACCCAGGCGGTCGCCCCAGGCCAGCGCCGAATCGACCTTGCGCAGCGAGATTTCCAGCGCCGCCCTCACGTCGTTCTCGCTTTCCTGCTGCAGCCGCGCAAGGAGCAGCGTCTTGGTCGCCGCCATGCGACTGGCACCCAGCGCGCGCGCGGCCTCCAGGCGTTTGGCCTTGTCGCTGCTGCCCAGCAGGATGGCGGCGCGCGCCAGGCCGAGCTGTTCGCGGATCGCCGCGTTCTGCTCGGCCTCGAAGGCTTTCTCGATGATGGGCAGCTTGCCTTCGTCCGCTTCCTTCTGCAGCTGTTGAACCGCGGCAGCGCGCAGGGCGTCGTCCTTGGAGAACAACTTGAGCGCGGCCAGTGCGTTATCGAGCTCGCCGCGCATGCGGTTGTTGCTGATCACGTCCTCGGCGTCGGCCGGCAGCGCCGCTTCGGCGCCGGTGACCGGATCGAAGCCCTTGCCGTCCTTGACGATGAACACCTTGTCGCCGGCGAACTTCACCGCGTCGTCGGCCAGCGCCTGGATGAACGCCATCGTGCGATCGTCGGCCGCCGCCACCGCCTTGTTCAGCGCCTCGATGCGGGCGTCGGACTCGCCGATGGCGATGGCCCGCGCCTCATCCGGCGTGAGTGCGTGAGCCTGGAGGCTGACGCATACGGCAAGCAGTACAAGAATTCGTTTCATGTAAGACCCTGTGGAATGAACGGCCCGCCACCCATTCCGCAAGCCGGCCCTGGACCAACCCGCTAGCGGCACAAGGACCGCGCGAAGTAACACGCAGCGTGGTCCCCTTTGCAGTGAGGGTCCGGCTTTGCCGGTCCTCACTGCACTGATCAACTCAACCTAAAAATCGCGCAGCGATTTTTAGGTTTTGCTCTTGCCGTCCGGCTCGTCCTTCTTCTTGTCGTTGCCGTCGATGAAGGGCGACCAGGGCTTGGCCTTGACCGGGCCCTGGGTCTTCCACACCACGTTGAACTGGCCGTCGGCCTTCACTTCGCCGATGAACACTGGCTTGTGCAGGTGGTGGTTCTTCTCGTCCATCTTGGCGACAAAGCCCGAAGGCGCCTTGAAGGTCTGGCCGGACATGGCGGCGATCACCTTGTCCACGTCGGTGGACTTGGCCTTCTCCACCGCCTGCTTCCACATGTAGACACCGATGTAGGTGGCTTCCATCGGATCGTTGGTCAGCGGCTTGTCCTTGTGGCCGGCGATGTTCTTGGACTTGGCGTAGGCGGCCCACTTCTTGGTGAACTCGTCGTTGGTCGGGTTCTTCACCGACATGAAGTAGTTCCAGGCAGCCAGGTGACCCACCAGCGGCTTGGTGTCGACGCCGCGCAGCTCTTCCTCACCGACCGAGAAGGCCACCACCGGCACGTCCTTGGCCTTCAGGCCGGCGTTGCCCAGTTCCTTGTAGAAAGGCACGTTGGAGTCGCCGTTGATGGTGGAGATCACCGCCGTCTTGCCTCCGGCGGAGAACTTCTTGATATCGGCCACGATGGTCTGGTAGTCGCTGTGGCCGAAGGGGGTGTACTTCTCGTCGATGTCGCTGTCCTTCACGCCCTTGCTCTTGAGGAAGGCGCGCAGGATCTTGTTGGTGGTGCGCGGATAGACGTAGTCGGTGCCCAGCAGCACGAAGCGCTTGGCGCCGCCGCCTTCCTTGCTCATCAGGTATTCCACCGCGGGGATCGCCTGCTGGTTGGGCGCCGCGCCGGTATAGAACACGTTCTTGGAGAGCTCCTCGCCTTCGTACTGCACCGGATAGAACAGCAGGCCGTTCAGCTCTTCCACCACCGGCAGCACCGACTTGCGCGACACGCTGGTCCAGCAGCCGAACATCACGGCCACCTTGTCCTGGGTCAGGAGCTGCTTGGTCTTCTCGGCGAACAGCGGCCAGTTGGAGGCCGGATCGACCACCACGGGTTCCAGCTTCTTGCCCAGCACCCCGCCCTTGGCGTTGATCTCCTCGATCGCCATCAGCACGGTGTCCTTGAGCACCGTCTCCGAGATGGCCATGGTGCCCGAGAGGCTGTGCAGGACGCCCACCTTGATGGTGTCCTTGCTTTGCGCATAAGAAACGCCCGTCATGCCCAAGCCGAGGGCGATGGAAGCAGTGAGGAGTTTGAGGTTCCCTCGACGATTCATTTGGCAGCTCCGATTTGTTTAGAGGCGACCCCACCATGGGGTCGGAAGTTGCCTACGCAAAGGATGTGCCAAACACAGGCATGGACTCACTTTCCTGCGGCCGCAGGGGCAAGGCGCACGTTTTGATGGCGCAGTCGCCCCTAAATCGCGCAAGGACTGCACCAAAAAGAGTTGTGCACGCTTTTGCGGCACGCCCGCGCACTGACTTGCAGCGTGGCACATGAATTGCGATATTCGGCGGTGCAGGAATCCGGCAGGAGGAAAGATGGAGCTCAGTCCCCGCGAGAAAGACAAGCTGCTGGTGTTCACCGCGGCGCTGCTGGCCGAACGCCGCAAGGCACGCGGCTTGAAGCTGAACTACCCGGAAGCCGTCGCCCTGATCACGGCGGCGGTGATGGAAGGCGCGCGCGACGGCAAAACCGTGGCGCAGCTGATGGCCGAAGGGCGCCAGGTCCTCACGCGTGCCGACGTGATGGACGGCGTGGCCGACCTGATCCCGGATATCCAGGTCGAAGCCACCTTCCCCGACGGCACCAAGCTCGTCACCGTGCACCAGCCCCTGTCCTGACACCAGAAAGAGAAACATGAAGAAAACCTGGATGCGAACCACCCTTCTTCTTTCCGGGCTGGCGGCCTCGGGCGCCTGGGCCCACGACGGCCATGGCATGCCGACCGCGTCCCACTGGCACGCGACCGACGTGCTGGGCCTGATCCTCGTGCTGGGCATGGCGGCCGTGGCGATCTGGCTGTCCGGTCGCGGCAAGTGAGCGCCGCCATGATTCCGGGCGAACTCTTTACCGACGGCGCGCCGCATCCGCTCAACCCGGGCCGGCGCACCCTGACCCTGGTGGTGCGCAACACGGCCGACCGCCCGATCCAGGTCGGCTCGCACTACCACTTCCATGAAACCAACGCGGCGCTGCAGTTCGACCGCGCGGCCGCCCGCGGCATGCGCCTGAACATCGCCTCGGGCACCGCGGTGCGATTCGAGCCGGGGCAGCAGCGCACGGTGGAGCTGGTGGACTATGCCGGCGACCGCGCCGTCTACGGCTTCCGCGCCCTGGTGCAAGGCAAGCTATGAAGGCTGCGCGATGACCCTGCTCGTGTCCGCCTTCCTGCTCGGGCTCTGCGCGCGGGCGCTGGCCTTCGCCTCGATGCGCGAACTGCTTCAGGACCGCCGGCCCGCCGGCGCGGCGCCTTCCGCCCCTTCTGCACAAGGAACAGCATGGCAACGATAGGACGGCGTGCCTACGCCGAGATGTTCGGCCCCACGGTGGGCGACCGCGTGCGCCTTGCCGACACCGAGCTGGTGATCGAGGTCGAGGACGACTACACCCTGCGTGCCGGCGGCTATGGCGAGGAAGTGAAGTTCGGCGGCGGCAAGACCATCCGCGACGGCATGGCGCAGAGCCAGCGCGCGCGCGACCAGGGCGCCATGGACTGCGTGCTGACCAACGCGCTCATCATCGACCACTGGGGCATCGTCAAGGCCGACATCGGCGTTCGCGACGGGCGCATCGCCGCCATCGGCAAGGCCGGCAACCCCGACACGCAGCCGGGCGTGGACATCGTGATCGGCCCGGGCACCGAAATCGTTTCCTGCGAGGGCGCCATCGTCACCGCCGGCGGGATCGACACCCACATCCATTTCATCTGCCCGCAGCAGATCGAGGAGGCGCTGGCCTCGGGCATCACCACCATGCTGGGCGGCGGTACCGGCCCGGCGACCGGCACGCTGGCCACCACCTGCACGCCCGGCGCCTGGAACATGGAGCGCATGCTGCAGGCCGCCGACGCCTTCCCCATGAACCTGGGCTTCCTCGGCAAGGGCAACGCGAGCCAGCCGCAGGCGCTGCGCGAACAGATCGAGGCCGGCGCCATCGGCCTCAAGCTGCACGAGGACTGGGGCACCACGCCCGCGGCCATCGACCAGTGCCTGGCGGTGGCCGAAGACACCGACACCCAGGTGGCCATCCACAGTGACACCCTGAACGAATCGGGCTTCGTCGAGGACACCATCGCGGCCACCAAGGGCCGCACCCTGTGCGCCTTCCACACCGAGGGCGCGGGCGGCGGCCATGCGCCGGACATCATGCGGGTGGTGGGCGAAGCCAACTTCCTGCCCTCGTCCACCAACCCCACCATGCCGTACACCGTGAACACGCTGGACGAGCATGTGGACATGCTGATGGTGTGCCACCACCTGGACGCCTCCATCGCCGAGGACCTGGCCTTCGCCGAAAGCCGCATCCGCAAGGAGACCATCGCCGCCGAGGACGTGCTGCACGACCTGGGCGCGATCAGCATGTTCACCAGCGACTCGCAGGCCATGGGCCGGGTGGGCGAGGTGATCCTGCGCTGCTGGCAGACCGCGCACAAGATGAAGGTACAGCGCGGCGCCCTGCCCGGGGACAGCGCCCGCAGCGACAACGTCCGCGCCAAACGCTACGTCGCCAAGTACACCATCAACCCGGCGATCGCCCACGGCATCAGCCACGAGGTGGGCAGCATCGAGCCGGGCAAATGGGCCGACCTGGTGGTGTGGAAACCAGCCTTCTTCGGCGTCAAGCCCTCGCTGATCCTCAAGGGCGGCTTCATCGCGATGGCCGCCATGGGCGACCCGAATGCCTCCATTCCGACGCCGCAGCCGGTGCACTACCGGCCGATGTTCGGTGGCTTCGGCACCGCCATCGCGCGCGGCTCCTTCACCTTCGTCTCGCAGGCCGCGGCGGCGGCCGGCGTGCGCGAGCGCTACGGGCTGGCCAAGCCGGTGAGCGCGGTTAGGAAACTGCGCCAGCTGCGCAAGCAACACATGATCCACAATGGGCTGCTGCCCACGATGGAGATCGATCCGCAGACCTACGCGGTGCGCGCCGACGGCCAGCTGCTCACCTGCGAGCCGGCCAAGGTGCTGCCGATGGCGCAGCGGTATTTCCTGTTCTGATGATTCACGCTGCCAAACTCCTGCCCGGTGGCGCCGGCCTGGCGCCCGTCCTGCTCAAACGCGCGCACACGGTCCTGCTCGACTGGGACACGCGGCAGAAAAGCCGCTTCGACTTCACCGACAGCGGCGGACGCCACATCGGCGTGTTCCTGCCGCGCGGCAACGTGGTGCGCGGCGGCGATGTGCTGGTGGCCGAGGACGGCACCCTGATCCGGGTGGTCGCGACCGACCAGCCGGTGCTGGTGATCACCGCCTGCGCCGAGCACGGCAACACCTTCGACCTGATGCGCGCCGCCTACCACCTGGGCAACCGCCACGTGTCCATCGAGCTCAGGCCCGACCACTTGAAGATCGAACCCGACCACGTGCTGGCCGACATGCTGCGCGCCATGCACCTCACGGTCAATGAAACGCGCGCGCCTTTCGAGCCGGAAGGCGGCGCCTATGCCGCCGGCAGCGCGCACGGCCACAGTCACGATCACGATCACAGCCACGGCCATGGACACGCGCACCCGCACGACCACCACGGCCACTGAAAGCCTGCTGCAGCTGATGTGGCTGGCATCGCCGGCGCTGCCGGTGGGCGGCTTCTCGTACTCCGAGGGCCTGGAAGCGGCCGTCGATGCCGGGCTGGTGGCAGGCGAAGCCGATAGCGCGCGCTGGCTCGCCGCGCAGCTGCACCTGACGCTGGCGCGCGCCGAACTGCCCATCGTGCATCGCGCGATCCGCGCCTGGCGCGACGGCGACCTGGCCCGCGTGACCGAACTGAACGACTGGGCGCTGCGCACCCGCGAGACTTCCGAGCTTCGCCAGCAGACCGAGCAGATGGGGCGCTCGCTGGTTGAATGGCTGAAAGCCGTGCAACCCGCGGTGGCGGCGCGCGCGCCCTTCCCGCTGTGCTATCCGGTGGCCTGGGCGCTGGCCGCCGCCGGCCTGGCGTGCGCGCCGCGCGACGCCCTGCAGGCCTTCGCCTTTGGCTGGGCCGAGAACATGGTGCAGGCCGCGGTGCGCGCCGTGCCGCTCGGCCAGAGCGCCGGCCAGCGGGTGCTCGCATGCCTGGCCGGCGAGATTCCCGCCGCGGTCGATGCCGCGCTCACCGCCGAGACCGAGCCGCAAGCCTTCAGCCCCATGCTGGCCATCCTGTCGGCCCGTCACGAAAACCAGTACTCACGCCTGTTCCGCTCATGAGCCGCACGACCGCTCCGAAGGCTCATGGCACCGCAGCCCGCCAGGGCGGAGGCAATCCAATGACGCACCTGCACAACATCCCGAAGCGCACCAAACCCCTGCCGCCGCTGCGCGTGGGCATCGGCGGGCCCGTCGGCTCGGGCAAGACCACCCTGCTGGAAAAGCTCTGCAAGGCCATGCGCGAGCGCTACGACCTGGTGGCGATCACCAACGACATCTACACCAAGGAAGACCAGCGCCTGCTCACCGTCAGCGACGCGCTGCCGGCGGAACGCATCATGGGCGTGGAGACCGGCGGCTGCCCGCACACCGCCATCCGCGAAGATGCCTCCATCAACCTGGAGGCCATCGACCGCATGCTGGTGGAGTTTCCCGACGCCGA
The DNA here is from genome assembly GCF_001580455.1 of Ramlibacter tataouinensis. Classification (NCBI taxonomy): domain Bacteria; kingdom Pseudomonadati; phylum Pseudomonadota; class Betaproteobacteria; order Burkholderiales; family Comamonadaceae; genus Ramlibacter; species Ramlibacter tataouinensis. The sequence goes on from NZ_CP010951.1 coordinate 1,018,802, forward strand.
CATCGTGTTCGTCGAAAGCGGCGGCGACAACCTGGCCGCGACCTTCAGCCCCGAGCTGTCGGACCTGACCATCTACGTGATCGACGTGGCTGCCGGCGAGAAGATCCCGCGCAAAGGCGGCCCCGGCATCACCAAGAGCGACCTGTTCGTCATCAACAAGACCGACCTGGCGCCGCATGTGGGCGCCAGCCTGGAGGTGATGGAATCGGACACCCGCCGCATGCGCCCCGAGCGCCCCTTCGTGATGACCAATCTGAAGACCCTGGCCGGGCTGGACCAGGTGGTCGCCTTCATCGAGCGCAAGGGGATGCTCGCGGCGGGCTAGGGTTCTCAGCCGTGGCAGCTGCCGGGCAGGAACCTCGAGGGGATGGTCGTGCCGTCCGTGCTCGCGCCGCAACGCCAGCCGAACAGGTCCGAGCCGGCATGGTTGGCGTAGATCGCCCGGTTGGTCGAGTCCTTGAGCGGCGTGAGCGTCACCACCTTGGCGTCGATGGCGGCGTCATTGAAGCCTTGCGCCGTGACGATCACCTTGCCGTCGGCGTCCGTCTTCACCGAAGCGACGTACTTCGAGCTCACGCCAGGGTTGGGCGTGCCGATGCCGGCTTCGCAGCCCCAGCCATTCGCCGCCGGCGCATTGCTTGCGCTGCCCGACTGGTAGACCTCGGTGATGACCGGGCGGCAGGCCGACGCCGCCAGCACGATCTCCGAGACCTTGGCGCGCTTGGTGTATTCCTGGTACTGAGGCAGGGCCACGGCGGCCAGGATGCCGACGATCGCCACCACGATCATCAATTCGATCAACGTGAAACCTTCTTGCCATCGACGCTTCATGGGTTCTCCTGAGTTCGCCTGCGCGGGCGGGATGTGAGCCACATGCAAGGGCGAACCGCAGGGCGGCGGGCTGGCTCAGCGGCAAGAATTCACGAAACGGCGCGACTCCGTGTTTCAACCTATGTCTGCGTGACACACAGTGCCGGCTGGCGCGATAGCCCTGCTTCGGCTTGCTGCTTGGGAGGAATCACTCATCCTTGCCGCAGGCCATCCGGCCTTGGGCTGGGAATTTCGTTAACTCTGTAACGCCTGCTGAGTTGGCGTGTGGCCGCGGTGCGTCACGGCCGCCGGCCCTCGAAGGCATCCTGCAACAGCCGGCGGATGGCGCCGGCCTCGAGGGGCCGCGGGTTCGGATAGGGGCTCTGCAGGGCCAGCTCGCAGGCCCGGTCCACGTCGGCCGCGCGCATCCCGATGTCGCGCAGCGCCGTCGGCGCGCCATTGGCTTGCGCAAGGTCGAAGACGCCTTGCGCCGCGTCCGCGACACCCAGTGCCATTGCGATGCGCTGCATGGCGACCGGCGCTGCCGGCGCGTTGTAGGCCAGCGCATGCGGCAGCACGATGGTGTGGGTTTCCGCGTGCGGCAAGTTGAAGCTGCCCCCGAGCGTATGGCACAGCTTGTGGTGCAGCGCCATGCTGACATTGCCAAGGACCGTGCCGCACAACCATGCGCCATAGAGCGCTTGCGAGCGCGCTTCGATATCGCGCGGGTTGGCCCGGATGGCCGGCAGGCTGCGCGCCAATGCAGCGATGCCCTCCTTCGCCATCAGGTCCATCACCGGATTGCCGTCGGCCGCGTAGAGCCCTTCGGCCGCGTGCGCGATCGCGTTGATGCCGCTGGTGATGCTGAGCGTCGCGGGCAACTCGAGCGTCAGTTCCGGATCGTAGATGACGGTGCGCGGCAGCACCTTCGCATCGCGCCCGGTCTTCTTCGCCCCGCCTTCGGTGATGCCGTAGATCGGCGTCATCTCGCTGCCGGCATAGGTGGTCGGGATGGCCAGGATGGGCAGTCCCGATTCGAGGGCGATGGCCTTGCCCAGCCCGGTGGTGGACCCGCCCCCGATCGCGACCGCGCTGTCTGCGCCGAGCGAACGCGCGGCCTCGCGCGCCTCCCGTGCCGTCTCGATGGGAACATGCATGAGGGCACGCGCGAAGATGCCCGCCGACAGCGGTCCGAGCATGGCGGCGATCCGCTCCGCCAGGGCGTGCTGCCCCGGCGTCGCGAGCACGAGCGCGCGCCGCACCCCGAGCCTGCGGACCTCGTCGCCGAGCCGGTCCAGCGCGCCGCGGCCGAAGACCACGCGCGCGGCCTGGGCCGTGTAGGTGAAGGGTCTCATGGTGCCGGCGCGGCCAGGGGCAACCCGACCAGCTTCTCCAGTTCGGCGGCGCTCAGCCCGTCCACCGTGTCGACCAGGCGCAGCCCCTGCCGCGTGCACTCGAAGGTGGCCAGGTCGGTGTAGACGCGCTTGACGCAAGCGATGGCGGTGAGCGGATACGCGCAGCGCTCCACCAGCTTGCTGCGTCCGTCCTTGGTCAGCAGATCCATCATGACCCAGGTCTGCTTGGCGCCGACCGCCAGGTCCATCGCACCGCCCACGGCCGGGATCGCGTCCTTCTCACCGGTGTGCCAGTTCGCGAGGTCGCCGGTGGCGGACACCTGGAAGGCGCCCAGCACGCAGATGTCCAGATGGCCGCCGCGCATCATCGCGAAGCTGTCGGCATGGTGGAAGTAGGCGCCGCCGGCCAGCAGCGTCACCGGCTGCTTGCCGGCGTTGATCAGGTCGTAGTCCTCCTCGCCCTCGGCCGGCGCGGGGCCCATGCCGAGTATGCCGTTCTCGCTGTGGAGAATCACCTCGGTCCCGGGCGGCAGGTGATTGGCCACCAGTGTCGGCATGCCGATGCCCAGGTTGACGTAGGCGCCGTCGCGGATGTCCCGTGCCACGCGGCGGGCGAGTTCGTCCTTGGTCCTGCGCTGCCAGGCCATGTCAAGCCGCCTTCCGGAAACCGCCGCCCTGCGTGGCGGTACGCGGCACCTGCACGAGGTGCGTGACGAAGATGCCCGGGGTAACGACCGTTTCCGGGTCGAGCACGCCGAGCGGCACGATCTCGTGCACGCTGGCCACGGTCTTGCGCGCCGCGGTGGCCATCACCGGCCCGAAGTTGCGCGCCGCCTTGCGGTAGTTGAGATTGCCCCAACGGTCGCCACGTTCGGCCCTGATCAGGGCCAGGTCGCCGTGGATCGGGTACTCCAGGACATGCAGGCGCCCGCCGATCTCGCGCGTCTCCTTGCCCTTGGCCAGCTCGGTGCCGTAGCCGGTCGGTGTGAAGAAAGCGCCGATGCCCGCGCCCGCGGCGCGCAGGCGCTCCGCCAGGTTGCCCTGCGCCACCAGTTCCAGCTCGATGCGGCCGGAGCGGTACAGGGCGTCGAACACATGGCTGTCCGCCTGTCGCGGAAAGCTGCAGATGATCTTGCGGACCCGCCCGGCCTTGAGCAGCGCGGCCAGGCCGGTGTCGCCGTTGCCGGCGTTGTTGTTCACGACGGTCAGCTCGCGCGCGCCCTGCGCAATCAGGCCGTCGATCAGTTCGTTGGGGATGCCTGCCGTGCCGAAACCGCCGATCAGCACCGTGCTGCCGTCGGCCAGCCCGTGCAGGGCCTCGGCTACCGATGATGCGATCTTGTCGATCATGTCCGTGGTCAGCCTGTGAAAAAAGCCCCGGCAATCATTCTCCGCCTGTGGCCGGCAAAGTGACAGCCGCGTCGGCCGAAACCGTCGAGGTGGCGTTGCAGTGTGCCAGCGGGCCGGCTCAGCATCAAGGCCCAGCCGTTGATGGGATTGCTGAGCTCGGGGGCAGCGTGCATTCCAGGCCCGCGCGATCCCACTGGCCCCGGTCGGCCGCCGCCGCGTAGCTGGATTGCAGGAACAGCAGCAGCTCGGCCTGGGGATCCGGTGCCTGCCGCACGGCGTCGTAGGGCAGGATGAACTCGCGCAACGACTGGCTGTAGAAAGCCGCCGCCGGCTGCACCGCCGCCGCCGAGAAACCTTCGGGCTCCGGATAAGCGTAGGCGTAGAAGGCGGGATAGCCCAGGCCCGGGCCTGCCCAGAAGCCGCAACTGCTGACCTCGTGCGAGTAAGCCTCGCGCACGACCCAGTCGGCCAGGTTGGGGACGCCGCCCGGGTGGGGTGGCGCCGCGCGCCCGGAAAAGCGCGTCACGGCGAGATCCATCGCGCCCCAGAAGAAGTGCACCGGGCTGCTCTTGCCGCGGAAGCGGGCCCGGAAGGTGCGTAGCACGCGGTCGACCTGCAGCAGGATGCGCCAGTAGCGGCGGACCGCGTCACCGTCGTAAGGACGCAGTTCGGTGTCGCGCTCGAACGGCAGGGCATCGGGAATCTCGCAGGGCCGGGAAGAGATATCCATCGGAATGCCGAGCGACTGCAGCGCCTGCTTGACGCCAGCGTGGAACTGCGCGACGGACTGCGGCTCGAGCGGCAAGGCGGCGCTGGCACCGTCGCTCGCGCTGATCTGCAACCGGTGGTCCAGGAAGTCGAAGTCCGCTTGCCAGAAACGATCGCCGCAGGGCAGCGGCCCCGTGCCGATCCCGCGCCCGGTCAGCGGCAGGGCCACGTGCCAGGAGTGATTGGTCCAGGCGGTGCCGGCGAGCCGCAGCTTCCCGATCACCTGCATCCATCGGTGCAGCGCGGCATGCGTGCCTTCCCATTCGGAAAGCGGCAGGGGTGGCCAGGCCGCGGCTGTGGTGCGTGAATCCATGGTCGGCTGCGGGCACACGAGCGCCCAAATCCCTTATACGCCGGTCGACACGCGCTTGGGCGGCGCTTCCCCTACCACAAGCGCGACGGACGGTAGCTCACAGTCTGCGGGGACAAGGCTGTGGACAAGGCATTGACACCCTGGTCAAAGCCAGTCCCGGCGCGGCCTGCAGCAGCTTGAGTATTTTTTAAGCAGACTCCGGGGCCGGCATCGTTCGATGCGCCCGGTGTGGCGCCCTGTCGACATCGCAGCCGCCAGTCGGTCGCGCACTATCACAAAGAACTTCCCTTGCCCGCTGCTCCGAGCTGGGCCAGGTAGTCGAGCAGCAGCAGCGCCGAGGGCGTCAGCGTCTGCGCGTCGCGAAAGCAGACGATGAAGCGCCGCTCGGCCCAGGGCTCGTCCAGGGCGAGCAGCTTCAGGCCGTACGCGCCGGCCATGGGTTGGGCCACTTCGCGCGGCACCACGCTGATGGCGAGGCCCGCGCGCACGACGCGCAGCGCGGCCTCGAAGTTGGTCACGATCACCCGGTGGCGCACCGCCCGGCCCAGGCCGGCGGCGATCTGCTGCAACCGAACCTGCACGGCACTGCTGACCGGCAGGCCGACCTGTTCGTAGTCCAGCGTGTCGGCGAAGCGCACCTTGCGGCGTCCGGCCAGCGGATGCCGGCCCGGCACGACCACGCACAAGTGATCACTGCGATAGGGCCGGGACTGCAGGCCGTTCAGTTCGGCCGCATCCCAGCAGACCCCGAGCGAGGCCATGCCTTCCTGCACACCGCGCACGATCTCCGGGCTGACGCGCTCTTCCAGGTCCACCTGGATGGCACGGTGCTCGGGTTCGGACAGGAACGCGGCAACGTCTTCGGCCAGCGACTCCGTCATCGCCGATACGGAGGCGAGCACCCGCACCTGGCCGCGGGCCCCGCCCGCGAAGTTGCGCATGTCGGACTGGATGCGCGTGGCGCTGTCGAGGATCGCGCGCGCGTGCTCCAGCAGGGTCTGCCCGGCCGTCGTGGGCACCACGCCGTAGCGCTTGCGTGCCAGCAGCGGCGTGCCCAGTTGGTCCTCGAGCTGCGCCAGGCGCTTGCTGATGGCTGACCCGACGATGTTCGCGCGCTCGCTGGCGCGCGCGATGTTGCCCTCTTCGCAGACGGCGACGAAGAGGCGCAAGGTGGTGAGGTCGAGGTCGCGCATGAGCTTCAGAATTTCCAGACCGGAACGAACTACGTTCCAAATGATCGCTTCTTGCCCGCTCTGGAAATTCTAGACTCCAATCCATGGAGACAAGACCTTTGCCTGCGCTGCCACAGCGCGTCGTGATACGGGAAGTGGGCCTGCGCGACGGCCTGCAGATCATTCCCACCATCGTGCCCACGAGCGTCAAGCTGGAGTGGATCCGTGCGGCCCACGTGGCCGGCGTGCGCGAGCTGGAGGTGGGCTCCTTCGTGCCGGCGCGGCTGATGCCGCAGCTGGCCGATACCGCCGAAGTGCTGGCCTATGCGAAGCGCTTGCCGGGGCTCGTGGCCTCGGTGCTGGTACCCAACCTCAAGGGCGCCGAGCGGGCGATCGCCGAAGAGGCGGACGCGATGCTGGTGCCGCTGTCGGCCAGCCATGCGCACAGCCTGGCGAATTTGCGCAAGACGCCGGATGACGTGGTGGCCGAGATCGGCCGCATCCGCGCAGCGCGCGATGCGGCCGGTTCGGCGACCCGGCTGGAAGTGGGCATGAGCACGGCCTTCGGCTGCACGCTGCAGGGCCGCGTCGAGGACGACGAGGTCGTGCGCCTGGTGCAGAAGGTGCTCGATGCGGGCGCCGACAGCGTCGGCCTGGCCGACACCGTGGGCTACGCCGATCCGGCGATGGTGTCGCGCCTGTTCGAGAAGGTTCTGCGGGTGGCGGGCGATCGCGTGGCCACGGCGCACTTTCACGACACCCGCGGGCTGGGGCTGGCCAACTGCTACGCCGCGCTGCAGATGGGCATCACGCGGCTGGACGCCTGCCTGGGCGGCATCGGCGGCTGCCCGCATGCACCGGGCGCCAGCGGCAATGTCTCCACCGAGGACCTGGCCTACATGCTGGCCAGCATGGGTATTGCCACCGGCCTGGACTTCGACGCCCTCATGGCGCTGCGCGGCAAGCTGGCCGGATGGCTTCAGGGCGAAACGCTGCACGGCGCCATCTGGCGCGCCGGCCTGCCCAAGACGATGCAAGGCGAGGAGGTGACTGCATGAACGCGCATTCCACGGTACCGGCGCCCCAGCCCTTGCAGGGCCTGCGCGTCATCGAGTTCACACACATGGTGATGGGCCCGACCTGCGGCATGGTGCTGGCCGACATGGGCGCCGAGGTGGTGAAGATCGAGCCGGTCGATGGCGACCGCACGCGCCGCCTGCTGGGCGCCGGCTCGGGCTTCTTCCCCATGTTCAACCGCAACAAGAAGAGCATCGGCATCGACCTGCACCAGCCCGAAGGCGCGGAGCTGGCGCGGCGGCTGTGCGCGAGCGCCGATGTGGTCGCCGAGAACTTCAAGCCCGGCACCATGGAGAAGTACGGCCTCGACTACCAGTCGCTCGCCGCGGCGAACCCGCGCCTGATCTACGTGAGCCACAAGGGCTTCCTGCCGGGCCCCTACGACCACCGCACCGCGCTGGACGAAGTGGTGCAGATGATGGGCGGCCTGGCCTACATGACCGGGCGCCCCGGCGACCCGCTGCGCGCCGGCACCAGCGTCAACGACATCATGGGCGGCCTGTTCGGCGCCATCGGCGCCCTGGGCGCGCTGATCCAGCGCGGCATCACCGGCAAGGGTATGGAAGTGCAATCGGCGCTGTACGAGAACAACGTCTTCCTCATGGGCCAGCACATGCTTCAGTTCGCCATGACCGGCCGCCACCCCCAGCCCATGCCGGCCCGCGACAACCCCTGGGCCGTGTACGACGTGTTCACGGTGAAGGACGGCGAACAGATCTTCCTCGCCGCGGTGAGCGACCCGCAGTGGCAGACCTTCTGCGAGGCGCTCGGCTTTGCCGACCTGAAGGCCGAACCAGAGCTCGCCACCAACAACCAGCGCGTGCAGCAGCGCCCGCGCCTGCTGGCCACCTTGCGCGAGAGGCTGGCGGACCGGAGCGCTGCCGAGTTGACCGCCGCGATGGAGAAAGCCGGCCTGCCTTTCGCGCCGATCCGGCGCCCCGAGGACCTGCTGGAAGACGAGCACCTGCTGGCCACCGGCGGCCTGGCCGAGGTCGTGCTGTCCGACGGCGACAAGGCGGGGCAGCGCGTGAAGACCACGCTCTTTCCGATCACCATGAACGGCAGCCGGCTGGGCGTGCGGCTGCAGCCGCCGCGGCTGGGCGAACACAGCCGCGAACTGCTGCTGGCAGCCGGCTACGGCGAAGAGCAGATCGCGCAGTTGCGCGAACGCGCCATCGTTTGTTGAAAGCTGAACTACCCACAATCGGAGACAAGCCATGAACCGGGAAACCCAACTCACGCGCCGCACCTGCCTGGGCGCCGCCCTCGCCGCTTTCGCAGCAGGAGGCCTGCCCTTGCTGGCGCGGGCCGAGTCCACCGTCAAGTTCATCCTGCCGAATGCCACCGGCTCCGGCATCGACGCCATCACCCGGGCTGCGCAGCCTGCGCTGGCGAAGGCGCTGAACGCCTCGGTCGTGGTCGACAACCAGCCCGGCGCCGGCGGCGTGGTGGGACTGCAGGCGCTGGCCCGTTCGGCGCCCGACGGCAACACCCTGTCGGTGGTGTCGAACAACGTGGTGATCTTCCCCAGCGTGCTGAAGTCGCTGCCCTTCGACATGCCCGGCGACTTCACGCCGATCGCCGTGGTGGGCGCCACGCCCATGGTGCTGGTGGTCAATCCCGCCAAGGTGCCAGCGACCAGCGCCCGCGACTTCATCGCGCTGCTGAAAAGCAAGCCCGGGCAGCTGAACTTCGGCTCAGGCGGCAACGGCACCATCCTGCACCTGGCGACGGAGCTCTTCCTGGAAGCCGGCGGCGCCACCGCCAGGCACATCCCCTACAAGGGCGTGGGTCCGATGGTGACCGACCTCATGGGCGGGCAGATCGAATTCGCGACCGTCGCCCTGCCCAGCGTGCAGGGTCAGATCAGGAGCGGCTCGCTGCGCGCCATCGGCATGCTGTCGCCGCAGCGCTCACCCGCCGCCCCCGACATCCCGACCCTCGCCGAGCAGGGCCTCACGAACTTCTCCGTGGACGCCTGGTTCGCGGTGATCGGGCCCAAGAACCTGAGCGCGGCGAACGTGAATAAGGCGCACGAGGCGGTGGTCGCAGCCTTCAACGACCCGGCCGTGAAGGAGGCGATGGCCAAGCAGGGCAACACCATCAATATCGGTACGCCAGAGCAGGCGCAGGCCGCGTTCCGCTCCGAGCTCGCGAAGTACGCGGCGCTAGTCAAGAAGGTGGGGCTGGAGCCGCAGTGAACTCCCGCGTCCGCAGGCTCCAGGTCCATTCGCGCACGACGAGCTCGGCGAAGAGACCGGTCTGTATGTAGGGGTCGGCGGCCAGGAACTCGCGGACCTGCGACTCCTGTCGGGCCGCGATGATGAGGAGCGTCCCGTTCATCGCGCCGTTGCTGTCGAGTGTCGGGCCGCCGTGAACGACGGTCACCGCATGGCCGGGATGCTCCCGCAGCCGGGCCCGGTGCGCAGGCCGCAGACGCCGCTGTCCAGCCGCAACGCAGATTTGGCTCTGCAGGACAGCGGCTTGATCAGCTGATGCAACGCGCAGGGCCCTTGTATCCGGACGAATTCAGGACTAGCGTGGTGGCAGGGTACACGCTCACGAGGACTTCCAGATGGGCAAGCGCTTGACCGTGCCGTGGCGCCTTCGAAGCCTGCGGATGGGTGCAGCCGCGCTACTGACCGCCTGTGGTGGTGGGGCCGAGTTCGTCTTCGTGAGTTTCGATACGGGTGGATTGCAGCAGGGAGCTCCCGCGCGCGCCTGCGTCACCATCCGCGCCGAAGTGCCGGTGGATGAGATACGTATCCAACCGGCCGGCGCCGGCGAAGTCACAGTGGCACTGTCCCCGCCGCGCGTCATCGACCTGCTGGATCCGGGCACCGGCGTGCTCGAAAAGCTGCAACTGCCGCCGCTGACGGCGGACGCCGTCGACGTCCGCCTGCGCGTGGCCGGCGACGGCGCCGTGCGCCTCGAGGACGGAACGATGGCGCCGCTGCGGGTGCCGCCTGCTTTGCGCCTCGTGGGCGATTTCCGCCTCGCGGCAGGCATGGCAGCCGACCTGGTGGTGCAAGGCTTCGATCGCTGCGGCGCCATCCAGGCCTCGGGCGCGTTCTTCATGCTGAGCGTCGGCGACGTGCCCGCCTCCGTGCGTGCCGTGCAAGGAGGCTTCAGCGCCCGTTAGCCGCGGCTTGCATGGCCGTGATCTCGGCATCGGTCAGCAGGTTGCGGGCTGTGAGCTCGGCCCGCTCCGGCGCGGACAGGGCGCCGCCCGCAAACGCGGCTGCCAGGTACAGCAGCACCTTGGGCCGGTCGAGGTCGACCATCAGGCCGAACCGGTTCTCCGGCGCCGGCTTCTCGGGCTCGTCGCGCAGCTCATAGAAGTGGATGGACTCCAGGTCGACGATGGCCTGGCTCCGCAGCTCTTTCAGGTGTCTCGCCAGGCTTCGCAGGCAGGCTTGCGTCGTGCCGTCATCCACACCGTCGAAGACCTCCCCGCAATTGAATTCGTTGAGGTGAACCGGTTTGCCGAAGCGGGCCAGCTGTGCCAGCGGCCCGCCCGGGCCCCACCAGGGATCGCTGAGCAGGCTCGCATCGCCTTGGCGCGGCAGGACATGGAAGCCCGTCACGTCCCAGGGTACGCCCTGCTGCTGCATGAAAGTGAGGAAGCCGAAGTCCCGGCCCACCGTGCCCAGGATCACACGCAGCGGCAGGCCCGAACTGGCCGCGACGTCACGGATCGCGCGCGCCATGCCACGCAGCACTGCCGCGAGCGTGGCGACGCAGGGCTTGCCCGCGTAGGGTGCCGGGTCGGTGCCCACGCTGTTCCATGGCACCTCCTGCCTGATTTCGGGGCGCAGTTGCGTTTCGTTCAGCAGCTCGAAGTCGTGCACGATGTCCTTGACCGCGTTCACGAGCCTGGCCGCCTGGTCGTAGGCATCCTGCTCGACGAACGCCAGGTTGGGATTGCAGCTGTGGTCCCACTGATAGGAAACCTGCAGCGCGACCTGCACGCTGCCGCCGTTCGCGCGGATTTGCTGGACCTGGTCACGGAAGGGCGCGAGGTCGCCGGCCCACAGGTCCATGCGCGAGCTCCTCAGGTTGCGCTCCTTCATCACGGCCGCCACCTTGGCGTTGGTGGCGCTGTCGGCGCCCTGGTGCGTGTTGACGCCGAAGACCAGGGTGCCGGTGCGCGCAGGCGAACTCGGCGGCGTGGGACTTGGCGCCGGCGCCGGTGCCGTGCCCATGGCGCCACCGCCACCGCCACCACAGCCCGTGAGTGCGGCAAGTGCGAACACTGTGATCGCCAGGAACTGCTGGAATTTCATCGTGGTGCACGATGTATCCCGCCTTGTCGCGCACGGTTCAATTGGGCTGAGGACAAGCGCACTTATTTCCGGCCGGCCTGAAATTCCGCACAGGGCGGCAAGCCGGGCGGGCGCGGAGCTGAATGTCGCCGCGCCGACGCGGGGTCAGTCCGGCATCGAGAACAGGCCGCGCTCTGCGGCGAATCGAACCGCCTCGGCCCGGGTGTGGCACTGCAGTGCGGCCAGCGCGCGGCCCACATGCATTTCCACCGTGCGAGGACTAAGCTGCAAGTTCCGGGCAATCTCCTTGTCGGTGTGGCCCTTGCTGACCAGCCGAAGCACCTCGATCTGGCGCGGGGTCAATGCGGACAAGTCGTTGAACTGGTCTGCCAGCCCAAGAAAGCTCTTGGTTTCAGCCAATACCCTTGGCCACTCGCCGTCGTATCCGGGCAGCATGTGATACGCACTGGAGAGGGTCACAAATCTGGCGCCGGGAATCAAGGCGGCAAGCCGGCGTCCCTCGTCCAACGGAACCACCTGGTCGTCACGCGAGTGAAGCACCAGTGAAGGGCAAGAAAGCTTGCTCGCGTCAGCCGACACGTCGGCTTGCCACACGGCCGTCGAGTAAGCCAAGAGGCAATCGGCGGACCAGCGCCGGTGCATCGTGGCGTCGATCTCCGCCAATTGGGCGTCGGTGGCGCCGGGGAATGTCCGCGAATAGAACACCCGCCGGAAAGCGGCGCTGAAGTTCTGGTCGAAGCCCCAACCCGAGGCCATGGCTTCCCGTTGTGCCCGCGTTTCCTGCTCCAGGGCCGGATTCGGACCGCGTCTGGATCGACCGCGTGCCGACCCGCCGACCACGATCAAATGGCTGACTTGCTGCGGATGAAGGTTGGCATAACGGGCAGCCGGCAGCGCGCCGTGCGAAATCGCGAGCAGGGTCACGGGTTCTGGAGCGAAGACCCGCACGATCGCATCGAGGTCATCCGCCCACGATTCCAGCGTGCTGGGCTCGAAGTTGCTGTCGGAGTATCCACAGCCGCGCACGTCGTAGCGAACGACGCGCGCCTGCCCGGACAGGCCCTCCACCCAGTGCCGCGCGTTGAATAAGCTCGGAGCGTCCAGATCCTCGCCAAAGTGCAGCGGCACCATGACGATGGGCCGGCCCGTGCCGCAGACCGTGAACGCCAGGCGTGTGCCGTCCCGGCTGCGGCAGAACCTGATGTCCGGGTGCCCGATCTGCTGGTCGGTGGTCATGGCGCTGCCAGTGTGCCAGCGGCGCGGACCCGCTTCAAGCAGCGGCTACGGTATCGATACCGTAGCCGCAGGCCCCAGGGACCGTAGTTGGCACACTGTCGCCCAGAGGTGGCGGCGACCAGACTGGCTCCATCGACATGCCACCGGAGCCCGCCATGCAAGCCGCCCATCCCGCCAGCCCGTTCGCCCTGTTGCACGGCTTGTGGTCCGCTGACAGGGGAGCCTCCCCAACCGTGGCGCGTGAGTCGCTCGCGCGCCAGCAGCGTATCCACGAGGGCGCGACGCTGGTCCTGCCTCGCCCCGCGGGCATCTCGCTGATCTGCGCGACAGGAACGGTCTGGATCACGCACGACGGCGATTGCAAGGATGTCGTGCTGGAAGCCGGTGAAAGCTACACCAGCGAGCGGCGCAGCCGGATGCTGGTGTACGGCTTGACGGCTTCGTCCGTGCTGCTGCGCTAGGGAATTCGTTCGGAGCCTGCTGCCGTGCTCGTGCCAGAGATTTGCAACGCGGCAACTCATGCGGCGCGCGCTTCTTCGACCCACAGGCACTGCTGGGGCCTAGCACCGGCGCGGGCTGCCTCTGAAGCGGCTGGGACCAAGGTCCAATGCCCGGCGGCCCGCTGCGCCGGGATGATCTGACGCAGGCTTCTCTCGAGGAGTTCGCATGATGTCCACTGCCCGCACCCGCTTCACCTGCCTCGCCTCCCTGGCGGCGTGCCTGGCAGGGTGTGTCGGCCCGACGCTGCAGAGTGCCTACCAGTTCCAGCAGCATCCGGGCGTCGCCATGGAGGTCTGGTGGCAGTACAGCCCGGACGGCGTGGCCTACACCGTGAGCAACCTGGTCAACCGCGGCAGCGTGGACAAGTGCGCCTGGACGGACCAGCAGCCCAGCCGGGTGCTGCGGGCCGGCGAGACCTGGACGGTCAGCCAGGTGCAGGGACCCGGCAACGTCGGCGTATCCAACGTGATGTCCTTCGACCCGTCCTGCGTCAACGCCAAGCGCGACTACGGTCGTCGATAGCCCTCAAGGCGGCCGCGGCCGCTCCCGGCGCTTGGGCGAGAACGGATAGGCAGCCCCGCGCGCGCCCTGGGGCGGGGTGCGCAACGACAGCAGCATCGATCCCGCCAGCACCGCCAGGGTCATCGCCAGCGACCACCCGACCGGGACCTTGTACAGGTCGACCAGCAGCATCTTCAGCCCGATCAGCACCAGCACGATGGCCAGCCCGTAAGACAGCAGGTGGAAGCGCTCCTGCATGCCCGCGAGCAGGAAGTACATGGCGCGCAGGCCCAGGATCGCAAACACGTTGGAGGTCAGCACGATGAAGGGATCGGTGGTGATCGCGAAGATGGCCGGGATGGAGTCGACCGCGAAGATCACATCGACCACGCCGATCAGCACGACCACCACCAGCATCGGCGTCGCCGTGCGCACGCCATCCACCCGGGTGAACAGGCGCTCGCCGTCGTAGCCGGGCGCCACCTTCATGTGCCGGTGGATCCAGCGCAGCAAGGGGTTGTTGTCCAGGTCCGGCTCCTGCCCGGCCGCCCACCACATCTTGACGCCGGTGACGACCAGGAAGGCGCCGAACACGTACAGCAGCCAGTGGAACTCGGTGATCAGCCAGGCGCCCAGGAGGATCATCCCGGCGCGCAGCACCAGCGCGGCCAGGATGCCGATCATCAGCACGCGCTTCTGGAATTCCGCCGGGACACCGAAATGCGTGAACAGCATCAGGAAGACGAAGATGTTGTCGACCGCCAGCGCCTTCTCCACCAGGTAACCGGTGATGAACTCGAAGGCCTTGTTGCTGGCGAGTGCCTGCCGGGCCGGGTCGCCGGACGCGCCCCCCAGGTACCACCAAAGCCAGCCGACGAAGAGCAGGGACACCACGATCCACAGCACGGACCACAGCGCCGCCTCGCGCATGCCGACGGCGTGCGCGCCCTGCTTCCTCAGGCTGACAAAATCCACCACCAGGGCCGCCGCCACGAAAGCGGCGAACAGGGCCCACATGGTCGGCGTGCCGGTCATGGTCATGATTCTGCAAACTCAACTAGAAAGGCGTTGTCCGGCCGATGGCAGCTCCGCTCAATTTCCGCCACCTCTATTACTTCTGGGTCGTCGCCAAGGAAGGAGGCATTGCGCGTGCCGCGGAACGCCTGGGCATGGCGGTGCAGACCGTGAGCGCGCAGGTGCGCGCGCTCGAGCAGTCGCTCGGCCACGCCTTGTTCAAGCCGGCCGGCCGGGCCCTGGCCCTCACCGAAGCCGGCGAAGCGGCCATGGGCTACGCCGACCAGATCTTCCAGTTGGGCGAGGAATTGCCTGCCGCCGTGCGCGACGCCGCCACCGGGCAGGGGCTGCGCCTGCGCGTGGGCATCTCCGATGGGCTGCCGAAGCTGGTGGTGCGGCACCTGCTGCAACCCGCCCTGGAAGGCGGCACCACCCGGCTGCTCTGCCACGAGGACGAATTCGACCGGCTGCTGGCCGACCTTGCGCTGCACCGGCTCGACGCGGTGCTGTCGGACCGCACCGCGCCGTCCAATCCCAACCTGCGCCTTTACAGCCACAAGCTCGGTGATGCGCCGCTGTCGTGGTTCGCGCCGGCCGCGCTGGCGGGGCGCAAGGCGCGCCGCTTCCCGGAATGCCTGGCCGGCATGCCCCTGCTGCTGCCAACCTCCCATGCCGCCGTGCGGCCGCGCATCGACCAGTGGCTGGAACGCGAGGGACTGCACCCGCGCGTGGCGGGCGAATTCGAAGACAGCGCCCTGCTGGCGGCGTTCGGCCGCAGCGGCATGGGCGCCTTTCCGGCCTCGCGCTGGTCGCGCGAGGAACTGCAGTCGGATCCGGCCGTGGTGCTGCTGGGCGAGACCCCGGACCTGGTGGAGACCTTCTACCTGGTCTCGGCCGAGCGCCGCATTCAGCATCCCCTGGTCCAGCGCCTGCTCGGCTGAGCGAAGGCGCGGACCAGGAAACGGCATCAGCGGTCCTTGCTGTCCGGGGACACCTGCTGGATGCCCGCCACCACCCAGCCAGCCATGCCGGTGCGCGGCTTGGCCAGGTGCCAGACCTCGTCCAGGTCCTCCGGCACCGCGCCGGGCTGCTCGCGCACGCTGCCGGTGAAGCGCACGCTGACGATGTAGCGCTCGGCTTCCTCGGCCACCTCCAGCACCTGCGCCTCCAGCCCGAACACCTCGGTCCGCTGCGGCACGTTGCCGCGCGACTCGACTTCGTCGCGGACCACGTCGAACATCTCGGGTGTGAGGTAGTCGCGCAGGCGTTGCAGGTCGCCCGCATCGTTGGCGGACTGCAGCTCCATGAACTGCGACTTGGCATTGCGGGAGAACGCCGCTGCGTCGAAGTCAGCCGGCAGGGCCGAGGCCTGCGGCGCAGCGACGGGGCCGGTCAGCGCCGAGCCGATGCGGGTGCCGAGCAGCGGACGGCCGCCGCCGGCTGCACCTGCGCCCGCACCAGAATCCGAACCCAAGCCCGAGCCCGAGCCCGCACCAGCTCCCGCGCCCGCGAAGGCGGGAGACGGCTGGTTCGCCGCGCGCTTGCGCATCACGAAGGCGACCAGCGCCAGCACGGCCATGCCGATCAGCGCGATCAGCATGACGTTGGCGAGCGCCTCGCCGAAGCCCAGGTAGGAGGCCAACGCCGCCAGGCCCAGGCCGGCCGCCAGGCCGGCCAGCGGTCCGGCCCAGCTGCGCTTGGCTGCTGCGGCGGCCGGTGCGGCCGCCGCGGTCGTCGCGGCCGCGGCCGGCGCCGCCTGCGCCGGCGCGCCGGGCGCGTGGGGTTGGGCCGCCGCCGGCGTGGCCGGCGGCGTCACCTGTTGCCGCTGCATGCCGCTGGAGCGTGCGCCGCCCAGGCGCTTCGCTTCCGCGTCCATCGCCACGGTCATGCCCAGCGACAGCACGACCGCCATCAGAGCCACTGCCTTCTTCATGAAATCCTCACTCGTCGAGTTGCAACATTGCAGCCGACAACATAAGGGCGAAGGTCAAATTAAAAAAGCAGAGTAAACCTGCCGGCTACTCAGGAAAAACCGAAGTGGCCGGGTACGAAGGCGCGGCGATCACCGCTCGGGCAGCGCATTGAGCAGCAGTGCCGCCTCGAGCAGGCGCGAGGGCCGGACGTTGGCGCCGAAGACCTGCTGGAACACCTTGCCGAGCTCGCCATTGCGGTAGATCTCGGCCAGCGCGCGATTGACCGCGAGGCGGAAGTCGGCATCGCGCCGCATCATGAGCGAATAGGTTTCAATGCTGAGGGACTCGTCGCTCATCATCAGCGTCGCGCCCGGCGGGCCGCCCAGCACTTCGCCCACGAGGATGAGCCGGTCGGTGGCATAGGCATCGGCCCGGCCGTCGCGCACGGCCGCCACGCCATCGGAGTGCGTAGGCACCAGCACGAACACCGGAACCACGCCGGCCGGCGCCAGCGCCTTTAGCGCGGCCTCGGTCGTGGAACCGGCGATCACGCCGACCTTCTTGCCGTTCAGGTCGGCCACGCGCACCACCGGGGCGCTTGCCAAGGACACGAACGAGGAGTCCTGGACCCAGATCGTGTTGCTGAAGTCGACGGTCGCCTCCCGGTCGAAGGTGCGCGAGGTGCTGCCGCACTCCAGGTCGACGGTTCCGTCGCGAACCGCCTGCATCCGGGAGGCCACGGTGACCGGCACCCATTTGAGCTCAAGCTGGGGCAGCTTGAGCTGCTGCTGGATTTGCGCGGCGACGCGCTTGCACAACTCCACCGAGTAGCCGGCGGGACTGCCCTTCTCATCCTTGAACGAGAAGGGCTTCGAGTCTTCACGGTACCCCAGGGTGAGGCTCTTGGTCTCACCGAGGCGGGCCACGGTGTCTTTGGCGCTTGCCGCGCCAGGAGCGGTGGCACAGCCGGTGAGCAATGTCGCTGCCAGGAGCAGCCCGCTAGCCGCCAGGAAAGATTTCATGCCAGTTCCAATGAGCGCAGGAACTGCCGAGGTTGCCGGTAGCCGTCGCCAGCAGCAATTGGACGATGGTCCCATGCTCCCGCTTCGCACGAACACCGCCGCACCTCAGCCTGCATTTTCAACAGCCGAAAGGGCATGGCCGGAAACGGCGAGCGCGCCGGCCTCGTGCCAGGTGGAATGGGGACTCGAGGTGGCGAAAGCAGTCACCCAAGGAGAAAAGCGATGAGATTCATGATTCGTGGTATCGACACCGTGCAGGTGGATGCCTTCCGGCGCGGGGCGGGCGACGCCAACGGGCAGGTCGCGCTGAGAGAAGTGGCCATGGGCGGGGCCAACCCGTGCAGGCACTGCCTGCGGCTGATTGCCGAGGGCGAAGGGAAACTTGTCCTCGCCTACCGCCCCTTCGGCCGATTGCAGCCCTACGCCGAAGTCGGGCCGATCTTCCTGCACGAGAAAGCCTGCGAGCGGTACGAGGGCGACCAGTTGCCTGCGTGGTTTGCGCACCTGCAGCCAGCGATCATCCGGGGCTATGGGCATGACGATCGGATTCGCTACGAGACCGGCCAGGTGGTCCCGGGCAGCGCGCTGGCGGCTGCGTGTGAAGAGATCCTCAGGCGCACGGAAGTGGCCTACGTTCACATTCGATCGAAGTTCAACTGCTTCCTGTGCCGCGTGGACAGCATCAAGGAAGGCTAGCACGCGAACATCGACCTCCGTTATCTCTATCCCTGATTCAGGCACCGCTTCCGCATTGCCCTGACCACAAGCCAGATCGTGAAACGTCACCAATGGTTCGACGGAAAGCAGCAGGGCAATAAGCCATTTCCCCTAAGACCTTTCGAGAGCCTTGGCTCCTTTCGGCTGGCGCCTGCCGCGACTAAGCTGCATTGGCTCCTGCTGCTTTTCGCAGGAGCCAATGCGAAAGGAAGCTGCTATGAAGACGACGGAAAAGGTGGCCGCTCGAATCATTGCCTTGAGCCTGCTGGCTGCAGCCGCGATCCCTCTTGCCGCCTTCGCGGCGGATGAACCGCCCAAAGCCGACGCGCCCAGGACCGTCGTCGCCCAGGCCGACACAACGCCGGGGCAGGTCGCGTCGTCCCCCTGCGCAGACGCCACGCTCCCGCGGCTTCAGCAGCGGCTCATCGAGAAGTATGACCAGGGCCAGGATCTGCTTTTGCAGTTTGTGTGGCGCACAAGGTCCATCCATCTTCTCGACCGGGGGCAAACGGCGCAATGGGCCGAGGACTACCGTAGCACCCATTCCAGATGCTGAGGCGCTGAATCCACCGAACATAGGGCTGCGCCACCTGGCTAGCCACGGAAATGGCAGGCCACCCAGTGGCCACCGGCCGACTCCTTCAACGCCGGCGTTTCGCTGCTGCAAATCGGGAACTGTGCGATCGGGCAGCGGGTGTGGAATCGGCAGCCGGCGGGCGGGCTCACCGGACTGGGCACATCGCCTTCGAGCATGATGCGCTTGCGCCTGACCTGCGGGTCCGGGATCGGAACCGCCGACAGCAGTGCCTCGGTGTAAGGGTGCAGAGGGTGGGCGTAGAGGCGCCGGGCGGGCGCGATCTCCGCCACGCGTCCGAGGTACATCACGGCGACGCGGTCGCTGAAGTGCTCCACCACCGACAGGTCATGCGCGATGAACATATAGGTCAACTGCAGCTTGGCCTGCAGGTCCTCCAGCAGGTTCACCACCTGCGCCTGCACCGACACGTCCAGCGCCGACACCGGTTCGTCGCACACCACCAGCCGCGGGTTCACGGCCAGCGCCCGCGCGATGCCGATGCGCTGGCGCTGCCCGCCCGAGAATTCGTGCGGGTAGCGCCGCATGTAGTCAGGGCTCAGGCCCACCATCTCCAGCAGCTGCGCGATGCGGTCGCGGTACTCGCCCGGACCCGGCGCCAGCTTGTGGATCGTGAGGGCTTCGCCAATGATGGCGCCCACGGTCATGCGCGGATTGAGGGAGGCATACGGGTCCTGGAAGATGATCTGCATGTCGCGCGCCAGCGCCCGCAGCTCGTCCCTGCCCATCGCGGTGACATTGCGCCCGTCGAACCAGACCTCGCCGGACGTCGGCTCGATCAGGCGCAGGATGCAACGCCCCGTGGTGCTTTTTCCGCAGCCCGATTCACCGACCACGCCCAGCGTCTCGCCGGCGGCAATGTCGAAGCTCACGCCGTCCACGGCATGCACCTTGTCGACTTGCCGGCTGAACACCCCGCCCTTGATCGGGAAGTGCTTGACCAGTTCGCGCACACGCAGCAAGGGTTCGGTCATCGGATAACCTCCGCCCTGCAGGCTGCGGGGCTATGAGCCTTCGGAGCGGCCGGGCGGAGCATTCGACAACCTCCGCCCTTACGGGCTGCGGTGCTATGAGCCTTCGGAGCGGCCGGGCGGCTCATTGGATAACCTCCGCCCTGCGGGCTGCGGTGCTATGAGCCTTCGGAGCGGCCGGGCGGCTCATGCGCCGATCTCCTCGGCGCGTATGCACGCGACCTTGTGTGCGGCCTTGATTTCGCGCAGCCGCGGCGTCGCAGCGGTGCAGGCGGCGATGGCGTACTTGCAGCGCGGCGCGAAGCGGCAGCCTTCGGCCGGCTCGATCAGCTTCGGCACGTTGCCCGCAATCGACTCCAGCCGTACGCGGTGCGTGGCGGCGCGGTCGATGCGCGGGATGGAACGGATGAGGCCCTGCGTGTAGGGGTGCCTCGGCCGCGCGAACAGCTCCGCCGCGCTCGCCTCCTCCACCACCTTGCCGGCATACATCACCACGACGCGCTGCGCCATCTCGGCCACCACGCCCATGGCATGCGTGATCAGCAGGATCGACATGCCCAGCCGCGACTTCAGTTCCTCCAGCAGGTCCAGGATCTGCGCCTGGATGGTCACGTCCAACGCCGTCGTCGGTTCGTCGGCGATCAGCAGCTGCGGATTGCAGGCCAGCGCCATCGCGATCATGACGCGCTGGCGCATGCCGCCGGAAAACTGGTGCGGATAGTCGTGGATGCGCCGCTCCGGCATCGGGATATGGACCAACTTGAGCATCTCGACGGCGTGGTCCAGCGCGGAGCGCCGGCTGAAGCCGCCGTGCAGGCGTACCGATTCGGCGATCTGCTCGCCCACCGTGTACACCGGGTTGAGCGAGGTCATCGGCTCCTGGAACACGATTGCGATTTCCTTGGCCCGCACCCTGCGCATGCCCGCGTTGTCCAGCGGGACCAGGTCGCGGCCCTGCCACAGCACCTGCCCGGCGACGATGCGTCCGGGCGGCATGGGGATGAGCTTGAGCACGGTCATTGCCGTCACCGTCTTGCCACAACCGGATTCGCCGACGACGCACACCGTCTCGCCGCGCTCCACCGTCAGGTCGACGCCGTCCACGGCGTGCAGCCAGCCGTCGTCGGTCTGGAAATGGGTTTTCAGGCCGCGGATGTCAAGCAGTGCCATTACAAGACCTTGCGCGGGTCGAGCGCGTCACGCAGCCCGTCGCCGATGAAGTTGATCGTCAGCACCGCCAGGAAGATCGCGGCGCCGGGGAACAGCGCCCAGTAGGGCGCGATGTCCAGGTACTCCTTGCTGTCGTACAGGATGCGGCCCCAGGTCGGGATATCGGGCGGAAAGCCCAGGCCGAGGAAGGACAGCGTCGATTCCGCGATGATCGCCGCCGCCACGTCGATGGTGCCCGCGACGATCACGGGGCCGAGCGCGTTGGGCAGGATGTGCCGCACCACCTGGCGCGCGGTGGTGGCGCCCAGGGCGCGCGCGGCCTCGACGAACTCCTTCTCGCGCAGCGAGAAGAACTGCGCCCGCACCAGCCGTGCCACCGGCATCCAGCGGAAGCCGCCGATCACCACGACGATCAGCATGAAGACGCCCACCTCGGGGCCGAACACGGCCTTCAGCGCGTCGCGGAACAGGTAGATCAGCAGCAGCAGCAGGGGCAACTGCGGCAGCGACAGGAACAGGTCGGTGACCCACATCAGGGCGGTGTCGATGACCCCGCGCGAGATGCCGGCGATGGCGCCGATGGTCACGCCCACCACGATCGCCATGCCCATCGCCGCCAGGCCGACGGCCAGCGAAATGCGGCCGCCGTACAGCATGCGCGCGAAGATGTCCTGGCCCAGGTCGTCGGTGCCGAAGGGATGACGCCATGTGGGCGGCTTGAGCCGCGCGCTGAAGTCGATCTCGTTGATCGCCACCTTCCACACCAGGGGGCCCAGCAGCACCAGCAGCACCATCAGCGCCAGCACCGCGAGGCTGACCACGGCCATTCGGTGGCGGCGGAACCGCCGCCAGCCCTCGCCCCAAGGCGACAGCGAGCGCGGGCGCGGTGCCTCAGCGATAGGTGATGCGAGGGTCGAGCCAGCCATAGAGCAGATCGGCGATCAGGTTGAACAGGATGACGAGGCAGGAGAACACGAAGGTGACACCCATGATCACCGGCGTGTCGTTGCGCAGGATGGCGTCGATCAGCAGCGAACCGATGCCGGGGATGCGGAAAATCTGCTCGGTCACGATGGCGCCGCCGAAGATCGCCGGCATCTGCAGCGCCACCAGCGTCACGACCGGGATCAGCGCGTTGCGCACGACGTGCTTCATCACGATGTCCCAGTCGCTCAGGCCCTTGCTGCGCGCGGTGGTGACGTAGTCGAGGCGGATTACGTCCAGCATCGCCGAACGAACGTAGCGCGTCCAGCTCGCACCCTGGAACAGCCCGAGCACCATCACCGGCATGATGGCCTGGCGCAGGTGCTCCCACCACCATTGCCAGCCGGTGGCCGAGATATCGGCCCGATAGACGAAGGGCAGCCAGTCGAGCTTGATGGAGAACAGCAGGATCAGCAGCAGGCCGGTGAAGAAGGTGGGCAGGGAGAAGCCGACGAAGGCGAGCGTGCTGGCGATGCGGTCGAACCACGAATAGGGACGCATGGCCGAATAGATGCCCACGGGCAAGGCCACCATCAGCGCCAGCACCTGCGACGCGCCGATCACGGCCAGGGTGACCGGCACGCGCTGCAGGATCAGCCGGTCCACGTCGATCCGGCTGATGAACGAGAAGCCCCAATCGCCCTGCACCATGGCCGCCAGCCACCGGAAATAGCGCTGCCAGATGGGGTCATCCAGGCCGAACTTCACGCGCAGCATCTGCCGCACCTCGGCCGGCACGTTGGGGTTGGTCGCCAGTTCCTCGAACGGGTCGCCCGGCGCCAGCGCCAGCACGGTGAACAACACCACGCTGATGCCCAGGAGGCTGGGCAGCGCGATCAGCAGCCGCCGCAGGAGGTAGGAACCCACGGCGCTCTAGCCTCCACAACTCCTTGCGATCAAGCTTCCCTGTACCAGTTGTGCAGCACCGAGAGGTCCAGGTCCCAGCCCGAAAGCGACGTCACCAGCTTCACGCCGGCGCCGCGCACCCGCGGCCGGCTGATGAGCGGGATGATGGCGTTGTCGGCCACCACCAGGTCGTTCAAGCGGATGAACAGGGCTGCGCGCTTGACCGGGTCGAGCTCGCCCTCGGCTTGCGCATAGACCTTGTCGTATTCCTCGCTGCGCCAGCGCGAGATGTTGCGGCCCTGCCATTTGTTGGCCTTGGACGAAATCTCGTGAGTGCGGTACTGGTCCATGAAGCGCTCGGGGTCGGGCTGGGTCATGGTCGTCGTGTACATCTGCAGGTCGGCCCAGAACTTGCCGTAGGTATCCGGGTTGGCGACGTCCGACGAGAAGAAGACCGACGCGGTCACCGACTTCAGTTCCAGCTCGATGCCGGCCTTCTGGGCCGCCTGCTTGATCACGGCCTGCTCCTTCTGCCGGATGGCGTTGACCGACGTCTGGTAGACGAACTTCATCTTCTTGCCGCCTTTTTCGCGGATGCCGTCGGCGCCCTTCTTCCAGCCCGCGCCTTCCAGCAGGGCATTGGCCTTGTCCACGTTGAACTCGAACTTCGTGTTCGGCGAGCGGAATTTGGCCGGATTGTTGAGGAAGTTGGACGTGGCGACGCCGGTGCGGCCGTAGATGAATTGCTGGATGGCGGCACGGTCGGCCAGCAGCGACATGGCCTGGCGCACTGCCGGCTCGCTGAACGCGAAGTGCTTCGACTTGATGCTGGCCCGCTCGCCGTCGACCTCTGTCCACGGGTCGGTCTGGTTCAGCATGATGAACTCGATGTCGCCGCTGGGAATGATGTGGGCGCGGCCCTTGCCGCCATCTTCCATGCGCTTGAGCACCTCGTCCTCGACCTGCAGGTTCCAGGCGTAGTCGTACTCGCCGGTCTGGAGCACCGCGCGGGCAGCCGAGGTGGCATCGCCGCCGCCCTTCATTTCGATGGTGTCGAAATACGGCCGGTTGGGCATGTGATAGCTGGTGTTGATCTCGCCGCGCACCATGTCGCCGGGCTTGAAGTCGACGAACTTGTAGGGGCCGGTACCCACCGGCTTCAGGTTGTTCGGCGCCTCGCGCGACTTGCCGCCGATATAGGGGCCGAACAGGTGCTTGGGGATCACCATGCCTTCCGCCGCCACGAACGCCGTGGCCCAGAACGGCGTGGGCTTGGCGAAGGTGACACGGATGGTGTGCGAGTCCACCTTCGCGACCATCACGTCCTTGTACACACCGGACGTCACGGCGGCTGTCGCCGGGTCCTTGGCGAATTCCCAGGTGAAGACGCAGTCGTCGGCCGTGAAGGGCTGGCCGTCGTGCCAAGTCACGCCGCGCTTGAGCTTCCACGTGACCGACTTGCCGTCCGCGGAAAGTCCGCCGTTCTCGCGCGAGGGGACCTCCGCAGCGAGGATGGGCACCAAGTTGCCGTCGTTGTCCCAGACGGCCAGCGACTCATAGAAGATGCGCGAGCCTTCCTGGTCCTTGGTGCCGTTGGCGAAGTGCGGCTGCAGCAGCGTGGCGCCCTGCCACCACAGAAGCTTCAACGCGCCGCCGCCCCCCCGCTTGGTGGGCTTGTAGACGGGATTGGCCTGGGCCTGGGCGACGCCGGCGTGCATCAGCAGCATCGAGGCCATCGGCGCCGTAAGGCCTGCGGCGACCAACTTCTGGATGAAATCACGGCGCGGCAACCGGCCGCTGCGCACTTCCTCGATCGAATCTCGAATCTGGCTTTCCTGCATGGCGGGTTCTCCTCGGTGAGAAGGTTAGGGCCTGTTAACGCTATGGGAGGGCTCGCGCCGGTGGCTGGCAGGCTGCAGGACTAGGCGCGGCCGAGGCCGTGTGCTTGCGCACACAACGAGGCCGCAACGACGCCCTGCGGCCTGCCAGCCACCGGCCCGAAGGGTGACCCAGGAAACGGGCGCCCTCGGCGTTGCAAATGCTCGCCGGGGCGCCACCCCGGCTGCACTTTGCGCCTTGATGGCACCCGTTTCCTGGGTCACGCGAGCCCTCCCATAGCGTTACCAGGCCCTAGGATGGTCGCAAGCCGCTCCAAAGGACCACCGTGCAAACACCGATGCACGCAAGGCTGGACTTGGGGCAAGTCCAAGGGTCTTCCATGCGGATTCCCGATGCAGGAATGACCAGGGCTGGCCCTAAGATCGCTCCCATGCGCCTGCCCAACCTGCTCGCCAGCCGCCGCGGACGCCTCGCGGCCTTCTTCCTGTTGTACGTGACCGAGGGCATCCCCCTAGGGTTCGCCGCCACGGCGATCGCGACGCAGCTGCGGCGGCAGGGCATCGGCCCGGCGGAGATCGGCGCCTTCATCGCCTCGCTGTACCTGCCCTGGGCCTTCAAGTGGGCATTCGGCCCCTTCGTGGACGTGTTCCGCTCACAGCGCTTCGGGCACCGGCGCGGCTGGATCCTGTTCACGCAAATCATGATGGCGGTGACCGTGCTGGCCTTGATCGCCGTGCCGCTGCCGGGCAGCTTGGCCCTCTTCACCGCCATCCTGTTCGTGCACAACACCTTCGGCGCGATCCAGGACGTGGCGATCGACTCGCTGGCCGTGAACACGCTGAGCGAGGACGAGCGCGGGCTGGCCAACGGGCTGATGTTCGCCGGCGCCGCGATCGGCCAGGCGATCGGCGGCAGCGGGGTGCTGTTTCTGGTGGCCTACACCGGGTTCCAACCGAGCTTCATCCTGGTGGCCGCGGCGATCGGCGCGGTCACCGGCTTCGTGGTGCTGCCGATGAAGGAGGCCGTGATGGAGCGGCTGGCCCTGCCCGAGGGCGTGAGCCGCCTGCGTGCGGCCGGGGCGCAGATGCGCGAGTTCGCGGTGGATTCCTTCCGCTCCTTCATCGGGACCAGCGGCGCGTTCCGCGGCGTGTTCTTCGCCTTGCTGCCGGCCGGTGCGATGTCACTGGGGCTGGCGCTGCAATCCAACCTGGCGGTGGAACTGGGCATGGACGACGACCAGGTCGGCGCGCTTAACCTCTGGACCAACATTGTGTCGGCCGCCGCCATGGTGGCCGGCGGCTGGCTGTCGGACAAGTTCGGCCGCCGCCGCACGCTGGCCCTGTACCTGGCCGGCATGAGCCTGCCGGTGCTGTACCTGTACCAGGTGCTGCACCAATACGGCTATGTGATGCCGCGCGCGCCGGGCGGCGCACCGATTGCCGAGCTGATCGCGCCGTTCTGGATCGCCTGCATGGCCTATGCGGTATTCCAGGGGCTGATGTACGGCACGCGCTCGGCCATCATGATGGACATCACCAACCCGCGCGTGGCCGCCACCCAGTTCACCGCCTACATGGCCATGATGAACCTGGCGATTGCCTTCGCCGCCAGCTGGCAGGGCGTGGCGATCGAGGCCTGGGGCTACCAGACCACGCTGATCATCGATGCGATCACCGGGCCCCTGTGCATCCTGCTGCTGCCGGCCATGAAGCGGCAGGCGAGCTTCACCGACGCGCTGGCCCAAAGCCGCGCGCGCAAGACCTCGCTGGTGCTCGGGCTCGCCTGCCTCTCATGGCTGCTGTACTGGCCCAATCGTGAGCTGCTCGGCAGCGCCCAGCCCATCATCGGCACCTTCTACACGCTGGTGTTCGTGGCGTCCGCGCTGTTCCTGCTGGCGGGGCGCGAGGTGCTGGGCGAAGCCGCGGGCGGCTGGCGGCGCGCGGCGCTCTGGACCGCGCCGCTGCTGCTGGCCATGTACGGCCGGCACTGGCTGGTCAAGCTGCAGGCGCTGCCGGCGTTGCATGCGCTGGCCACCACCCTGCTCTACCTGGTGCCGCTGGCCGCCGCCGTCGTGCTGCTCGCGCTGGCGCGCCGTGACTGGCAGGGCGCAGCGCAAGCGCAACCCCAGGCGGTTTGATCTGGCCGCATCGCGGCCCTGCTCATCAACGCCCTGATGAGCACCGTTGCGATATGCATTGATTTGACATTGCTTCGCACGCATTTCCTGTTGCGACAGGCGCACACTGGCCCAGCCGTCAGCACTGGCCCGGCGGCGCCTAAACAGGAGACACAAACATGGCGATGAAGAAAATCCCCACTTGCATCGCGCTTGCGGTGCTTTGCTGCGTGGGCTTGCCGGCCCTGGCGCAAACGACGCCTGCCGCACCGGCCCCGGCGCCCGCGCCGGCCGACGAGCCGGGCTGGGCCAAGGGCCGCCCGAAGAGCAACAACGATGCGATGAAGATGGCCCCCGTGCCGGCATTCCCGATCCCCACCGCGCCGGACAAGCTGCCGACGGCCAAGTTCAAGCTTCCGCCCGGCTTCAAGGTCGAGACCTGGGCGTCAGGCATACTCGATGCGCGCGGGCTGCGCCAGGGTGACAAGGGCAACATCTTCGTGAGTTCGCTGTTCGTCGCCAACAAGGTCTACGTGGTCCCCGAGAAGGGCGACCGCAAGGCCAAGGTGGTGATCGACAACATGCCCTTCGCGACCGGCATCGCCCTGAACAAGGGCAGCCTGTACCTGGCAACGAACACGAAGATCCTGCGCTACGACAACATCGAGGACAACCTCGACAAGCCCGGCGAGCCCAAGGTCCTCTACGACAAGCTGCCCGGCGGCACCGACCACAGCTGGAAGTACCTCCGGATCAAGGGCGACAAGCTGTACTACGCCATCGGCGCGCCTTGCAACATCTGCGATCCCGGCGAATACGCCAAGATCTACCGCATGAACCTGGATGGCAGCAACATCGAGACGATTGCCTCGGGCGTGCGCAACACGGTGGGATTCGACTTCGATCCCAAGACCGGCAACCTCTGGTTCACCGACAACGGGCGCGACTGGTTCAGCGAGGAACTGCCCAACGACGAACTCAATGTGGTGACCAAGCCGGGCCAGCAGCACTTCGGCTATCCGTTCTGCCACCAGGGCAACATCCCCGATCCCGAATTCGGCTGGGGCAAGAAGTGCGCCGACTACGTGAAGCCCGCCGCGTTGCTGGGCCCGCATGCCGGATCGCTGGGCATGACCTTCTACACCGGCAAGATGTTCCCGGCCAAGTACCAGGGGGCGATGTTCATCGCGCGCCATGGTCCCTGGAACCGCACGACCAAGTACGCCGACATCACGGTCGCGTGGCCTGACGGCAAGGGCGGCGCGAAGACCGAGACCTTCATGACCGGCTTCGTCGAGAACAACAACTACCTGGGCCGCCCGGTGGACTTCCTGGTGATGAAGGACGGCTCGCTGCTGGTGAGCGACGACCACGCCGGCGCCATCTACCGCATCACCTACACCGGCGGCAAGTGAGCATGCGACGACGCTGGGCTGCCGCCGTGGCGGCCTGCGTCTCGGTACTGGCGGTGGCGGCCTTGCCGCCACACGCCACAGCGCAGGACAAGGCCCGCAAGGGCGCCGCACCCGCGGCCAGCACCGCTGCCGCCAAGACGCCGGAGAAGGTCGACTACGCGCAGCGCTTCGCGACCACATGCGCTGCCTGCCATGGCGCCAATGGCCGCAGCGACATGGCGGGCACGCCGGTGCTGGCCGGCCAGCCATCGCTGTATGCGATCACCCAGCTGTTCCTGTTCCGCGAAGGCCGGCGCGACAACAAGGACATGACGGCTGTGGCCAAGACGCTGACGGATGACGACATGCGCGGCTTCTCCGACTACATCGGGACCTTGCCCCCGGTGCCCGCCCCGGCTGCGGCCGCGGCGCCCGATGCCGCGCGCATGGCCAGGGGCCGGTCGCTGGCGCAGCAGCACATGTGCGTCAATTGCCACGGCGCCAACCTGGACGGTGGCCAGCAGGTGCCCCGCATCGCCGGACAGAAGGAAGAGTACCTGCAGGCGAGCCTGCGAGGCTTCAAGTCGGGCAACCGCCCGGGCTACACCCAGGCGATGGTGTCGGCTGTGAGCCAGGTGCCGGTCGAGGACCTGGACACCCTGGCGTACTACGCAGCCCGCTTTCCCGGCGGGGGCAAGTAGGCCCGGGGACCCGGAGCTCGACCCCGGCCGGACATTCGCGCAGCGCATATCAGTTAGCACACGCACGAATTGATCTGTCCCCGCGCCTGCGGGACACTGCATCGGTTTCCCGGGCCGGAAGGGGGCCGCACGCATGGAAGTTTCGTTCAGCAAGGAGATCGAATCGCTGCGCCTGGGGGCGGGCCAGGCTTTCCATGGCGAAGGCATCCTGGCCATCACCAAGGCCCTGCTGCAGTCGGGCGTGGCCTATGTCGGCGGCTACCAGGGCGCGCCGGTCTCGCACCTGCTGGACGTCATGGTGCAGGCCCGGCCCTACCTGGATGAGCTGGGCGTGCATGTGGAGGCCTGCGCCAACGAGGCCTCGGCCGCCGCCATGCTGGGCGCCTCCATCCACTACCCGCTGCGCGGCGCCGTCACCTGGAAGTCCATCGTCGGCACCAATGTCGCCTCGGATGCGCTGTCCAACCTGTCGTCGCCGGGGGTGAAGGGCGGCGCGCTGATCGTGGTCGGCGAAGACTACGGCGAGGGCGCTTCCGTGATCCAGGAGCGCACGCACGCCTTCGCGCTCAAGTCCGGCATGTGCCTGCTGGATCCCCGCCCTCACCTGCCGACGATGGTGCGCATGGTCGAGGAAGGCTTCCGGCTGTCCGAGTGCTCGAACATGCCGGCCATCCTGGAGCTGCGCATCCGCGCCTGCCATGTGCGCGGCAGCTTCGTGGCCGGCGACAACCTGGCGCGGCCGGTGTCCACGCGCGCGCTGATGGCCGAGCCCGCGGGCTTCGACTACATGCGGCTGGCGCACCCGCCGGTGACCTTCCGGCAGGAAAAGCTCAAGGGCGAGGAGCGCATCCCGGCAGCGCGCCGCTACATCGCCGAGCACGGCCTCAACGAGCTGATGCCCGGCCGGCGCGAGGACCTGGGGATCATCGTGCAGGGCGGCCTGCACAACGCGCTGATCCGCGCCCTGCAGCAACTCGGTTTGGCCGATGCCTTCGGGGAGTCCGAGATCCCGCTGCTGGTGCTCAACGTCACCTACCCGCTGGTGCCCGAGCAGGTCGCGCAGTTCTGCGTCGGCAAACGCGCGGTGCTGGTGGTGGAAGAAGGCCAGCCCGAATACATCGAGCAGGAGATCGCCACGCAGCTGCGGCGGCGCGACATCCAGACACGGCTGCACGGCAAGGACCTGCTGCCGTCGGGCGGCGAGTACACGGTCGAAGTGCTCGCGCAGGGCCTGCTGGCCTTCCTCCCTCCCCCTCCGGGGGAGGGTGGGGGTGGGGGCGCTTCGGCGTCCGCAGCGCCCCTCACCCCCACCCTCTCCCCGGAGGGGAGAGGGAGTGAATGGCTAGCCGCCTTGAAGGAGCGCCGCGCGGCCGTCGCCGCGCAATTGTCCAAACCACTCCCCGCCCGCCCGCCGGGCTTTTGCATCGGCTGCCCGGAGCGGCCGGTGTTCTCGGCGCTGAAGCTCGCGCAGCAGGAGATGGGGCCGGTCCACATCGCCGCCGACATCGGCTGCCACGCCTTCGGCACCTTCGAGCCGTTTTCCATGGGCCATTCGATCCTGGGCTACGGCATGAGCCTGGCCAGCCGCGCCGGCGTCTCGCCGATGATGCAGCGCCGCACGCTGGCCATCATGGGCGATGGCGGCTTCTGGCACAACGGCCTGCTGACCGGCGTGCAGTCGGCCCTGTTCAACGGCGACGACGCGGTGCTGCTGATCTTCAAGAACGGCTACTCCTCGGCCACCGGCACCCAGGAGCTGATCTCCACGCCCGCCGAGCCCGCCCGGCATGCCGCGCCCGACAAGGGCGCGAGCCTGGTGCACACCAACCAGACCATCGAGACCACGCTGCGCGGCCTGGGCGTGAAGTGGCTGCGCACCGTGCACAGCTACGACGTCGCGCGCATGCGCGCGACCCTGAAAGACGCCTTCACCAGCGACTTCGACGGCCTGAAGGTGATCGTGGCCGAGGGCGAGTGCCAGCTCGAGCGGCAGCGCCGCATCAAGCCCTGGATCGCCGGCCTGCTGAAGAAAGGCGAGCGCGTGGTCCGCGTGAAGTACGGCGTGGACGAGGACGTGTGCACCGGCGACCACGCCTGCATCCGGCTGTCGGGTTGTCCCACGCTCACGCTCAAGGACAACCCCGACCCGCTCAAGGTCGACCCGGTGGCCACCGTGATCGACGGCTGCGTCGGCTGCGGGCTGTGCGGCGAGAACGCGCACGCCGCGACGCTGTGCCCCTCGTTCTACCGCGCCGAGGTGGTGCAGAACCCCAGGTGGCATGAGCGCCTGCTGGCCAGCGTGCGCGGCGCGGTGGTCCGCCTGCTGCAACCCGCATGAGCCCGACGATGACCGCCCAGGCACCCATCTCGCTGCTCGTTTGCGCCCTCGGCGGCGAAGGCGGCGGCGTGCTCAGCGAATGGCTGATGGACGTGGCGCGCGCGGCCGGCTACGCCGCGCAGAGCACCTCGATCCCGGGCGTGGCCCAGCGCACCGGCGCAACCACCTACTACATCGAGGTGTTCCCGGTGCCGCTGGCGCAACTGGGCAGCCGCTGGCCGGTGTTCAGCCTCAGCCCGGTGCCGGGCGCCCTCGACGCGCTGGTCTCCTCCGAACTGCTGGAGACCGTGCGCCAGGTCGGCAACGGCATGTCGAGCCCGGAACGCACGCTGGTGATCAGTTCCTCCAGCCGCGCGCTGACCACGCAGGAGCGCATGCAGATGGCCGACGGCCGCCTCGACAGCGCCGAACTGCTGCGCATCGTGCAGGGCTTCAGCCGGGAGCACCACGTGTACGACATGGCGGCGCTGGCCAAGGAGGCCGGCACGGTGGTGAGCGCCGTCATGCTGGGCGCCATCGCCGGCAGCAGCCTCTTTCCGTTCAGGCGCGAGGACTACGAGAAGGTGGTGGGCGCTGGCGACGGCGCCGGGGCGCTGGCGAGCCTGCGCGGATTCGCCGCCGCCTACGAGCGCGTCCACGCGCCGCGCCAGTGGCTGCGCGACGCCGGGCTGGAGGCCACCGCGGCGCCGGGCGCGCAGGAAGCCACGGATTGGCCCGCGCCCGTGCGGCAACTGGCCACGCTGGGCGTGCAGCGCATGCTCGAATACCAGGGACCGGAGTACGCCGCGCTGTACACCGCGCGCCTGCGCTCCGTGCTGGCCGCGGAGCGGCAGGCCGATCCCGCTGGGCGGCACGATTTCGCGATCACCCGCGAGATGGCGCGCTGGCTCGCCTTGTGGATGGCCTTCGACGACATCGTGCGCGTCGCCTGGCTCAAGGGCCGCGCGGCGCGCTGGCAGCGCGTGCGGCGCGAGGTCAAGGCCGGCGAGGGCGACCTGCTGCGCGTATGGGACCACTTCAAGCCGGGCGTGCCGGAGTTCGCCGCCCTGCTGCCGGCGGCGCTGGCGCGGCGCCTGACGGCCTGGGACCGGGCCCGCGTGGCGCGCGGCGCGGCGCCCTGGGCCTTGCCGCTGAAGGTCGGCACCCATTCCGTCTTCGGCATGCTGTCGCTGCGTTTCCTGGCCGGGCTGAAATGGCTGCGCCCGCGCGGCAGCCGCTACGCGCTGGAGCAGGCCCTGATCGAGCGCTGGCTGGGCGGGGTGCTGGCGGCCGCGCAGCGCGACTGGCGCCTGGGCCACGAGATCGCGCAGTGCGGCCGGCTGATCAAGGGCTATGGCGCGACCAACGAGCGCGGCAAGGACAACCTGCTGCACGTGCTGGAACACCTGGCCCCGCGCGGCGAGCCGGCCGAGGCCGCGGCCGCGGTGCGGGCCGCGCGCGAAGCGGCGCTGGCCGACGATGCCGGCAAGGCGCTCGACGCGGCGCTGCAGCAGCACGGCGCGCCGCCACGCCCGGTCAAGGCCGTGCCGGTGCGCTGGGTGCGCCGGCCGCGGGGCCTGCCGGCGGCGAAGGAATCCTGAGCCCACCCGATCCACACCGACCTGAAGGAGACCCAATGCGAACAATGCCCCTTCCAGCGCTCGCACGCCGCGCCCTGCTTGCCGCCGTCCTGTGCATCGCCCTGCCCGGACTGGCCATCGCCCAGCAGGCCTGGCCGGCCAAGCCGGTCCGCGTGATCGTGAGCTTCCCGCCGGGCGGCGCCGCCGACCAGATCGGCCGGGCCATCTCGGAACCGCTCGCCCAGGCGCTTGGCCAGCCGGTGGTCGTGGAGAACCGTGCCGGCGCCAACGGCAACATCGCCGGTGACTACGTGGCCAAGCAGGCCGCGGACGGCTACACCCTTCTGATGAGCTCGGGTGGCACGGTGTCGATCAACCCGCACCTGTACGCCAAGATGTCCTTCGACCCGGTCAAGGACCTGATGCCGGTCGCGGCGGCTGCGCGCGTGCTGGTGTTCCTGGAGGTGAATCCCGCGAAGGTTCCGGTGAATGACGCGAAGGAGTTCCTCGCCTACCTGAAGGCCAACCCTGGCAAGCTGAGTTTCGGCTCGCCCGGCAACGGCAGTTCGCCGCACCTGGCGGCCGAGATGATGAAGGCCATGGCCAACGTGTACGCCACGCACATTCCCTACCGCGGCGCGGCGCCCGCGATGCAGGACCTGCTGGGCGGGCAGGTTGACTTCATGTTCGACCCGGGCATCGGCCTGCAGCAGGTAAAGGCAGGCAAGCTGAAGCTGCTGGCGATCGGCAGCCCGAAGCGCTCGCCCCTGTTCCCCGAGGTGCCGACCATGGAGGAAGCAGGCCTGAAGGGCTTCGACGCGGACACCTGGTTCGGCTTCTACGCACCGGCCGGCACGCCGACCGCCGTGGTCACGCGCCTGAACACCGAGATCAACAAGATCGTCCGCTCGCCGGCCTTCACCGAACGCATGAACGCCATCGGCGGCGTGCCCGCGCCCATGAGCCCGCAGGAGTTCGCGGCGCGCGCCCAGGACGACAGCGCCCGTTTCGGCGCCCTGATCCAGGAACGCAAGATTCGCGGCGACTGACCCTCGGCCAAAATGCATTCATGAAAGAAGTCATCTACAGGGTGCGCGTCGAGTTCGGCGACTGCGATCCGGCGCGCATCGTCTGGTTCCCGAATTTTTTCCGCTGGATCGACGCCGCCTCGCGCCAGTTCTTCGTCGAGTGCGGCGTGCCGTCCTGGACCGAGACCGAAAAGACCCTGGGCGTGATCGGCACGCCCCTGGTGGACACGCAGGCGCGCTTCATCCAGTCCGCCACCTACGGCGACCTGCTGTCGTTCCATGTGGGCATCGCGGAGTGGCGCGGCAAGAGCTTCGTCCAGCGCTACCGGGTGACCAGGGGCGACGAGCTCATCATGGAGTGCGACGAGGTGCGCATCTTCGCCGCGCACCGCGAGGGCGGCGGTATCCGGGCCGTGCCCATCCCCGCGGAGATCCGCCGCCTGTGCGAATGACGCCCGGCCGCCGGCGCTACTGCCGGTAGCACTTCTCTATACTTTCCCCGACCAGTCGGCGGCCGCCTGCGGGGCCGCGATAGAACGATCACGCCCATCCAGGGCGAAAGGGAATCACCATGGTGATCTGGGGAGCGGTTTGCGGCGCGGTCCTGTTTGCCCTGTTCATGCGGGGCGGCGACTGGACCGAACACCTGTTCATCGGCGCCCTCGCCGGCGCCATTGCGGGCCTCACCTTGCGCAACGCGATCCGCAAGGAGCTGCGCAAGGCACTGGACGGCCGCGCGCTGGCGGCACCACCCCCGTTGCCGCAAACGCAGGCGGCAGGTGCGGTGACGCCTCCCCAGCCCGTCGTGCCCGCCGCCACCGCGCCACCCGCCGCGGGCCCCGAGCCCGAGTTCGCCGACACCTCCCCCGAAGCGCCGCCGCTGCCGCGCGAAGCGCCGGCCGCCGCTGCGAAACCGGCCCTGCCGGCCCGGCCCGACCTGGTCACCGTGCTGGCCGGCAAGGCCCGCGACTGGCTGCTGGGCGGCAACACCGTGGTGCGCGTCGGTGTGCTGATCCTGTTCGTGGGCCTGGCCTTCCTCGCCAAGTTCGCGATCGACAACGCGCTGCTGCCGCCGCAGCTGCGCCTGGCCGCCATCGGCGCGGCCGGTATCGCGCTGTTCGGCGCGGGCTTCCGGCTGCGGCGCAAGACCGGCTTCCGCTCCGGCTACGCCATGACGCTGCAGGGCGCGGGCATTGCCGTGCTCTACCTGACGGTGTTCGCCGCCTTCCGCCTCTATCAGTACCTGCCGTCCGGCGCCGCCTTCGCGGCGCTCGCGCTGATCTGCGCGTTCTCGGCCGTGATCGCGGTCGCCCAGAACGCGCAGGCGCTGGCCTTCACCGGCTTCGCCGGCGCCTTCGCCGCCCCCATCCTGGTCTCCACCGGCCAGGGCAGCCATGTGGCGCTGTTCTCCTACTACCTGGTGCTGGGCGTGGCGATCGCGGGCGTGGCCTGGGCGCGGGCGTGGCGCGCCTTGAACCTGCTCGGCTTCATCGCGACCTTCGCGGTCGCCACGGCCTGGGGCGTGCTGCGCTACCAGCCGCAGGACTTCGCCAGCACCGAGCCTTTCCTGATCGCCTTCTACGCGGTGTACCTGGCCGCTTCGCTGCTGTATGCGCTGCGCCATTCGCTCGCCAGCACGCGTGCGGTGGACGCGACCATGATCTTCGGCCTGCCGCTGATCGGTTTCGGCTTGCAGGCGGCGCTGGTGCGCGACTACGAATTCGGGGCGGCGCTTTCCGCGCTGGCACTCGGCGCGCTCTACCTCGCCCTCACCGGGTGGCTGCTGCGCTCGCGCCGCGCCGACCCCACCGTGCGCCAGTGGCTGGCGGAATGTTTCTTCGCCCTCGGGCTGGGCTTCACCACGCTGGCCGTGCCGCTGGCGCTCGAT
Source organism: Ramlibacter tataouinensis (assembly GCF_001580455.1). Classification (NCBI taxonomy): domain Bacteria; kingdom Pseudomonadati; phylum Pseudomonadota; class Betaproteobacteria; order Burkholderiales; family Comamonadaceae; genus Ramlibacter; species Ramlibacter tataouinensis. The sequence continues at coordinate 1,054,266 of NZ_CP010951.1, forward strand.
GCGCGCTGGACCTCCGCGGTCTGGGCGGTGGAAGGCGCCGGCGTGTTCTGGATGGGCCGGCGGCAGGGCCGCTGGCTGGCGCGAGCGGCGGGCCTGCTGCTGCAGGCGCTGGCGGCCTTCGCCTTCCTGCAGTCGCAGGCCTGGGAGCGCAGCGCGGCCTGGCCGCTCGCGCATCCGGCGTTCATCGGCGGCACCATGCTGGCGGCCGCGGCCCTGTTCCTCGCCTGGCAGTCGCGCGTGCCCGCCGCCGTGCCGCGCCCGGGCATGGACGCTGCGCTGATGGCGTTCGAGTCGCGGCTGTCGCCCGGGTTGTTCTGGATCGGCTTCCTCTGGTGGCAGTTCGCGCTGCAGGGCGAGATCCGGCGCTTCACCATCGATCCGCAGGGCCTGCCCGTGCCCGTGTTCGGCGCGGGGGCGCGCCTTCACTTGTCGATGCTGGCCTGGATGGTCAGCGCCTTCGCGCTTCACCACCTCGGGCTCGCCGCGCGCCGCCAGCCGTGGCCCATCGCGGCCACGCCGGCCTGGGCTGGGCTGCCGGTGATGTTCGCCGCTGCGATCGCCGGCGCGCTGGTGATGAACCACGTGTTCGAGTCCGGCGGCTGGATCGCCTGGCCGCTCGCACTGGCGCTGCACCTCGTCATGCTGCGGCGCCTGGACCGGGGCGCGCCCGCCGGCTGGTGGACCGGGGTGCATGCGGGCGGCGCGTGGCTGCTCGTGCTGCTGGCAGGCAACCTGCTCGTGTTCGCGGTGGACCGCGGGCAGCTGTGGCAGACCGCCTGGGCCAGCGTGATCCTGCTGGTCGCCGCGATCCTGGTGCTGCTGCTGCTTTCGCGCAAGGCCTGGTTCCGCGAGCCGCAGGCGCACTGGCCGCTGGAGCGCTTCGCGCGCGCCTACCTGTGGCTGGCGGCGGCGCCGCTGGCGGCGGTGGTGGCGCTCGGATCGCTGCTGGTCGCGCTGCATTCGGATGGCAACGCCCGGCCGCTGCCCTACATCCCCCTGCTCAACCCCACGGACCTCGCGGTGGCGCTGGGGCTGGCCGCCTGCGCGGCCTGGCTGGCGCGCATCCGGGCCAGCAGCCTGGCCGTTGCCGCCGCGGCGCGCGGCCGGGCGGTGATGCTGGTGCTGGCGGCGCTCGCCTTCATCGCGGTCAATACCGTGTGGCTGCGCATCGCGCATCACTTCGCCGGTGTCGCCTGGGATGCCCAGGCGCTGTTCGACTCCTTCCTTGTGCAGGCCGGGTACTCGATCCTGTGGACGCTCATTGCCGTGGTGCTGATGGTCGGGGCGCACCGGCGGGCGCTGCGTCCGGCGTGGATGCTGGGCGCCGGGCTGCTCGCGCTCACCGTGTTCAAGCTGTTCGTCATCGACCTGTCCAACCGCATCGGCTCGGAGCGCATCGTGGTGTTCATCGCGGTCGGCCTGCTGATGCTGGTGGTGGGTTACTTCGCGCCGATGCCGCCGGCCCGCCCGCCGGGTCGCGGCGAGCGCCTGCAGGAGGCTGCGCCATGATGAGCGTACGGTTCTCGCGGGGGGCGGCCGCGCTGCTCGCCCTGCATGCGGCGCTGGCGTGGGCCGAGGGGCCGCCGCAAGACGAGTTCGCGTGGCGCGCGCCCTTGCAGGCGCCGGCCGGCGCCAGCCTGGTGCGCGTCGAGCTGCCCGCCCAGGCGCTGGCCCGGCTCCAGAGCGTCGATGCGCGCGATGTGCGCGTGTTCAACGCCGCCGGGGAGGCCGTGCCCTACGCCTGGATCCAGGCCACACCCGCAGGCAAGCCACCCGAGGAGAAAACCCGCAGTTACCCGGGCTTGCCGCTCTACGCCACGAACCCAGGCACCACCGCTTCGCGCGGCGCGGTAGAGGTCAAAGTCGAGGGCGAGCGCGGCCGCGAGTCGGTGTGGGTGCGCATGCAGGGCGAACCTGCTGCCGACGCACGGCGCCTTCACTCCTCGCTGTTCGCGATGGGCGACGAGCGCAAGCCGCTGTCCGCGATCGAGCTGCAGGCGCAGCTGCCGGCGAACACGCCGGTGCGCGTGACGGCATCGACCAGCTCCGATCTCGCGAGCTGGACCCCGGCCCCGGTGCGCGGGCGGCTCTATCGCTTCGAAGGCGAGGGGGCGCCCTCGAACCTGCGGCTGGACTTCACCCGGCCGATCACGCTGGAGAACCGCTACCTGCGCCTGGACTGGCAGGGCCAGGATGGCGTGTCCATCGCCGCCGCGATGGGCATCCTCGCCGCCGCCGTGCCGCCGAGGCGCACGCGGATTGAACTGGGGGCTTGGCGCCAGACCGCACCCGATACGGTGGAGATCGCCACCGGCTTTGCCACGCCCATCGCCGCCATCGCCCTGTCGACGCCGCGCGACAACACCCTGGTGCCGGTGCGCGTGCTCGGCCGCAGCGATGACTCGCAGCCGTGGCGCCAGCTCGGCCAGACCGTGGTCTACCGTCTGGTCGATCAGGGCGAGACGATGACGAATCCGCCTCTCGAGTTGCAGTCCAGCACGCCATCGCTGCGCATCGTGGCGGCCAACGGCACGGCGCTGGCCCCGGCGCAGCTGCAGGCCTTCGTCGAATTCACGCCGCGGCAACTCGTGTTCGTCGCCAGCGGTTCCGGTCCTTTCGTGCTGGCCGCCGGCCGCGAACGCACGGCGGCGGCCGCGCTGGGCGCCGCGACCATCACCGGCATGCTGGGCGAGCGCAAGGCCGAAGACCTGCCGCTGGCCCAGCCTGGCGCCGCGGTCGAGGCCCGGCCCAGCCGTTGGGCCGCCCTGTGGCCCGGCGCGCCGGGCACGCCGGCCGTGCTCTGGGCCGTGCTGGGGCTGGGCGTGCTGCTGCTGGCCGCGGTGGCCTGGACACTCCTGCGACAGATGAACGCGGCCAGCCGGGCCGGGGGCGGCGGCCCCTGAGCGGGCGCAGGCTGAACTTTCGCGCGCTGCTTCCAGTCCAACTCAATCCCGGGAGCACCGAAATGAAGAGCATCCTGCGCGCGCTAGCCCTCGCCTCGATCGCGGCCAGTGCCGCCGGCGCCTTCGCGGGCACCGTCCAGGTCACTTATGTGAACCCGTCGCAGTTCGACGACGTGGGCAACTCGCCCTGGGACGCGCAGGACAACCTCAAGGCCCTGGCGCGCTACATGCAGGACCTCGGGCGCGATCTGCTGCCGGCCAACCAGACCCTGCGCATCGAGGTGCTGGACGTGGACCTGGCCGGCAACACGCGCGAACCGGTGCGCACTGGCACACGCCTGCGCACGCTGCGCGGCGGCGCGGACTGGCCCCGCATCAACCTGCGCTACGTGCTCGAGGCCGATGGCCGGCAGTTGTCCAGTGGCGAGGAATGGGTGTCCGACCTCGACTACATCCACGGCAAGATCCAGCGATACCGTGAGTCCGAGCCGCTGTTCTACGAAAAGCAGATGCTCAAGCGCTGGTTCCGCGAGCGCTTCACCGGCGATCCGCAGGCGCAGTCGCGCTGATCCGGAAGCCCGTTGTCGGCGCAGTGCTCGCCGTGCTGGCTAGCCGACGCGCCGCCCGTCGAGCGTGATGCTCGCCGGGAACTCGATCACCGCCGACTCGGTGGCCGCCGAAGAAGAGCGGCTGACGGCCACCCGGGCGCATGCCGCGAGTTGGCGCAACAGCACCCATTGCAGGTTGTCGTTCATGCGGCGGTTGCGGCGCCTCTCGCCCTCACTGCCGCCGGGCAGCGATGCGCGCACCACGATGCGCGTGGGCGCCGCGTCGACCTTGATCCACAGCTTGGTGCTGAAGCTCAGGGCCCAGTCGATGGCGGCGCCAATCAGCGCCGCGGCCACCGCCACGTCGATCCACACCTGCGCGCCGTGCAGGTCCAGGCCCACTTCGATGCCGGCCTGCGCCAGGTCGCGCTGACGCTCGCGCAGCGCCGCGCGAATCACGCCCGACAGGTCGACCCGGTCCGGCGACGCCCGCCAGCGCCCCGATCCCAGGCGCACGATCTGCTGCATCGCCAGGCCGGTGGCCCGCATGGCGACCAGCGAACGGCGGATGCTGGCGGCGTCGGTGCGGCTCATCCGGTCCTGCGCGCACAGGCGGTCAAGCTCGCGCATCGCTTCGCTGGATCCCCGGGCCACCTCTTCGCACAGCACCCCGGCCAGGGCCGGCCAGTGCGCGACCAGCGACCACTCGTCTTCGGTCGCGGGAGACCAGGGGTATTGCGGACCGTCCGACCAGCGGCGCCGCGGCGGTGAGGCCAGGAACCGGGTTGCGGCCAACGCGCCTTCGGGAATGCTGGGACGGGTGGGCATCCCCGCATCACAGCAGAGTCAGTCCGGTGCCGGGCGTCAGCGGCCACAGCGCAAGCGCGTAGGAGGCTGCCGCGTTCGCTATCGCAGCTCGCACTGAAGGCTGACGAACGCGCGCAAGGCTCGTGGCCCACATGGCCTTCAGCTCTTCGGCGGCAGGCAACTTGCATCGGCCAGCGCGTCGCCGGTCACGAGTCCTCATGTCGATCGCATGCCGCTTGACCCGTCGACGCCTCGCCCTCACACTGACTCGTAGCTGCTGCATCTGCAGCTGTAGCCGCCGCCACCCCAGGAGGACCCATGCCAGTCATGTTTCCTGTCCGGCCCTCTGTCCGCGCTGCCCTGGCCAAGATGGGACCGCGCGGTTCCCGGCGGCTCGCGGTTCTCTGCTGCAGCGTCCTGGCCGGCGCCCTCCTTTCCACGCAGTTCCTGTTCCAGCCCTTCGCCTGGAGCCACTCGCCGTGGGACCAGGTCTTGCTGCGCTGGGTGGAGGTGCTGAAGGAGCACGTGGTCGTCGCTTCGGCGATTGGCCTGGCGCTGGTGGCTGCCGATGTGCTCTGGCACACGGCTCAGCGGACCCGCAAGGCGGCCGCGGCCTTCACGCTTTCCGAATTGCCTCGCGTCCCCGTGGAGCCTCGGGCGCCAGCCCGATCGCAGGCGCATGCCGCATCGCGATCGATCGACAGCCACGAGACCGCGCTCCAGGTGAGCGCGCCGGGTCACGTCGATCCCGCGCTGCTGCTGCGCGCGGTGCTGGAGGCGCGGGCGCGGTGCGCGAGGGATGCGGCAGGCGCGGATCGCCTGCTCGATCGCCTCGCCGCTTTTCTGCATGCAGCGGTCCCGGGCACCCGTGCGGGCGCCCACCCACTGGCGGCCGCAGCTGAGTTGGCCCGCCGGCATGCGGGGCTGCTTGGCGAGCTGGGCCCTCGCCCCGCAGGCAGCACGGGCGGGCCGGGCCAGGCCGGTGTCCAGCCAGCACCGAATGCGGCGCGCAGGCCCACGGGCAAGCGCTGTCCCGGGCCGCCGGCCCGCCAGGCACGACCTGCGGAGAAGCCGGAGGAAGCCGGGCGCAGGTACCTGCGCCGGATCAACGCGACGCGCGGCCAGGAAGTGCGCTTGATCACGGTCGACGACATCCTGTATTTCCGGGCCGACACCAAGTACACCGTGGTCGTCACGGCAACGGAAGAGTCGCTGATCAGGATGCCGCTGAAGGAGCTGCAGGATGGGCTCGATCCGGCCTGCTTCTGGAGCATCCACCGCTCCACCATCGTCAACGCCAATGCAGTGGCGGGCGTGACGCGAGACTTCAGGGGACGCGTTTTCGTCAGGCTGAAGGCGCGCACCGACCTGCTGCCGGTCAGCACGGCGCACACCCACCTGTTCAGGCAGATGTAGGGCGGGCCCTGGTCACCTGGGCTGGAAGTGGCGCGCGGCCACCCAGTCGGCCACGTTCCTGCCCAGCGCGGCCCCGTGCTCGGACGAGGTCCGGAAGTGCATGCCGCCGGCGATTCGCGCCGTGGTCATGTCGTCGGTCAGGGCATCGGTGCTCGTGTAGGTTCGCGTGGTGTTCGTCACGGTGCTGTCCACGCTGAAGCTGATCTGCGAAGTTCCATGGAAATTCCGCAGCGCCTGCATGGTCGTCCCCGTGATGCAGCCATGCGCAGCCGGGTACTCGGGGTGGTTGGGCGTCGGCACCACCGGCGTCCACCCCGGATCGGCGACCGTGGCATCGTTGCCGTCCGTATCCGCCAGCGTGATCGCGCTGGTCGGACGCCACCGCCCATAGTGGTACTTCGATTCGAAACAGGCGATGCTGGCATCGGCCTGCGACGTCCACACCAGCGCCATCAGGCGCGCCTGGCTCGCGACGCCCGCGCTGGTCATCGCAAAGGCCCGGACGTTGCGGACCCAGTAGATGCCCGGGTTCTCGGTGGCGAAGCGCGCCAGTTCAGTTTGCGCCGCCGTCCGGGTGGTGCTGGTGGCCGAACCCAGGGCCTTGGTCTCGTTCAGGTCGGCGGCGTAGGCGGTGCTGCTGAGCGCCGGCGGGCCGGGCGTCCGGAACTGAGAGGCCGAGGTCATGGAAAAAGGCTTGATGAACGGATTGTTCCGCCCGACCGGGTTGATGCCGCGGAACTCGCCCGGCTGCGTGCCGGGCACGAAGGGGGCCAGCGCCACCGTGCGCCCGTCGTTGGCGCGCAGGGCCAGCAAGCCGGCCGCGGCCTCGGCACCGAGCGCGAGACCGCGCGTTTTTGCCTCGCCGTCGGGCAGTCCCGCGACGTAGGCGTCATACGCTGCCTGATAGGTGGCGCTCCGGTTCGGAAACAGTCCCTTGAGCACGCCATAAGCCGCCGCGGCCACCGCGGCGTCCTGCGAGGCCCCCGTGGCCGGTGCGGTGGGCGTGACGGCGTACGGCCGGTGCGTCTGGACGATGGCCATCACCGCGTCATAGATCGCCAGGTTCAGCGTCGCCATGTCGATCGCATAGTTCGGCAGCCGCTCTTCCGGCGTCCCGGTGGCGACTGGCGCGCCGTTGGCGGCCACCCCGGCGACCTCGTTCCAGTACGACACGGCATTGTGTCCCGTGACCTTGAGCTCCACGGGCAGCACGGGAAGGTCTCCGTCATTGCCGCCGCATGCGGCCAGGAAGCCACCGCTGGCAAGGGCAGCGGCGGCCAAGGCGAAAGGCAGGGTGGGAAAGCGCTGCATACGGTCCTCTCCTGGCGGCGGGCCCCACGCGGGAGAAGAGGGACGTGGCCGACCTGCCCGTGCAGAGTCTGGGCTGCACCCTGCTCGGCGGCAAGTCGATGCGACGAAGCCGCGAAATCCGGGCGTGAATCGGGGTTTGGAGGATCCGAACGCGTGGGCGCTATTCGCTCGTCGCGTCTGCCGAAGTGAAATGCTCGGCCCAGGGGTCGCTGGCGGCGTAGTTGCGTGGCCAATTCGAAGCCGTCTGGGTCTCGGCCGCCGGGGCCGCGCCTGTCGGGGTCCCTGCAAGCGGCGGGATTTCGATCGGCCGCACCTCCACCTGCGCGATGCCCTGCTTCATTTCCAGCCCGATCTTCTCGGCCGTGGCCGGCGAAAGGTCGACGATGCGGCCTTCGATGTAAGGACCGCGGTCCTCGATGGTCACCACGGCGCTCTTGCCGGTCTCCAGGTTCGTCACCACCGCCTTGGTGCCCAGTGGCAGCGTCTTGCTGGCGGCATTGTCGCCGTTGAGGTCCATGGGCCTGCCGTTGGCCATCTTGCGGTTGGCGAACATGTGGTGGTAGATCGAAGCCTTGCCCACTTGCGGACGCATGGAACGGTCCTGCGGGCGCGGTGTCACCTGCTCGCGCTTGACCTTTGTGACGGGGGCGGAGGCGGCCTCCTGCTTTCCCCCAGCCGCCTGCGCGGGTGCCGCTGCTTGCGTCTGCGCGTGCGCGCCGGCCATTGCGCACACGCACAGTGCGGCAGCCAACAGGTCACGGAAGAGCTTTCCCATGACCTCCAGTCTGCCGGGCGCTGGCTCAGCAGCACGTCAGCCGGCGCCCGTCACAATCTGTAGGACTTTGCGGATCGGCTGAGCTTCCCGATCGCGATTCGGCCCCTGGTCCGGACGCGGTCGGGACCCGGGTGCATCTACAGCACCAGCAGCGCCCGGAAGTCGTTGACGTTGGTGTTCGTCGGCCCGGTGACCAGCAGGTCGCCCAGCGCGCTGTAGTAGCCGTAGGCGTCGTTGCGCGCAAGGTGCTGGTCGACCTTCAGGCCCTGCGCCATGGCGCGCGCCAGCGTGTCCGGCGTGACGAAAGCCCCCGCGTTCTCTTCCATGCCGTCGATGCCGTCGGTGTCGGCCGCCAGACCCCAGACGCCGGGCTCGCCCTGCAGCGCCTGCGCCAGACCCAGGCAGAACTCGCCGGCCCGCCCGCCCCGGCCGCGCGCCATGCCGACCGGCGGCGTGCGCACGGTCACGGTGGTCTCGCCGCCCGAGAGGATCACGCAGGGCTTGCGGAAGGGCTCGCCGCTGCGCGCGACGGCGCGCGCCAGCGCCGCATGCACCTTTCCGACCTCGCGCGACTCGCCTTCCATCTCGTCGCTGAGGATGTGGGCTGCCAAGCCATGCGCCTGGGCCAGCCGGGCCGCCGCTTCCAGCGACTCGCGCGGCGTGGCGATCAGGCGCACGACCTGGCCGTCGAACAGCGGGTCGCCGGGCTTGGGCGTTTCCAGCGCGCCCTGCTCCAGCAGGCTCATGAGCGCGCCCGGCACCTCGATGCGGTAGCGCTGCAGGATGGCCACCGCGTCGGCGCAGGTGGAGGCATCGGGCACCGTGGGACCGCTGGCGATGACGGACGGGTCGTCGCCCGGCACGTCGCTGATCGCCAGCGTCACGACCTGGGCCGGCGCGCAGGCGGCAGCCAGCCGGCCGCCCTTGATGCGCGAGAGGTGCTTGCGCACGCAGTTCATCTCGCCGATGTTCGCGCCGGACTCGAGCAACTGGCGATTGATGCGCTGCTTGTCTTCCAGCGCCAGGCCCTCGGCCGGCAAGGTCAGCAGCGCCGAGCCGCCGCCGGAGATCAGGCACAGCACCAGGTCATCCGAGGTGAGTCCCTGCGCCAGCGCCAGGATGCGCTGCGCCGCCTGCAGGCCGGCGGCATCGGGCACAGGATGGGAAGCTTCGACGATCTCGATGCGCGGGCTCAGGCCGGGCGGCCGCGGCGGCGTGTGGCCATAGCGGGTGACCACCAGCCCGAACAGCGGCGCGGCGGCCGGCCACAAGGCCTCCAGCGCGTGCGCCATGGACGCGCCCGCCTTGCCGGCGCCGAGCACGACCGTGCGCCCGCGCGGCGGCGGCGGCAGGTGCGCCTGCATGTTCTGCAAGGGCAGCGCACGCTCGACGGCGGCGCGAAAGAGCTGTTCCAGGAAACCGCGCGGATCGGAAATCATCCTGTCATTTTGCCGCTTCAGCGCTGCACCGCTGCGATCCAGCGCTCGACCTTGGCCTCCAGCATCGACAGCGGCATGCTGCCCTCGCCCAGCACCTGGGTGTGGAACCGGCGGATGTCGAAGCGCGGCCCGAGGGCCTGGCGGGCGCGCTCGCGCAGCGCGAGGATCTTGAGTTCGCCGACCTTGTAGGCCAGCGCCTGGCCCGGCCAGGCCATGTAGCGCTCGGTGGCGCGCTGCGCGGCCCGCGCTGTCGATCCTTCCTTCTCGCGCAGAAAGGCGATGGTCTGCTCGCGCGACCAGCCCTTGTCGTGCAGTCCGGTGTCCACCACCAACCGCAAGGCGCGGTGCAATTCCGCGAACAGGCGCCCCAGGTAGGCCACAGGGTCGTCGTACACGCCCAGTTCGCCGCCCAGGCTTTCGGCGTACAGCGCCCAGCCCTCGCCGTAGGCGTCGTAGTAGGTGTTCTGCCGGTAGCGGGTGCGGGCCATTTCCCGCTGCAGGGCGATCTGGTAGTGGTGGCCGGGCTGGCCCTCGTGCAGGAACAGCGCCGTCATGGTGGCGCTGCGGTATTTGGCCGGGTCATCCACCACGACGTAGAACACGCCGGGCCGCGAGCCGTCCGCCGCCGGCGGCACATAGTGGTCGGAGGCGGTGGCGCGGCGGATGGGCTCCACCGGCTTGATCTCCAGCGCCGCTTTCGGCGCACGCTCGAACAGGCGCGGCAGCCCGGGGCGCACGCGCGCGTCGATCGCACGATAGGCGGCCAGGACCTCTTCTTCGCTCTTGAAGGGATACAGCTCGGGGCGGCTGTTGATCGATGCAATGAACTCATCGACACTGCCGTTGAAGCTGAACTTCGACTTGAGCTGATCCATCTCGCCGCGGATGCGCGCCACCTCCTTCAGGCCCAGCTCGTGGATCTCGTGAGGCGTCATGCGCGTGGTCGTGCGGGAGGCCACCAGCATCCGGTACCAGTCGCGCCCGCCCGGCACATCGCCCAGGCCCGCCGTGGTGCGCGCCGCCGGCAGGTAGGTCTCGGCCATGAACTTGCGCAGCCGCGCCACGGCCGGCGTCACCGAGCCCTGGACGACCGCCTGGTACCTGGCCGCGATGCGGCGCCGGTCCGCTTCGCCGATCGCCGCGGGAAATTTGCGCGTGCCGGCGAGGTAGGGGCTTTGCGCCGGATCGGCCGGCAGCAGCGCGTCGAGTTGCGGCAGGGTGCGCTCGACCAGCGGGCGCGGCAGCGTGACCTGCTGCGCGATGCCCTGCTTCATGTTGGCGATGGCCTGGTCGACCCAGGCCGGCAGCTTCTTGAGGCGGGCCAGGAAGTGCTCGTAGTGCGCCACCGTCGTCATCGGCTGCGCCGCATCGCCGGCCGCCCACTGCGACAACTTCACCGGCACGCTGTCCATGTGGTTCAGCGGCAGCAGGTGCCACGGGTAGTCCAGGCCGCGCCGCCGGTCGGCCAGCTCATAAGCCAGCAGCTCATGGGTCAGCCGGCTGTCGGCATCGAGCGGCTCGCGCGGGATGGCGGCCAGCTGGCGGGTGGTGCGTTCGTAGAGGCGGCGCTGGCGCGCGAGGTGCGCGGGCGCGATCTCGATCTCGAGCGCGGCCTCGTACTTCGGGTTGCCGGTGTTCTCGGTCGCATCCAGCGGAAACAGGGCCTGCGTCTCCTCGTAGTAGCGATCGGCCAGCAAGGCCAGGCGGCGGGCGGCCTCGGAGTCGGCCACCGCCGTGGCGGCGCGGCCGAGCGCGGGGCCGAGGACCAGGCTGGTGGCCAGTCCGGCGTTCAGCGCGCGGCGGGTAAGTCGGGTGTCGTGCATGGCGCGCGATGCTACCTCAGCAGTGCGCACGGATAATGGACCTTCCATGCCTGCCGACTCTTTCACTTGGACTACGCCCTCGTCCTGATCCTGGGCCTGGTGGCGGGCACCGTGGGCGGCATCGTGGGTTTCGGCACCTCGATCATGCTGATGCCCGCGCTGGTGCTGGTGTTCGGCCCGCGGCAGGCCGTGCCCATCATGGCCATCGCCTCGATCATGGCCAACGCCTCGCGGGCCGCCGCCTGGTGGCGCGAGGTCGATTGGCGCGCCACCGCCGCCTATTCCGCCGCCGCCATGCCGGCCGCCGCCCTCGGCGCGCGGACCCTGCTCGCACTCCCCACCGACATCGTCGAAGCGTTGCTGGGCGCCTTCTTCATCGCCATGATCCCGCTGCGCCGCTGGATGTTGCGCCAGAACTGGCGCCTCTCGCGCGCCCAGCTCGCGCTGGTCGGCGCGGTGATCGGCTTCATCACCGGCATCGTCGTGAGCACCGGCCCACTCAACACGCCCTTCTTCCTGATGCATGGCCTGGTCAAGGGCGCCTACCTGGCCACCGAAGCCATGAGCTCGATCGCGGTGTACGTGGCCAAGGCCGCGGCCTTCCGCACCCTGGGCGCCCTGCCCCTGGAAACCATCGCCGAAGGCCTGATCGTCGGCAGCTCGTTGGTAGCCGGCGCCTTCATCGCCAAGCGCTTCGTGCTGCGGATCGACGCCGAGCGCTTCCGGCTGCTGATGGACGGCCTGATGCTGGGCGCCGGGCTGCTGATGCTGGGCACGGCGATTGCGCGCTGACAAGGTTCGGGCCGCGCGTGCGGGCTAACCCTTTCGACAAGCGCAGGTGGAGGGGCTAGATTCCCTTCGGGCTGGGCCGTGTCGGCATCAATCTTGCTCGAACGAAGGGTCCCAGCCCCTTCCCCAGGAGGAATCCATCCATGAACAAGAGAGCCGCCCTCAAGACCGCTGCCGCCGCACTGCTCGCTTCCGTATTCGGAATCGCCGGCGCGCAGACCCCCACCCCGATCCGCTTCCAGCTGGACTGGCGTTTCGAAGGCCCGGCGGCGCTGTTCCTGACCCCCGCGGCCAAGGGCTACTTCAAGGCCGCCGGGCTGGATGTGGCGATCGACGCGGGCAACGGCTCCGGCGGCACCGTCACCCGCGTGGCCTCCGGCAGCTATGACATGGGCTTCGCCGACCTCGCGGCGCTGATGGAGTTCCACGCCAACAACCCGGACGCGCCCAACAAGCCGGTGGCGGTGATGATGGTCTACAACAACACGCCGGCCTCGGTGATGGCGCTGAAGAAATCCGGCATCAGCAAGCCCGCCGACCTGACCGGCAAGCGCATGGGCGCGCCGGTGTTCGACGCCGGCCGGCGTGCCTTCCCCATCCTGCAGAAGGCCACCGGCATCGGCGCCGTCAACTGGACGTCCATGGACCCGCCGCTGCGCGAAACCATGCTGGCCCGGGGCGACGTCGATGCGATCACCGGCTTCACCTTCACTTCGCTGCTCAACCTGGAAGCGCGCGGCGTCAAGCCGGAGGACATCGTGGTGCTGCCCTATTCGGAGCACGGCGTGCGGCTCTACGGCAACGTGATCATCGCCTCGCCCAAGCTGCTGCGCGAGAACCCGAACGCGGTGCGCGCCTTCCTGTCGGCCTTCACGCGCGGCGCGCGCGAGGTGGTGGCGGACCCGGCCGCGGCGATCGGCGACGTCAAGGCGCGCGACGGCATCATCAACCCCGCGCTCGAGACGCGGCGCCTGAAGCTGGCCATCGACACCGTGATCAACAGCCCGGACGCGCGCACCGACGGCTTCGGCCAGGTCAATCCCGGCCGCCTGTCGCTGATGGCCTCGCAGGTCTCCGACGCCTTCTCGACCAAGACCCGCGTCAACCCCGACGCCGTGTGGAACGGCACCTTCCTGCCAGGCAAGCAGGAATTGGCCGCCGTGCTGCCCGCGCCGAAGAAATGAGCGGCCGCGACGCGGACGCCCCTTTCGTCGAATTCCAGGACGTCTGGCTCGCCTACAACGAGGAACTGCAGGCGCAGGGCAGGTACGCGGTCGAGACAATCGACCTGCGCCTTCGCCGCGGCGAATTCGCCGCCATCGTCGGGCCCTCCGGCTGCGGCAAGTCCACCTTCATGAAGCTCGCCACCGGCCTCCGCCGCGCCACGCGCGGACGCGTGCTGGTGGACGGCCAGGTGCTGGACGGCCCACTGAAGATCTCCGGCATGGCGTTCCAGGCGCCCTCCCTGCTGCCCTGGCGCACCACCCTGGACAACGTGCTGCTGCCACTGGAGATCGTGGAGCCCTACCGCAGCGAGTTCCGGCGCCGCCGCGCCGAGTACGAGGCGCGCGCCATCGAGCTGCTGGCGGCCGTCGGCCTGCGCGGCCAGGAGCGCAACTACCCCTGGCAGCTGTCCGGCGGCATGCAGCAGCGCGCCAGCATCTGCCGCGCCCTGATCCACGAGCCGAAGCTGCTTCTCCTGGACGAGCCCTTCGGCGCGCTGGACGCGTTCACCCGCGAGGAACTGTGGTGCATCCTGCGCGACCTGTGGCAGCAGCGCCGCTTCAACGTGATCCTGGTCACTCACGACCTGCGCGAATCGGTGTTCCTGGCCGACACCGTGTACGTCATGAGCGCCAGCCCCGGCCGCATCGTGCTGCGCAGCGAGATCGAGCTGCCCCGGCCGCGCGACCTGGAAACCACCTACACCGCCGGCTTCGTCGATGCCGTGCACAGCCTGCGCTCGCACATCGGCGCGGCGCGGCCGCGTCCGGCGCAGGAGGCGGCAACATGAGCCGCCCGGCCGCTCCGAAGGCTCATGGCACCGCAGCCCGCAGGGCGGAGGTTGTCGAATGAACTCGCGCCTCGAACGTTGGTCGCCCTGGCTGCTGGTGCTGGCCATCGTGCTGCTGTGGCAGCTGGCCTGCTCGGCACTGTCGGTGTCGGAGTTCATCTTCCCCAGCCCCTGGCGCATCGCCGAGCAGCTGTGGGAATTCAAGGGCCCGATCGCCATGCACGCCTGGCGCACCTTCTGGGTCACCATGGCCGGGTTCGCCCTGGCCATCGTCGTGGGCGTGCTGCTCGGGCTGGTGGTGGGCAGTTCGCGGCTCGCCTATGCGGCCATCTACCCGGCCATGACCGCCTTCAATGCGCTGCCCAAGGCCGCGTTCGTGCCCCTGCTGGTCGTGTGGTTCGGCATCGGCGCCGGGCCGGCGATCCTCACCGCCTTCCTCATCTCCTTCTTCCCCATCATGGTCAACATGGCCACCGGCCTGGCCACGCTGGAGCCGGAACTGGAAGACGTGCTGCGGGTGCTGGGCGCGACCCGGACCGATGTGCTGCGCAAGATCGGACTGCCGCGTTCGCTGCCCTACTTCTACGCTTCGCTGAAGGTGGCGATCACGCTGGCCTTCGTGGGCACGACGGTGTCGGAGATGACCGCGGCCAACGAAGGCATCGGCTACCTGCTGGTGTCGGCTGGCTCGGCCATGCAGATGGGACTGGCGTTCGCCGGGCTGGTGGTGATCGGTGCGATGGCGATGATCATGTATGCGCTGTTCGACCAGCTCGAGCGTCGCACCACCTCGTGGGCCCATCGCGCTTCGTGAATGCTCGGCATTGGCGGCGCGCACTCGACTGCTAGCGCGAAGCGATCAGCTTCCGCTGTGGACTGGACGCGTGATGAGTCGCTCGCAGGCCACGCGATTTGTAGGACGGCGGCTTGTGATGATTCGAGGCCCTGTTTTCGCTTGCGCGCAACCTCCAAAATCGCGCCATGAATCGCGCCCTCTACGTGTGGAAGTTGAGGCTTTGCCTGGCGGCTGCGGCGGTAATCCTGGCGTCGGCCTTCGCGCCCCAGCGACCCGTCCATGAGCAGCGCCTGACGGACGGCAAGGTGAACGGCCAGGTCGTGGTCGAGAGCCGCAATCCCAAGGGGCCTGTGACTGTGACTGTGCCGGTGCCGGCACAGGCGCGCCAGCCGGCGGCCACCGATTCGCGCGACCGCATTTCGGCGATGCTCTGAACGCAGCACCGCCCGCCGCGCCGCCAGCGCGGGTGTGGACGCTCGTGCTTCCGTCACAGCCGTGGCGGAGCACAACACGAAGTACGCGAAGCTCCCATGAAGATTCTTGTTCCGGCGATCGTGACGGCGCTCGCGCTGTCGGCCTGTGCCTCCAACTCCGCGAAGCCCGAGAGCGCGCCGCAAGCTCAGGCGCAGCAGGCCGACGCCTGCCGCAATGTGGAAGCGCCTACCGGCAGCCGGCTGGTGCGCAAGGCCGACTGCAACGGCGGCAGCGGCGCGGCCACCACGGTGCGCTGACCCGGCCCCTACTCGACTTTCGCGCCGCTTTCGAACCAGCGCCCGATCAGCACCCGCTCGTCCTCGGTGATGGCGGTGGCGTTGTTGATCGGCATGGTCCGGGCGACCACGGCCTGCTGGTAGACCTGCTGCGCGTGCTGCTTGAGCGCCTGTGCCGAATCGAGGCGCACGTTCTTCATCTGCACTTGCGCGCCGTGGCAGGCATAGCAGCGCTGCTCGAGCACGGCGCGCACGCGCGCGTAGTCGGCGGGCTGCTGCTGCGCGAGGCCGGCCTGTGGCGCGCCCTGCGGTGACAGCCAGGCGGCAACGCCCGCAAGCAGCACGACTCCGGCCAGCGCATACGGCAGCGGATGGCGGTTGCGTCCCAGCTTGTAGCCGTGCCGCAGCACGAAGAACTGCCGGATCGCCGCGCCCGCCAGCATCATCAGCACCAGCACCAGCCAGTTGTAGCGGTGCCCCCAGGTGAAGCTGTAGTGGTTGCTCAGCATCGCGAACAGCACCGGCAGCGTGAAGTAGGTGTTGTGCACGCTGCGCTGCTTGCCGCGAATGCCGTGGATGGGATCGACCGGCTGCCCGGCCCGGATCGCAGCCACGACCTTCTTCTGCCCGGGGATGATCCAGAACAGCACATTGGCGCTCATGGCCGTGGCCAGCATCGCGCCGACCAGCAGGAAGGCCGCGCGCCCGGCGAACAGGTGGCAGGCGAGCCAGGACGCCAGGCACACCAGTGCCAGCACCAGCGCGCCCACGATCGCATCGCCCCTCTCGCGCTCGCCGAACACGCGGCAGGCGCCGTCGTACAGCAGCCAGAACGCCAACAAGAAGGCGACCGCCGCGGCGCTGGCGGCCGGCGCCGACCAGTCCATCAGCTGCCGGTCGATCAGGTAGGTGTTGGCGCTCCAGAGGTAGGAGATCGCGAACAGGGCGAAGCCGGTGAGCCAGGTCGAGTAGCTTTCCCAGAAGAACCAGTGCAGCCGCTCGGGCAAGGCCGGCGGCGAGACGGCGAACTTGACCGGGTGATAGAAGCCGCCGCCATGCACCGCCCACAACTCGCCGCTCGCGCCCTGCTTCCTCAAGTCTTCATCGACCGGGGGCGTCAGGCTGGAGTCGAGGAACACGAAGTAGAACGAGGAGCCGACCCAGGCGATCGCCGTGATCACATGCGCCCAGCGCAGGAGCAGGTTGGCCCAATCCAGCAGGTAGTTTTCCATCGTGCGGCGGCGGTATTTGAAGCGATTGTCAGGGCGGCGCGAGCTGCAGGATCTGCGCCACCGCGCTGGCGGCGATCACGGCCGGTTGCTTGCCGCCGATTCCGGCGATGCCGATCGGGCAAATGATGCGCGCCAGCTCCTGCGGCGCGAAGCCGCGCTGCTCCAGGCGGTGGCGGAAGGTGGCCCACTTGGTCTGGCTGCCGATCAGACCGACATAGGGCAGGTCGTCCCGCTCGCGCAGGCGCGCCAGGCAGGCCGCCACCACGTCCAGGTCCTCGGCATGGCTGAAGCTCATGACCAGCACGCGCGATTGCGCCGGCAGCAGCCGCACCGCCGCGTGCACCGGGTCGGAATGCTCGCACTCGATGTTGGCCGGCACCTGCGGCGGGAAGATCTCGTCGCGGCTGTCAATCCAGGTCACCCGGTAGGGCAGCGGCGCCAGGGCCTGCACGATCGCCCGTCCCACGTGCCCGCCTCCGAACAGGGCCAGCGGCGCCAGCCGGGGCGCCAGGCGCAAGGCCACCGACGGCGCTTCCGCGGGGTCCACGCGCTCGAAGCTCAATTCCATGGCACCGCCGCAGCACTGGCCCAGGCTGGGCCCCAGGGTGTAGCGGCGCTGCGTTTCGCCGGGCGTGCCGGCCAGCAGGGCGCGGGCATGGGCGATGGCTTCGAATTCCAGGTGACCCCCGCCGACCGTTCCCACCACATCGTTGGAAAAGACCCACATCCAGGCGCCCGGCTCGCGTGGGGCCGAACCCTGTGTGCGCGTGACGGTGACGAGCACGCCTCCCTGTGAAAGCAGTTGCCTGGTGAGGGTTTCCATGTATGCGAATGCGATGGTTGCGCGATCAGCGACGAATCGCAAGAAGATTTGCGAAAAGCAAATGGCGTATTCAAACTCAGCAATATCGCGTTGAATGAAGTGACCTTCCAAGAGGAAGGGAACACCAACAGGCGCGACGCGCGAGCGCGCCGGACGAGGAGAATTCTGATGCTTCATTCCACGATGCGCCGCCGCGCGCCCCTTGCCGTCGCCGGCGCCATTGCCGCCCTGTTGGCCGCCTGCTCTTCGCCGCCGCCGGCACCCGCCCCTGCGCCTGCGCCCGTACCGCAGGCTCGGCCGGCCCCGGTCGAGCCCGCGCCCAAGCACCTGTCGCAGGCCGCGACCCCGCGGGAATATCGCAAGGACGCGGCGTCCCACCTCTATGCCGCCAACAGCGACCGCATCTACAAGGGCAAGATGCCGCCGCTGCTCTATGCGGTCGGCGTGCTGCAGGTGGAGGTCGACGGACGCGGAAACGTGAAGGGGATCAGCTGGATGCGCGCGCCCAAGCACGCGCCGGAGGTGATCGCCGAGATCGAGCGCACCGTGCGCGCCGCAGCGCCCTACCCTGCCCCTGCCAAGATGGGCCAAGTGGTCTACACCGACACCTGGCTGTGGCACAAGAGCGGCCGCTTCCAGCTCGATACGCTGACCGAAGGCCAGCTCTGAGTCTGAGTCCGGGGCTCCGTCAGGAGCCTCGGTACGTCGAATAGCTCCAGGGGCTCACCAGCAGCGGCACGTGGTAGTGCTGTTCGGGCTGGGCCACCCCGAAATCCAGGGTCACCTTGTCCAGGAAGCTGGGCTCGGGCAGCGCCACGCCGCGTGACCTGAAGTAGGCCCCGACGTCGAACACCAGGCGGTAGGCGCCCTTCCTGAGGCTCGCGGTGTCGACCAGCGGCCCGTCGGGGCTGCGCCCGTCGGCATTGAGCACGCAGCGCTTGATCAGCGTGACGCCCGCTGCGTCGGTCGAGTACAGCTCCACCGCCATGCCGGCTGCCGGGCAACCGTGCATAGTGTCGAGGACATGCGTGCTCAGGCCCATGTACCATCCTTTCCTGGTGACACAGGGAAGTGTATGACCAGCTACGACAGCACGGCGCCCTATCCGCGTGACCTGGCCGGCTACGGACGCAATCCCCCGCAGGCCAGCTGGCCGGGCCAGGCGCGGGTCGCGCTGCAGTTCGTCCTGAACTACGAGGAAGGCGGCGAGAACGCGGTGCTGCACGGCGATGCCGGCTCCGAGCAGTTCCTGTCGGAGATGTTCAACCCGCCCAGCTTTCCGGCGCGTCACCTGACGATGGAAAGCATCTACGAGTACGGCTCGCGCGCTGGCGTGTGGCGCATCCTGCGCGAGTTCGAGCGCCGCAAGCTGCCTTTGACCGTGTTCGGCGTCGGCATGGCGCTGCAGCGCCACCCGGACGTGGCGGCCGCCTTCAAGGAGCTGGGGCATGAGATCGCCAGCCACGGCTGGCGCTGGATCTCTTACCAGCAGGTCGACGAGGCCACCGAGCGCGAACACATGCGCCTGGCGATCGAGGCCATCGAGCAGCTGACGGGCAGCCGGCCGCGCGGCTGGTACACCGGCCGCGACAGCCCCAACACCCGGCGCCTCGTGGCCGACCACGGGGGCTTCGACTACGACAGCGACTACTACGGCGACGACCTGCCCTTCTGGATGAAGGTGAAGAAGAGCGACGGCGTCGTGGTGCCGCACCTGGTGGTGCCCTACACGCTGGACGCCAACGACATGCGCTTTGCGCTGCCGCAGGGCTATGCGCAGGCGGAGGATTTCTTCACCTACCTGCGCGACAGCTTCGACGCCCTGTACGCCGAGGGCGCCAGCGTGCCGAAGATGATGAGCGTGGGCATGCACTGCCGCCTGCTCGGCCGCCCCGGCCGCATCGTGGCCCTACAGCGCTTCCTCGACCATGTGCAGCGGCATGAGCAGGTCTGGATCTGCCGCCGCATCGACATCGCGCGGCACTGGAAGGCCGTGCATCCCTTCGAGGACTGAGATGGCCGCCACGCTGGAAGCGCTCAACACCGCATCGCCCCAGGAGGCCGAAGGCCTGCTCGAGGGTATCTACGAGCATTCGCCCTGGATCGCCCAGGGCGCGCTGCGCCAGCGCCCCTTCCGATCGCTGGCCCATCTCAAGCACGCGATGGCGCGCGTGGTGGCCGAGGCCGCGCGCGAGGCCCAACTGGCACTGCTGCGGGCGCACCCCGAACTCGCGGGCAAGGCGATGGTGGACAAGGCCCTGACCGCCGAATCCACCGGCGAGCAGCGCAGCGCAGGGCTGACCGATTGCAGCCCCGAGGAGTTCGCGCAACTGCAGCGGCTCAACGCCGGCTACAACGCGAAGTTCGGCTTTCCCTTCATCCTGGCGGTGCGCGGGCCGCGCGGCACCGGGCTGACGCGCCGGCAGATCATCGACACCTTCGAGCGGCGGCTGGACAACCCGGTCGACGTGGAACTGGCCGAAGGCTTGCGCAACGTGCACCGCATCGCCGAGCTGCGTCTGAACGACCGGTTCGGCGCCGAGCCCGCGCTCGGCAACCAGGTGTGGGACTGGCAGGAAGCCCTGGCCGCGTTCAGCGATCCCGGCTTCAGGGAAAAGGGCCAGCTCACCGTCACCTACCTCACCGAGGCGCACCGCGCCGCCGCCGCGCGCATCGCGCAGGACATGCGGGACTGCGGGTTCGACGAGGTCGGCATCGACGCCGTGGGCAACGTGGTCGGCCGCTACCGTGCGCGCACCGAGGACGCTCGGCTGCTGCTCACCGGCTCGCACTACGACACCGTGCGCAACGGCGGACGCTACGACGGACGGCTGGGCATCTTCACGCCCATGGCCTGCGTGCGCGAGCTGGCGCGGACCCAGCGGCGCCTGCCCTTCGGCATCGAGGTGGTCGCCTTCTCCGAGGAGGAGGGGCAGCGCTACAAGGCCACCTTCCTGGGTTCGGGCGCGCTGAACGGGCAGTTCGATCCGGCCTGGCTGGAGCAGAAGGATGCCGGCGGCGTGACCATGCGCGAGGCCATGCACGAAGCCGGCCTGCCTGCCACGCTGGAGGCGATCGCGGCCCTGCGGCGCGACCCGGCGCGCTACCTCGGCTTCGTGGAGGTCCACATCGAGCAGGGGCCGGTCCTCAACGAGATCGACCTGCCGCTCGGGATCGTCACCTCAATCAACGGCGGCGTGCGCTATCAGTGCGAAGTCACCGGCATGGCCAGCCACGCCGGCACCACGCCCATGGACCGGCGGCGCGATGCGGCGGTGGCGGTGGCGGAGCTGGCGCTGTTCATCGAGCAACGCGCGGCGCGCGACGGCGACTCGGTCGGCACCATCGGCATGCTGGAGGTGCCGGGCGGCTCGATCAACGTGATCCCCGGCCGCTGCCGCTTCAGCCTGGACCTGCGCGCGCCCAACGATGCGCAGCGCGACGCCCTGGTGGCCGAGGTGCTGGCCGAGCTGGACGCGATCTGCGCCCGCCGGGGCGTGCATGCCACCGTGGAGCCCACCATGCGAGCCGCGGCCGCGCCCAGCGATCGCGCCTGGCAGCAGCGCTGGGAGCGGGCGGTGCAGGCGCTGGGCGTGCCGCTGCACCGAATGCCCAGCGGCGCTGGCCACGACGCGATGAAGCTGCACGAGGTGATGCCGCAGGCCATGCTGTTCGTGCGCGGCCAGAACGGGGGCATCAGCCACAACCCGCTGGAGAGCACGACGGCCGACGACATGCAGCTGGCAGTGCAGGCCTTCCTGGGCCTGCTCACCGGCCTGGCGGAGGAATCCCCATGAGCCGCACGGCCGCTCCGAAGGCTCATGGCACCGCAGCCCGGAGGGCGGAGGTTATTCAATGAACGAAGCCCAGCTCGACGCCTGGATCGACGCGCACTTCGACGAGCAAGTGCGCTTCCTGCAGGAGCTGGTGCGCGTGCCCACCGACACGCCGCCGGGCGACAACGCGCCGCACGCCGAGCGCACCGCCGAGCTGCTGAAAGCCTTCGGCTTCGAGGCGGAGAAGCACCCGGTCGAGCCCGCCGATGCGCAGGCCCACGGCATGAGCTCGATCACCAACCTGATCGTGCGCCGGCGCTACGGCCCCGGGCCCACCATCGCGCTCAACGCCCACGGCGACGTGGTGCCGCCAGGCGAAGGCTGGACCCACGACCCCTATGGGGCGGAGATCGTCGACGGCCAGATGTACGGGCGGGCGGCGGCGGTGAGCAAGAGCGACTTCGCCACCTACGCCTTCGCCGTGCGGGCGCTGGAGTCGCTGGGCCCGCCGCGCCAGGGCGCGGTGGAGCTGCACTTCACTTACGACGAGGAATTCGGCGGCGAGCTCGGCCCGGGCTGGCTGCTGCGCCACGGCCTGACGAAGCCGGACCTGCTGATCGCCGCCGGCTTCAGCCACGAGGTGATCACCGCGCACAACGGCTGCCTGCAGCTGGAAGTGACGGTGCACGGCAAGATGGCGCACGCCGCGGTGCCGGCGACCGGCGTCGATGCGCTGCAGGCCGCGGTGCGCATTCTAAACGCGCTCTATGCGCTCAACGACGGCTACCGGCAGCTGCGCTCGCAGGTGCCGGGCATCACCCACCCTTACCTGAACGTGGGCCGCATCGTGGGCGGCACCCACACCAACGTGGTGCCGGGCAAGGTCGTGTTCAAGCTCGACCGACGCATGATCCCGGAAGAGGACCCTGCGCAGGTCGAAGCGGCTGTGCGGGACACGATTGCGCAGGCGGCGGGCGCCTGCCCCGGCATCCAGGTCGAGGTCCGGCGCCTGCTGCTCGCCCGCTCCATGAAGCCGCTGCCCGGCAACCGCCCGCTGGTCGAGGCCATCCGCAAGCACGGCCAGGCGGTGTTCGGGCACGACATCCCGGCGGTGGGGACACCGCTCTACACCGACGTGCGGCTCTATGCGGAATCCGGCATTCCCGGTGTCATCTATGGCGCCGGGCCCCGCACGGTGCTGGAGTCGCACGCCAAGCGCGCCGACGAGCGGCTGGACCTGGAGGACCTGCGCGGCGCGACCAAGGTGGTCGCGCGCACGCTGCACGAACTCCTGGGCTAGGACTCCAGCCCCGCCGCGCGCCGCACCTCGATGCGGATCTCCTCGGTCAGGCGCGCCTTCAGCTCGGCGAAGGGCGGCGTGGTCTTCATCGCGTAGTGGCGCGGGTGCGCCAGCGGCACCGGCAGGTCGCACTTGATGCGGCCCGGCCGCGCGCTCATCACCACGACGCGATTGCCCATGAAGATGGCTTCGTCGATGTCGTGGGTGACGAACAGCACCGTCTTGCGCTCCTCTTCCCAGATGCCCAGCAGCAGCTCCTGCATGAGCTCACGGGTCTGGTGGTCCAGCGCGCCGAAGGGCTCGTCCATCAGCAGGATGCGCGGGTTGTTGGCCAACGCCCGCGCCAGCGCGGTGCGCTGCTGCATGCCGCCGGACAGCTGCTTGGGGAAGTGGCTCTCGAAGCCGGACAGGCCCACCTTCGCCAGGAAGTGGCGCGCGATCTCCTGCTGCTTGGCCGCCGGCATGCCCTTCTCGCGCAGGCCGAAGCACACGTTCTGCAGCACGGTGAGCCAAGGGAACAGCGTGTAGCTCTGGAACACCATGCCGCGGTCGGCGCCGGGGCTGCTCACCGGCTGGCCGTCCAGCGCGATCACGCCGCTGCTGGGCGTGTCCAGCCCGGCCACCATGCGCAGCAGCGTGCTCTTGCCGCAGCCCGAGGGCCCGAGGATGGTGATGAAGTCGTTCTCCTGCACCAGCAGGTCGGTGGCTTGCAGCGCGACGGTCTGGCCGCCGCGCGCGGCGAAAGCCTTGGAGACGCCGCTGACCTGGAGGATGGCCGGTCCGCGCGCGGCGCCCGGGCCCGGACCGCGCAGGCCTTCCTGGGGAGCGGCGTCGTCGACGAGGTGCCAGGCGGTGGGACTCACAACTTTGCCCATGGGAACAGCTTCCGGTTCAATGCCTTGAAGGCGAAGTCGGTCACCAGGCCGATCAGCCCGATGACGATGATGCCGAAGATGATCTGGTCGGTGGCCAGCAGCGCCTGGCTGTCGGTGATCATGTGGCCGATGCCGCTGGAGGCGCCGATCAGTTCCGCCACGATCACATAGGTCCAGGCCCAGCCCAGCACCATGCGCAGCGTTTCCGCAATCTCCGGCGCGCTGGACGGCAGCAGCACGCGCTTGACGACGCCGGCGTCCAACGCGCCCAACGTGTAGGCCGCCTCCACCAGGTCGCGCCGCGTGTTGCCCACGCTCACCGCGATCATCAGCACCAGCTGGAAGAACGAGCCGATGAAGATCACCGAGAGCTTCTGCGCCTCGCCGATGCCGGCCCACAGGATCAGCAGCGGGATGAAGGCCGAGGCCGGAAGGTAGCGCGCGAAGCTGACGAAAGGCTCGAAGAAAGCCTCGATCGGCTTGTACGCGCCCATCAGCACGCCCAGCGGCACGGCCAAGGCGGCGGCGATCAGGAAGCCGCCCAGCACGCGCCACACGGTCACCCCGATATCGCCGAGGAAGCCGTGCTGCGTCAGCAGGGTCCAGCCGGACTTCACCATGGTGAGCGGATCGGCCAGGAAGGTCTTCGACACCAGGCCGCCGAAGGTCACGGCGGCCCAGACCAGGAAGAAGAGCACGAAGAAGGACACGCCCAGCACCGCGCGGGTGCGGGGATCCACCGGAGCCAGGGGTTTCATCGGCAGGCCTCCTGCCGGGCCGCCACCCGGGCGGCCCGCACTGCCCCGGGGGGCAGCGAGTTCAAGAACAGATGGACGTGAGTCATTTCAGGAAACGCGTGTCAGCGAGCTTGGTGAGGTCGGGGATCTGCTTGATGATCCCGGCTTCGAGCAGCAGGTCGGCCGCTTCCTTGCTGAAGGCGGCGTGCTCGCCGGCGAAGAACTTCTGGTTGGCCTCGCGGTCCTGCCAGCGCAGGAACTTCTGGCTGGCCTCGAACTGCTCGGCGCTCTGCTTGACGTCGGCGCCCATGATCTCGAAGCTCTTCTTCGGGTCCTTCCTGATCAGGTCCACTGCTTCGAAGTAGCTGTCGGCCAGCGCCTTGGCGGCCTTGGGGTTCTCCGACAGGAACTTGGGCGTGCAGCCGAAGGTGTCCATCACCATCGGGTAGTCCAGCGTGGTGGCGATGATCTTGCCGGCCTCGGGCTTGGCGCGCACCGCCGACAGGTAGGGCTCGTAGGTCATGGCGGCATCCAGGTCGGCGGTGCCGGCGATCATGGCGTTGGCGGCGGCCTGGGGCTCGAGGTTGACGACCTTCACGTCCTTGGGCGACAGGCCGTTCTTCTTCAGCATCCAGGCCAGCGTGAAGTAAGGCGCGGTGCCGGGCGCGCTGGCGGCCACGGTCTTGCCCTTGAGGTCGCTGATCTTGGCGATGTTGCTCTTGACCACCATGCCGTCGGCGCCGAAGGACTTGTCCAGCTGGAAGATCTGGGTGGTGGCCACGCCGTTGGCGTTCCACACGATCCAGGTCTCCACGGTGGTCGCGGCGCACTGCACGTCGCCGGAGGCGATGGCCAGGTGGCGATCCTTCTGCGGGATCTTCTTGAGGGTGACGTCCAGGCCGTTCTTCTTGAAGATGCCCGCTTCCTTGGCCAGCGTGAGCGGCGCGAAGCCGGTCCAGCCGGACAAGCCGACGGACAGCTTGGTTTCCTGCGCGTGCGCGAACACGGCGCCGGCCAGCAGCGGGAGGGCGAACAGCAGCTTCTTCATGGGGTGGTCTCCAGGTTGGTGTGAGTGAAAACGCAATGCATGCCTCATGCCAGTCGCAGGGCCTGCAATTCGGGGATGCGTGAGTCGGTGGCGCGGCCGATGTCGCCGGAGGCCACCAGGTGGCGCATGGCTTCGATGTCGTGCGCCAGGCTGCGGTCGGCCATCATGGCGGGCGAGACGCTGCGCACCAGGCGCATGACGCCCTCCAGCGCGGCGGCGCTGGTGAGCGGCCGCAGGAACTCGATGCCCTGCGCCGCGGCCAGCAGCTCGATCGCCACGATGTGCGCGGTGTTGGCCAGCATGGGCTGCAGGCGGCGGGCGGCGAAGGTGGCCATGCTCACATGGTCCTCCTGGTTGGCCGAGGTCGGCAGGCTGTCGACGCTGGCCGGATGCGCGTACGACTTGTTCTCCGAGGCGAGCGCCGCGGCGGTGACGTGCACGATCATGAAGCCGGAATTGAGCCCCGGGTCCGGCGTGAGGAAGGGCGGCAGCCGCGACACCACGGTATCCACCAGCATGGCCACGCGGCGCTCCGCGATGGCGCCGATCTCGGCGATCACCACCGCCAGCGCGTCGGCGGCCAGGGCCACCGGTTCGGCGTGGAAGTTGCCGCCCGAGACCATGGCCGCACTCTCGCCGGCGAACACCAGCGGGTTGTCGGTCACCGCATTGGCCTCGCGCACCAGCACCTGGGCGGCATAGCGCATCTGGTCCAGGCAGGCGCCCATCACCTGCGGCTGGCAGCGCAGGCAGTACGGGTCTTGCACCCGGTCGTCGCCGTTCAGGTGCGAGCGGCGGATCTCGCTGCCCACCATCAGGGCGCGGTAGGCGGCCGCGCAGTCGATCTGCCCCGGCTGGCCGCGCACCGCGTGGATGCGCGGGTCGAACGGGCCGTCGCTGCCGCGCGCGGCATCGAGCGTGAGCGAGCCGGCGACCACCGCCGCCTCGAACAGCCGGTCGGTCGCCAGCAGGGCGTCCAGCGCCAGCGCGGTGGACACCTGCGTGCCATTGATCAGGGCCAGGCCCTCCTTGGCGCCCAGCTGCAGCGGCCGCAGCCCCGCGCGCTCCAGCGCCTGCGCGGCGGGCATGCGCACGCCCTTGTGGAAGGCCTCGCCCTCGCCGATCAGCGGCAGGCTCATGTGCGCCAGCGGCGCGAGGTCGCCCGAGGCGCCGACCGAACCTTGCGCCGGGATCACCGGCAGCACATCGCGGTTGTGCAGCGCGAGCAGGCCGTCCACCACCTCTTCGCGCACGCCCGAGAAGCCGCGCGCCAGGCTGGCGGCCTTGAGCAGCAGGATCAGGCGCACCACGCGCGCCGGCAGCGGCTCACCCACGCCGACGGCGTGCGAGCGCAGCAGCTTGAGCTGCAGCAGCGCCAGATCCTCGCGTGCGATGCGCGTGGTGGCCAGCTTGCCAAAGCCGGTGTTGACGCCGTACACCGGCTCGTCGCCGGCGGTGGCGCGCTGCACCAGGCCGGCACTGGCGCCGACCGCGGCGCGGCACGAGGGATCGAGCGCGGCCTGCAGCGAGGGCATGTCGGCCAGGCGGCGCAGTTGCCCCAGGGTCAGCGCGCCAGGAACGATGACTTCTTTCTCCTGCACGCTCACCCCTGCATCGGAAGGTTCAGGCCGTGCTCGCGCGCGCACTGCTTCGCGATCTCATAGCCGGCGTCGGCGTGGCGCATCACGCCCGTGGCCGGGTCGTTCCACAGCACGCGCTCCACCTTGGCCGCGGCCTCATCGGTGCCGTCGCACACGATCACCACGCCGGCATGCTGCGAATAGCCCATGCCGACGCCGCCGCCGTGGTGAATGCTGACCCAGGTGGCACCGCTGGCGGTGTTGAGCAGCGCGTTGAGCAGCGGCCAGTCGCTCACGGCGTCGCTGCCGTCCTTCATGGCCTCGGTCTCGCGGTTGGGTGAAGCCACCGAGCCGCTGTCCAGGTGGTCGCGGCCGATCACGATGGGACCTTTGAGCTCGCCACGCTTGACCATCTCGTTGAAGGCCAGCCCGGCCAGGTGGCGCTCGCCCAGGCCGATCCAGCAGATGCGCGCGGGCAATCCCTGGAAGCTGATGCGCTCACCGGCCATGTCCAGCCAGCGGTGCAGGTCCTTGTTGTGCGGGAACAGCTCCTTCATCTTGGCGTCGGTCTTGCGGATGTCCTCCGGGTCGCCGCTGAGCGCCACCCAGCGGAACGGGCCCACGCCCCGGCAGAACAGCGGGCGCACATAGGCCGGCACGAAGCCGGGGAAGTCGAAGGCGTTGGCCACGCCGAAGTCCTGGGCCACCTGGCGCAGGTTATTGCCGTAGTCCACCGTGGGCACGCCCATTTCGTGGAAGGCGAGCATGGCGCGGATGTGGGCGGCGCAGGACTCGCCGGCCGCCTGCTTCAGGCGCGCGTGGTGGTCCGGGTCCTGCTGCGCTTCCTGCCACTGCTCGACCGTCCAGCCGATGGGCAGGTAGCCGTTGATCAGGTCGTGGGCCGAGGTCTGGTCGGTGACGATGTCGGGACGCGGGCCGCCGGCCTGGGCGCGACGGACCAGCTCGGGCACGATCTCGGCCGCATTGCCGCACAGGCCGATGGACACGGCCTCCTTGCGCGCGGTGTGGTGCTGGATCAGCGCCAGCGCCTCGTCCAGGTCCCGGGCCTGCTTGTCCAGGTACTTCGTGCGCAGGCGGAAATCGATGCGGCTCTGCTGGCATTCGATGTTCAGCGAGCAGGCGCCGGCGAAAGTGGCAGCCAGCGGCTGGGCGCCGCCCATGCCGCCCAGCCCGGCGGTGAGCACCCAACGTCCGGCCAGGTCGCCGTGGTAGTGCTGGCGGCCGGCCTCCACGAAGGTCTCGTAGGTGCCCTGCACGATGCCCTGGCTGCCGATGTAGATCCAGCTGCCGGCCGTCATCTGGCCGTACATCATCAGCCCGGCGCGGTCCAGCTCGTTGAAGTGCTCCCAGGTGGCCCACTTGGGCACCAGGTTGGAGTTGGCCAGCAGCACCCGCGGTGCGCCGGTGTGGGTGCGGAACACGCCGACCGGCTTGCCCGATTGCACCAGCAGCGTTTCGTCAGCCTTGAGCTTGCGCAGGGAATCGAGGATGGCGTCGAAGGCGGGCCAGCTGCGCGCGGCCTTGCCGATGCCGCCGTAGACCACCAGCGCGTCGGGGTTTTCGGCGACGGCCGGATCCAGGTTGTTCTGGATCATGCGGTAGGCGGCCTCGATCTGCCAGTTGGCGCAGCTGAGCTGGTTGCCCCGGGGGGCGTGCACCGGGCGCGGCCCGGCGGCGAGGTGGGTGGCTTGGGAGTGGTCGGACATGGCGCGGCTGAGTTGTCTATACAAGTTGATTGGCGCGAAGGATAGTTGTCTATACAAGTCGTGTCAACTGGGGTATGCTCGCGGCCCATGGCAAAGGACGAACGGCCTGCCTACGAGCAGGTCAAGGACTGGATCCGCAAGCACATCGCCAGCGGGGCGTGGAAGCCGGACGACGTGGTGCCCAGCGAGGCGGCGCTGATGGAACGCTTCGCCATCAGCCGCATGACGGCCCACCGGGCGCTGCGCGAACTCGCCGCGGAGGGGCTGGTGACGCGGGTTCAGGGTTCAGGCACGCGGGTGGCCCAGCTGCACCGCATCTCGTCGCAGCTGGTGATCCGCGACATCCACGAGGAGGTCGCCGAGCGCGGCCACGTGCACAGCACCCGGGTGCTGCGGGTGGCCGAAGAGAAAGCGGGGCCCGAGCTCGCCGAGTCGCTGGGGCTGCGCCGCGGCGCGCGCGTGTTCCACACCGTGCTGGTGCACCTGGAAAACGGCGTTCCGATCCAGTATGAGGACCGCTACGTCAACCCCCAGGCGGCGCCCACCTATATGCAGACCGACTTCACCCGGGAGTCGCCCACGCTGCACCTGCTGCAGCACGCGCCGCTGACCGAGGCGAGCTACAGCATCGAGGCCACCCTGCCCACGGCCGAAGAGGCTCTGGCCCTGGGCATCGAATCGAGCGAACCCTGCCTCGCCATGATGCGCCGCACGGTCAGCGGCGCCCATGTGGCCAGCGTCGCGCGGCAGCTCTACCCGGGCACGCGCTACAGCTTCAACGGGCAGTTCCAGGCATGAAGTGGGAACTCGTCGCACTGGACGCCGTGGCCCCGCAAGCCTGGCGCAACGGCGGTGGCCTCACGCGCGAGCTGCTCGCCTGGCCGACGGCCGCAGCCTGGCGGCTGCGCCTGTCCGTCGCCGACGTGAACGCGGCAGGGCCCTTCTCCCCCTTTCCCGGCATCGAGCGCTGGTTCGCGGTGCTGGAAGGCGACGGCGTCGTGCTGCGCATGGATGGCGAGGATCTCACGCTCACGAGCGCCGAAGCGCCCCTGCGCTTCGATGGCGGCCGCAGCGTGGACTGCGCGCTGCGGGGCGGCGCGACGCGCGACTTCAACCTGATGGCGCCGCCGGGGCGCGCGCGGATGTGGCGCGCGCGCGGGCGACACCGATTCGACGCCCCCGAAGGCTCGCTGCTGGCGGCTTATGCGCACGCGGCATCCGCGCGGGTGCAAGTGGCCGGCGAGGCGCTGGAGCTGCCGCCACGGCACCTGGCCTGGACCCGCCTCGATGCACCGGCCAGCGGCGAGCTCGCGTCTGAAGACGCCTTGTGGATGGAGGCCACCCTATGAATGTCCAGGTCTGGACGAACGCGCGCGTCGCGACCCTGGCGGCGGATGCACCGCAGCCCTACGGCCTGATCGAGGATGGCGCGCTGGCAGTGGAAGACGGCCGCATCGCCTGGGTCGGCGCGCGCGCCGAGTTGCCCGCCGCCTTCCGCGCGACCGCCGCGCACGATGCCCAGGGCGCGCTGATCACCCCCGGCCTGATCGACTGCCACACCCACTTGGTCTGGGGCGGCGACCGCGCGGGCGAGTTCGAGGCGCGACTGCGCGGCGCCAGCTACGAGGAGATCGCCCGCGCCGGCGGCGGCATCGTCTCCACGGTGAAGGCCACCCGCGAGGCCGATGAGGCCACGCTGCTGGCGCAGTCGCGGCGGCGCCTGCGCGCGCTGCTGGCCGAAGGCGTCACCACCCTCGAGATCAAGTCGGGCTACGGCCTGGCCGAGGCGGCCGAGGCGAAGTGCCTGCGCGTGGCGCGCCGCCTGGGCGAGCTGGAGCGCGTGGCGGTGCGCACCACCTTCCTGGGCGCGCACGCGCTGCCGCCCGAGTTCGCCGGCCGCGCGGACGACTACATCGCCAGCGTGTGCGACATGCTGCCGCGGCTGCATGCCCAAGGCCTGGTCGATGCGGTCGACGCCTTCTGCGAAACCATCGGCTTCAGCACCGCCCAGACGCGGCGCGTGTTCGAGGCGGCGCGCGCGCTGGGGCTGCCGGTGAAGCTGCACGCCGAGCAGCTGAGCGACAGCGGCGGCGCCGAACTCGCCGCCAGCTTCGGCGCGCTGAGCAGCGACCACCTCGAATGGCTCAGCGAAACCGGCGCCCGCGCGATGGCGCAGGCCGGCAGCGTCGCCGTGCTGCTGCCGGGCGCCTTCTACTTCCTGCGCGACACCAAGGTGCCGCCGATCGCCCTGCTGCGCGAGCACGGCGTGCCGATGGCGGTGTCGACCGACTGCAATCCAGGCACCTCACCCTGCACTTCGCTGCTGCTGATGCTCAACATGGCCTGCACCCTGTTCCGGCTCACGCCGGAGGAAGCGCTGGCCGGCGTGACGCGCCACGCGGCGCGCGCGCTGGGCCTGGCCGACCGCGGCGTGCTCGCGCCCGGCCTGCGCGCCGACTTCGTGCTGTGGGATGTGCGCAGCCCTGCCGAACTCGCCTATGCGTTGGGGCTCAATCCCTGCCGCGCCACCATCGTTCAAGGACAAGCAAGATGAGCTTTCATTTGCACCAAGGCAGCGTTCCGCTGCTGGTGAGCATCCCCCACATGGGGACCGAGATCCCGCCGGAGCTGCGCGGCGACTACCAGCCGCGCGCGCTGGCGCTGGAGGACACCGACTGGCACCTGGACCGCCTGTACGCCTTCGCGCGGGAGCTGGGCGCCAGCGTGCTGCAACCCACGGTGTCGCGCTACGTGGTGGACCTGAACCGCCCGCCCGACGACACGCCCATGTACCCGGGCGCGTCCAACACCGAGCTGTGCCCCACCCGCTTCTTCAGCGGCGATGCGCTGTACCGCGAGGGCTTCGCGCTGTCGTCGCAGGAGAAGGCGCGGCGCCGCGGCAACTGGTGGGCGCCCTACCACGAGGCGCTGCACGGCGAGTTGCTGCGGCTGAAGGCGTTGCACGGTCATGTGCTGCTGTGGGACGCCCACAGCATCCGCGCCGAGATCCCCTGGCTGTTCGAAGGCCGCCTGCCGGACCTCAATATCGGCACGGCCGATGGCAAGAGCGCGCATCCCGCCATCGCCCAGGCGGTGCAGGAGGCGGCAGCGCGCCACCCGCAGTTCACGCAGGTGCTGAACGGCCGCTTCAAGGGCGGCTACATCACACGCCACTACGGCAACCCGGGGCAGCACGTGCACGCGGTGCAGCTGGAGATGTGCCAGTACCTCTACATGCGCGAGGCGCCGCCCTGGAACTACGAAGAGCCGGCCGCCGCACGCATAGCGCCGGTGCTGCGCGACATGGTGGAGGCGGCGCTGCAGGCCTGCCGCAGGCTCCATGGCTGAAACGCGCCGCTTCTTCACGCCGCTCGCCTGGCTGGATGGCGGCTGGGCGCAGGACGTGCTGCTGGTCGCCGGCGCCGACGGCCGTTGGCAGCAGCTGCAGCCGGGCTGCGATGCCGCCGGGCGCGCGGGCGCGGAAGTCCTGTCCGGCCCGGTGCTGCCCGGCGTCGTCAACGGCCACAGCCACGCTTTCCAGCGCGCCATTGCCGGCCTGACCGAGCGCGCCGCGCCCGGCCGCGACGACTTCTGGAGCTGGCGCGACCGCATGTATGCCGCGGCGCTGCGCATCACGCCCGCGCAGCTGGAGGCGATCGCCGCCTTCCTCTATGCGGAGTTGCTGGCCGCCGGCTACACCCAGGTCTGCGAGTTCCACTACCTGCACAACGATCACGACGGGCGCGCCTACGCCGACCCGCTGGAGATGTCGCTGGCGCTGGTGCGCGCGGCACGCAGCGTCGGCATCGGCCTGACGCTGCTGCCTACGCTGTACATGCGCTCGGGGTTCGGCGCCCGCGGACTGCGCGAGGACCAGCGGCGCTTCGCCTCCACGCCCGATGCCGTGCTGCGCATCGCCGAGGCCGTGCGCCGCGAGGCCGCGGGCTCGCCGCTGCTGACGGCCGGCATCGCGCTGCACTCGCTGCGCGCGGTGGACGAAGGCGCATTGCACGAATGCGCCCGGGCGGCGCGCGCCGCCTCCATGCCGGTGCACATCCACATCGCGGAGCAGCAGCTGGAGGTGGAGGATTGCCTGCGCCAGCACGGCCAGCGCCCGATCGAATGGCTGCTGGACAATGTCGAGCTCGACGACGCCTGGAACCTGGTGCACGCGACGCAGGCCAACGCAAAGGAACTGCAAGCCCTGCAGCGCACCGGCGCGGCGGTCGTGCTGTGCCCCACGACCGAGGCCAACCTGGGCGATGGCGTGTTCGACCTGCCGGCCTGGCAAGCCGCAGGCGGCCCCTGGTCCATCGGCTCCGACAGCCACGTCACGCGCAGCTGGACCGAGGAACTGCGCCTGCTGGAGTACTCGCAACGCTTCGTGCTGCGCCAGCGCAACGTGGCCGCACGCGCGGCCGGTGCCGAGAGCACGGCGGCCGCGCTGCTGCAATCAGCCATGGAAGGCGGCAGCGCCGCCGGTGGCATGCCGCTGGCCGGGCTGGCCGTGGGCCAGCGCGCGGACTTCAGCGTAGTGGACACCGGCGCGGCGGCGCTGGCCGGCGTGCCCGCCACGCACCTGCTGGATGCCCTGGTGTTTTCCTCCCCCGCGAACCCGATGATGCGGGTGGTGGCCGCCGGACGCGATGCGCGACCGCGCCCGGACCACCGTGCCTACGAGGCTGCTCTGCGCGCGCTCTGGTAGCACGCGCAAACGCCCCCGCCCGTTCCGTCCCTGTGTCGGCTCCCCGCGTTTCAGCGGACCCGGCCGCGGCGGAACAGGTTGACGATCGCCAGCAGGATGACCGCGCCGATCAAGGACACGATCACTGAGCCGATCGACAGGCCTTCATTGATCGTGCCGGTACCGACCAGCGGCGAGATCAACCAGCCACCGATGAATGCGCCCACGATACCGACGACCACATTGAGCAGGATGCCCTGCTGACCATCGGTCTTCATGATCAGGCTGGCGAGCCAGCCGACGATGCCACCTACGATAAGCCAGAGAATGAAATTCATATTGACTCCTTTGCCAACCCTGTTGTCGATACGCGAGCCGATCCTCTCGGTCCAGCCACCCGGCGCCGCGCACACGAACGACGTCCGGTCGATGCAATATGGTCTTTGGCCCTCTGCACAAGCGTAGTCGCCCGTAAAGGCTCAGCGTGCGTGTTCACCGCGTGGCGGCGTCGGACGCACCCTACTCCTGCTGAGCTCAATCGCGACCACGCTGTCGTGCAGGGGGACCGGCGCCTGCGTCCTACGTTTTGTTGCGCGTCGCGCTGCCCCGAAGGCGCTTATCTCTCCGGCGATGCTCGGCCGCACGCCGCGCCTAGAGTGCGGGCAAGCCATTCGAGAGATATCAGGGGTTCAGCATGAGTTCATTCGACAAATCATCTTCCTGGCGATGTCGCGCGTCCCTGGGCATTGCGCTGATGCTGGGGGCGGCTGCCGCTTCCGCCCAGGTGGCCCAGCCGGCCGCCACCGGAATCGACGCGAGCGGTAGCTACCCAAGCGAAGTGAAGTCCTGCAAGGAGGGCCGCACCGGTGAAGACCGGGCCACCTGCCTGCGCGAAGCCGGCGCCGCCCAAGCCGAAAGAAAGCAGGGCCAGCTGGACAAGGGGAAGGCCAATCTTGACGCCAATGCCCTGGCCCGCTGCGACTACCTGAAGGGCGACGACAGGTCGGCCTGCGAGGCTCGCATGATGGGCCACGGGCAGGTCTACGGCAGCGTGGCCGGCGGCGGCCTGCTGCGCGAAGTCGAGATCGTGCTCGTCCCTCCGGGCGCCACCGAAGTCACCGTACAGCCGAAGACAGCCGATCCGGTGATGGTGCTGCCGGCCCAGACCACCGTGGCCATGCCGGTGCCACCGGCGACGCGCGAGATCGTGACCGCGCCGGTGCCGCCGGCGACGCGCGAGACCGTGGTGGTCCCGGTGCAACCGACGACCAGGGAAATCGTGGTGGTGCCGGTGCAGCCGGCGGGCACGGAACGATCGGTGATCGTCCCGGTGCCCACGCGTTAACGAATCTGTCACAAAGGAAGAGTCAATCAGGGAGATCGGCGGGCCGCGCGCCCGCCTTTTTTTGCGCTTTTCCGACGCTGGCTGTTGCCGAGTGTGTCAAGCGTAAGGCACATCGCCGGTTTGATGCCAATTTCCGGCTCAGCCGTGACGTTTGATTACGCCAGCCTCGTCAGTTGCGAACACGATCCGTCGGTTCCGTCATAACGAAAAAGGGTCCGACAATGAAGAGCAGCACTTTGAACCTGGCCGGCATCGGCATCTGGTGCACTGCCGTGGTGGCGGGGGTCGTCGCCTGTGGCGGCGGCGGCGGAGACCCGGGGGGCCAAGGCACGCTGCGCGTCGCGTTGACCGATGCGCCGGCCTGCGGCTTCGACCATGTGTACGTCACGGTCGACAAGGTCCGTGTGCACCAGAGCGCCTCGGCCGGTGACGGCGAAGCCGGCTGGACCGACCTGGCTGTCACTCCGCCGCGCCGGGTGGATCTGCTCGCCCTGACCAACGGCATCCTCGAGGAGCTGGGCTCGGTGCCGCTGGCCGCGGGCCACTACTCGCAGGTGCGGCTGGTCCTGGCCGACAACGTTACGGGCGCGGCCACGCCGGCCAATGCCGTGCAACCGACCGGTGGCAGCCTGGTGGCATTGAACACGCCCAGCGGCCAGCAAAGCGGCCTGAAGCTGCAGGCGCATTTCGAAGTCGGCTCCGGACAGCTGGCCGACCTGGTGCTCGACTTCGACGCTTGCAAGTCGATCGTGCGGGCCGGCGGTTCCGGCCAGTACAACCTCAAGCCGGTGATGAGCGTCGTGCCGCGCGCCGCGTCCTCGATCCAAGGCGTGGTGACCACCACGCTGAGCCTGAGCAGCACGACCGTCGCAGCGCAACAGGCGGGCGCCACCTTGCGCTCAACCACGCCGGATGCGAGCGGCAACTTCAGCCTGCCGTTCCTGGCACCGGGAACCTACACACTGGTGATCACCTCGGAAGGACGCGCGACCGGCGTGGTGACGAGCGTGCCCGCGGGCACCGGAACCACGGCGGTGAGCACCGCAGCGACCGCGATCACGCTGCCGACCTCGTCCATGGCCGAGGTCACCGGCACCGTGAGCGCAAGCACCCTGTCCGGCGGCAGCACAGTGACCGCGCCGGTCACGGATGCGACCGTGCGCGCGATGCAGGCGGTGGCCGGCGAAACGGTGGAAGTGCGCAGCCAGCCGGCAGACGCCGTGCTGGGCAGCTACAACCTGCGACTGCCTACTGCGGCGCCGGTCAGGGCGGCCTATGCCGCCTCGGCACCGCTGGCCTTCACCGCCGATAGCGCGGCAGCAGGCAAGTACACCATGCAATCGCAAGCGCCGAATCGCGCCGTGCTTTCCAAGCCCGCGGACATCAGTTCCGGTACCGGCACGCAAGTCAACTTCGGCTACTGACACGGTCGAGCCATGTCGCAGCGAGCGCCCAGCGCGGCGTTCGCTGCGGTGATTGCCAATCGCAATTGGCGGTTCTGTCCTACAGACGGCACAGCGACCGTCATTACGCTGTCTGCCTGTCCATGATCAGCATCATCAGCGCACCGTCCGCCCACGTTTTCACTGCCGGCCTCGTCGTCATGCTCGTGGGCTCCGGCGTCTACTTCGATCACGCGGCCTCGGATGGCGTCCCTGAGAGGACTGCCGCAGTCCTCGAGGGCGAACTCGCGCGTGAATCAGCCTCACCCGAAGTGCGTCGCATGGCGCAGTGGGCAGTGAGCACGCAGGACCACGCGGGCATGCCCTTCGTGGTCGTCGACAAGGCCGACGGACGCATCTTCGCCTTCGATCCGCGCGGTCGCCTGCGCGGCACGGCACCCGTGCTGCTCGGCCCGGCGCGGGCGGACCAAGCGGCCTCGCCCGCCGTGCCCGCGGGCCGCTTCGTGGCGGACACCCTCGCCTCCGCGCGCGGAGGCGGCATCGTCTGGGCCAATGCCAAGACACAGGTCACGCTGTACGCGCTGCCGTCCGCGCAGGCCAGGCCGCCACAGCGGCCGCAGGCGGAGGCCAAGCGGGTGTCCACGAGCACCATGCTGGTCGCCGCAGGCTTCTACCGCGAGTGCCTCGACCCGCTGCGTACGCAACCGAGCATCGCGTATGTGTTGCCCGAGATGGTGGATCAGGTCGGCGCCGGGCGCGGCGACTATGGCAGGTCCCCGTCATGAGTGACAGCGGCCACGGCAAGGACAAGCAAGCCGCGAAGGCCCGCCACGGGCCGCGCAGCGAGGTGGTCTGGAGCGGCGGCACCGGCCGCCAGCCCTACGGCAACCAGGAAACCGGCGAAGCCGCCGAGGCCAGCGGCGCGCATGAATTCGCAGCGGGCGACCGTGGCGACAAGTCGGGCCGCAACCTCGAGCAGAGCGAGCAGGCCAAAGGCACACCTTGAGCTTGCCGGCGCCCGCGTGCCGGACTCCACTGCAGACCTCGGCGACGCCTTGGGGGCATCGCACCCGTGGACAAGCCCGCGTCCGACAGACGCCTGATCGCTGAGGCTGTCCAATGGCAGATCGAAGCCAAGGGGGTCCCATGAACCAGCTGCTCAGCCAGCTCGCACCCACCGTCACCAACATGATCCGCATGGATCACTCGCATGTGCTGACGACCTTCCACCAGTACGAGATCGACTCTTCGCCGCGCGTGAAGAAGGGGCTGGTCGACAGCGTCTGCGTGGCGCTCGAGATCCACACGCAACTGGAGGAGGAGATCTTCTATCCGGCGCTGCGCGAAGTGGCCGACACCGAAGCGGCCAGGAAAGGCGTTCCGGAGCACGACGAGATGCGGCGCCTGATCGCGCAGATTCGCAAGCTCGAACCCGGCGACGCCAGCTTTGACGAATCCTTCTACCAGCTCATGAACTGCGTCATTCACCATGTGGCCGACGAGGAAACGATGCTGCTGCCGGCGGCCGAGCGCGCGCTGGCCGACCACTTGAGCGAGTTGGGCGCGCGCATGACCAAGCGCCGCCTGCAGTTGGCCGCGCCGCGCGGCGGCGAGATCGCCGGCAGCATGGCGCGCTCCATGGGGCCCGGCACGCTGGTCGCCGGGGCAGGCGCCCTGCTGGCCGTCAGCTACATGCTGGCGCGCCCGCGTACATGGCGCGCCGCGGTCACCGGCCATGCCGCCCGCACGCCGACCGCGCATCACTGACCCAGGCTCGGGGAGGAAGTTCATGAAGTCGCTGGTGGTCTTTTCGCACCTGCGCTGGGATTTCGTGCAGCGGCGGCCGCAGCATCTGCTGTCGCGGCTGGCACGGCGCTGGCGGGTGATCTACATCGAGGAGCCGCTTGCCGGCTCCTCCCGCAACGGCCTGGAGGTGATCGACGTGGCCGAGGGCGTGCAGGTCTGGCGGCCGCAGGTGACCGGCGCGGCGCCGGGCTTCCACGATGATCACCTGCCGGTGCTGCAGAAGCTCATCGCCGAGGCCTTGCATGACAAGGGCATCGCCGACTACTGGGCCTGGATGTACACGCCCATGGCGCTGTCGCTGGCCACGGCGATCGGGCCGCGCGGCCTGGTGTACGACTGCGTGGAGGACCTGTCGACATGCAAGGATGCTCCCCGGCAGCTCGTGCTGCGGGAGAACTTGCTGTTCAAGCTGGCCGACCTGGTGTTCGCGGGTGGGCACAGCATCTACAACGCCAAGCGGCACCGCCACCCCGAGGTGCACTGCTTTCCCAACGGCGTGGACGCCGCCCACTTCGCCGGCAACCGGGCCGAGCATCCCTTACAGGCCGCGATCGCGCACCCGCGCCTGGGCTACTGCGGCGTGATCGACGCGCACATCAACCTCGAGCTGATCGACGCCATCGCCAAGGGGCGCGCCGACTGGAACCTCGTCATGGCCGGTCCGACGGCGGGCATCGAGCCGGCCGCATTGCCGCGGCGCGACAACATCCACTGGCTGGGCCGGCAGGAATACGCCGACCTGCCTGCGCTCATCGCCGGCTGGGACGTATGCCTGCTGCCCTATTCGCTGGACGACGCGACCCATTTCATCAACCCGGGCAAGACGCTGGAGTACATGGCCTGCGGACGGCCGGTGGTGAGCACCTCCATCCGCGATGTGGTGGAGGCTTATGGCCAGGTGGTCCGGATCGCCGACACGCCGGAAGGCTTCATCGCCGACTGCGACATGATCATGCAGCGCACCGCGGCGGAACGGCAGGAACACGCGCGCGCGCTGGCCGAGATCGTCGCCCGCAGCTCGTGGGAGGCCACCGCCGACGAGATGGCCGAACTGATCGCCCAGGCCGACGACCTGGTGGACGACGGCGGCGCGTTCGCGCGGCCCACGCCGCTGACGGACGCGGCGCAGACGCTGCCGCAGCGCGCCCCCGCCAGGGCCGGCGCGTGACGACGGCGTGAGCCAGCGCTTTTCGCCTGCCCGCCCGCGTCTCAGGTCCTGGGGTAGGAGGCGAAGACCATGGTGCGGCCGGCCTTGTCGACCAGCAGCACCTGGTAGGGATCCTGGCGCCCACCCATCTCCATGCCCGGGGATCCGGCCGGCATGCCGGGAACGCTGAGGCCGGCGGCCACGGGTTTCATGGCCAGCAGCCGCTTGACGTCGGCGGCAGGCACATGGCCTTCGACCGCATAGCCGGCCACCACGCCGGTATGGCAGCTGCCCAGCTTGTCCGGAATGCCGTGGCGCTTGCGCACCGGCGCCGTGTCTTCGACGACGGTGACCTTGACCGGGAATCCGGCCGCCTTGAGGTGTTCCACCCAGTCGGTACAGCAACCGCACTGCGGGGTCTTGAACACTTCGACTTGCGGCAGGCCGGCCAGTGCCGGCAGCGCGGCGGCGGAGGCCGCACCCGCGGCGATCAGGAGCAGGGAGCGGCGCTTCATTTCACCACCACCTTCCCGACCATGCCCGCCTCGTAGTGACCGGGGATAAGGCAGGCGAAGCTGAAATTGCCCGGCTGCGTGAACTGCCAGACGATCTCGCCCCTGGCCCCCGGCTTGACGTGCACCATGCTC
This sequence comes from Ramlibacter tataouinensis, assembly GCF_001580455.1. Taxonomy (NCBI): domain Bacteria; kingdom Pseudomonadati; phylum Pseudomonadota; class Betaproteobacteria; order Burkholderiales; family Comamonadaceae; genus Ramlibacter; species Ramlibacter tataouinensis. The sequence goes on from NZ_CP010951.1 coordinate 1,093,727, forward strand.
GGCTCGTCGTGCTCCATGCCCGGGAACTTCTTCATGTGCTCGGCATGCTTGGCGAGGTCTTCGGCCGTGCCGAGCACCATCTCGTGCAGCACGGCGCCCTTGTTGGCCACGGCGAAGCGGACGGTCTCGCCCTTGCGCACCGTGATGCTGTCCGGCACGAAGCGCATGCGGTCGTTCATCTCGACCCGGATGGTGCGCGTGACCTTCTTCGGGTCGCCCTCCTGGCCGAAGGGCGTGGCCTCGACACGGGCGGGGTCGTACTGGCGCTGCGCGGCATGGTGGTCGTCGCCGTGCGCGAAAGCCGCCGATGCCAGCAGGGCCGCCGCCATGGCGGCGATGTATCCAAGGTGCTTCATTTGCCCTCCATTCTTGCTCAATGGTGGCGGCGGCGGCGATGCGCTGTCTTCGGTCAGCGTGATCGCGAACGCGCTGCGCCTGCGCACGGCGAAAGCGGACTGAGGCGCGCGGGGGAAGGCACTACACTAGCTCCTGCCTGAAGGAAGAGTGGCCGAGCGGTTTAAGGCACCGGTCTTGAAAACCGGCGAGGGCGCAAGCTCTCCGTGGGTTCGAATCCCACCTCTTCCGCCACCCGGCTCGCAGGCACTGGGTTGGTCGCTCATCAACGGCCTGCCCCTGCTAAAAACCCCCGGCCGACCCGCGATGCCGCGTTCTTCGCGCGCTGCCAGGCGCCTTGCCACCCTCTGGCGCGCACGAGACCCTGGAACTCCAGCCAGGTGTCATCCGCATAGTCGGCATAGGGCAAGGTTTCGCGATGCCCCAGGGCCGCGCGGTCTGAACGCAGCCATTGCACGGCCGATTCCTGCCCCAACGCGAACAACTCGCGCACCAGGCCCGCGTCCACGCCCGAACGCGTCGACTGCGGAAATCGCGCCAGCGCTTCGCCGCCATCGATGCGGTGCATGCGCAGCTGCCGCTCGCGCGGCAGGATGCCCAGCTTCACGAGCTGGTTGATGTGCTCGACGGCGCGGATTTGCGACAGCAGTCCGGCGTTGAAGGTGAGTTCGTTGGCGCGTTCATACACTTCCTGCGGCGTGCCGGGCAGTGTGGACTGGCGCACGGAATTGATCTGCACGATCAGGACGTCGCCGCCGCGGAAGCCGTGCAGGAACGGCGCCAGCGGCGGATTGACCGAGTAGCCGCCGTCCCAGTACAGCTCGCCGCCGATCGAGACTGGCGGAAACAGCTGCGGCAGGCAGGTCGATGCGAGCACCGCCTGCAGCGTGAGATCGGCGCCGCTGAAGATCGCGGCGCGCCCGGTTCGCACCTGCGTGGCACCGACGAGGACGCGCGGTGCACCCGGCCCCCGCAGTGCCTCGAAGTCGACGTGCCGCGCCAGCAGGGGCTCCAGTGGATTGAACGCGAGGGGAGAAATCGCGTGCCAGGCGAACAGGGGATTGCATCCGGTGAGCACCTGCAGCAGCTCGCGCTGCACCCGGCCGAACGGGGACAGGTTGGCCACTTCGTTCCAGACGCCGCGCAGCACGCGCCGCGCATTCTCCCGCGGCGAGGCCCCCGAAGAGGTTGCGGTCGCCCAGCCGCTCGCCAGCGCGACGGCGTTCACGGCGCCGGCACTGGTGCCGCTGATCGAGGGAAATTCCAGCGATGCCTCGGCGAGCAGCGCATCGAGAACGCCCCAGGTGAAGGCGCCGTGTGAGCCGCCACCCTGAAGCGCCAGGTTCAGCATTGTCATGAGCAAAGTGCAGCAAGTTCCGTGCGCGGGGTGGATGCGCCCCTGGCGGAGAATGTCGGCCGAGTTTGATCACGGGGGTGCGACATCTGGATGAACAGGGCGCCGCTCGGTTGCAAGGCCCGCTCAGACAGGCTCGGAATCCGAATCGACTTCCAGGGACTCGGACAAGTCTTCGCCAGCGCCAGCGGCCGCGCCCGGGGAGCTACCCAGGTACGCCCTCGCCGGAAGGTCCATCTCCACCAGGTGCGCCTCGAGCCACGCCGCCACCGCCGTGCACGCGCTCTCGCGACCGAGGTCGCCCCGCGCGCGCCGCAGGCAGATGGATTGGATGCGGTCCAGCCCGGCGAGATGCTCTTCGCGATGCTGTTCCAGCCACTCGTAGCCGTTCAGCGCGAGCAGGTGTTCCTCGGCGGCGCAATGGCGTTGCGCCAGCGTCAGGAGGTCGCACAAGGCGCGGTTGAAAGCGTGATCGTCGAGGTTGTCCTGCGCGTCCCGCAGCGATCGAACCAGTTCGAAGAGCACGATGTGCTGCTTGTCCAACAGGGCGTTGCCGACGGACAGGCCGGCGTGCCAGGCACGATTCGCGGTGGGTACCACCGGCATGTCTTCACTCATGGGGGACGTCTTGCGCCTGCTGCTTGATGGATGGAGGGGAGCGGAGACGCGAATGCGCCGTCAGGGCGCTGTGCGACTTTGCGCCGGACAGATGACGTGCGTGTGACTGGCAGCCCGAGACCCGGCGAGCCGGGCCACTTCACGAGTTCGTCACGGGCTTGCCACGGCCGCGTCACAAGCTCTGCCTAACCTGCGCGCCTGTCCCAGACCACAGAACTGAAAGGCAAGCCGATGAAAGAAGCGACGCAGGTGCAACTCGCCCATGCAGAAGAAGATTGCAACCGCAGCGACAACCCCTCGCTGATGGATGTTCTGGAGGCACGCCTGTCGCGCCGCAGCGCCTTGCGCGTGGGCATTGGCAGCGCGGGCGCCGTGGTGCTGGGCGCGCTGCCGCTGGCGGGCTGCGGCGGCAGCGACGCTGCTGCCGCAGCGCCCACGCTCCCCGAGACGCCGAAGACCCCGATCTCCCTGGGCTTCCAGGCGGTGGCCAAGAGCACCGCCGACCTCCTCACCGTGCCGGCCGGCTACACCGCCACCGTGCTGTATGCGCTGGGCGACCCGCTGACTTCCGCCACGCCCGAATTCCGCAACGACGGCACCGACGCCAACTTCGCCGACCGCGCCGGCGACCACCACGATGGCATGGAGTTCTTCCCGCTCAACGACGCGGGCACGGCGCGCGACCTCGCCGGCTCCAGCCGCGGCATCCTGGCGATGAACCACGAGGCCACGACCGACCAGTTCCTGCACGCGGCCGGCGTCACCGTCAATCCGCGCCCGGCGGCGGAAGCGGACAAGGAGGTCGACGTGCACGGCCTGTCCTTCGTCGAAGTTCGCAAGACCGGCGGCAAGTTCGGCTACGTCAAGGACTCGGCGCACAACCGCCGCGTCACGCCCCTCACCCCCATCCTCCTGAACGGCCCGGTGCGCAGCAACGCGCTGGTCAAGACGAAATACTCGCCGGCCGGCACGAGCACGCGCGGCACCATCAACAACTGCGGCGCCAGCCCCACCCCCTGGGGCACCTATTTTTCCGGCGAGGAGAACTGGAACGGCTACTTCACCCGCGGCGCCGCCGACGATGCCGCCCGCGGCGGCGCCACGGCGCGCAGCGTGGTTTCGCTGGTGCGCTACGGCAAGGCCCAGGGCGCGGCCAGCCGGCACGGCTGGGAGACCGCCGGCGCCGACGACAAGTACGCGCGCTGGAACATCAGCGCCGCCGGCGCGGCCGCCGAAGGCACCGACGACTACCGCAATGAGATGAACACCTACGGCTACATGGTGGAAGTCGATCCCTACGACAAGTCGCAGGCGATCCGCAAGCGCACCGCCCTGGGCCGCTTTGCCCACGAGCTCGGCGTGTTCGGCCGGCAGGTCGCCGGCAAGCCGCTGGCCGTGTACATGGGCGACGACTCTCGCGGCGAGTACATCTACAAGTTCGTCTCCAGCGCGACCTGGAGCGAGGCGGACGCCAACCCGGCCAACCGCATCACCACCGGCGACAAGTACCTGGACACCGGCAAGCTGTACGTGGCGAAGTTCAACGCCGACGGCAGCGGCGACTGGGTCGAGCTGGACATCGGCAACCCCACGATCGCCAGCTACACCGGCTACCGCTTTGCCGACCAGGCCGACGTGCTGGTGAACGCGCGCCTCGCCGCCGACGCCGTGGGCGCGACCAAGATGGACCGCCCCGAGTGGTGCGCCGTGCACCCCAGCACCGGCGAGATCTACTTCACGCTCACCAACAACAGCAACCGCCGCGTCGAGCCGGTGGGGTCCTCGCAGCACGGCGTGGACGCCGCCAACCCGCGCTCCTACACCGATGCGCCGAGCGCGCCCTCGACGCCGGGCAACATCAACGGCCACATCCTGCGCCTTCGCGAGACGGGCAACGAGGGCGCGGCCACCGGCTTCAACTGGGACATCTACCTGTTCGGCGCCGAGTCCGGCATGGACGCGGCCCGGATCAACCTGTCCTCGCTGACCGCGGACAATGACTTCTCCAGCCCCGACGGCCTCTGGTTCAGCAAGAAGACCGGCCTGCTGTTCATCCAGACCGACGACGGCGCCTACACCGACGTCACCAACTGCATGATGCTGGTGGGCAAGGCGGGCACGCTGGGCGATGGCAGCGCCCAGACCATCAACTACACCAAGGCCGACGGCAGCACGCTGGCGGTGCAGACCCGGGTGGGCGCCAAGCCGACCGCGGCCACGCTGCGCCGCTTCCTGGTCGGACCCAAGGACTGCGAGATCACCGGCATCACGGAAACGCCGGACGGCCGCGCGATCTTCGTCAACATCCAGCACCCCGGCGAGACCATCGCCAAGGCCAACATCGCCGACCCGAGCAAGTACCTCAGCCACTGGCCGGGCAACACCGGCTACGGCTCGGGCGGCAACACGGCCCGGCCCCGTTCGGCCACCATCGTGATCACCCGCAACGACGGCGGGCTGGTGGCGGCCGATGGCAACGAAGTGCTGAACACCTACTGAACCTGAGCCGCGGAGGCAACGCGCCGGCGGGCGGGTGATTCCCCCGCCGGCGCGGCGCATTTCCGCGAGGGGCGCGGTGCAGGGGCAAAATGACTCCCCAGTGGGAAAAAATTTCGTGGCCCAAGTCATCCTGCAGTCCACCCTCACCTGCCCGGAGTGCGGCCGGGCCAGCGCGGAGACCATGCCGGCCGATGCGTGCCAGTGGTTCTACCAGTGCCAGGGCTGCGGTGCCTTGCTGAGGCCGAAACCCGGAGACTGCTGTGTCTTCTGCTCCTATGGCAGCATGAGATGTCCGCCCCGGCAAGCCGCCGGTGCGGCCGGCTGCGGGTGCGAGACAAATCAACAGGTGGGCTCATGAAGATTGGTGAACTGGCCACGGCCGCGGACACACCGGTGGAAACCATCCGGTACTACGAGCGCGAGGGCCTGCTGCCGCCCGCCGCGCGCACCACATCGAACTACCGGTCCTACGAGGCGCGCCATGTCGAGCGGCTGCAGTTCATCCGCTATTGCCGCGGGCTGGACATGTCCCTCGAGGAGGTCCGGGTGCTGCTGCGGTTCAAGGATGCGCCGCTGGAGCGCTGCGGCGACGTGAACCAGGTGCTGGACGAGCACATCGGGCATGTGTCGCGCCGCATCCGCGAACTGAAAGCGCTGGAGAAGGAGCTCAAGCAGCTGCGCGCGAGGTGCCTGGACGAACGCGAGGCGCGCGACTGCGGCATCCTGGAAGGCCTGGCGCAGGCCTGCCACGCACCGAAGAAAACCCGCGGCCACCTCAAGGGCGTGCACGCCTGACTGTTTTGACCTGCTTGACTCTGTAGCGGCTTCAGGGTTTCCAATTGCCGCAAAGGAAACCTGAACGATGTCTGCCCACTGCTGCGCCGGCCCTTCCCATTCTTCCGCTGACCCGCGCTACCGCAAGGTGCTGTGGCTGGCGCTGGTGCTGAACGCGCTCATGTTCGCCGTCGAACTGGGTGCCTCCTGGAGTTCCGGCTCGGTCTCGCTGCTGGCCGATTCCATCGATTTCTTCGGCGATGCGGCGAACTACGCCATCAGCCTGGCCGTGCTCGGCATGGCGGCCTCGACGCGCTCGAAGGCCGCCATCTTCAAGGCCGCCTGCATGGGCGCATTCGGCGCGTTCGTGCTGGGCAAGGCCGTGTTCAATCTGTCGGCCGGCACCGTGCCCGAGCCCATCACCATGGGCGCCGTCGGCGTCGCTGCGCTGGCCGTGAACGCGAGCGTGGCCGTCATGCTGTTCCGCTTCCGGACCGGCGACGCCAACATGCAGTCGGCCTGGATCTGCTCGCGCAACGACGCGCTCGGCAACGTCGCCGTGATGCTGGCCGCCTTGGGCGTGTTCGGCACCGGAAGCGCCTGGCCCGACCTGGTGGTGGCCAGCGTGATGGCGCTGCTTGCGCTCACCGGGGCCACGACGGTGCTGAAGCAGGCAGGCCGCGAACTGCGGCACTCCGCCCTGCACTCGCATTGAGGCCGCACGTTGCGCGGCGCGTCGGGGTGAACCTGATCTAAGCGATGGAAGCGCCCCCTGCCCTCACCCCTGCCCTCTCCCCGAGAGTAAGGGAGTAAAGACCTCAAGGAGCGGTGCGCTGCAATGTGGTCTTCCAGGTTTTATTGCACCAGTTTCTGCCGCCATTCGTATCCGAGTAGGTCCCGTACTGGACGTCCATCTGGTCTTGTGAGACCAGCTTGAGGTCGAAGCGATAGGTCGAGATCCGCGTTTGACCGACGCCCACGCTTTGGGCCGTGGAGTCGGTCGTCGTTTCGAGAAAGCCCTGCTCCATGGGTTTGACAACGCCGAAGACGTCTGGATCCGCAGCTTCGACCTGCAAGGCGAACCGCGGCGCCTCTCCTGTGATGCCCAACGTCAGCGGTGTGTCGAAGCTGTGCTCCGGCGTCGGTTGAGCGCACGAATTGCCCTCTGAACCCTGAAACCGCAAAGTGCCTGTCCAGGTGCCGACCCAGGGAGAGGTGTTCGCCGGAACGGCCGGCTGCGGCGCATCGGCCGAGAGGCCTTGCGCGCCGAGTGGCGTGTCGGGCCCTCCACCGCCGCAAGCGACCATCGCCCAGGCGATGAGACCAATGAAGGCACTGCGGGCATTGAGCATCTTCTTCTCCTTGTTGCGCCCAATGTTAGCGCGGGGCCGGCCCTCCCCCTCCCTCAATCGGAGGAGAGGGCGCCCGACCCTCAGTCCACGAGGTTGCGCAGTTCGCGCAGCGCCACCGACAGCATCGCCAGGTCCGGCGCCGCGGTGTCCGCCAATTCGGCGACCAGCCGGCGGGCGCGCGCGAAGGCCATGGGGTTGCGCGACTGCCAGCCGGCCAGCTTGTCATCGGCCCCGCTGCCCTCGCCGCGCACCGCGTCCAGCGCGATCGAGCGGTGCAGGGCCGCCAGGTCATCGGCCAGCGCGACCTTGGCCAGCGACTGCCAGTGCGTGTCCGCCGGCAGCAGTTCAATCTGCTGGCGCAGCTTCTCCAGCCCGAGCCGCTCGCCCACGCCGAAATGCACTTCGGCAGTGATCTCCAGCGGCGCCTGGGCCGACTCGGCAATCTCGGCGATGTCGAGCGCGCTGAACAGGCGGTCGGCCGCGCCCACATGCTGCGCCAGTTCCGCCGGTACGCCCGCGCCCGTCCAGGCCAGAACGCGTGGCTGGTCCGCCAGCTGCGGTGCGAGCCGCCGGCGCAGCGCATCCACCGCCGGCGCGAGGCGCTGCACCGGCTTGTCCATCGGCTCGGCCAGGCGGCGAGAGCGCAGGAACCACGTGGTGGCCCGGCCGACCAGCTGCCGCCACTGCACGATCAGCTCGCGCTGCACTTCGTCGGGCGCCCGGTTGTCCAGCGCCTCGATCTGCTGCCAGAGCTGGACGCTGCCGAAGGATTCGCGCGCCAGCAGGTAGCCGCGCACCACCTGGGCCGGCTGCGCGCCGGTGAGCTCCGCCAGCTGGAACGCGAACGTCGGCCCGACCCGGTTGACCATGCTGTTGACCACGTGGGTGGCGATGATCTCGCGCCGCAGCGGGTGCTTGCCAATCCAGGCGGCGAAGCCCCCGACCAGTGCCGTCGGGAAGTAACGCTGGAGCGCGGTGGCCACCCAGGTGTCGTCGGGCAACTCGGAGGCGAGCAGCTCGTCGTACAGCCACATCTTGCCGTAGGCCAGCAGCACCGCGAGTTCCGGCGTGGTGAGTCCCAGCGCCTTGGCCTTGCGCAGCGCGATCTCGTCGTCGCCCGGCAGGAACTCGAGCCCGCGGTCGAGCCGACCCTTCTTCTCGAGGAAGCGCATGAAGCGTGCGTGTTCGTCCAGCATGGCCGGCGCCAGCTGCCGGGCGACCGACAGGGACTGCGTCTGGTAGTAGTTGTCGCGCAGCACCAGCTTCGCCACTTCGTCGGTCATGGTCGGCAGCAGCGCGTTGCGCTCGGCGAGCGTGAGCTTGCCGTCCTCCTCGACCAAGCGCAGCAGGATCTTGATGTTGACCTCGTGGTCCGAGGTGTCGACGCCGGCGGAGTTGTCGATGGCATCGGTATAGAGCCGCACGCCGGACTGCGCGGCTTCGATGCGCCCGCACTGGGTGAAGCCGAGGTTGCCGCCCTCGCCCACCACCTTGCAGCGCAGTTGCCGGCCGTCGATGCGCACCGCGTCGTTGGCGCGGTCCCCCACGTCGAGGTGGCTCTCGTCCGAGCACTTGACGTAAGTGCCAATGCCGCCGTTGTAGAGCAGGTCCACCGGCGCCTTCAGGATCGCCGACACCAGTTCGGCGGGCGTCAGCGTCGCGGCCTCGATGCCGAGCGCAGCGCGCGCCTGCGGCGACAGCGGGATCGACTTTTCCGAGCGCGACCAGATGCCGCCGCCTTCGGAGATCAGCTTCGCGTCGTAGTCGGCCCAGGACGAGCGCGGCAGCTTGAACAGGCGCTCGCGCTCGGCGAAGGACGCCGCGGCATCCGGCGCCGGGTCGATGAACACGTGGCGATGGTCGAAGGCCGCGACCAGCCGGATGTGCCGCGAGAGCAGCATGCCGTTGCCGAACACGTCGCCCGACATGTCGCCGACGCCGACCACGGTGAAGTCGGTGGTCTGCGTGTCCACGCCCAGCTCGCGGAAGTGGCGCTTGACGCTCTCCCAGGCGCCGCGCGCGGTGATGCCCATGCCCTTGTGGTCATAGCCCACGCTGCCGCCGGAGGCGAAGGCATCGCCCAGCCAATGACCGTATTCGGCGCTGACCTGGTTGGCGAAGTCGGAGAACGTGGCGGTGCCCTTGTCGGCGGCCACCACCAGGTAGGGATCGTCGTCGTCCTGGCGCACCACCTGCGGCGGCGCAACCACCTTGCCGGCCACCAGGTTGTCGGTGAGGTCGAGCAGGCCGCGCAGGTAGTCCTGATAGCAGGCAACGCCTTCCTTCATGAAGGCCTCGCGGTCGCTGGCGACCGGCGCCTTCTTCAGCACGAAGCCGCCCTTGGAACCCACCGGCACGATCACCGTGTTCTTCACCATCTGGGCCTTCACCAGCCCCAGCACTTCGGTGCGGAAATCGTCCGGGCGATCGGACCAGCGCAGGCCGCCGCGCGCCACCTTGCCGCCGCGCAGGTGCACGCCCTCGAAACGCGGCGAGTACACGAAGATCTCGTACAGCGGCTTCGGCGCCGGCAGGCCCGGGACGGCGGCGCACTCGAACTTGAAACTCAGGAACTGCCGCCGCGGTCCCGCAGCGCCGCTGTGGCCGGTGCCGGTGCGCCAGAAGTTGGTGCGCAGCGTCGCCTGCACCAGTCCGAGCAGCTGGCGCAGCACGCGGTCGTCGGTGAGGCTGGCGACCTTCTCCAGGGCCTGCTCGATCGCGCGCACCTGCGAGGCCGCGCCCTCGGCATTGCGCCCGGCGGGATCGAAGCGCAGCTTGTACAGCGACACCAGCATGCGCGCCATGTGCGGATACGCGGCCAGGGTCGCGGCGATGGTGGCCTGCGTGTGGGCGAAGCCGATCTGCTTGCAGTACTTGGCGTAGGCGCGCAGCACCACCACATCCTCGGCCGGCAGTCCGGCCAGCAGCACCAGCCGGTTGAAGTCGTCGCTTTCGACCTCGCCGTGCAGAACGCGGGCGAAGGCGTGCTCGAACAGCGCCGCCAGTGTCGGCAGGTCGATCTCGCCGGTGAGCGGCGCCTGCAGGTCGAACTCGTGCAGCGCGACCGGCTGTTCGCCCGCGCGCGGCACGATGCGCCAGCTCGACTCGCCGAGCACGCGCACGCCCATGTGTTCCAGCATGGGCAGGCTGTCGGACAGCACCAGCGGCGCCCCCAGCCGGTACACCTTCAGTGCCAGCGAACCCGGCCCGGCGCCGCTGCGCTGGTACAGCGCCAGCGCCAGCGGCTGCTGCGCCGACAGGCCGGAGAGCTTGCGCACGTCGGGCAGGGCCTCGGCCGCAGCGAAGCGCTCGCGGTAGCCGGCGGGGAAGGCCGCGCCCCAGCGCTTGAAGGCCGCCAGGCCCGCGCCCTCGGTTTCGGCGTCGATCAGCGCGTCACGCAGGTCGTCGTCCCAGCGGCGGGCGGCGGCCGCGAGTTCGCGCTCGATGGCCCGCACGTCGTAGTCCGGCAGGTCGCCGGGGACGGTGCGGACGGTGAAGTGGATGCGCGCCAGCACCTGTTCGGTGAGCGACACGTCGAACTCGGCGCTGGCGCCCTTGAACGCCGCCAGCAGGATGCGCTGGAACTTGATGCGCAGGTCGGTGGAATAGGCGTCGCGCGGCACGTACACCAGGCAGGACACGTAGCGCTCGAAGGTGTCGCTCCACGCGAACAGGCGCAGGCGCTGGCGCTCGCCGAGGCCGACGATGCCCAGCGCCGTGTCGTACAGCTCGGCCTCCGGGATCTGGAACAGGTCGTCGCGCGGAAAGGTTTCCAGCACATGGACCAGTGCCTTGGCCAGGTGGCCGTGCGGCGGGAACCCGGCGCGATCGATCACCGCCTGGACCTTGCCGCGCAGCAGCGGGACCTCGAGCACGCGCGCGCTGTAGGCGGTGGACGTGAACAGTCCGAGGAAGCGGTGCTCGCCGGTCACCTCACCGGCTTCGTTGTAGCGCTTGATGCCCACGTAGTCGGTGTAGCCAGCGCGGTGCACGGTGCAGGCCGTGTTCGACTTGGTCACCACCAGCATGGGCAAGGTTGCCGCCGCGACGGCGCGCGCCCGCGCCGGCAGCGCGGAGAAACTGGCCGAGAGCTGGTCTTGCCGCTTGTCGCGCAGCACGCCCAGGCCGCTGCCCGGCACCGGCCGCAGCCCGATGTCGCTGCCCTCGCGCACCAGGTCATGCTGACGATAGCCCAGAAGCGTCATGTGGTCGTCGGCCAGCCATTGCAGGAAGGCCCGCGCTTCGGCCACGGCCGCTTCGGGCACCGTGGCAGGGGGATTCGCCAGCTCCGCGATCGCGATCTCCAGGCGCGCCAGCATCGGCCGCCAGTCGCGCACCGAGTGCCGCACGTCCGCCAGCACGCGCGTGATGCCGGCCTCCAGCGCCTCGCGCTGCTCCTCGTCGATCAGCCGGTCGATCTCGATGTGCATCCAGGATTCGCGCGGTGCCTTCTCGGACTTCGCGCGGGGCAGGATTTCCAGCAGCTGCCCGTTGGCGTCGCGTTCCACGGCGAAGATCGGGTGCACGATCAGGTGCAAGGTCAGGCCCTGCCGGTTGATCTCCAGGGTGGTGGAGTCGACCAGGAAGGGCATGTCGTCATTGACGATCTGGATCACCGAGTGGCGCGTGTTCCAGCCGCCCTCGGCCGCGGACGGACTGAAGATGCGGATCCTGGGCTGGCCGGGCTCGCGCGCGGCGCCCAGCGCCAGGTGCATCTGCAAGGCGGCCAGCAGGTCTTCGGGCGTGCGCTCGGCGAGGTCCTGCTCGTCGATGCGTCGGAAGTATTCGGGGGCGATGGCCTGGACTTGCTTGAGCCGGGCGGCGTCCAGTTTTGTTTCGGCGAGCGCGAGGACGGCTTCGACGGGCTTGTGCAGTTGGGGAATGGGGGCGTTCATGAGGCTTCTTTCCCGGCCGCTTGTGACAGCCGCGCACGAACTCTAGGACTGCCCGCTGCCCGGCGCAAATGCCAGTTGGATGCCCGGTTATGCGCGAATTGCATAACCGTCCTTCTGCCTCGAAGAAGGCTCAGTGAAGGACCGCTTAAGCGCCGAGGAAGAGCTGCTGCAGGTCGCTCAGGAAGTCGAAGCCGCGCTGGGTCGGCCGCACATGGGTCAGGTCGCGCTCGATCAGGCCCTTGTGCTCGGCATCGCGCAAAGGCTGCTCGATCGCGCTGAGCGGCAAGCCCGTGCGTTCGCCGAATCGCGCCAGCGCGAAGCCTTCGCGCAGGCGCAAGGCGTTGAGCATGAACTCGAAGGGCAGTTGCGCGCGCGGCACCGCCTCGCTTTGCGCCACCGCGTCACCGGCCAGCGCCTTCTCCATGTAGAGCCGCGGCTCGCGATAGCGCACCTGCCGCACCACACGGTGCGGAAAGCTCAGCTTGCCGTGCGCGCCGGCCCCGATGCCCAGGTAGTCGCCGAACTCCCAGTAGTTGACGTTGTGCCAGCAACGGTGCCCCGGCTTGGCATAGGCCGAGACCTCGTAGCGCTGGTAGCCGGCATGCGCGCTCATTTCCGTGATGCGGTCGAGCATGGCGTAGGCCAGGTCGTCATCGGGCACGCGCGGCGGGAACTTGGCGAAGTAGGTGTTGGGCTCGATGGTGAGGTGATAGACCGACAGGTGCGGCGGCATGAAGCCGATCGCCTGGGCCAGGTCGTCTTCCAGCTGCGCCATGGTCTGCCCCGGCAGGGCATACATGAGGTCGAGGTTGAAGGTGTCGAAGGCGAGCGCCGCCTCTTCCAGCGCAGCGACCGCCTGCGCGCGGTCGTGCACCCGGCCCAGCGCCTTCAGCTGCGCATCGTTGAAGCTCTGCACGCCCACCGACAGGCGGGTCACGCCGGCGGCGCGAAAGGCGCGGAAGCGCTCCTTCTCGAAGGTGCCGGGGTTCGCCTCCAGCGTGATCTCGCAGTCCGGCGTGAGCTTCAGGCGCGCGCGCACGTCGGCCAGCAGCCGGTCGATGCCCTTCGGCGAGAACAGGCTGGGCGTGCCGCCACCGATGAAGATGCTGTGCACCACGCGCCCCCACACCAGCGGCAGCGCCGCCTCGAGGTCGGCCACCACCGCATCGAGGTAGCGCTGCTCCGGCAGCTCGCCCGAGGCGATCTCGTGCGAATTGAAGTCGCAGTACGGGCACTTGCGCAGGCACCAGGGCAGGTGCACGTACAGCGACAGCGGCGGCATCGCCGACAGGTTCAGGGTGCCGGGGCGCAGGTAATGTTGGACGAGGTCGATCACGCCCCGATTGTCCGCCGGGCCGCCCCAAGGACAATTGCGCCCCCTCGGGGGGCCGGGCTGCGGCTCTGCCGCAGACCTGGGGGGTCAATTGTCCGCCGGGCCGCCCCAAGGACAATTGCGCCCCCTCGGGGGGCCGGGCTGCGGCTTGCCGCAGACCTAGGGGGTGGTCATCCATGCTTCGCGGATGAGGTCAACCATTTGCCTGGCCGCCTTGCCGCGATGGCTGTTCGCGTTCTTCACCTCGGACGGCAGCTGCGCGAAGGTCTTGCCCAGCGCCGGGATGAACATCACCGGATCGAAGCCAAAGCCATTGGCCCCGACGGGTTCGCGCGTGATCTCGCCGGCCGCGCGGCCGACCGCGATCAGCGGCTCGGGATCCTCGGGCGTGCGCACCGCCACCAGCGTGCTGACCAGCGCCGCGCGCCGGTCGGCCACGCCTTGCATCTGCTCGAGCAGGGCGCGCACGTTGTTGGCGTCGCCTTTCTCATAGCCGAACTGCGTCGCGTAATAGGCGGTGTCCACGCCAGGCTGGCCGTCGAAGGCATCGACGCACAGGCCGGCGTCATCGGCGATGGCCGGCAGATGACCCTCGCGCGCGGCGTGGCGCGCCTTGGCCAGCGCGTTCTCGACGAAGGTGCGGTGCGGCTCCTCGGCCTCGCCGATGCCCAACTGCGACTGCGGCACGAGTTCGATGCCCAGGGGCGCGAACATGGCCTGCAGCTCGGCGAGCTTGCCGGCGTTGTTGGAGGCCAGGATGATCTTCTGGATCATCCCGGTTTCACTGGGCCAAGGCCTGGCGCTGCAGGCCGATCAGTTCGCCGATGCCCTTTTCCGCCAGGCGCAGCAGTTCGTCCATCTCGGCGCGCGTGAAGGCGACGCCCTCGGCCGTGCCCTGCACCTCGACGTAGTGGCCCTTGCCGGTCATCACCACGTTCATGTCGGTGTCGCAGCCGACGTCTTCGACGTATTCCAGGTCCAGCAGCGGCGTGCCCTCGACGATGCCGACCGACACCGCCGCCACCGGCGACAGGATCGGCGACTCGATCAGCTTGCCCTCGGCAGCCAGCTTGTTCACCGCATCCTGAGCGGCGACGAAGGCGCCGGTGATGGCCGCGGTGCGCGTGCCGCCATCGGCCTGAAGCACGTCGCAATCGAGCTGGATGGTGCGCTCGCCCAGCCGCTTGAGGTCGAACACGGCGCGCATGGAGCGGCCGATCAGGCGCTGGATCTCCTGCGTGCGGCCGCTTTGCTTGCCGCGCGCGGCCTCGCGGTCGCTGCGGGTATGGGTCGAGCGCGGCAGCATGCCGTATTCGGCCGTGACCCAGCCTTCGCCGCTGCCGCGCTTGTGCGGCGGCACTCTTTCCTCGACCGAGGCGGTGCACAGCACCTTGGTGTTGCCGAACTCGACCAGCACCGATCCTTCGGCATGCATGGTGTAGCCGCGCGTGATGCGGATGGGGCGCAATTGATCCGGCGCGCGGCCGGCGGAGCGGGTGAACATGGCTAGGGACTGAGGGATTTGCTGCAAGGAACCTGGCATTGTGCCTTGGAGCGCGTGGGCACCGGAACTGGCGGACGCCAGGCCGTGGTTCCCGGTCCCCGGCCGCTAGGACTTCCGAGCGGCGGAGCGCCGGATGGCCTCGTTGATCTCGGCGATGGAGCGCTCGATGGCGGCGTCGTCGAGGTCGTCGACCAGGGTGTCGAGCACGCCTGCCTGGATGGTGGAGGCGAAGACGCCGTCGCTGATGCTGTCGGTGGAAATGCCGCGGGTCGATTCGAAGTTGTCGGGCGTTTCCCACTCCAGCGCGATCACCGTCACGTTGTCGCTGGAAGGCCCGGCGCTGCGCAGGGCCGACTCGACCAGTTCGGGCACGGCTTCGGAGACCGGCTGGCCCGAGAGCTGCCGCACGATCTCGGCCTCCGGCAGGCTGCCCCACAGGCCGTCGGAACACAGCAGGATCTTGTCGCCCTCCTGCAGCGTGACCGGACCGGTGACGTCGAACACCGGCTTGGTCGGGGAGCCCAGGCAGGTGAACAGGATGTTGCGGTTGATGCGGTCCAGGCGCACCACGCCCACGGCGCTTTGCTGCTCCAGGTAGGAGTGGTCGCGCGTGCGCGTGAGCAGTTCGCCCTCGCGCACCACGTACAGGCGCGAGTCGCCGCAGTGCGCCCAGGTCGCCGAAGTGCCCTGCACCACGGCCGCCACCAGCGTGGTGCGCGGCGTGTCCAGCATGCCCTTCTCGCTGGCGTAACGGATGATCTGGTGGTGCGCGGCCATCACCGCCATGGACAGGAACTCGGTCGGGTCGGCCACGACCGGCCGGGCTTCCTTCTGGTAGAGGGCCGACACGGTCTGCAGCGCCAGCTGCGCGGCCACCTCGCCTTCCGGATGGCCGCCCATGCCGTCGGCCAGAAGGAACAGGCCCGACTCCCGGGTGTAGCAATAGCCCATCCGGTCTTCGTTCTTCTCGCGGCCGCCCTTGCGGCTGATCTGGAAGACGGAGAATTTCATGGTGTGCCCCCGCCTCATTTGGCCCTGCCGCCGAAGCCGGTGGCGGCGACACGCTTCACGGTCTTCTTGGTGTCCGAGACCATGTTGTCGAACTGCAGGCGCATCTTCTCGCCCACGGAGAGCTTGGTGTAGCGGCGCTCGCCTTCGCGGCTCAACTCCTTCTGGAGCGCGAACACCGATTGCGGGCGCGAGAGCGGGTCGAGCGACATGCACCACTCGACCACCTCGATCAGGTTGTCCGAGTACACCCCGCGCAGCCGCGACAGCGCCAGCGCCAGCCGGTCCTTCTCGAGCCGCTGCGGCGCATCGTTCGGCGGATAGCCCTGCATGCAGGCGTAGATGCACGCGCCGATGGCGTAGATGTCGGTCCACGGCCCCATGGACGAGTCGCGCCGGTACATCTCCGGCGCGGCGAACCCCGGCGTGTACATCGGGCGGATGAAGTTGCCTTCCTTGGACAGCACTTCGCGCGCGGCCCCGAAATCGATCATCACCGCCTTGTTGTCGTCGGTGATGAAAATGTTGGCAGGCTTGATGTCCAGATGCAGCATCTTGTGCTGGTGCACGATGCGCAGGCCGCGCAGGATCTCGTCGAACAGCGAGCGGATGGTCGATTCGCGGAAGACCTTCTGCTTTTTCAGTTCGCGCGCGGTGATGATGAAGTCCTGCAGGGTCGCGCCCTCCAGGTAGTTCATCACCATATAGACGGTTTCGTTCTCGCGGAAGAAATTGAGCACGCTCACCACCGAGGCGTGCGAGATCTGCGCCAGCGAGCGGCCTTCCTCGAAGAAGCTCTTGAGACCGAGGCGGTACAGGGAGAGTTTTTCCGGCTGCACCTGCGGCAGCAGTTCGCCGGGGGCGCGCGTGGCGAGCGACGCGGGCAGGTATTCCTTGACGGCCACCTGCTGGCCCTCGTTGTCCACCGCCAGGTAAACCACGCCGAATCCGCCCGCCGAAAGCTTGCGAACCACGCGATAACCGCCGATCACGGTATCGGGCGGCAGCGGCGCTGGTTTGACCTTTGACATATTCAGGAATGTAGGGTCAACTGCTGCAACCCGGTAATGCTCGCAATCCCGGTACCACCCCGACCCCCTAGGAACCTCGATGCCAGTTTACAGCATGACCGGCTATGCGAGCGCGCAGCACAGTGCCGCGCCGCCCGCCACGAGTCGCCTCGGGCTGGAGATCCGCTCCGTCAACAGCCGCTTCCTGGATCTCACATTCCGCCTGTCCGAAGAACTGCGCCCCTTTGAGCCGCAGCTGCGGGAAATGATCGCCGCGCGCCTGAAGCGCGGAAAGGTGGAAGTGCGCGCCGGTGTCGAATCCGCAACAGGCGAGGCCGTGCGCGAGCCCTCGGCGCGCCTGCTGCAGCGGCTTTCGAGCCTGCAGGACACGGTGCGCGCCTGGCTGCCCGAGGCCAAGGCCCTTTCGGTGGCCGACGTGTTGCGTATGTCCACCACCGACGGCGGCAACGGCGTCGACTGGGGCGAGGCGCTGTTACAACTGGCCGGCGCCACCCTGGGTGAGCTCACGGCAGCGCGCGAGCGCGAAGGCGCGCGCCTGGCGGCCATGCTGCTTGGGCACCTGGCGCAATTGCGCGAGCTCGCGCGCCAGGCCCGGCCCATGGTGCCGCAACTGGTCGAACAGCAGCGCGCGCGCTTCCTGGAACGCTGGAAGGAAGCCATGGCGCTGGCCGAAGGCGCGGCCATCCCGGAGGCGGCCCAGGACCGGGCGCTTTCCGAGGCCACGGCCTTCGCCATCCGCATCGACGTGGCCGAGGAACTGACCCGGCTGGCATCGCACATCGACGAGATCGAGCGCCTGGTCGGCAAAGGCGGCGAAATCGGCAAGCGGCTCGATTTCCTGATCCAGGAACTGCACCGCGAGGCCAACACGCTGGGCTCGAAATCGGCGGCGCTGGAGCTCACCCGCATCTCGGTGGACATGAAGGTCCTGATCGAGCAGATGCGCGAGCAGGTCCAGAACGTCGAGTAGCGCGAACGAGCGCACTGTTTTTGCCGCGGGTCAACACCCGTGCCCCGGCCGAGGGAGTAAGGTGAGGCCATCGTCGCCCGATCCCTGGAGGCCGCCATGAGCTCCCCCCTCAAGCAGTTGCTGGTTCATTTCGACGATTCGCCGGCCGCGCTCAAGCGCCTGGACGTCGCGCGCCGCCTCGCCGCGGCCCAGGGCGGGCTGGTCACGGCGCTGTACGCGGTAACCCCCACCCTGATGGACGTGCCCTTCGCCGCCGAGGCCGGCGCGGCCGCGGTCGCCGCCTTGCGCGACATCGACTGCCAGCGCCAGCAGCGTGCCCGCGCCGGTTTCGAGCTGGCCCTGGACGAATCGCCCGGCGTGCGCGCCCACTGGGCCGAGGCGACGGCCTACCCTGTCGCTGCCGCCCTGGCCGCGCAGGCCTTCTATGCCGACCTGCTGGTGCTGGGCCAGCCCGACCCCAAACTGCCGGACACGCGGGGGCTGGTCGAAAGCGTGTTGAATGCCAGCGGCAAGCCGGCGCTGGTGGTGCCCCATGCCGAAACGCCGCAGGCCGTCGGCGAGACGATCGCAATCGCCTGGAAGCCGGCCCGCGAAGCGGCCCGCGCGCTGGCCGCGGCCGTGCCGCTGCTGCAGCGCGCCCGCGAGGTCCACGTGATGAGCTGGGGCCCGCAGGAGGACGACGGCGTCCGCGGCTCGCACCTGAACCTGGATGGCTACCTGCACGAGCGCGGCATCCAGCCGCAGTGGCATCGCGAACCGGCCGAGCCCGACTTCATCGGCGAGCTGCTGCTGTCGCGCGCCTTCGACCTCGGCGCCGACCTGCTGGTGATGGGCTGTTACGGCCACAGCCGGGCGCGCGAATGGGTGCTGGGGGGCGCTTCGCGCACCGTGCTGCGCTCGATGACGATCCCGGTCCTGATGGCCCACTAAACAAAGGTTATCGCCTGCCAAAAGGCGCTATGGCCCACTAAAGGCAGAGGTGAATGGCCGCTGATAACATCCACGGATGGACTACCCCGGTAACCTGTTCGTGGTCGCCGCCCCCAGCGGCGCGGGCAAGTCGAGCCTGGTAAAGGCGCTGCTGGAGCTCGATTCGCGGGTGCAGCCCTCGGTATCGCACACCACGCGGGCCCCACGCGGCCAGGAAAAGCACGGGCGCGAGTACTTCTTCGTGTCGCCGCAGGAGTTCGACGCCATGGTGCAGGCCGACGGCTTCGTCGAGTGGGCGCATGTGCACGGCCACCGCTACGGCACCTCCAAGAAGATGATCGAGGAGCGGATCGCCCAGGGGGCCGACGTGATCCTCGAGATCGACTTCCAGGGCGCCCTGCAGGTCCGGCGTGTTTTCGCCAACGCCGTGCTGATCTTCATCCTGCCTCCCAGCTGGGAAGAGTTGCGCTCGCGCCTGGAGCGGCGCGGCGAGGATGCGCCCGAAGTGATCGAACTGCGGCTGCGCAATGCCGCCGAAGAGATGTCCCAGGCCCGGGAATTCGATTTCGTTATAATCAACGAGTTATTCGAGCGAGCGCTTTTCGACCTGAAAGCGATCGTGCACGCCCAGCGGCTGAAGTTCCCGGCGCAGCGCCGCGCCCGCGCCGACACCTTCAAGGCCCTCAACATCACCTGATCTTCGGAGACAACCATGGCCCGCATCACCGTTGAAGACTGCCTCGAGAAGATCCCGAACCGCTTCCAGCTCGTGCTCGCCGCGACCTACCGCGCCCGCATGCTGAGCCAGGGCCACGCGCCCAAGATCGAGAGCAAGAACAAGCCCGGCGTCACCGCCCTGCGCGAGATCGCCGACGGCAAGGTCGGGCTGGAGATGCTGAAAAAGGTTCCGGGCTGAGCCAGGTTCCGGGATCTCCCGAAGAAAAGCACCGCCGCCGCGGTGCTTTTTTATTGGCGCTTGCCACGCGGCCGGCGTGCACATCACGAACTCGACAAGCGTTGAGCGGCGGGCGAGTACGTCGCGCTGCGATGTCGGTTTGTAAGAGCTGATTCATCAACTGGCGCTCCGCGGGGCGGACGGCTACCTTGGCGGTCCTCTGATTTCCCGCAAGGAGTTGCCATGCCCTCGATTCTCGAATCGCTATCCGACAGCTTCGGCCCCGGCGTCGTCGACGACATCGGCAAGGCCTTGAGCGCCGACCCCTCGGCGGTCACCAAGGGCTTGGGCGTGGTCGGCCCGCTGCTGATGTCCGGCATGGCGAAGCAGGCTGCGGCGCCTGGCGGCGCCGAGTCGCTGATGAAGTTGTTGCCCGAAGGCACCGGGGGTCTTCTCGGCAGCCTCGGTGGACTGCTGGGCGGACTGACCGGCGGCGCGGCAGGCGGCCAGGCCAGCCCCGCGTCCGCCTTGCTCGGCCCCGGCGTGAACGCCATCGGCGGCGCACTGTCCCGTTCGCTGGGTTTCAATGTGACGCCGCTGCTGGGCATGGCCGCTCCCGCCCTGCTCGGCCTCGTGAGCCAGGCGGTGCAGTCGAAGAAGCTGGACGCCGGCGGACTGGCATCGATGCTCGGCCAGGAGAGCAGCGCCTTCGCGAGCAACCCGGCGAACAAGGAGACCCTGGCGCTCGTGTCGTCGGCCGTGGCATCGGGGGACAAGGCGACGGCGACGATCGCGTCCTACGGCGACAGCTGGAAGCATGTGGCCGCCGGACCGGCCGCGGCATTGTTCATGGTGTCGACCTCCGACTTGTCCGGCCCGGTCGGCTCGGTCAAGGAGGTGCAGGCCGCCGGAAAGGTGCTGCTCGACGCCGCCGGCAAGGCGGATCCCGCGTCGGTGCTGTCAGCGGCGTTTGGCGGCGGCCTGACCACGGACATGGCCAGCCAGGTGAAGGCGCTCGCGCCCACCAAGGACAAGCTGATCGACATCATCAAGGCCGGCGCTGCGGCAGTGGCCGCGAAGTCACCGGCCGAGTTGCAGGCCTACAAGAGCACGATCCTGCAAGTCGCCCAAGCCAGCGCCGAAGCCTCGAAGGAAGGCGGCTTTCTCGGCATCGGCGGCACGCTGGTGAGCAAGGACGAGCAGGCCGCGCTCGACACGATCAAGGCTGCCCTGGGAGGGACGCCGCAGCTCTGACGCCGCACCTGCCCCATTGGGGACTTCCTGGGTCAGCAGCGGCGAACTCTTCCCGGGGCGCTACATTTGAGGCATGAGCGCGGTCCTGGAATCCGCACCGGGCAAGGGCAAGCGCCCCGCCAACCATGCCCGGCCCAGCCCCGCTGCCGCCAACGCGGCGGCGGCGAGCTTTGCCGCGCTCACGGCCCGGCTGGACTACATCGACGCCGCTGACGTCGAACAGGTGCGGCGCGCCTACCGTTTTGCCGACGAGGCCCATCTCGGCCAGATCCGCGCCAGCGGCGAGCCCTACATCACCCACCCCATCGCGGTGGCCTCGCAGTGCGCGGAATGGAAGCTGGACGCTCAGGCCCTGATGGCGGCGCTGCTGCACGACGCGATCGAGGATTGCGGCGTGACCAAGCCCGAGCTGATCGAGCGCTTCGGCGCGCCGGTGGCCGAACTGGTGGACGGGCTCACCAAGCTGGACAAGCTGCAGTTCACCACGCGCGAGGAGAACCAGGCCGAGTCCTTCCGCAAGATGCTGCTGGCGATGGCGCGCGACGTGCGGGTCATCCTGGTCAAGCTGGCCGACCGCTCGCACAACATGCGCACGCTGGAAGACATGCCGCGCGAGAAGTGGAGCCGCATCTCTTCCGAAACGCTGGACATCTACGCGCCGATCGCGCACCGGCTGGGCCTGAATTCGACCTACCGCGAGCTGCAGGAACTCGCCTTCCGGCACCTGCAGCCGTGGCGCCACGCGATCCTGAACAAGGCCGTGTCCAAGGCCCGCAGCCGCCGCCGCGACCTGATCCAGAAAGTGCAGCGCGAGGTGGAGGCGGCGTTCGAGCAGGCCGGCATGCAGGTGCAGATCGCCGGGCGCGAGAAGACGCTCTACTCCATCTACCGCAAGATGGACGAGAAGCACCTGAGCTTCGCGCAGGTGACCGACATCTACGGCTTCCGCATCATCGTGCCCTCGGTACTGGACTGCTACACCGCCATGGGCCTGTTGCACCAGATGTACAAGCCGGTGCCCGGCAAGTTCAAGGACCACATCGCCATTCCCAAGATGAATGGCTACCAGTCGCTGCACACCACGCTGGTGGGACCGTCGGGCGTGAACGTGGAGTTCCAGATGCGCACCGAGGCGATGCACATCGTCGCCGAATCGGGCGTGGCCGCGCACTGGCTGTACAAGGCGAGCAACCCGGGCGAGGATGTCGCCGACCAGTTGGGCACCAAGTGGCTGCAGTCGCTGCTGGACATCCAGCATGAGACACGCGATGCCGCCGAATTCTGGGACCATGTCAAGATCGACCTGTTCCCGGACGCGGTCTATGTGTTCACGCCCAAGAGCCAGATCATGGCGCTGCCGCGCGGCGCCACGGTGGTCGACTTCGCCTACGCGATCCACAGCAACATCGGCGACCGCACGGTCGCGGCCAAGATCAATGGCGTGCAGGTGCCGCTGCGCACCGAACTGAAGAACGGCGACGTGGTCGAGGTCGTCACCGCGCCGGTGTCGACGCCCAACCCGGCCTGGCTCGGCTTCGTGCGCACCGGCCGCGCCCGCTCCAAGATCCGGCACCACCTCAAGTCGCTGGCCCAGGCGGAGTCGCAGGAGCTCGGCGAGAAGCTGCTGACACAGGCGCTGCGTTCCGAGGGCATGGAGCACCTGCCTGCCGACGACGAAAGCAACCACGGCATCTGGGAAAAGCTGCTGCGCTTCACGGGCAACCGCACGCGCGAGGAACTGCTCACCGACATCGGCCTGGGCAAGCGCATCGCCACCATTGTGGCCAAGCGCCTGGTGACCATGCTGGCCGAAAAGGGCGTCAAGCCCGACGCCCTGCTGATCACCCGCGAGCGCTACACCGCCCACGAGAACGTGTCGCAGGGCGAGGTGACGCTGGACGGCAGCGAGAACGCCTCGGTGCAGTTCGCCAGCTGCTGCCGCCCGGTGCCCGGCGATCCGATCGTCGGCTACCTGGGGCGGGGCGAGGGCCTGGTGGTCCACTGCGAGGACTGCGCCGTGGCCAAGCGCCTGCGGCACAAGGACAGCGAGCGCTTCATCAGCGTCGAGTGGGCCGACGAACCGGTGCGGCCCTTCGAAACCAGCCTGCTGGTCACCGTGGCCAACGGCAAGGGCGTACTGGCCCGGATCGCCGCGGCGCTCGCCAGCGCCGAAGCCGACATCACCCACGTGAACATGGGCGAAGAAAAGGCGCAGGATGCGACCGACCTGCGCTTCCTGGTGGCCGTGCGCGACAAGGCGCACCTCGATGCGGCCATCCGCATGCTCAAGCGCACGCCTTCGGTGATGCGCGTGCAGCGGGTGAAGCCGAGCCGCTAGTGCACTGCCCCGGCCTTCAGGCCGGCGCCGGGTACTCCACCCGCAGCACCTCGATCTCGTGCGGCCCGGCCGGCGTCACCAGTTTGACCACGTCGCCCGTGCGCGCCTTCAGCAGCGCCCGCGCAATCGGCGAGATCCAGCTCACCTGTTCCCTGGCGTGGTCGGCTTCGTCGATGCCCATGATGGTAATGGTGCGCTCCTCGCCGGCCTCGTCGACGTAGGTCACCGTGGCGCCGAAGAAGACCTGGTCGCTGCCGTGGTGCGCCGCCGGGTCGGCCACCTGCGCGATCTCCAGCCGCTTGGTCAGGAAACGGATGCGGCGGTCGATCTCGCGCAGCCGCTTCTTGCCATAGAGGTAGTCGCCGTTTTCCGAGCGGTCGCCGTTGCTGGCGGCCCAGTGCACCACCTCGACCACCTTGGGCCGCTCCTCGTCGATCAGTTGCAGCAGTTCCGTGCGCAGCTGCGCGTAGCCGTGGGGGGTGATGTAGTTTTTTGTGCCCGCGGGTATCTCCGGCAGCGACGCTTCATCGTCGTCGTCGCCGTCGGTCTCCTTGGTGAAGGCCTTGTTCATGTCCGCGAGGATAGCCCCTGCCTGTAGCCTTCCTGGCGAGGTGTTTTCCTACAGACGCATGCGCCTCGTCCTACGGCAGCCCTTGCGTGCATCAGGCACGATGTCCTGCTCACCTAGGTATACCGAGTGTCATGGCAATAGCGGCTTCCAGTCCGGGGCCGGGATCGCGCGGCAGCGACGTGGCCGCCGCAGTCTCGGCCAAGCGATCGCGCGCCAGTGCCGAGGCTGCCCGCTATGGCGTGCTGCGGCGCCTGGGGCCCGCGCTCAAGCACGACATGGTCGTGAACCTGCAGGCCATCGCGATGATGGCTGAGGTGATGAATGCGCGGCTCGATCGCGGCTCACCCGAGCCGGCCGAGTTCCACGACAACATTGCCAAGCTCAACCGTCTGGCGCGCGACGCGGTCGCGAACTGCCTGAAGGTGGCCGAGTGGCTGGAGCCCGGCGAGGACCAAGGCGTTCGCCTGGCCGAGGGCGTCGAGGAGTGCCTCAAGCTGGTGTCCAGCAACTTCAACTTCCGCGGCTTCGTGATTTCACGCGAGCTGGCCGACACGCCGTTCGAGGTGTCCCGGGTCGCGCTGCGTCACCTGCTGGTCGCGTCGCTGATCGCCGTCACGGACGGTGCCGGCGGCCCCTGCGAGGTGAAGGTGAAGGCCGGCGTGAAGGCCGGCATGGCCGAGATCGCCGTCGGCATCGCGCCGCGCCAGGATGAGTTCGACGCGCTGCCCTATGAGTCCGGCTACCGCCAGCTCGACTGGGCGGATGTGCAGGCCCTGGCGCAGGCGGAAGGCGTGGAACTGGTGCGCGGGGGCGACGACATCGTCCTGCGCATGCCGCGCGCCGTGGCGACCGCGCCGCTCGGGATCGCGCCGCACTAACCCGCTCCGCGCTGGCCGCGCGGCCACTCAGGGCTCCATGCTGTCCATGAACTCCTCGAGTTCACCGATCGGAAGCGGCTTGCAGAACAGGAAGCCCTGGTACTCGTAGCAGCCTTGCTTGGCCAGGAAGGCGCGCTGCTCCTGCGTCTCCACGCCTTCGGCCACCACGCCCAGCCCCAGGCTTTGCGCCAGGCCAATGATGGTGCGGGCGATGGCCGCGTCGTTTGCGTCGGTCAGGATGTCCTTGACGAACTCGCGGTCGATCTTGAGTTGGTCCAGCGGCAGGCGCTTCAGGTAGGACAGCGATGAATAGCCCATGCCGAAGTCGTCCAGCGACAGGTACACGCCCATGTCCTTGAGGGCTGCCATCTTGGCCACGGTGGCTTCCATTTCCTCGGCCAGCAGGCTTTCTGTCAGCTCCAGCTTCAGCTTTTGCGGCGAAATGCCGGAGTCGCGGATCGCCGTCATCACCTCGTCGACGAAATCGGGATCTCGGAACTGGCGCACGCTGACGTTCACGGCGATCGTCAGGTGCGCGCGCGCCGGGTTCTTCGCCCACTGCGCCAGCTGCGCGCAGGCCTGCTCCAGCACCCAGCGGCCGATGGGGACGATGAGCGAAGTCTCCTCGGCGATGGAGATGAAGTGCGCAGGCGGCACCCGGTCGCGCTGCGGATGCTGCCAGCGCACCAGTGCCTCCACGCCGGTCATGCGGCCGTCGGCGCCGACCTGCGGCTGGTAGTCGACCAGGAACTGGCCCTCGCGCCAGCCCTGGCGCAGGTCGGTGGCCAGCGCCGCGCTGGCCGTGACCGTCGCCTGCATCTCGGGATCGAAGAAGCGCACGGCGTTGCGGCCCGCGCTCTTGGCCTGGTACATCGCCATGTCGGCCTGCTTGAGCAGCTCGCTCACCGACCAGGGAGCGCGGCCGAACAGGGTCACGCCGATGCTGCAGGTCGAGTGATGCTGGTAGCCCGACAGCTGGTAGGGCTCGCCCAGCCGGTGCAGCACGCGCTCGGCCACCGTGCGGGCGCCGGCGGCCGGCTCCATCGGCTTCTGGCCGCTGTTTTCCAGCAGGATCACGAACTCGTCCCCGCCCAGGCGCGCGACGGTATCGCCACGGGCAACGCAGGAGCGAAGCCGCTCGGCCACCTGCTGCAGCAGCTGGTCGCCCTTCTGGTGGCCCAGCGTGTCGTTGAGCACCTTGAAGTTGTCCAAGTCGATGAACATCAGGGCGCCTTCATGCGGCCGGTCGGTGTCCGACAGCGCCTCGTGCAGCCGGTCGAGCAGGAGCTGGCGATTGGGCAGGCGCGTGAGCGGATCGTAGAAGGCCAGGTACTGGATCTTCTCTTCGGCCGTCTTGCGCTCGGTGATGTCGCGGCCGACCGCGACCCAGTGGGTCAGCTTGCGCGCCTCGTCCCACACCGGCGAGACCTCCAGGTCGACCCAGAAAGGCTCGCCGCTCTTCTTGTAATTGATGAGGTCCACGCGCACCGGCCGCCACTGCTCCATCGCGGCGCGGATCTTGTTGAGCTCGGCGCGCTGGGTATCCGGGCCCTGGAGCAGGCGCGGCGTGCGGCCCATCACCTCCTCGGGCGAGTAGCCGGTGCGCCGCTCGAAGGCCTCGTTCACGAAAACGATACGCGGACCAGGCTCGCTGAAAGGACCGGCTTCGGTGATGACCACGATGTCGTCCAGCCGGGCGATGCTGCTTTCGAGCAGCCGGAGCAGTTCCTGCGACCGGTGGCGTGCCGTGACATCGCGCAAGTGCACCGCCAGGCCGCCGCCGAAGGGAAAGCCTTGCAGCTCGATGCGGCTGGAAAGCTGCGCGTCCAGCACTTCGGCCTCGACCTTCTGCGAGCTCGCCAGGCCCTGGCGGATTTGTTCCTCCAGGCGCAGGCGCACCGTCTTCTGGAAGTAGTTCCACAGCGGCCGCCCGAGAAGTTCCGTGCTGGAGCGCCCGAGCAGGCGCTCGGCCTGCTCGTTGGCATAGGTCAGGCGCCCCTGCCGGTCGATGGTGACGAAGGCCTCGCCGGTGCCCATGGCGCCGCCGGCCATGCCCATGGCATGGCGCATCAGCGTGCCGGGCTTGTGTCCTTGCGGCGCGATCTCCTGCAGCGCGCCTTCGACGCGAACGATGTCGCCCGATTCGTCGAGGACGGCCTGCGCGAGCGTTCGCACCCACACGCGCCGGCCCTTGAGGGTGACGATCTGCATCTCCTCGTCGAAGGGCGCGCCGTTGGTCGCGCAGTGGTCCACCAGGGCGACGATGGTGTCGCGCCATTCCGGCGCATACAGGCCGAATGCCTCGCCCGGCTTCGGGGTGAAGCCCGGCGCCGCCTCATGGATCGCGGCGAGCTGGTCCGACCAGCGCACGGTGCCATCGCCCAGGTCCAGCGTCCATGTCCCGGCAAACGCCGCCTGCTCGATGAGCCGCAGCAGGCCTTCGGCCTGCTTGAGCTTGTCCGTATCAGCAATCCGCATTGTCGAGTTGGTCCTAGTTCATTTCTGGGGGCTGTCGGTAGGCATGGTCCTACTCCATGTCGCGTGCTCGTCCGGGGCTGGCGGCAGAGCCACACCGCGATGATGGCGCCGAAACGCGCCCACTCTGCCCGAAATCCCTGTGCATCTGCAAGCCTTTGTCATCGAAGACAACGCAACCATTCGAGAAAACCTGATCGGCACTCTCGAAGAGCTGACTTGCCTCCGGGTGGCGGGGACCAGCGCGACCGAGGTCGAGGCGCTGGCCTGGCTGCAGAAGAACCCGGACCACTGGGACCTGGTGATCGTCGACCTGTTCCTGAAGCAAGGCAGCGGAATTCACCTGGCCCAGCACATCCAGCGCGCGCGTCCGGGGCAAAAGATCGTGGTGTTCTCCAACTACGTCAACGCCAGCGTGCGCAAGCGCTGTGCGCAATTGGGGGTGGATGCGGTGTTCGACAAGTCCACCGAAATCGACGCGCTGGTGGACTACTGCTCGCACCAGTGCTTCCTGCTGGTCTCGCAGGCGCAGGTGGCGTAGCGTCCTGCCCGGGACGCGGGCAACTCTTGCGCGCCGGGCGGCCGGGAACTCCTTGTCAGTGTCATGCATGAGCTGCGTGTGCCGCTGAGGTACGCGCAGCTTGACCGGTCAAGCTGAGCTTGTGTGTGTCATTGCGCGAATGCCAACAAGACTTGTAACGCCGCCGGCAACCATGGCCAGGGGCGCCGTCCGCTTCAACTCAACCGCTACTGCATCGACAGGCACTTCCTGCAGCCATCGACCCCGAGTTGCCTCGCGCACTCTTCCTGGAGGTTGGGCGTGATGCCACGGTCCCTGGCGTAGCTGCGGAAGACCTGGCACATCCCGTCGTCGCTGGGACCGGACGAGGGCGATGCGCCCATCGAAGTCGAAGACGTCGAGCAGCCTGCGGTCAGGATGGCCGTAGCCGCGGCGGCGATAGCCGCAAGCATGTGGCGGTTCATGGAACTTCCCTTCGGCAGTCAGGCGCTGAAATGGCCCCCGGCCCCAATCAACGCCGCCCTGCCGTCGGAGTGGCTGGCCAGCCACCCGCTTGCCCGCGGGCGGCCAGCCCGGACCTCGATCTGCCGATCAAGGTGCCGACAGGCACTTCCTGCAGTTTTCCTGGCCCAATTGCCGGACGCATTGTTCCTGCAGTTCCGGCGTGAGGCCGCGATCCCGGTAGCTACGGAGACTGCGGCACAAGCCGTCGTTTTCAGCGGAGCCCATGGACGGCACCGATGACGACGTTCCCGACGCTCCCATGGAGGTCATGGAAGAGCAGCCCGCGGTGAGGATGACCGTGGCTGCGGTGACGATGGCCGCGACGATATGGCGGTTCATGGCGCTTCCTTTCAGTGATCAAGGTTGACTACTCAAAGCAGACGTCGCCTGCTGCCTTTTAAAACGTCTTGCCTGATCATCTTGGACCGTCTGACTGAAAGTCGGCCATTGGACCAAGGTCCAATCCCAGCCAATGCATCGCGCGGCGTTGTCTGACAGAACAGCGCCGAAACCCGCCTTCCAAGCGCCTCAGAACCTGCCGGTGATCTGCGCCCTGGCCAGCACCTGGCCGCCGTAGCGAGCTTCGAAGTCGCCGATGGTCCAGGGGACTTGGGTGTCGACCCCGAGCTTCTCGCGCGAGGCGAACACGGCGAAGCGGTAGGTGTGCACGCCGTCCGGCGGGCACATGCCTTCGTAGCCGCGTCCGCCGCCCGTGGTCTTGCCCACGTCGCCGGCCAGCGCCTGGCCTGCGGCAACGGCGAGTTCGCCCTGTGCCGGCACATCGAACACGTTCCAGTGCACCCAGACCCGGCCCGCGGGCTTCATCGCATCCGGATCGTCACTGACGATCGAGATGAACTTCGCCTCGGGCGGCAGGCCGCGGACGGTGAGCTGCGGCGCCTGGTCGCTGCCGCCTTTGCCGCGGCAGGCGTGCGGCTTCTGGATCTGGCCAT
This sequence comes from Ramlibacter tataouinensis, assembly GCF_001580455.1. Lineage (NCBI taxonomy): Bacteria > Pseudomonadati > Pseudomonadota > Betaproteobacteria > Burkholderiales > Comamonadaceae > Ramlibacter > Ramlibacter tataouinensis. Next base: position 1,122,737 of record NZ_CP010951.1, read on the forward strand.
TGACGATGCTGGAAGAAGTCAGTTCCATGCGTGTCTCCCTGTGGCAAACCCCAATCTACGCCGCTGCACACGGCCGCGCAGAAGGCAAGGCAGCGCGGTGCCGGCGCCGTGCTGGACATTGGCGAATGGCGCACACAAAAACTCACTGCCAGTAGTTTCTTGCCGCCGCGCCCATGGGCGCTGGTTTATGGTGAAGCCATGGATGTGCGCGATGGCTTTACCGAGGCGGTGGGCAACACGCCGCTGATCCGGCTGCGCCGGGCTTCCGAAGCCACGCGTTGCACCATCCTGGGCAAGGCCGAGTTCATGAATCCCGGCGGCTCGGTCAAGGACCGCGCGGCGCTGTACATCGTGCTCGATGCGGAAACGCGCGGGCAATTGCGGCCTGGCGGCGTGATCGTCGAGGGCACGGCCGGCAACACCGGCATCGGCCTGGCGCTCGTGGGCAATGCGCGCGGCTACCGCACCGTGGTCGTGATCCCGGAGACACAAAGCCAGGAAAAGAAGGACGCGCTGCGCCTGTTCGGCGCCGAGCTGCGCGAAGTGCCCGCCGTTCCCTACAGCGACCCGAACAACTATGTGCACGTCGCCGAGCGCCTGGCGGCCGAACTGGCAGCGCGCGAACCCAACGGCGTGCTGTACGCGAACCAGTGGGACAACCTGTCCAACCGCGAAGGGCACATCCGCTCGACCGGCCCGGAAATCTGGCGCCAGACCGCGGGACGCATCGACGGCTTCACCTGTTCGATCGGCACCGGCGGCACGCTCGCCGGCGTCGGCCTGTACCTGAAACAGCAGAAGCCCGACGTGGTGATCGCCGCCGCCGACCCCATGGGCGCCGCGATGTACGAGTACATCAAGCACGGCGAGTTGCGCAGCGAAGGCAGCTCGATCACCGAGGGCATCGGCCAGAGCCGCATCACCCGCAACCTCGAAGGCGTCGCGTTCGACAACGCCTACCGCATCGCCGACGAGGAGGCGCTGCCGGTGCTGTTCGATCTGCTGCGGCACGAGGGCCTGTGCCTGGGCGGCTCCAGCGGCATCAACGTGGCGGCCGCGATCCGGCTGGCGGGCGAGCTCGGGCCGGGCCACACCATCGTCACCATCCTGGCCGACGGCGGCGCGCGCTACCAGTCCAAGCTGTACAACCCTGCGTTCCTGCGTTCGAAGAACCTGCCGGTGCCGGATTGGCTGGCCCGCTGATCGCGGCGTCCTGTACGGCTCGAGTTCGTTGTCGTTGCCACTCGGCCATACGGCTATTCGCCGCCCGTCTGCTCTACCGCATAGCATTCCCGCATGAACCGGAGATCACTGATCTCGCTGGGGCTCGGTGCGCTCGCCGGATGTGGTGGGGGTGGGAGCGGTGGAGGCGGCAGCGGCGGAGGTGGTGGTGGCAACCGCAGTGGCGGCAGCAGCAATGGTGCCGGCGCGCGCGCCAGTGCTGCCGCAAGCGGCCGGCGCGGCACGGAAACCGAGTTCCGCGACTTCCTGCAGGTCGGCGCCGCGCCCGCCTACTGGATCCACGACAACACCTGGGGCGCGGACGGGCTGACCCGCGGCACCTACACGGGACCGGGCGGCACGCAGTTCGAAACCACCTACAGCCGCTCGACGACGCTGGGCCCGAACGGCGAAGTCGGCTGGCGCACGGGTTGGAAGTTCCCGACCGGGACCACCGAGGTCAAGGCCTTCCTGTCGGCGATCTTCGGCAGCAAGCCCGGCTACGCCAATGAGTGGGTGACCCCCGGCGGGCACAAGGTCCTGCTGCCCGACAACAGCTATTCGACAACGCAACCCTCGGGCGCGACGCCGGGCTCCTTCCTGCCGGTCGGGACGCCGGCCGACTCGCGCGGCGCTTGGCCGGACATGTTCGCGTCCTTCGCTTACGCGCATGTGGTGCCGCCGACCGGGCGCGGCCAGCTCGCCTTCGACCTCTGGTTGCAGGCCACGCCGGCGCAGGTCCATGGATGGGGCGCATCGCCGATCACCCACGAAGTCATGATCGCGCTGGACTACTGGGGAAACTACGGCGCGCCCAGCGATCGCAACCCCGGCTGGTTCTCCCACAACGTGACGATCGACGGACGCCGCTGGCACGTCTACTTCGTGCGCCACTTCATGGACGGCTGGGCCTTCATCGTGTTCGAGCCCGATGGCCCGGTCGCGGCGGGCACCTTGAACCTGGGGGCCTTCCTGCGTCACGTGGCGACGCGCACGGATGCCGCCGGACAGCCCTGGTTGAGCGGCACCGAGTGGCTCGTCAGCATCGAAGTCGGGGTCGAACCGGTGGAAGGTGTCGGCGACCTGAGTGTCTTCAACTACCGGGTCTGGCGGACCTGAACCTTGACTTTGGCTGCCTCGTCGCTGCGGGCGCACCGGATGGCTTGAACCCGGCCGTATCATGCGCTGACCATGATTCCTGGCAGCCAGACCGATCTGGGGCGGCCGGCCCAAGGCTGGCGCCGCCGGATGTACGAGGTGATCTTCGAGTCGGAGACGGCCGCAGGCCGCGTGTTCGACAAGGTGATCGTCGCGGCGATCCTGGTCAGCGTGGCGGTGGTGATCGCCGACAGCGTGCCGGCGCTGAATCGCCGCCTGCGCGTGCCCTTCGACATCGCCGAATGGTGCTTCACCCTGCTGTTCACCGCCGAGTACATCGCGCGCATCGTGAGCGTGCAGCGGCCCTGGCGCTACATCCGCAGCTTCTTCGGCATCGTGGACCTGCTGTCGGTGCTGCCGACTTATCTGGCGCTGTTCTTTCCGGAGACCCACGCCCTCATCGACGTGCGCATCCTGCGCCTGCTGCGGGTCTTCCGGATCTTCAAGCTCACGGACTACATGGTGGAGTACCAGCTGCTGGCCGAAGCGCTGGCCGCGAGCCGCCGCAAGATCATGGTGTTCCTGTCGGCGGTGGTGATGGTGGTGCTGATCCTCGGCACGCTGCTCTACGTGGTGGAAGGACCGGAGCACGGCTTCAGCGACATCCCCACCTCGGTGTACTGGGCCATCACGACGATCACCACAGTGGGCTTCGGCGACATCACGCCCAAGACCTGGGCCGGGCGCTCGATCGCCTCGGTGATGATGCTCATCGGCTGGGGCACGCTGGCCGTCCCCACCGGCATCGTCACCGCGGAGATGACCGTGCGGCGGCAAGCCCCTGCACGGCCGCGCTCGTGTCCCGCTTGCGGAGCCGCCGGGCTTGAGTCGCAGGCGCGGTTCTGCCAGATGTGCGGCACCGACTTGCCGCCCGGCTGAAGACGCCTCCGGACGGGTTCAGGCTTCTGGTCCAGCCTGGACCACGCTAAGCAGGGTTTCGCCGGTGGCAACGAGCTTTTCCTCGCCCGCTGACTGGGCGTAGAGCTCACACGCGGTGAAGACCTGCGACTTGCCCGACTTGACGACCCGGGCCCGGGCCACGAAGCGCTCGCCGACCGCGGGGCGAAGGCAGTTGACCGCGTAGTGCGAAGCCAACACGCGGCCCACGACCGTGACGGCGGCAAAGCCGCAGGCCGTGTCGATGAGCGCACCGACCAGCCCCGCGTGCAGGAAGCCGGAGTACTGACCGGCCTCCGGGCGCCACGGCATGCTGATTTCGACCTTGCCGGGCTCGGCGCGCTCGACTTCGATGCCGCACCATCGGTTGAACGCTGCCATGGCGTTGATCGCGCGGACCTGGTCCAACGGGGCAGTGCTGCTCATGACGGTTTCCTCCGGGAAGGATGGTGCACAGGCACTGTAGGCGGCGGCATCGCGCGAGTCAGTCCCTGCTGCGACAGTGGGACAGGACACTTGATCCCCGATTCATGCACCCGCTGCATCAAGTCTTCCGGAACTTGCAATTTACTTCGGGCCTGCGGGTCCACAAGAATGGCGCGGCCACGAACCACACGAGGTGACTCATGAATCGATATCACGTCGAGGGCTGCCGATGACCCGGCTGACCGCACAGGACTTCGACCAGGAACTGCTGGTCCTTTTCGACGCCTACGTGCACGGCGATCTCGACCGGCGCGGCTTTCTCTCGAAGGCAGGCAAGTACGCCAAGGCCGGTGTCACGGCGGCCGGCCTGCTCGCCGCCCTCAGCCCGGACTTCGCGTTGGGCGAACAGGTGCGCGCGGACGACACGCGCCTGCGCGCGCAGCAGCTCAGCGTGCCATCGCCGGCCGGCCACGGCTCGATCGACGGCTACCTGGTGCGTCCGGCGTCCGCCTCGCCCAGCGCGAAGCTGCCGGCCGTGCTGGTGATCCACGAGAACCGCGGCCTCAACCCGCATATCCGCGAAATCGCGCGCCGGCTGGCGCTGGACGGCTTCATGGCGTTCGCGCCGGACGCGCTCACGCCCGTGGGGGGCTACCCGGGCGACGAGGACAAGGCACGCGCGGCCTTTGCCACGCTGGAGCAGCCGAAGACGCTGCAGGACTTTCTCGCTTCCGCACAGTGGCTGGAATCCCGTGCCGACTGCACAGGCAAGCTCGGGGCGGTGGGCTTCTGCTGGGGAGGGGGCATGGTGCACACGCTCGCCACCCGGCTCCCCGAGCTGGACGCCGGCGTGCCTTTCTACGGCAACTCGCCCGCGCCCGAACTGGCCTCGCGCGTGAAGGCGCCCCTGCTCGTTCATCTGGCCGGCGTCGACGAGCGCATCAACGCCGCCTGGCCCACCTACGAGGCCGCACTCAAGAGCGCAGGCGCCAAGTACGCGGTGCACCAGTACGCCGGCACGCAGCACGGCTTCAACAACGACACGACGCCGCGCTACGACGCCGCCGCGGCGAAGCTCGCTTGGGAGCGCACGGTCGCGTTCTTCGACGCGACCCTGCGCAGCGCATAGCCCCTCAGGCCGCGAGTTCGGCGGTGCTGCCGCCCAGGGATTCGAGCACGCCGCGCCAGAAGGCATTGCGCTCCTGCAGCGGCTGCGGGTCCTGGCGGCCGCTCGCGGCTTCGAACACCGCGGTGTGCACCATCACGATGCGGCTGGCCGGCTGCACGAACACGGCTTGGCCGTGCACGCCCTGGAACGCGATCGTGCGCTCCTGCAAGGGCAGCAGCCAGAACTGGAAGCCGTAGCCGAAAAAGGGCGTCGCCCGGCGGGGCCGGAACGCCTCCGGTTGGCGCGCGGCATCCGTGGCCGCGAGCAGGTAGTCGGCGGGAACCACCTGCGTGGCGCCCACCCGGCCCCCGTCGGCGACGAGCTGGCCAAGCCGCCCCCAGTCATGCAGCGTCGCGTTGAAGAACCCCGAGGCCCGCTCCTGGCCGTCGCTGGCGAGCACCCAGAAGGCATCCGCTTCCGCGCCCAGCGGCGCCCAGAGCCACTCGTGCGTGAGCTCCGCCAGCGTGCGTCCCGTCGCCGCGGAGAGCACGCGCCCCAGCACCTCGGTCTCCGCGCTGGCATAGGAGAACTTTGCGCCCGGCGGCGAATGGCGCTGCGTCACTGAACGCAGCACCGACAGCACCGACGGATCGCCGGTCTGGGCCGCGCGCGACAAGCGCGCGATGTCGTCCTGGCCGTCGTAGCGCTCCGTGAAGGTCAGGCCCGAACTCATTCGCAGCAGGTCCACGATGGCCGTCTTTCCGTATTCGCTACCCGCCAGTTCAGGCACGTACCGGTCGGCGCGGTCCTCCAGCGATGCGATGGCCCCGCGGGCGAGCGCGATGCCGACCAGCATCGAGGTGACGCTCTTGGCCATGGAGAAGGAGAGAAAGCGCGCGTCGCGGCTTCGGCCGTACCGGTAGCGCTCCAGGACCACGCGGCCGTTCTGGATCACCAGCAGGCCGGTGGCGCGCTGCCGCTCCAGGTAGTCGTCGACGCCCAGGCCGATGTTCCGGAATCGCCAGCGGATCGCGGGCGCCTGCGATGCCACCGGCAAAGGGCTGGTGCCGGTGCCACGCGCGACCGCGCGCGTGGGCAGTCCGCGCACCTGGTCCATCGCCGACCAGGAGCCCACCCGGTAGGGATTGATGTACCAGTTGGCGCGGTTGCCGATGGGGTAAGCCTGCCCCTTGCCGAGCAGGGCCTCCTCCGGCTCGGCGCGCGCCCAGCCGGCGCAAAGGCCCGCGCCGATCGCAAGCAGCGAGTCGCGTCGCGACAGCATGGATTTCATCGCTCCTCCTGCCACCCCGCCCGGGGAGCACGCATGGGATTGTGGCGAAACGCAGGGGGTGCGGTCATGGTGCCGACCCGTGGGCTGCGGGCGCCGGCCTCCGGGCCCCTCACGGTGCCTGTTCCAGCTTCGCCTGCACGTCGAGCGCGCGCTGCAGCAGCTTGGGCGCGCTGATGCGCCGGGTCCACGCGGCAAACGCCGGGGTCGGTCCGCGCCAGCGCAAGGCCTCGACGTCGCTGAACAGCTTGGCGTCGGTCACGAGGGTCGCCAGCCGCTTGAACAGCTTCGCGTCCGCTAGCCGGTCGCCCAGAACATCGGCCGGGAATGATTCGATCGGCCCGTAGCGGTTCAGCAGCCGCGCGGCGCCCACCGGCCCGATACCCGGGATGCCGGGGTAGCCATCGGCGGTGTCGCCGACCAGCGCGAGATAGTCGGGGATCAAGGCCGGTTCGACGCCGAACTTGGCCCGGATGTCCTGCGCGGCCCGGATCTTGTTGCCCCTGCGATCGACCTGCAGGACGCGGTCGGCGCGAACGCACTGGGCCAGGTCCTTGTCCGGCGTCCAGATCAGCACCTTTTCCACCCGCGGGTCTTCGTCCGCCAGCCGGGCCGCGGTCGCCAGCGCGTCGTCCGCCTCGAGCTCGACCATCGGCCAGACCACGACGCCCATCGCGGCCAGCCCTTCTTCCAGGGGATGGAACTGGGCGGACAGCGCCGGATCGATGCCGGCCCCGGTCTTGTACCCGGGCCACAGGCGATTGCGGAAGGACTCGATGACGTGGTCGGTCGCGACCCCGACGTGCGTGGCCCGGTTCTCGATGATCTGCAGCACCCCGTTGAGGACGCCGGTCACCGCGCCAAAGGGCGGGTCTTCGCCCTTGGTGAAGCGGCGCAGGCCGTAGAAGTGCCGGAACAGCTCGTAGGTGCCGTCGATGACGTCGATGATCACGCCGGCGACGATACCCCGAGTCTTCAGGACTTGGCGAGCGCCTTGCGGTCCGCCATCACCTTCTGCGCCGCCGGCCGCTCGCCAATGAACTTGACGTAGGGCTTGTAGTCGACGCCGTTGGCCAGCAGCAGGTCTTCGCCGTAGATGGTCTTGGTGGCGATGCCCACCAGCGGCAGGTCGACGAAGGCGCAGCAATCCGCCAGCGTGAAGCTGTCGCCCACCGCGTAGGGCGCCATCTTCAGCAGGCGCTTGAGCCCGGCGATTTTCTGCTCGATCTCGCGCCGGATGCGCGCCGCGTTGCTCTCGCTCAGGGGCGTGGCGCCGAAGAAGGCGGCACCGTACAACTGGCGCGTCGCCATTTCCAGGTGCCAGTCGAGGAAGGTCGCCAGCTCGCGCACCTTGGCGGCGGCGAAGGGATCGCGCGGCAGCAACGGCGGCTCGGGCTGGATCTGCTCCAGGTACTCCGCGATCACCTGGCTCTCGCACAGGCTGCCTTGCTCCGTCGTCAGGAAGGGGATCTTGCCCAGCGGCGAAGCGGCCAGCATGGCCTCGTTCTTGTCGCGGAAGGCGATCACCCTCTCCTCGAAGGGAATGCCTTTTTCCAGCAGGACCAGCTTGGCCTTGTTGTGGTAGTTGCTGATGGGAGAGCCGTGGAGCGTGATCATGGGTGCTTACTCATTCAATCTTGGCCCCGGATTCTTTCACGACCTTGGCCCACTTGGCTGTCTCCGACTGGATCAGGCCGGCCAGCGCTTCCGGCGTGCCCGGGTTCGGCTCCAGCCCGAGCTTGGAGAGCTTTTCCTTCACGTCCGGCATGGCCAGCGCCTTGAGCGTCTCGGCATTGATGCGCATCTGCACCTCGCGCGGCATGCCGGCCGCCCCGAGCAGCGCGAACCAGGAGGTCGCCTCGAAGCCCGGCAGGCCGGACTCGGCGATGGTGGGAATCTCGGGCGCGGCAGGCGAGCGTTTCGCGCTGGTCACCGCGATGCCCTTGAGCTCGCCTTTCTGCACCAGCGGCAGGGCCGAGGGCATGTTGTCGAAGATCATCTGGATGCGCCCGCCCAGCAGGTCGGGAATGGCCTCGGCGCGGCCCTTGTAGGGCACGTGCTGCATCTTCACGCCGGCCATCGTATTGAACAGTTCGCCGGACAGGTGGATGGAGGTGCCGCTGCCCGAGGAGCCGAAGAACAGCTTGTCCTTCTTCGCCAGCTCGATCAGTTCCTTCACGTTGTTCGCCGGCACGTTCTTGTTGATCACCAGCAGGTTCGGCGTGGAGGCGAGGAAGCTGATCGGCGTGAAGTCCTTGATGTGGTTGTAGGGCATGCGCTCGTACAGCGCCGCGTTGATCGCGTGCGTGCCCACCGTCCCCACGACCAGCGTGTGCCCGTCGCCGGGCGACTTGGCCACCATGTCGGCGCCGATGTTGCCCCCGGCGCCCGGCTTGTTCTCCACCGTGATGGGCTGCCCCAGCCCGGCCCACTTCTCCGCCAGCACGCGCGCCAGCGTGTCCGGCGCGCCGCCCGGCGGGAACGTGACGATGATGCGCACCGGCTTGGTCGGCCAGGCGCCCTGCGCGAGGGCGTTGCCGATGGGCGCCAGCGCCGCCGTGGCGAACGCGAGGATGGCGAGGGAGCGAAGGCGTGAACGCTGCATCGATGTCTCCTTGGAGGGCTTGCACAGGCCGCACGTCCATTGTGCGGCGCTGCGCGCGGGCCGTGAACGCGGGTGAGCCCTAGTGAACTAGTGTGCTGTCCCTTGCGCGACTATCGCCTGCACCAGGGCCGCGGCGAACTCCGCGCGGTGCCGGATGACGCACGAGGAATGGTCGCCTGGAATGCGCAGCACCCGGAGGTCGCGCACCCACTCGCGCCAGCGGGACGGATCGGTGTCGAAGTGCGTCCCCTTCTCGGCGACCAGGCAGGTCAGGGGCACGTCGATGCGCGGCGGCACGAAGCGCGCCATGCGCTGGTAGTACCTGAGCTCCAGCTCGGCATAGCGGGCGTGCCGGCCGGAAGGCGCCGGCACCCCGCTGAACGCCGCGGCTGCGCGCCTCGCCAGCGAAGCGGCAACGCGGCGCGGCCCGTAGCGCCTCAGGGACCAGAAGCCGCGCATGGCTTCGTTGCGCACGAAGTCGCCGGCGCGGCCTGGGACCCACTCGCCATAGCGCCTCAGGATGTTCGCCAGCAGCCGGAACCCGCGGCCGCCATTGAGCGACGGGGTGTCGACCATCAGGACGCCGGCCACCTTCGCACCGCGGACGCGCAGCAGATGCGCCAGCTGCCAAGCCACCAGGCCGGCGGTGCAGTAGCCGGCCAGGAACACCGGTGCGCCGCCGGCGGCACAACGCAGCACCTCGGGCAGGTACAGGGCGGCGACCGCTTCGACGTCGCTGCGGGCATCGTCCTTCGGGCAGTCGAGCAGGAAGACCGGGCGGCGGTCCCCGAGCAGCGCCGCAAACTGGTGGGCGTAGACGCCGCGTGCCGCGTGGTCACCATGGCAGAAGAACAGCGGGGCACCGGTCCCCTGCTTGATGGGCGTGACCAGGGCCGGGCTGGGCGGCAGGCCGTCGGCCACCGCGTCCACGACAGCGCGCACGGTGAGCACTGCCGGACTGAAGCCCTCCAGGGAGACGCCGGCCAGGCGTTCGACTTCCAGCAGCATGTCGGCGGCCAGCAGCGAATCGCCTCCCTTGTCGTGGAAATCGTCGTCCACACCGATCCGGTCCGTTTTCAGCAGGCGCTGCCAGAGGTCCAGCACCACCAATTCGATCAATGAATCCGGCGCCAGCACCGTCGGGCGCACCTGCATGTGCAGCTCAGCCAAGCGGGGCCGCAGCACCTTGCCCGTGGCGCCGCGGGGCAACTCGCGCAGCAGCTGGATGCCGTGCGGGATCTTGTGGCGGGCGATGCGCGCCAACAGGAAGGCCGTGAGGTCCGCGACCGCCGGCGCCCTGCCGGGCTGGGCCACCACCGCGGCCGCCACGCCCTCACCCAGGCGGGGGTGGGGCACGCCGAAGACCGCGGCCTCGCGCACGTCGGGATGGTCGAGGAGCGCCCTTTCCACTTCGTAGGGGAACACCTTCTCGCCACCGCGGTTGATGACTTCCTTGGCGCGCCCGGAGATCGTCAGGTAACCGTCCTCGTCGATCCAGCCAAGGTCACCCGTCGGCAGGCAGCCGGTGTGCCCCTGCTCGCCGGCGAGGCCCTGGTCCACCACGTAGCCGGGCGACACCGAAGGTCCGCGCACCACGATCTGGCCGACCTCGCCCGGCGGCAGCTCGCGTCCGGAAGCATCGGCGATGAACAGCTCCCCCTTGGCAATGAGGCCCGCCGTTCCCGGCTTCGGCCGGCGCGGCGGATTGGCGGCCATCACGCCGGCCTCGCTGAGCCCGTAGAACTCCAGCACGGGAACGCCCCAGAGGCCGTGCGCCGTCGCGCGCAGGTCGCCGGGCACGTAGGCCGATCCACACATGATGAAGCGCAGGGCCGGCCCGGCCCGGGCAGCCTGCTCGAGGGGCGAGAGCCGCTCGACCAGCGCGCGCAGCGTGGCCGGCGTCGTGCACAGGTAGGTGGGGGCCAGCCGGGCCAGCCAGGCTTCCGCTGCGAAGACGGCGCCGGGCGGTGGAAAGGCCACCGAGGCGCCCAGGATCGCGGGCACGAGCAGCAGGTTCTTCAGGCCGGCCGCATAGTGCAGCGGCAGCATGGCCACCGTGCGATCGCCCGGCCCGATGCCGAACCAGGCGGGCGAGGCGAGCTTTTGCGCCATGGCCACCAGGTTCCCGTGGGTGACTGCCACGACCTTGGGCCGGCCTGTCGTTCCCGAGGAGCGCAGCAGCAGTGCCACGCCGGCCAGCGCCGGCGACCGGGCGCGCGGCGCCGCTCCTTGGACGAGGACCTCCAGTGCGTTCTCACGGTACTGCAGCACCGTGAGGCCGGCCGCCAGCACGGCCTCGCGCAGCGCCGCCGGCAGGTCCGGCGGCACCACCAGGGCGTCGAGCCCGTAGATTCGGCCCAGGTCCACCAGCTCGGCGGGCGGAACCGCCACGCTGATGGGCACCAGCACGCAGCTGCAGGTGACGGCAAGCGTCACGCGGGCCCCGGCCACATCGGGCGCGGCCATCACGCCCACCCGGCAGCCGGGCCCCAGGCCGGCGCGCGCGAGCTCGGCCGCGCAGGTGGAGACGAAGTCGGACAGCTGGGCGTAGCTCACCGCCTGCCCGAAGTCGAGCAAGGCGGGCGCGTCGCCCCGGACCCGCGCCCAGTGGTCGATGCAGCCGCGCAGGCTCACCCGCTCCAACAGCGGCTCGAAGCTGCCCTGGGCGACCGTCACGCCATCCGGTGTCATCAGCCCATTGCAGGCGCGGGTGCGTGAACTCGCAAGAGCGCAAGCTCCCTGTCGGGGTGGGATGTTTTACCCAACCCCAACCTCATGGTGAGCGCGAAGCCGCACCGATGACGAAACGCCAGGCGCGTTCGCGGCGTCTGTGCCTTCATATCTTCAAGGAGGCAACCATGAGCCGGGCAACGTTGAGCGGGCTTGGAGCCCTTGCCGCTGTGGTGGCGGCAAGCTGCGGCGGCGGCAACCAAGACGATGCGGGACAAGAAGCCGTTCTGGGCGCGAAGGGACGGCAAACCGCCCTGGCCGCGCAGGGGCGGCAGGTATTCCGTTTCGAAACCTTCGGCGACGAGGCGAAGTGGACCGATACCTTGCGCATGCACGAGGTCATCGCGGCGGCGGTGGACCCGACCACCGCACTGTCGGTCGGGTTGAAGGTGGATGCGGATGCGCTTCCGCAGGGCGTGAAGAACGGAATCGCCAAAGGTCGCATCGACCTGACGAGCCCGGCCACGACCGTCGCGCTGCTGAAGATGGACGCGGTGGTCGGCCTGAAAGGCACCGTCGAAACCGTGGCCGGCGTCGACCGACTGGTGCGCGTGGGCATTACCTGCGCGCTGTGCCACTCCACGGTCGACAATTCATTCGCGCCGGGCATCGGCAAGCGCCTGGACGGCTGGCCGAATCGCGACCTGAACGTGGGCGCGATCATCGCGCTGTCGCCCGCCGTGGGCTCCGCCGAAAAGGACGTTCTCAACGGGTGGGGCAAGGGCAAGTACGACCCGCGCCACAACATCGACGGCCTGAACAAGCCGGTGGTGATTCCGCCCGCCTACGGCCTGGCCGGCATCCACCGCATCACCTTCACCGGCGACGGCGAGGACATCGCCTACTGGAACCGCTATGTGGCTGTCACGCAGATGGGCGGCCAGGGCAGCTTCTCGGACCCGCGGCTGCCCTTGAGCATTACCAACGGCACAGAGGACCTGGTCAGCGACAAGCTCCCTGCCCTGCAGGCCTACCAGCTCACGCTGACCGCGCCGCCGGCGCCGGCCGGCAGTTTCGACACGGTGGCCGCGGCGCGGGGCAAGGCCGTCTTCGACGGCCGGGGGCAATGCGCCAGCTGCCATGCGGGAGCGCTGTTCACCGACGCCAACTCGCGGCTGCACCCGCCGGCCGACTCGGTGGTCGAGCCCGAAACCCCGAGCTACGCCGCCCGCTCCGCCACGCGGCAGTACCGCACCTCGCCCCTGAAGGGCCTGTGGCAGCACCCGCCGTACTTCCATGACGGGTCGGCCGCGACGGCCGAAGATGTGGCCGCCACCTACAACGCCAAGCGCTCGCTCGGCCTCACGCCGCAGGAGATCTCCGATCTCGCCCACTACCTGAAGTCGCTGTAGCGGCGGCGTCGATTCTTTGGGAGGCGACCCGCGGGCGCGCGGGTCGATGCAGCCCTGGGCAAGCCCAGCCATAATCCGGCTTTTCCCACCGGGGTCCAATGGCGCTGCTCGAACTCTTGCTGGTGCTGCTCCTGAGTGCTGTCGCCCTCGGCTGGATTGCCCGCCGTCTCAAGTTTCCGTATCCGATCGCGCTGGTGGCGGGCGGCGCCGTGCTGGGGCTGGTGCCCAACCTGCCGCAGAACAGCTTCGATCCCCAACTGGTGCTGGTGGCGGTGCTGCCGCCCATCCTCTACCAAGCCGCGCTGCTGACCTCGTGGACCGACTTCAAGGCCCACATCCGGCCGATCGGCCTGCTGGCGATCGGACTGGTGGCCGCCACCACGCTGGCGGTCGGCGCGGTGCTGAAGCTGATGGTCCCCGACGTGCCCTGGGCCGCCGCCTTCGCGCTGGGCGCCATCGTCTCGCCGCCGGATGCCGTCGCGGCGACGGCCATCCTGTCGCGGCTGAACATGCCGCGCCGCATCGTCACGATCCTGGAAGGCGAAAGCCTGGTCAACGATGCGTCCGGCCTGGTGCTCTACAAGTTCGCGGTGGCCGCGGTGCTGACCGGCGCCTTCTCGCTGGTGGACGCCACCGCGCAGTTCGCCTTGGTGTCGGCGGGCGGCATCGTCATCGGCGCCGGGCTGGCCTTCGTCTACATCGCCATCCACCGGCGCCTGGGCGATCCCTTCATCGAGGTGCTGACGGTGCTCACCATTCCCTACGCCGCCTACCTCGTCGCCGAGAAACTGCATGTCTCTGGCGTGCTCGCGGTGGTGGCGGCCGGCCTGGTGCGCGGGCGCTATGCGCCGGAGATCGTGACCGCCGAGATGCGCATCATGGCGCGCTCGGTATGGAACGTGCTCGTCTTCCTGCTCAACAGCCTGGTGTTCACCCTGATCGGGCTGCAGATGCATGGTGTCGTGCAAAACCTCGGGCACTTCCCGCCGGCGCTGCTGGCTGCGATCGCCATCGCCGTGACCGCGGTGGCCATCCTCGTGCGCATGGCCTGGGTGTTCCCGGTGGGCTACCTGCCTCAGGGCCTGGGCAGCCGCCGGCGCCAGGACAGTCCGCGCCTGCACAACAACGAGCTCGCGATCATCGGCTGGTGCGGGATGCGAGGCATCGTGTCGCTGGCCGCCGCACTGGCGCTGCCGCTCAACTTCCCGCACCGCGACCTGATCGTGTTCCTGACCTTCGTGGTCATCGTGACCACCCTGGTGGGACAGGGCCTGACGCTCGCCCCGCTCATCCGGCGGCTGAAGGTGGGGTCCACCTGGAGCCTGGAACAGGAGCAAACCCGGGTACGCGCCGCGATGAGCAAGGCCGCGCTGGCCGCGATCGACGAGGCCATGGCGCACGAGCTCGTGCCGCCGCTGTGGGCGCAGGGCCTGAAGGCCGAGATCGCCGATCGCATCGCCCTGGTGGAGTGCGAGGCCTCCGAGCTCACCCCGCGCATGGAGCTGCTCGGCCGCCTGCGCCATGCGGCGCTGCAGGCCGAGCGGCGCGAGCTGATCCGGCTCTGGCGCGAGAACCAGATCAGCGACGAGGTGATGCACCACCTGACCGAGCTGCTCGACTACGAGCAGGCGCACCTGCCCGCGCTGGCACGCCCGGCCCCGCGGCCGCAGGCGCAGCTGGCGGCCGTGCCGCCCTCGGCGGAGTGAGCCCGGGCGGAGCTCGCTCGGGCGGTTGAGACAATACCGCCATGCCTCCGTCACCGGTCGCCGTTTCCGCCGCGCTCAATGTCGTCGAAGTCGCGGCCGTGCTCGCCTTCGCGATCTCGGGGCTGCTGGTGGCCGCCGACAAGAAGCTCGATGCCGTCGGTGTCTGCATCGTGGCCGGGCTCACCGCGTTCGGCGGCGGCACCGTTCGCGACGTGCTGCTGGATCGCCGGCCCTTCTTCTGGGTCGAACGCCCGCAATGGCTGTGGGGAGTGCTGCTGTTGTGCGTGGCCGCCATGCTGGTGCTGCGCGCCCGCCACTTCGCGGTCACCCGAAAGGCCATTCTCTGGCCGGACGCGCTGGGCCTGGGGCTGTTCACCGCCAACGGCACCCAGGCCGCCATCGACCTGAACCTGCCCGCGGTGGTCTGCGTGCTCATGGGCGTGATCACGTCCGTCTTCGGCGGGGTGCTGCGGGACGTCGTGTGCAACGATGTGCCGGAAGCCTTCAGCGACCACCGGCCGTATGCCATCTGCTCCTTCGTCGGCGCCTGGGCGCTGATCGCGGCAGAAGCGGCCGGCTGGTCCTTGTGGGCCTCGCTGCTGGTGGCCACGGCGCTAACCGCCTCGCTGCGGCTGGCTGCGGTCCACATGAACATCTCCATCCCACCCTGGGACGCAGGCGGCGGCGGGAAATGAAGCCGGGCGCGGCGCCGCGCCGGTAGGGCTGCGGCACGCGGGGATGGGTCTTCATCCCGATTGCAACTTTCGCTGCACGTAGGTACATTCAGCGAACACTTACGGACGAGCTTTCCCGCGTGCCCACCCTGTTGATCGTCGAAGACAACGAGATGAATCGCGACATGCTGTCGCGGCGCCTGCAACGGCGCGGATACGAAGTCCTGATGGCCGCCGACGGTGCGGAGGGGCTGGCCGCCGCGCGGGAGCGCCTGCCGGACCTGGTGCTCATGGACATGAGCCTGCCCGTGATCGACGGCTGGGAGGTCACCCGGCAGCTCAAGTCCGAAGTGGCCACGCGCAGCATCCCCGTCATCGCACTCACCGCGCATGCCATGTCCGGTGACCGGCAGAAGGCCGTGGACGCCGGTTGCGACGACTTCGATACCAAGCCCATCGAGCTGCCGCGCCTGTTGGAAAAGATCGCGCACTGGCTGGGTCGGGCGGGCGGGCCTTGAGCTTCTCCAGGCAAATGAGTTGCCTGGCGGTTCCCTCGAACCTGGGAACGGTGTTGTCCTTCGTGGAAGAGACATGCAAGGAAGCCGGCCTCAACGAAGAGGCTTGCTTCGCGGTGCGACTGGCCGGCGAGGAGGTCTGCTGCAACATCATCGACCATGCCTATGACGGCGTCGAGCCCGGGCCGATCTCCCTGTGCCTGCTGCGCGAGGATGAACAGGTCGTGCTGGTGGTCGAGGACCGCGCCCCGGCCTTCGACCCGGCGGATGCGCCGCCACCGGACTTGACGTCCGACCTGGAGCACCGGCGCATCGGCGGACTGGGCTGGCACCTGATCCGCCAGATGATGGATGAAGTGCGGCACCAGGCGCTGGCGAGCGGCGGCAACAGGCTGGAGCTCGTCAAGCGCCTATGAGATTTCCTGATTCTTTGGGGGAGAAGTAGATGTTGATTGAAGTAGAACAGCGCGCGCCCGCCACGGTGGTGCGCATCGTCGGCGACGTCGACGGAGTGACCGCCGAAACGCTGCTGAACGAGCTGCAGGCGCGCGTGGGCGAAGGCTACGTCCGGCTGGTGGGCGACCTGTCCGGGGTGAAGTACACCAGCAGCGCCGGCCTGCGGGCCCTGCTCGCGGTGCTGCGGGACGCGCGGCGCGGCGGCGGCGACCTGCGCCTGGCCGCGGTGCATGCGCCGGTGCGCAAGATTCTCGAACTGAGCGGCTTCACCACGATCCTCAAGCTCTACGACGACGTCGATGGCGCGGTGGCCAGTTACTCGGCCTGAGACGGCGAGCCCGGACGCATCCATGGACAACAACAACGTCAAGCGCAAGCGCGTCGCGCTCGTCATCGGCGCCGGCAGCGTCAAGTGCGCCGCCGCCCTGGGCCTGTGGCGCGTGCTGCAGCGTGAAGGCATCGAGCTGAGCATGGTAGTGGGCGCCAGCGGCGGCAGCATCTATGCGGCCAGCATGGCGATCGGCCACTCGGTGGACGAGAGCACCGCGCTCACCCAGAAGCTGTGGACCCAGGAGATCAGCAGCAAGACCAACTGGCGGGGCCTGCTGGCCGCCTTCATGCCGCGGCTGTTCGGCTTCGACGGCGGCTTCGCCCTGCTGGACGAAGGCCCGATCGAACGCGCGCTGAACCGCGGTTTCGGCGACGTCACCTTCGCCGACGCCAAGCTGCCGCTCTACATCGTGGCCACCGACATGATGACAGGGGAGCGCGTGGTGTTGAAAGACGGCCGCATCGCCGATTGCATCCGCGCCAGCACCGCCATCCCCTATGTCTGGAAGCCCTTCGAGATCAACGGCCGCCGGCTGCTGGACGGCTGCGTGTCGGATCCGATGCCGGTTGCCGTCGCCATGCAGGAAGGCGCGGACGTCATCCTCACCATGGGTTTCGAAAGCCCCTACCCGAACCAGATCCGCTCGGCCTCGCGCTACGCGTTCCACATGACGAGCGTCTACACCAACAACCTGCTGCGCGCCAACTTCGCCTTCGACAACCTGGCGCACCACACCGAGATCATCCCGATCCTCCCCAACTTCGACCGGCCGGTGCGCCTGTTCGACACGCACCTGATCCCCTACGTGATCGAGGAAGGGGAGCGCGCGGCCGAGGACCAGCTGCCCTACCTGAAACGCCTGCTCGAAGAGCATCCCGTCGCCCAGGCGGCCTGACGTGGAGCAAGGTGCCGCCGCGCTGAACGAAGGCCAGCAGCACCGGCTGCTGGTGGTCGACGACAACGAGATGAACCGCGACATGCTGTCGCGGCGGCTCCAGCGCCAGGGCTTCGACGTGGCGCTCGCCGAGAACGGACGGCAGGCGCTGGATGCCATCGCGGCGCAGCCCTTCGACCTGGTCCTGCTCGACATCATGATGCCGGTGATGACCGGCTACGACGTGCTGGAGCACCTCAAGGCCGACCCGGCGTACCGCCACATCCCCGTGATCATGATCACCGCGGTGGACGATGTCGAGAGCGTGGCCCGCTGCATCGAGATGGGGGCCGAAGACCACCTCCCCAAACCCTTCAATCCGACCATCCTGCGCGCGCGCATCGATGCCGCACTGGCCAAGAAGCACCTGCGCGACCGCGAGCAGGTCTACGCCCGCAGCCTGGAACGCGAGATGAACATCGGGCGCCAGATCCAGGCCAGCTTCCTGCCCGAGGCGCTGCCGCCCGTCGCCGGCTGGGAACTGGCCGCGCGGTTCCAGCCCGCGCGCCAGGTGGCGGGCGACTTCTACGACGCCTTCGAGCTGCCGGATGGCCGGCTGGGCCTGGTCGTGGCGGACGTCTGCGACAAGGGCGTGGGCGCCGCGCTTTTCATGGCCTTGTTCCGCAGCCTGCTGCGCGTGCTGGGGGCGCGCAACTGCGCCGACCCCGATCCGCAGGCCGTGCTGGTGCGTACGCTGGCCACCATCAACGACTACATCGCCGATACCCACAGCCGGGCGAACATGTTCGCCACCCTGTTCTTTGGCGTGCTGTCGCCGGCCACCGGGGAACTGCACTACGTGAACGCGGGACACGACGCGCCCCTGGTGCTCGGGCCGCAGGCCGGGCCCTCGCACCGCCTCGCGCCGAACGGGCCGGCCGTGGGCCTGATGGCCGGCGTCGACTTCCGTGCCGATTCCGTCATCCTCGCACCCGGCAACACGCTCTTCGCCTTCACCGACGGCGTGACCGACGCCACCGGCGCCGCTGCGCAGATGTTCGGTGAGGCCCGGCTGCTCGCGCTGCTCGAGGATGCGCCCGTACCCGCGGCCGCGGCGGCGCTGGATCGCGTCGAACAGGCGCTGGCCGCCCACGTGGGCGACCACGCCCGCTTCGACGACATCACGCTGCTGGCGGTGCGCCGTGGCTGACATCAGCGTCCTGCAGAAACTGGCCGAAGCGGCCCCGGCCGCGGTCGGCATCCGCCGCGCCGACCTGCGGGCCGACCGTGAAGTGATCGTCGATCCGGCAGACGCGTCCCGGGAAAGCGCCATCCGCCGGCGCCACATCAACGTGGTGCTGTACCCGGCGGTCCGCCTGGTCGGCTTCCAGCTGCTGTTCGTGGTGCTGCTGGGCCACAGCATGCTGGTTCGCAAGGAAGCGAGCGCGAACTGGAGTTCGCTGCTCACCTACATGGCGATCGCCGAGGCCTACTGCGTGCTTTCCTGGTTGGCGCTCGCGTTCTGGTTCGACCGGGTGAAATCCTTCGACATCGGCCTGCTCTTTCTCAGCAGCGACATGGTGATGTGGACGGGCGCGGTGTACGTCTCGGGCGGCCACACCAGCTGGCTGTTCTTCATCCTCGCGCTGCGGGTGGCGGACCAGAACCTGATCAGCTTCCGGCGTGCCGCGGCCTTCGCCCACCTCGCGCCCTTCCTGTACATCGCCATGCTGGTCTACCAGGACACGGTCGACCAGGTGGCGGTGGACTGGAGCAGTTCGCTGGCGCAGGCGCTGCTCTTGTACTTCTCGTGCCTGTACCTGCTCATGAGCGGGCGCAATGCGGAGACCCTGCGCGACCGGTCGTCCGCCGCGCTGCGGCTGGCACGCGACTCCATCGGCCAGCTGCAGGAGCGATCGCGCCAGCTCGCCCGCGCCAAGGAAGAAGCCGAGGCCGCCAGCGTCGCCAAGTCGCAGTTCCTCGCCAACATGAGCCACGAGCTCAAGACACCGCTGAATGCCGTGATCGGCTACTCGGAAATGCTGATGGAAGACCCCGACGCGGACCTCGAGTCGCGCCAGGCCGACCTGGCGCGCATCCGTGCCTCGGGACAGCACCTGCTCGCGCTGATCAACGAGGTGCTGGAACTGTCGCGCCTGGAGGCCGGCCGCACCGACGTGCGGCTGGAGGAGATCGACGTGCCCACGCTGGCGCAGGAGGCGGCGGTCGGGCTGTCGGCGGTGGCGCAGAAGCACCGGAACACGCTGGACGTGCACTGTGCCCCCGAAGTCGGCCCCATGGTCACCGATCCCGCCAAGTTGCGCCGCATCCTGCTGACCCTGCTGGGCAACGGCCTCAAGTTCACCGAGAGCGGGAGCGTGCGCCTGGAGGTGCTGCCCTCGGACGAGGGCCAGTTCCTGCTGTTTCGCGTGAGCGACACCGGCATCGGCATGAACGAGGCCCAGGTGTCGCGGCTGTTCCAGCCCTTCATGCAGGCCGACGGCTCCAGCACCCGCAAGCACGGCGGCGCGGCGCTGGGGCTGACGCTGACCAAACGCTACTGCGAGATGCTGGGCGGCAGCCTGAGCGTCGAGAGCACGCCGAACGTCGGCACCGTGTTCACCGCGCGGCTGCCGGTCGTGCCCGAACCGCAGGCCGCGCCCGAATCCGACTCCAAGGCAACAACATGAACAAGCCTTCCAATTCACGGGTGCATCCGGTCGTCCGCACCGACTTCCTCCTGCGGGTGGTCACCTTCCCGGGCTTCATCCTGGTGGTGCTGCTGCACCTGTACCCGGACCGGCTCACGACCACCATCCTGGTGCTGTTGCTGCTGCACTCGCTGGTGTGGCCGCACCTCGCCTACTACCTGGCGCGGCGCAGCCGGGACTCGAAGCGCGCCGAACTGGGCAACCTGATGGCCGACGCCGTGATCATCGGTGCCTGGCTGCCTGTCCTGCAATTCGGCCTGTGGCCCAGCACCGCCATCGTGCCCGGCGTGCTCGCGGGCATGCTGGCGGTCGGTGGACCCCTGTTCACATTGCGCGGCGTGGGGCTGGTGACGCTGGGCACCCTGCTCTCGGGGTCGGTGATCGGCTTCACCATCGCCCCGGAAGCTGGCCTGGAAGTGGCGCTTCTGAGCGGCGCGGTCCTGTTCGGGTTCATGATGACCTTCGCCTACCTCTCGTACGCGCAGTCCCGGCAGGTGGTGCACGGCCTGCAGAAGATCCGCGGACAGAACGCGGAAATCGTGGAGCAGAGCCTGCTGCTGGAGCAGCGCAGCGCCGAGTTGCATGCCGCCAAGGAGGCCGCCGAGACCGCGAACCGCACCAAGTCGCAGTTCGTCGCCAACATGAGCCACGAGCTGCGCACGCCGCTGAACGCGATCATCGGCTACTCGGAGATGCTGGCCGAACAGGCCGAGGACCTGGGCCAGGACGACTTCATCAAGGACCTGGAGCGCATCCGCGGTTCCGGCAAGCACCTGCTGTCGGTGATCAACGAAGTGCTGGATCTCTCGAAGATCGAGGCCGGCAAGATGGACCTGTTCCTGGAAAACTTCCAGTTGCACGCCATGCTCAAGGGGGTGGTCAACAACGTGGAGCCGCTCGCCGCGGCGAACCACAACCGCTTCGAATTGCAGGTCGCCGACGAATTGAAGCTGCTTCCGATGCATACCGACCTGACCAAGCTGCGGCAAATCCTGCTGAACCTGATTTCCAACGCCTGCAAGTTCACGGATCGCGGCGTCGTCAGCATGGAGGTGCGGCAGGAGGGCGCCGGCCAGCTTGTCTTCGTGGTGCGGGACTCGGGCATCGGCATGAGCCCGGAGCAGGTGCAGCGCCTGTTCCAGCCCTTCGTGCAAGCCGACGCCTCCACCACCCGCAAGTACGGCGGCACCGGCCTGGGGCTGGCCATCAGCAAGCACTTTGCCGAGATGATGGGCGGCGACATCACCGTGGCGAGCACCCAGGGCACGGGCAGCGTGTTCACCGTCCGGCTGCCGGTGGATGCGAGCACGGCTACCCAGCCCGCGGGCGAAGCGGCAACCGCCTAGGAGTCGCCTGCGCCTAGCCTGGCGCACCCCAAGCCTCGGCGCAGGCCCGCTTCTCTGCCGCGCAGGCTCCTAGTCCACGGTTCCATGGACTACCACAAGACCCCGTTGCACTAGCTCACAAGGTACGGGGAGAAGGCTGTGGATAAGGCCGGGACGGATCGTCCATCGCCAGCATCGGCGCGGCCTGCAGCACGTTGACTATTTTTTAAGCAGCCGCGGCCGGGTCCCTTTTCGGCGGCAACGCGGTGTGGCGCCGCCCCTACAAGGGCGTGCGGCGAAGCGCTCAATCGGCCTTGGCGCGCCGGGCCTGCCATGCGGCGAGGGTCCGGGCCCAGGCCTGCGCACGCGCGCCCGCCTCGCCGGAGCCATCACCGGTGTTGGACGCGACCAGTTCGTCCAGCAAGGCCGCCTGGCGCTTGCTCCACTCCGGCGGAAACAGCGGCAGCACCGTCACCAGGCAGTCGGCACGGGGACCGGCAAGCGCGGCCGGGAAGCCCTCGCCCCGCATCCGGTAGTTGAGCGCTCCGCGCTGCAACCGCATCTGCCGCAGGCCATAGGGCGTCGGCACCTCGATCCAGCTGCCCGCGACCCATGCGAAGCCGTCCACCGGAACATCCACTTTGACTGTTCCGTCCGGCTCCAGTGCCATGAACGCGTGCGCCGCCAGCGACACCCGGACATCCAGCGCCTGCCGCCCGTCTTCTCCCTGCAGGCGGACGCGGGCACGCAGCACGTGGCCGTCACGCACGCCGGCGGGAATCCTGATCCGGCCCTTGTATCGGAGCGGTGAACCCTCGCCGCTGCCCCCGCAGCAGGAACAGGCCGCGTGCGTCGATCCCTGGCCGCCGCAGGCCTCGCAGGCCACAGCCTGCGCCAACCAGGGAAACCAGAGGCTCTGCTTCACACGCCCCTGGCCCCCGCACTGGGCACAGGTGGTCGGCTTGAGCGCCAGGCCGCTGCCCGTGCAGAGCGCGCAGGTCCGGGCAATCGACCCTTGCACGCTGCGCACGCAACCGGCAGCCGCTTCTTCCAGCGAGAGGCTGATGGCGTGCTCGACGACGTCCTCGTCGTCCGGCTCGGCAGCCGGCGGCGCTTCGTCGGCGTCCTTTCGCTCGCGCGAGCCACGGATCTCTTCCAGCGCGCGGTTGATGCGCTGGATCCGGCTCAGGGCCTGGGGACTGGCGTTGCGGTCCGGATGCCAGCGCGCGGTGAGCCGGCGCCAGGCGGCCTTCACTTCCGCATCCGTGGCTTCGGCCGTCAGGCCGAGTTCGTGGTAGGGATCGTCAATTTCCACGTCGAATCGCTTGTACTGCGGTGCAGCATGGTAGCGGACCGCCGAGCTTGTCGGCGTGACGTCTGCCACGTTCGGCCGCTCAACGCAGCCGGGCGTAGATGCAGGTGTTCCTCAGCGAACCATCGGGGGCGCGCCGCTCCTGGCGCAGCACCCCTTCGAGCACGAACTGGCAGCGCTCCGCCACCCGGCGCGACGCCGTGTTCTCTTCGTCCGTGACGATCTCGATTCGCTCGGCCTTCAGGTGGTGAAAGGCGTACTGGCTGATGGCCGCAACGGCCTCGCTGACCAGGCCCTGGCCGGCCCGGGACACGCGACCCCAATAGCCGATCTCCGTCTTGGGAACGGTCCATTCGGTGCGGTGCAGCCCCGTGGCGCCGACGATCTCGCCGGTGGCTTTCTCGAACAGGAGAAACGGCAGGTCTTTTCGGGCCAGAAAGTTGGCCTGCGCATTGCGGCAGAAGGCCTCCGCCGATTCGACGGTCTGCTCGGCGGCGACCCAGGACAGCGACGACAGGAAGCGGCGCAGCGCCTCGATGGACTCGACCAGCGCCAGATGCAGCATCGGCCCGTCCCCTGCCTGCGGTGGACGCATCAGCAGTCGCTCGGTTTCGATGGCCGCCGGAAGGTCGAGAAGGATGGGATTGGTCATCGTTGCCTGGGTCGTCGCCCGGCGGTGCTCAATCGTCAAGAAAACCACCTTTGTAGAAGCTCCAGGCCGATCCGTCATGGAGATAGAAAAACCCGTCTGCGCAACCTTCCTTGCCGGGAAAGTACTCCCGATAGGCCTTGGGAACGAGCCGCGCCAGCTGCGCGTCCGACAGTTCCTCGAATTCCTCCGGTGTGATCGCCTGTCCGACCCGAAGTCGTCTTGACTCCATTTTTTCTCCGTGTTCGCGCGTGAGTTGAAGGCAGGTTCGCATCCTACCTGCGCGACACGGGGGCGGCTTCAGCCGCGCGCGCGAACCGGCCCTCACAACCCGATCAGGCCGAGGCGCAACGCTTGATGAACGGCCTCGGTGCGCGTGGCGGCGCCGGCCTTTTCCAGGATGCGCGCGACGTGGAACTTGGCGGTGTGACTGGAGATGCCCAAGGCCGACGCGATCTCGCGGTTGGCCAGGCCCTTGGCCATCAGCTCCAGCACCTCCAGTTCGCGCGGGGTGAGCGGCTCCGACAGTTCGCCCGCCGCTGGCAAGGGCAGCTCGCGGCGATGCGCGGCATCGCACACGTACAGGCCGCTCGCGAGCGCATGCACCGCGGCCGCGAGCACCTCGTCGTCGGCTTCGGCCTCCAGCCGCCCGGTCGGGCCGCTGCGCTGGGCCGTCTCGCCTGTTTCACCCAGCCAGAGGATCGGCAGATGCTGCGGCACGGCGCGGGCAATCGTGGCGGCGCGCTCGTTGCCTGCCTGTACCACAACCACCACGTCGAGCGCAGGCGGATCGGCGAATTGGCCCGGCTCCAGCACCACCGGCTCGAACGCAGGCGCACTGGCACCATGCAAGGCTTGCGCCACGCCTTGCAAGGCCCAGCGCTGCCATCCGATGATGCCGACCCGCCACCGCATGCGACCTCGCGGAGCTCCGGGCTAGCAGCGGTGTCCCCGCCGCTCGCCCACTTCCACGCTCAGTTCCTGGGGCACACCGACGCGCAGCACCAGCAGGCGCAGGCGCGCACCGATCTGCTCGCCGCCCAGCAGGTCGCGCAGGGCTTCCACACTGGGCACGGGGCGCCCGCCCACGGCCACGATGATGTCGCCCACCTGCAATCCCCCACGGGCGGCGGCGCTTTCCTCGCCGATCCCCGATACGAGCAGGCCGGTGTCGCTGGACACGTCCACGGCCGCCCGCATCGCCGCCGACAACTGCACCGGCTGCGCGGCGATGCCCAGATGCCCGTGGCGCACACGGCCGTGCGACAGCAGCGCGTCGGCGACGCGATCGACCGTGGCGGCGGGAACGACCATGCCGTGGTGCCGCGCGAGCACGGCGCTGGCGATGCCCAGCACTTGCCCCTGTTCGTCGCACACCGGCGCACCCATCAAGCCGGGGTACAGGCCGCCGTCCAGGCGAATGTAGCGATCGAGGTGGCCGCCGCGCCAGCTCCGCCAGGCACCGGCCACCGCGCCCACGCGGCCAAAGCTGGCGTGCGCCATGCCGGAAGCATCGCGGCCGAGCGCGAACACGAAATCGCCGACGCGCGCGGCCGAATCGAGGCGGCGCTCGGCGCTCGGCCAGTTGCCTTCGGCTGCCACCACCGCCATGTCGGTGCCGGGGTCGACGCCGCGCACGGTGCCCATCAGCGCCTCGCCGCCGCTGCCGATCAGCTGCACGCGGTCGGCATGGCCGACCGTGCAGGCAGTCGTGACCAGCACGCCCGGCCGCCAGCACAGCGCTGAGGAGGTGCCGAAGCGGCGCACCCGCACGCCCAGCACCGATGGCGCCACGCGCTCGACCGCGTCCGCCAGTTCGCGGGAGGAAGAAGAAGGAGTGTCCATTGCCTTGCACCTCGGATCGCTTGCCACTGCGTCGCATGGTGCGCGGACGCAGCGGCCTTCGGAATCCGCCGACCGGGCAGGAAGACCTGGCCGCTCAGGCAGGGAAGATGGGAGTGGACACCCCGCTGTTCAAGGCGAGAGGCGGAAACGAAAACAGCAGGAATTGATGTGCTTCACCTCAGATGAGGTCGCTGGTGGCGATCTGGGGGCCGGAGACCTCAGCCCTTGCGCGCCGCTTCGATGGCCGCAATGTCGATCTTTCCCATTTTCATCATGGCTTCGAAAGCGCGCTTCGCTGCCGCGCGATCGGGATCGGCGATCGCGTCCATGAGGACACGTGGCGTGATCTGCCACGACAAGCCCCACTTGTCCTTGCACCAGCCGCATGCGCTTTCCTGCCCGCCGTTCTCGACGATCGCATTCCACAAGCGATCGGTTTCGGCCTGGTCGTCGGTGGCGACCTGGAACGAGAAGGCCTCGTTGTGCTTGAACACCGGCCCGCCGTTCAGGCCGAGACAGGGGATGCCCATCACGATGAACTCGACCGTGAGCACATCGCCTTCCTTGCCGGACGGATAGTCGCCGGGCGCCCGGTGAACCGTACCCACCACGCTGTCGGGAAACGTGGCCGCGTAGAACTGCGCGGCTTCCAGGGCCGTGCCGTCGTACCAGAGACAAATCGTGTTCTTGCTGACCATGTTGCTCTCCAATCAAGGAACATGCGTCCAATCGAGCCACCGGGCCTGCCCGGCTGGGTGGCGACTGTCCTTCCTCGGCGTGGCGCACAACGCGAGGCAGCCCCATCGTAATTCACCGGCCACGGCCGGGAAATGACCGAATCTCGAGCTGCGCGGGATGTCGAACGCTCTTTCGTTTGTGACAGGGATTGCATAACTGCGTTCCAGATCGAGCTAAGGCAAGCCGAAACGTCGCAAATCAATCGCGGCATTCGTGCAAACGGGCCGGCGCCCAGCAAAACAGCGACGAGTGTTCTAATTACAGCTTTCAAGCTACCTCGGAAGGCTTATGGCGACTTACCTTGAACTCCAAAAGCAGATCGAATCTCTCCAGCGCGAAGCCGATGCGCTGAAAGCCAAGGAGCGCAAAGGCGTCATTGCGCGGATGAAAGAAGCCATTGCCGCATATGGAATTTCCGCCGGTGAGCTGGGCCTGGTGTCCCGCACCAGCAAGGCCGCCGCCGGCAATGGCAAGGCCAAGACCAGGCGCACCAAGCGGAGCGCAGGCAGCGCGTCCGTGGCTTATGCCGATTCGAATGGGAACACCTGGGGCGGGCGGGGCAAGCGTCCGAACTGGCTGCGGGAAGCCTTGGCGAATGGGGCGAAGCTCGAAGATTTCGCGGCCAGGAAGTAGTCGCCGGCAGCGCGAAGGGCGCGCCACCCCGTTTCTTGGCCCCGCTTTTCGACACAGGTTCGCCGGGCCGACCCGGATCTGTGTAATTTGTCCGGAGCTTTGCCTCCCGTGCGGTACCGGAGGCGGAGCTCAGCCTGCCCAAAACTAGAATGCGGGCTGCGCGGAACGCGGGGCCTTGAGTTGGCTCCTGCAAACACTGCCCGAGAGGTCGCCGCCGCCTTCCCCCGTCAACCCCTGTGATGGCACCGTGTCCGGTGCCGAGGATCCGTTTTCTTGCGCAGCAGTTTCGGCAGTTCAAGGCTTGTCCGCCTGCTCGGCGAGGGCGTTCCGGTGGCGGAAGCGCCCGGAATGGACTTCGCCGAGCGCCTGAGCTTGTGGCTGAACGCCTTCGATGCAATCGGCCTGCAGTCGGCGCACCAGGCGATCCGTTCCCTGGACGCGGCCGCCGGTACGGTTGCCGTGCGCGCGAGTCGCAGCGGCGATCTCGCGGACGACCTGCAGCGCGTTCGCTCCGTGCTGGCCAAAGCCATCGCCCAGGACCCGCTGGCCATGGCCGCCACCGCGCCCGGCGATGAACCCGCTTACCTGCCTTACCAGCAGCGCCATTTGGAACTGCAACGGCAGATGGAGCAGATGGTCGGCGCCCTGCGCGACCACGCACGCCAGGCGGTCTGCCGCGCATCGCCGCGGCTTCGGCGGCTGGCCGCGCTCGATGCCGCGCTGGAACAGGTGCTCGCGCGCCGCGAACAGGAAACGCTGCCCGCGGCCATCGCGCTGCTGAAGCGTCGTTTCGAGCAGCTGCGCTCGGCCGGCACGACGGATGCCTTTGCCGGGGAATGGCGCCAGGCGCTGCTGGCGGAACTGGAGCTGCGCCTGGAACCCGTGACGGGCCTGATCGAGGCCCTGCGCAACGAAGCCAGGGCCTGTTGACAGGCCCTCATCGACCATGAACAAACTATCTTTTGCATTGCCCTTTGCCATCGGCCTGGTGATCGTCGCCTGGGTCGGCATGGGTTTCGCCGCCGGCAGCTGGCTCCCCCTGGCGGTGACGGCGGTGATCCTCGCGGTGTACGTGCTGGGCGCCGTCGAACTGAGCCGGTTCCGCGCCTCCACCGCCGGACTGCACAAGGCGCTGCAGGACCTTTCCCAGCCGCCCGCATCGCTGGGCGACTGGCTGGAGCGGGTGCCGGCCGGCCTGCGCGCCGCCGTGCGCCAGCGGGTGGAAGCGGACCGCGGCACGCTGCCCGGGCCGGCGCTCACGCCTTACCTGGTCGGGCTGCTGGTGATGCTGGGCATGCTGGGCACCTTCCTGGGCATGGTGGTCACCTTCAAGGGCGCGGTGTTCGCGCTGGAGGGTTCGACCGACCTGCAGGCCATCCGCGGCGCCCTGGCCGAACCCGTGCGCGGCCTGGGGCTCTCGTTCGGCACCTCGGTGGCGGGCGTGGCAGCCTCGGCCATGCTCGGCCTGCTGTCGGCCCTGAGCCGGCGCGAGCGGGCCGAGGCCGTGCGCCTGCTGGACTCGCGCATGGCCGACGCGCTGCAGCCCTTCTCGCTGGTGCACCAGCGCCAGGAGAGCTTCCGCGCGCAGCAGCTGCAGGCGCGTGCGCTGCCCGAGCTGGTCGACGCATTGCAGGCCTTGATGCAGCGCATCGAAGCGCGCAGCGAGCAGCTGGACCAGCAGCTGCTGGAGCGCCACGCGCAGTTCCAGCGCGACGCCACGCACGCCTACACCGAGCTGGCGCGCGGCGTCGGCGCCTCTTTGCAGGAGAACCTGGTCGCCGGTGCGCGCCAGGCCGGCGAGACGATCCGTCCCGTGGTCGAGGGGGCGATGGCCCAGGTGGTGCAGGAATCGCAGCGCACGCACGAGCGCCTGGCCGCCGCGGCGCAGGCGCAGGTGGATGCGCTGTCGCAGCAGTTCGGCGCCACCGCCCGGACGGTCTCCGACTCGTGGACCGCGGCGCTGCAGACGCACGCGCGCACCAGCGAGGCACTGGCCACGCAGCTGCAAGGCTGCCTGAGCGGCTTCAGCGAAACCTTCGAGCAGCGCAGCGCCGCGCTGCTGGCCGGCGTGGGCGAACACGCCGATGCGCATGCGGCGGCGACGCTGGCCGAATCCACCCGCCTGCTGGAGCAATCGCGCGCCCTGGTGCAATCGCGCGAGGAAGCCGAGAGCCGCTGGGTGACCCAGCAAGGCGAGCGCATGGAGCAGCTCACGGCCTTGTGGCGCACGGAACTGGCCGCGCTGCGCGAGCAGGAAAACCGGAACGGCCAGGCCGCGGTCGAGCGCCTGGGCGAGCTGCAGGCCGCGGTTGCGCAGCACCTGGGCACCCTGGGCGCGGCGCTGGAAGCGCCCATCACGCGCCTGCTGCACACCGCCTCCGAAGTGCCCGAGGCCGCTGCCGGCGTGATCGCGCAGCTGCGCGAAGAGATGAGCCGCGTCGCCGAGCGCGACAACCTCGCCCTGCAGGAACGCAGCGAGCTGCTGGCGCGCCTGTCCGCGCTGCTGCAGTCCGTCAACCAGGCCGCCGGCGAGCAACGCGCCGCGACCGAAGCCCTGCTCGCCGCCGCCGCGTCCGTGCTGGAACAGGCCGGCGCACGCTTCGCGCAGGTGCTGGAGGCACAGTCCGGCCAGGCGGCCACCACGGCGGCCCACACCACTGCCAGCGCCGTGGAGCTGTCCAGCCTGGCGGAAGCCTTCGGCCACAGCGTGCAGCTGTTCCAGGGCGGCAACGAGAAGCTGGTCGAGACGCTGCAGCGCGTGGAGGCTTCGCTGGAGCGCTCCACCGCGCGCAGCGACGAGCAGCTGGCCTACTACGTGGCGCAGGCGCGCGAGGTGATCGACCTGAGCATCAGCTCGCAGCACGACCTGCTGGAGAACCTGCGCACACTGCAGGTCGCGCCGGCCAGGCCGGCCGCGGTGGCCGTCGGGGTGCCGGGATGATGGAGCTGGACGAGGCCGACGGCGCCGCCCACGAGGTGGCGCCCGTCTGGGCCGTATTTGCCGACCTGATGTCGGGCCTGCTCGGCGCCTTCGTGCTGATCCTGCTGGGCGTGCTGGTGGTGCAGATGGACCTGGTGGCCAGCCTGGAATCGGAGATCGAGAAGCGCCGCATCGAGGAGCAGCGCCGCATGGCGCTGGAGAAGGCGCTCGCGGTCCCGCTGGCCGCCGGCCGCATCACCGTGAGCGACGGGCGCATCGGCATCAGCGGCAGCGTGCTGTTCGCCGTCAACTCCGACCAGTTGCGCCCCGAAGGGCGCCAGCTGCTGCGCAGCCTGGTGCACCCGCTGCGCGTGTACCTGGGCGAGCGCAATGAAATGCTGATGGTCAGCGGCTTCACCGACGACAAGCCCATCACCAGCGCCAACCATCGCTTCGAGGACAACCTGGAGCTGTCGGCGCAGCGCGCTTTGAACGTCACCCGGGCACTGATCGAGGAAGGCATGCCCTCCGGGCAGGTGTTCGCGGCGGCCTTCGGCGCCGAGCAGCCGGTGGCATCAAACGCCAACGAAAAGGGGCGCGCCCTGAACCGGCGGGTGGAGATGGCCCCGGTGCCGCGAGCGCCGCACGGCGCCAAGGGCACGGGAGGAGCGCCGTCTTGAATCCGGCCACGCTGCAGGAGCGCATCGCCGCGCTTCGCGCACGCGGCGCCGCACGGCTGGAGCCGGTGCGCTTCCACGCCCTGGAGTCGCTGGCGCGCCGGCTGCCGGCGCAGTCGGCGGACGTGCAGGCCGTGCTGAGCGGGAAGTTGCAGGCAGCGCTGGGCGAATGCGAGCAGCGCCTCGCGCCCTACCCTGCGCAGCCGGCGCCGCCCATCCGGCCAGCCGCGCGCCGCGCGGCACCGGTCAGCCCGCTCGCGCCGCTGAACCAGCAGTTGCGCGCCGCCGCCGCCGCGCGCGCCCTTGGCGCGGCCGGCGAGCCGCATGACCCGGATGAACTGGCCAGCGCGCACCGCTTCCGCCAGGCCTGGAGCCGCGGCCACACGCTGGACCGCCTGGCCCAAGCGCTCGCCCGCAGGCCCGCGCAGTCGGGGCCGCTGAACTCGCATGCGCTGGTGCTGCAGTCGCTGGCGATGATGCGCGAGCTGTCGCCCGACTACCTGCGGCGCTTCGTGGTCTACGCCGAGTCCTTGCAGTGGCTGGAGCAGGCAGCGACGCCGGATGCGCGCGAGTCCGGCAAGCCGGCGGCCAAGACGGCGCGGCGCGGGCGCGCGAAGAAATAGCGCCTTGGATGCGCTCGCTCAGCGCGCTTCGAGCGGCACGGTGAGCGTCACCGAGGCCTTGTGGCGTGCGTCCGCATCGGTCTCCACGGCGGTCGCCAGGCTGGCGCGCAGCGGCAGGTCGAACGAGGTGCTGAGCATGACCGATGAGACCGGCTCTTCCGCATGCCAGTTTAGCTGGCGCGTGTAGCGCAGTTCCGTCCGCGACTGCGAGAAGATCGGCAACTGGGTGCCCAGGCGCACGCCGGCGCGAGGCTCGGCCCCGCCCGAAGCGGAAACGTAGCTGTTGTCGGCGCCCTGGAACCCGGCATTCCAGCGTGAAAAGCCGGAGACCTTGGCGACCTCGAGGTCCCACTGCGAGCCCTGTGCGGTCGATGTCTTCGAGCTCGACAGCAGCGCCTTGGCGATATGGCCGCCGTCGAGCTCCTGCTGCAGCTGCAGCGCCTGCCCGCTGCGCACGGGTGTCCACTCGCTTTGGGTCTGCGCCGCCAGACCGGCGCCCAGCGGTGCGCTCCAGACCGCGGC
Source organism: Ramlibacter tataouinensis (assembly GCF_001580455.1). Taxonomy (NCBI): domain Bacteria; kingdom Pseudomonadati; phylum Pseudomonadota; class Betaproteobacteria; order Burkholderiales; family Comamonadaceae; genus Ramlibacter; species Ramlibacter tataouinensis. Next base: position 1,154,033 of record NZ_CP010951.1, read on the forward strand.
CGTGCCGCCGGCCTGCAGTTCACGCAGCTGCAACTGGCCGCCCAGGATGCTGTTCGACAGTTCGAAGGAGGTATCGCCGCGCTGGAAGCCGTGCTCCTCGCTCGGCACCGCGCGGACCGTAGTGCGCAAGGTGCCGGCCGGCGTGGCGACGGCGCCGTCGAAGCGCCCGGGCGGAGCCGCGGCATCCTCCGGTCCCTGGCGCTCATAGCTGACCTGGACGCCCGGCGCCGGCTCCATCACCGCGCGGCTCTGGGCGCACGCCTGCCCTGCCGCCAGCAGGGCGAACAGGACCACGGGCGCGCGACGGCGAGTGAACAGCAGGCTGGGCATGGCTCTTCTGTTCGCATGGTAGAGCCAGCACCAGGGGAAGCACGAATCTCACACGCCAGGACAGCCTCTTCGGCGTTGACCGTGAAGAATGTCCGGCGATGGGGCGAATGTTTCGCGCTAAGTGCCGCCGCGGTGGGCACCGGGCGCCGCCGCCGGATCAGTGAAGGGGGCCGCCTCCGCCATGGCTGCGCCTTGCGCGCTCGCCGACGCGGTCGCCTTCCGTCCACGGGCCGAAGTCCGAGTTGGCCGCCGGCCGGGTGTCCGGCACGGTGATGATGGGCGACGGCATGCCAGCCAGGCGGAGCGCAAGCGCGGGCTGCAGCACGCGCCAGCGCGCCCGCCGCAGCACCCGCGGTGTGCGCCACTCCTCGGGCGTGAGCAGCAAGCCGGCCGCGCGGATCCGCTCGCCGACCCAGGATCCGCTCGTCAGCACCGCGAGCGGTGCGGCGAACAACAGCGGCAACGCCACCGGCAACAGCCACAGCGCCATGTGCGTGTTCAGCGCCAGCGCGCCGGCCAGCAGCACGGCGACGAGCGCGCTGATCGGCGCGGAGCGGCGCGCCGCCTCGGCCCAGGGAACAGCCTCGGCCTCGCGCGGCGGTGACTTCCACTCGAGCTTCCAGCCGGTCAGCGCGACGGCGACGAACACGCTATGCGCCGCCATGCGCAGCGGCGCCTGCAGCACGGAGAGCAGGCCCTCGAGCAGCGCGCCTTTCAACAAGGCCGCCGGGCCGCCATATGGCGCGGTCTCGCGCCGCAGCGCAATCACCAGCACGCCCAGCAGGCGCGGCAAGGCCAGCATGGTCACCGTGCAGGTCCACAGCGCCAGCACCCCCGCCGGCACGCCGTGCCCGGCCCCGCTGGGCGTGCCGGTGGCCAGCCACGCGAGCGCGCCCAGCAGCACGAACACCAGCCACAGTGGCGCCGACAGGTAGGCCATGGCGCCGGTCACCAGCATCGCGCGATGCACCGGGTGCAGGCCGGGCTCGGCCACGAGGCGCGCGTTCAGCAGGTTGCCCTGGCACCAGCGCCGGTCGCGCTGCAGCTCTTCGACCAGGTTGGGCGGCTGCTGCTCGTAGCTGCCATCGAGATCGGGTACCAGCCACACGTGCCAGCCGGCGCGCCGCATCAGCGCCGCCTCGACGAAGTCGTGCGACATGATGTCGCCCGCGAGGCCGCCGCGGCCGGCCAGCGGCGCCAGGCCGCAATGCTTCATGAAGGGCTCGATGCGGATGATCGCGTTGTGGCCCCAGTAGTGGGACTCGCCCAGTTGCCAGTACTGCATGCCGGCGGCAAAGAGCCGCCCCGTGACATGGCCCGTGAACTGCTGGGCCCGGGCGTGCAGCGTCGACAAGCCCCACGCATGCGGCAGCGTCTGGATGATGCCGGCGCGTGGATGCGCCTCCATCAGTTGCACCAGCGACACCAGGCACTCGCCGCTCATCACGCTGTCGGCGTCGAGCACCACCATGTAGCGGTAGTCGCGCCCCCAGCGACGGCAGAAGTCGGCCACGTTGCCCGCCTTGCGGCGCGTGCGGCGCCGGCGGCAGCGGTAGAACACGTGCATGGCATCGCCCAGCGTGGCGCGCAGCGAACTCCAGGCCGTGACTTCCTGCGCCCGGGTGTCGGCGTCACTGCTGTCGGACAGCACGTACAGGTCGAACAAGCGCCCCGCGCCGGTGGCGACGAGCGACTCGCAGGTCGCCGCCAGGCCGGCGAACACGGTGGCCGCGTGCTCGTTGCAGATCGGCATGATGATCGCCGTGCGCGCATCCGCGGTGATCGGCCGGTCGGCCACCGAGGCCGCGCTGAGCGCATGCCTGTCGCCGAGCCATTGCACGACGAGGCCCATGAGCGCGGTGGCGAAGCCGGCGGTGACCCAGGCGAAAAGCAGCGCATAGAGCGCCACCAGCGGAATGCGCAGCATCGGATGCGCGCCGGACGCCAGGCCTTGGCCGAGGACCGTCGCCGCACCCATGGCCGACAGCACGATCGCCGACAGCAGCACGCGCCGCCGGCGCACCGCCGCCCGCTCCCAGGGTTCGGGCGGGTCGCTCCCCGTCGGGCCGGTGCCTTGGCCTTGCCGCAGCGCTGCAATGCTTGCGGCAAAGCCGAGCCAGGGTCGCGGCACCATCGAGCCGCGCCGGATCGGCGGCGCGCTGTTCAATCGGGTGGAATGAGCAGGGTCCATGTTTCGGTGAGGGCGTGGGAGCCCTGTTGCAGGAAGGCGCGCAGTTCCACCGGCTGCGCGGGGTCGATGCGCTTGACGCGCATGGTCATGCGCCAGCCGCCACGCACCTCGTTCGGATAGGCATTGCGTTCGACGACGCGGGCATTGGCCAGGGGCGTGACGACGGCCTTGACGTCGACCTCCTCCGGCGGCGCGTCGAGCGCCAGGCCGGCGAAGTCGACGACGAACTGCATCTCGTCGGGCCCCAGCTTCGCGTAACCACGGCCGAGCCGCGACTGCACGGTCCAGCCGTTCGGCGGCCGCTGCTGCGTGTCACCCTGCCAGTGGACCCGGTAGGCGAGCTCGAGTGGCTGGCCGGGTGCGGGCAAGGTGTCGGGCATCCACCAGGCGACGACGTTGTCGTGCGTCTCGTCCGGCGTGTGCAGCAGCAGCAGCTCGACCCGGCCCGGCCCCCAGCGGCCCACGGGCTCGATCCACGCGCTGGGCCGCTTTTCGTAGCGCGCCTCCAGGTCCTCGTAGTTGGCGAAGACGCGGTCGCGCTGCATCAGGCCAAAGCCCTTCAGTTCGCGAACCGCGAACGAAGATGCCATCGGCTTGCCCGGGTTCACCAGCGGGCGCCACAGCCATTCGCCCTCACCCGTGGCGATCATCAGCCCGTCGGAGTCGTGCACTTCGGGCCGGAACTCCCCGCTGCGGGGGCTGACCTCGCCATGGTGGAACATGCTGGTCAGCGGTGCGATGCCGAGGGTGGCGACGCCGGCGCGCAGGAACAGCGTGGCCTTCACGTCGACCACCGTCTCGTCGCCCGGGTGCAGCACGAAGCGGTAGGCGCCGGTCGCGCGCGGCGAGTCGAGCTGCGCGTAGACGACGAGTGTGTCGGCACCCGGAGCGGGCCGCTCGACCCAGAACGACTTGAAGCGCGGAAACTCCTCGCCCGCGCCGCGCACCGGATCGATCGCCAGCCCGCGCGCCGACAGGCCGTAGCGCTGGCCACGGCCGAGCATGCGGAAATAGCTCGCGCCGAGGAACACGCCCAGCTCGTCGCGGACGGTGGGCGAGTTGAGCGGGTGGTGGATGCGAAAGCCCGCCATCCCGATGTCGCCCCAGCGCGCCGTCGCCAGGCGATTGCGGCCGTAGTTGAAATCGCGCGGGTCGAAGCGCAGCGGGCGCACCCCGGCCGCCGAGACCTCGTGGATCGTCACCGGCACGGTCTGGTACTTGCCCAGGTGAAAAAATTCCAGTTCAAAAGGGAGCCGGTCCGCCCGCCACAACGCCCGATCGGGACGAAAGCGGATGTCGCGCAGCTGGTCGTAGGTCAGCTGCGCCAGCTCGGCTGGCGTGGTTTCGGCCGGCGGCCGGTACGCCGCAGCCGCCTCCGCCTTCGCGAGGGCGACGACGTCTTCGTAGCCGAAGGCCATGGCGAGCCTCGGGAGGCCGATCAGGATGAGCGCGGCGGCCGCGCAAATAGACTTCAAGGTGAGTACAAGCACCGTAGGCAACTTCCGTTTGCTTGATGAGGCGGCCGGACAGCCGCCGCGCCGGAGTTAGGAGCAAACCCCGTGCCAAAAAGAGAGCGATCAGTCGGATCCACCACTTGCCAGTTAACAACCTCGGCAATACCGAAGGCAGTGCTAGCCGCGGGGCCTATCGCGCTCGAGGTCGTCCGCGCGCTTGGGTCTTGTCATCCGCATCCCGCTCTCCAGACAAGTTCATCAGCCTATCGCCGAACTTGGGCTTGAGCTGTCGGCTGGATGCGCAGCCGCGCGTCGGCAAAGAATGACCCAGCAGCAGTGGCTGAGCAGTGGTGGCCAGGCCTCACTTGGAGGCGCAGATCAGCAAGGCAGGCATGGTGAAGGCCACTTGCCCGCCGGCATTGACGAAGGGCGCGAACTCGAGCCGCGCCTCGCGCAGCAGCTGTTCGAACTGGCCATCGTCGAGCAAGCCGCCGAGAGTCCACACGCAGGCGCGCTCGGTCGACACCAGCGCTTCGACCGATGCGAAGCGAACCGTTCCTTCGCGTCGCACCACCTGGGCGTCCCGAATGCCCGCCTGCGCGCAGAGCGCGAGCAGGCGCTGCTCGTCGCCGAGCGCGAACGGTGCGCGAAACGCGCCTGCAACGGATGGGCCGAACAGGCGCTCCAGCAGCGCATCGAGCGCCGCGTAGCCGGCAGACCGCGCCAGCGCGTCGCACACCGCGACGGCCAGGCGCCCGCCGGGCCGCAACACGCGCTGCATCTCGCGCAGCCCCGCGACGCGGCCCTCGAAGAACATCAGGCCGAACTGACTGAGCACGGCATCGAAGGCGGCGTCGCCAAAGGGCAGCGCCTCGGCGCGGCCATGGACCCAGGCAATGCGCGCGACCTTGCGCCCGGCAACGGCCAGCATCTGCGGGCTGGCATCCAGGCCATGCACCGCGCCTTCCGGTCCGACGCGGTCGGCGAGCGCGAGCGTCAGCGCGCCGGTGCCGCAGGCGACGTCGAGCACCTGCTGGCCGCGCCGGACCTGTGCCGCATCGCAGAGGACCGGGCCCCACTGGCGAAACAGCGCCGGCACGAACTGTTCGTCGTAGATGTCGGCGGGGGAACGCCCCGCCGAGTCGGGCCGTGAGTCGGAAACCAGGTTCATCGCAGCCCTCCTTCAGTGGATCGGCAGGCGTAGCATGGGTGGCACGATGAACGCTGTCCATGCTCCAGCGTCCGCTTCGCATGCCGCGCCGTCCGCCGATGTGCTGTCGGACGTGTTGCGTTCGGTGCGGCTAACCGGGTCCATGCTGTTCCTCGTCGACGCCACGACGCCCTGGCGGTCGTGGGCGCCGCAGACGGAGGCCTTTCGCCGGGTCGTGCTGCCAGGCTCTCAGCACATGGTCTCCTACCACGTCGTGACCCGCGGCCGCTGCTGGGCCGGCCTTCGCGATGCGCCGCCGGAAAGCTTCGAGACGGGCGACGTGCTTGTCATCCCGCACGGCGACGCCTACTTCCTGGCCAACCCGCCCGATGCCCGGGCCAGCTACGGCCCCGAGGAGGCGGTCGCGTTTTTCCGGCAGATGGCTGCCGGCGAACTGCCCTCAGTGGTGCCCGAAGGCGGCGGCGGCGCGCAGCAGACGCAGTTCATCTGTGGCTTCCTCGGCTGCGACCGGCGTCCGTTCAACCCCGTGCTCGCCTCGCTGCCGCGGATGATCCACCTGCGCGGAGCGACGGCGCTGGACGGCGCGATGCGCCACCTGGTCGATTTCGCGCTGTGCGAGTTGCGCGAGCCAGCGCCCGGCGGGAAGGACGTGCAGCTTCGGCTGGCCGAGCTGATGTTTATCGAAGTCGTGCGGCGTTGCCTCACGACCATGGCGGCCACGCAGGCCGGCTGGCTCGCCGGCCTCGGCGAGCCGATGGTGGCGCGGGCGCTGACGCTGCTGCATGGCGCGCCCGCCAGGCACTGGACGCTTGCCGAACTGGCCACGCAGGCCGGCGCCTCGCGCTCGGTGCTGGCGGAACGCTTCGTGCAGTTCGTCGGCCAACCGCCCATGCAGTACCTCATCCAGTGGCGCATGCAACTGGCCACGCGCATGCTGGCCGAACCCGGCGCGAAGGTCTCCGGGGTGGCTGCGGCGCTGGGCTATCAATCGGAGTCGGCGTTCAGCCGCGCTTTCAAGAAATGCGCAGGCGCTGCGCCCGGCGGCTGGCGCCGGCAGCCTAGCGAATGAGGGCCGCCGTGTGCCCGACGCAATCCGTTGCCGGGCGAGCGGCGCGAAGTCGCGGCCAGCGGTAAGCCACCAGGCCGACGATCAGCCCGGCTGACAGGAAGCCGGCCAGCATGGCCGCGCCGTCCAGCGCAGCCACCAGCTGCTGCACGTCCGCGCTGAGGAACACGCCCGCCCCCAGGAACAGCACCGTCCACGCAGCCGCGGCGGCCAGGCCATAGGCGATGAACCGCGGCCACGGCATGGCGAGCGCGCCAGCCAGGGGCGCCGCCACGACGGACACGCCCGGCACGAACTTGGCCGCGATGAGCGAGAGGCCGCCCCAGCGCTCGATCAGCGATTGGCCTTGGCACAGGCATGCATCGCGGCGCCCGGAGAAGCGAAAGACCAGCCGCAGCACCCGAACGCCCCATGCCCTGCCGCCCCAGAACCAGACAGCGTCGCCCGCGAGGTTGGCGAGCACCGACGCGGCGGCCACGCCCCAGATCGAGAGCTGACCCGCCTGCCCCATCGCGCCCGCGAACACCAGCAGCAGCGAGGCCGGAACCGGCGCACCGATGCGGGCGGCCAGCGTCACCAGGAAGACCGCCGCGAGGCCGTGCTCGGTCAAAAACAGTAAAAGCTCTTCCATGGTCGATCGCTCTGCGGAGGTGAGGCTGTGGGTCGCGCCATCCCGGGAAGCCTTTGCCGGCTGGCCGGGGTGGCGCCCATGGAATGAAGTCTCCCCGGCGCTGGTATCGAGCTCACTTCAGCGACGCGCCCTTTTGCAACCGCCGCGTAACTGAGCGGCAGCAAAATCGGCCGATGAGCCTGGAGATTCCGGATTCAGCGGTTGCAGGTCGCCCGCGCCTTGGGCATGAACAGCAGCACGAGGAACACCAGCAGCAGAGCCAGCACGATCAGCGTGACGGCACCGGGCATCCGGACCGGTTGATGCGCGAGTTGCGCGGAAAGGACTCGCCAGCCCTGGACCAGGGCCGCTACCAGCGCCAGCCACCAGGCCCATGCGAACCGGCTCCACAAGCCAATGGCCAACACCAGGGACAGCAGTCCGACCAGCCAGCTGATCGCATGTGATGCGCTCACGCGCACGGTCAGCACATTCCCACCGGCGCCCAGCTGAATGGGCCCGCCGATCAGGACCCACAGGGCGTAGCCCAATGCCAGCAGGGCGGCCAGCCTGATCGCGGTCGGCCCGCTCATGGCGCGCACCCCGGTCCGAAACTGCGCGATGCGCAAGCTGCCAATGAATCGATGCCTGCTGGTCCGGCCAGCAAAAGAATGGCCCCGCCCATGAGGCCGCTCGTGTCCGTCGTCACATCCGTCCCAAGAAATTTCTGTACGACGAGATTGTGCAGTGAGCCCGCGGCTGGAGGAATCGGTGTTGCATCCTGGCGTCAGCGCGACCGCCAGGTGGATCCCGATGGATGGGGCGCAGTCATGTCAACCGGGCTCGCCGGGGCCATGACGATGCTGTCCCGATGCTTTCCATAGGCGAATGTATTCAGCAGGATCCTCGGGCTCGGTCTCATAGCGCGGGACCCCCTTCGGAAAGACGAACCAAGGGAGCGCGCTGCGCACAAACTGATGCGCTATCGGTGTGAAGCTCCCGGCTTGCTCCAGCATGCCTGGCCGCAGGATGGCCAGTTGGGGCCGGTGAACGGGTTCCGACCACAGCCGAATCTGGCAGGCCGGGCACACCTTGTTATTGCGCTCTCGTCCGTCATTCGCGATGGACGGCACCAGGACTGGTGTTCCCTCGAGGACTTCCAGCGCATCCCTTTGCACCCACATGGACAGGAGCAAGGCGCCACCCGAGCGACGCTGGCAGTCGGTGCAATGACACGCATAGAGCGTGAGCGGCTCGGCGTTCAGCCGGAACCTGACCTGGCCACAGAGGCAACTTCCCAGGTAGGGTGGCATGCAGGCTTTCACGGGACCCTCCTGACGTCGCCATTGCCAGGGGTGGCGCTTTCGTGGAAGAGGTCGAACAGGTACTGCTCCAGTTCGGAGTCCTCGATGAACTCCGGGATGACAAAACCGGCCGGCGTGCGCTTTCCATCTGCGCCAAGCGCATAGGCCTCCCAGAGGCCGCCGCTGCGCCGGATCAGGAACATGCGGCCGAAGACCTTGAAGCGTTGCCCGTCCATATCTCAGTACCGCGCGCGGCCGCCGGACATGTCGAAGACGGCGCCTGTGTTGAAACGGCTTGCCTCTGTGCACAGCCAGGCGACGAGATGGGCCACTTCGCTGGCATCACCGAGGCGCCCCATGGGGCTGTCACGGACCATCTGGCCGACGACCTCCGGCCCGAGGTCCCGAATCATGTCCGTGTCGATGGGACCCGGGGCCACGCAGTTCACGAAGACATGGTGCTGCGCCAACTCCCGGCCCAGCGCCTTGGTGAAGGAAATGATTCCCGCACTGGCCGCGGAGTACGCCACGATGCCCGCCAAGCCCTCTTTCCCTGCGAGTGAGCCGAGGTTGATGATCCTGCCTCCACCTTGCCGCACCATGATAGGCACGACTGCCTGGGTGACCTGCATCGTGCCCAGGAGGTTGACCTCGACGATGCGCCGCCAATCCGCCGGGGGGTGGGCGGCGAAGGTGCTGGTCCTTCCCAGATAGCCCGCGTCGTTCACCAGGACGTCGATGCGACGGTCATCGGGCCATGCGGCCACGGCCGTGGCGACCTGGCCGGGCTGGGTGATATCGACGACCTCTGACCTGGCCCCCGGCAAATGCGCGGGGTTCGCGTCCCAGATCGTCACCTGGCAACCATTGGCGAGGAGCAGCTCGGCAATCGCGCGTCCGATGCCCTTCGCGGCACCGGTGACGATGGCGGACTTGCCTTCCAGATCGTAGGTATTTGGCATGGCTTCTCCGAGTGGCGCGACCACGCTGGGGACTGTACTCCCGTCGAGCTCCGGCGGCGGGGCGAAGTCACTCACCCGTCCGGGAAGCGGCTTTCCCAAAGCGCCTTCAGGCGCGGTTCTTCGTCGACGCGCCTGATCGCCGGCGACATGCGCGGCGCCTCGGCGTGGAAGCGTTCGCGCCACGGACCGAAGCGCGACACCACGGCGACGTAAAGATCGAGCACGCTGAGCTCGTCGCCAAGCAGGTACCTGGCCGGGCTCAGTTGCCCGTCCATGGTTCGCCAGCAGAAAGCGATTCGCTCGTGCACGGCGCGGACGACGTCGTCCCTCGCCCCCTGCGGCGCACCGATCCGACTCACGTCGGGCTTGATCCAGTGCAACGCGTAGATGGCGGAGGAGACGAACAACATCCAGCGCAAGAAGGGCCCGCGCGAAGCGGCCGCGGCGGCGGGCGACAGCCTGAACTCAGGGTGCAGGTCCGCCAGGTAGATCAGGATGGCGGCGCTCTCTGTCAGTATCTGGCCGTCCGGGAGGACGAGCGTGGGGATCTGGCGCATCGCGTTCTGCTCGCCGACGCGCTCGCGAGCCGCCTCGGAGGCCCAGGTTGCGCCCTCAATGAGCTTGAACGGAATGTTCAGCAGAGTCAGTGCTGCTTCGACGGCAACGGAGCCGGAGGCTGCGGCCCCGTACAGGGTGTGTTCTTGGGACTGGGTCACTGTTGGTGGTGGAGGTCGGCACGCACGTCCTGGGCCCCAGGTTCGTGGCAAACCACTTCGATGTTGTGCCCGTCCGGGCCGATGACGAAAGCCGCATAGTAGTTCGCGTGGTAGTGCGGACGCAGGCCCGGCGCACCATTGTCCTTGCCACCCGCCTCCAGCGCCGCTCGATGGAAAGCATCGACCTGCTGGCGATTCTCGGCCGTGAACGCCAAGTGGAGATGCGCCGGCTTCTCCGCCGTCTGGAACAGGCACAACGAAGCCTTGCCACCCGTTGGGCAGAGTTCAATCCCGTACGTCGGCGGGCCCTCCGAGACGACAGCGACGCCGAGCGGCTCGAGTGCCTTGAGGAAGAACGCTTTGCTCGCGGCATAGTCGCTGACTCCGAATTTGACGTGGTCGAACATGCGTTCTCCTAGCCCATGCGGTTGAGCTCGGCCGCCCTGATGGCCAGACCAAGGACTGTCTCCCTGCGAAGTGGCGTGTCTTGCCGAAGTTCCAGGGTCGCCATCTCATACTTTCCACCCGGCTTCAGGCGCGGCTCGATATCGCGTAGACGCTGCCCTCGCCAGAACCCGAAGAGAACGCGGGCTGGTTCGGGTCGGATCAGCAGAACCGGGCCGTTCATGAAGTAGACGATGTGACCCCACTTCAGCCTCTCCTCGAGCTCAGGCACCGCTTCGCGAACTGCCGTGCGCAATGCCTTGGCATAGTCTCCTTGCCACCCGCTCAGGCAATCGATGTACTCATCTGGATTCTGCGCCGGTGTCAGGATCATCTTCACTGAAGGTACCTCGCCAATGGGTTCACGAAGACGAGACCCCAGGCACAGACTTCGTCCGGGTCGAACTCGTCCCCGAGGATCGTAAGCGCTTTGGCCAGGCTCAGGCCGGCGTAGGCGGCGAGGGTGGCACTCAGGCCCCCGGTGACGAAGACCCCCAGGGATGACAGCCCGCTGCTAGCGCCTGCTGCACGAGCGGGCACTGACCCTGAGTTCGCTCCTCAGATGGTGGCCCTGCGTTTTTGCATCCGCCCAGATGGCCCTCAAGAGCCGGCGGCAAGACACGTAGTTCTTGTTCGGCGATAGCGCACCGCCATCCGCGAATTGCTGGTCGAGTCTCGGAAAATCGGCGAGCACCTTCTTCGCCAGCAGAGTCGCTGTGCTGAGACTATTCAAACGGACAAGTTCACCCTCAAAGACTTCGTGATCGCTCTCGCAAGCTGTCCAAAGCCTTTCTGCCTGGGCATACCTGACCCGTACCGTATTGAGCGCTCGCGAATCCGGTGTGCCCTGCGTCCACAATACTGCCTCCAGCGTCGACAGGGACTCGTTGAGTTCCCCCAGCTCGCGTATGTAGTCTCGAAGTGAGGGTCGATCAGCGGACTCCATCTTCGCTTCAAACAAAGCCAACGACTTTGCTGCGTCGATCACAATCGGCATCTCCATGGGAGACATCGGGAGCGTGGATTCCACTACCGAACTCCCAGGCGCGGTAAGAGGGGGCATAAAAAGCCGAGTCAGCGATTCCTTGAGTCTCTGCATAGCCGCTCCGCCGATGGAGGTGAAGGCTCCCAAGTTAGCGCGCCAGCCTCGAAGCGTTGTAGGAACCTTGTCCCGAGATTGGGGGGAGAGTCGACTAGCCTCGAATGGGAGTATCTGCGGACGAGATCCTGAGATGAGCCGCGTTGTCACAGCGCTCGGGCAGGTTGAACGACCGCCCACGTCGCGGCAGGAAGATCGGCTTGGGTCGGTGGCGCGTGAAGACCGGCGCGGTTGCGGGAGAGTCGGCGGACTCACCGGGCCGCTCATCTCCGCTAAGGCTTCATACTCACGTCGGTTTCGCCGCCGCTCGTTGGTCGTTGACGATTCGGGCCTGCGGGGCTTCATCCCGAACGCGCCGCACCCGCCCGAGTTTCAACACAAAGTCACTTTGCCACCAAAATCCCAGCGCGATGGCTGACGCAAGCGGACTCCAGAAGCCGTGCAGACCCAGGACGTCCTTCAGGACTGTTGTAACGCAAACGACGACCGCCGCCGCCCCGGCCAGAGTGACCAGCAGACAGGCGGCCGGACCCAGTTCGTCGAGCTCGAATTGCTGTCTGGTCACCTGCGGTTGATCCATGGGGCGCGCGGTTAAATTGTCTGAACTATCGCCCGCCAATGAATTTCTGCGCCAGCAATCCTTTCCCACCAGAGCCGGGAAATTCCTCCTGAATTTGTACCGGCTCGCGCCGACTCATCCGCCAGCGTAGATGACACGCTCCCACGATTCGATCGGACCCGGCAACACTCGGAACATTGGATGGCACTCGGGAACGCTGATGGCGCGCCACTGCGCCAGCATTGCTGGATTGCGGACCGCCAACTTGCCCAACAGGTGTTCCCACTCGTACCGGACCTGGCCCTCGGTGACGACAAGCGGTTCCTGCAGTCGCCCGCGTCCGATCTTGCTCCGGTCGAATGCGTAGCCACGGCTTATCGCTTCGGCATGAATGCCTTGCAGATAGCAACTGATCGCGGAGCGCGGCGTTGAGTGAGCGAGAAAACGCTCGAGCTGTGGATGGTTCCGATAGCCGCGAGTGCTCCCCCCGAGAACGGCGCGAGCCAACAGCGCCTCGCGCCACAATGCGACAAGGCCTTGGGGATCGAGATACCGTGGGTGCAGGGACCACAGCCGCATCTGAGGCGCCTGACGGTCAGCGGACAACGCAGCCCGAGTGCGAACCCAAGAGCCGGCAGGCCTGCGCGACCATATCCTCGACGATCTGCGCCGCGGGCGGCGCGTCGTGAATGATTCCGGAGACTTCTCCCATCAGGACGCCGGAGTGGTCGGCGTCACCGGCCGCGAACGCAGTCCAAAAGCGTTCATGCTCGACATCGATCGCTGCTTCCAGGTCGCGCTCGCACCCATGCCATTTGGAGACAAAGCTGTTGTTCAGAACGCGAACGACGAACTCCGGATTGGGCCAGTACCGCTTTCGGACCACATCAACCGAGTTCGACTTCACCGTGGCGTCGCCATCGGCGCTGATGATCGCCTGGCGAAATCCTTCCGGCGCCTCCGACTCCCTGCTCGCCAGCAAACGCGTTCCGACCAGAACGCCGTCAGCGCCAAGCATCAGCGCCGCAGCAAGTCCGCGCCCGTCTCCCACGCCGCCTGCAGCGACCAGGACGGTGTCGGGCGAATGCTTGGACAGATAGTCGGCGGCTTCCGGTACGAGCGTGAACAGGCCTCGCAAGCCGCTGTGACCCCCGGCCTCGCATCCTTCGGCGACGATGATGTCGGCGCCCGCTTCGACGGCTTCGCGCAGGTACTTCATCCCCTGCACCTGGCATATCAGCGGCACGCCTTGAGCCTTGATGCGCGACGCGTGCGGTTCGACCTCACCGAAGGACAGCATCAGGGCCGCTGGCCGCTTCGCCAGAACCTGATCGAGCAGCGTGGGGTCTCGTGCCATTGACCAGGTGATGAACCCACAGCCGACCCGGGCGTTTCCCGCCGCGGCGAACTGGCGCTCGAGCCAATCGGCGTCGCCATAGCCGCCGCCGATGATGCCGAGCCCGCCTGCATCCGACACGGCTGCAGCCAACTTGCCGCCCGCCATGACGCCCATGGGGGCAAGAAGCACAGGATGCTTGATCCGGAGCTTCTCGGTCAGCCTGGTCTTGAGTCGCATGGCGTTCAAAAACCTCCATGCTGGTTGTGAAGGCGGCCCAACGCCTCATGCATGAAAGAAGCCCGCAATTGCGATGGCTGCGGCTGTCGCCACCAACCATGCGCCAACGCGCTTGAGCAGCGCCGTGTCCACTGTTCTGGCAGTGGGCTCCCGGCTATGGGCGAAGCCCACGACGAAGGCGTGGGCCGGCAGCACAACCAGAGCCAGGAAGGCCACGATCCAACCGATATTGCCCGCGCCCGATTCGCCGAGCCGTGACCAGAGAGGCGGAACGACGAGCCCTGAGAAGATCCCGGCGAGCGCTGCAGTGATTGGCGTGGGAGACATTCGGACCTTGTATAGCGTAGCCTTTGCAGGAGCCTGACTCAGCCCGACTCTTTTTCCGACCACAGCACCCCGCCCGTCGCCCAGTCGTGGCGCTTGATGTCGTAGAGCAGGACATCGACCGCCTCGGGCTTCGACTTGAGCGTCTCCACGACCGCCTGGGTGAGCGCGTGAACGAGCGCCCGCTTCTGCTCGACCGTGCGGCCCTCCATCAATTCGACGCGGATCGTTGGCATTGAACCTCCTGGGACAAGTTGTTGAATGAAGCGCCGACTTTACCCGCACGTGCTGGAAGCAGCTGCCGGCGACCGCGCGCGCATGCAGGTGGTTGAGCCACAAGCGCCAGGGACGAAACCGGGCAAGGAAAACGCTCAGCGCCTACAAGGCACCGCCGGGCCGGACATTAGCCTAGGCGCATGAGTGCATCCTGGTGGGCAGGCATCAGCGCGGGAGTCGCCGCCGTGATGCTGTTGATCCTTTGGTCGGTGCGCCGGCACCAGCGCCCGCTGCTCAACCTGCGCTCCGATTCCCCCATCGAGGAGCTGATGCCGTCTCTGGCCGGTCTCACCATGGGCCACTGCGCCGAGGGCAATTCGGTGACCGTGCTGGAGAACGGCGAATTCTTCGACGTGCTGCTGGATCGCATCGGGAGCGCCCGTCACTCGGTGCACTTCGAGACTTTCCTGTGGAAGGAAGGGAAGCTCGGGGGCCGGCTTGCAGACGCCCTGTGCCATCGCGCCCGGGCCGGCGTCAACGTGCGCCTGACGCTGGATTTCAACGGCTGCCGAGGGATGGGGCGCGAGGCGCGCCGGCGGCTCGAATCCGCCGGTTGCCGCATCGCGATCTTCCATCCCCTAAGCCTCAAGACCTTGGGCGTGATGAATGACCGCACCCACCGCAAGCTGGTGGTCATCGACGGCCGCGAAGCCTTCGTCGGAGGTCACTGCATCGTCGACGAGTGGCTGGGCAATGCCGAGGACGGCAGGCACTATGCAGATGTGAGCGTGCAGGTGCGCGGGCCCATCGTACACAGCCTGCAGTCGGCCTTCAGCGAGAACTGGGGTGAGGTGACGGGCGAGATGTTCATCGGCAACGACTATTTCCCCGCGCAAGCGCCCGCCGGCGACGTGCGAATCCACGCCGCCTTCCTGAAACCGGATGGCTCGGCGCCGACCGTGAAGATCCTGCACCACGCGGCGCTGTGCCTGGCCAAGCGGCGCCTGTGGATCCAGAACCCCTACTTCATCCCGGAGCGCGAAGCGGTCAAGGCGCTGGCCGAGGCGGTGCAGCGCGGAGTCGACGTGCGCGTGCTCATGCCCTCCACCGGCGGGTCGGACAATCCCATGGTGCAGCATGCGGGTCACCACAACTTCGAGCGCTTGCTGGAGGCGGGCGTGCGCCTGTTCGAGTACCAGCACACCTTGCTGCACCAGAAGGTCATGACGATCGACGGCATCTGGAGCGCCGTCGGCTCGAGCAACTTCGACGACCGTTCGTTCGAAACCAACGACGAGATCACCCTGGGCATCCTCGACGCGGCCGTGGCGGCGCGGCTGGACGCCGTGTTCGAACACTACGCGGCGCGCGCCCGCGAGATCAAGCTGACGCGCTGGCAACACCGACCGCTCGGCCACCGGCTGCTGGACCGGGTGTGCTACGGGTTCAAGGAGTTGTTGTAGTTGCTGTAGTCGACAACCCGGATGCGAACGCTCACCTGGACGCCTGGCGCGCAAATGCGTCGATGCTGGCGAGCAACTGGTCCTGGGCCGGCATGTGCCCTTCGGGGGTCAAGCGATCCACCATGTCGGGAAGCAGTTCGGAAAGACCTGCCCGCGCCTGGTCCTCGCTGACTCCTGCCTGGCTGGCGATCGCCGCCAGCTTTTCCGGCCCCAGGATGTCCGACCACGCCTGCGGCTGAAGCGGCTCGTTGGGGCCGGTACTCACCCAGGAGTTGGCTTGTTGACCATAGCCGGTTCGCGTCAGCTGCTCAAGCAGCCCGCCCAGTCCACCTAGCCCACCTAGCCCACCCGGCCCAGCCTCACCCGATCCGCCGAAGGGCGAAGACGCAGCACCTCCCATCCCGCCGCCCTGCCGATTGGCCAGCATCCCGAGCACGACGGGCAGCAGGGCGATCAACACACTGCTCATGCCGCCACCGGCGGCCTGGCCCATCGGTTGACGCCCTTGGCTGTTCCCCGCGAGTCCACCGAGAATTTGATCGAGCAAGCCCATGTTGCACTCCAATGCCTGGATTGAGGGTCGACATCCTGTACCCGAAGCGCCCTCCGACGCAAGGCCGTAGTGTTCGTAGCCCCAGCCCGTAGCCCCAGCCTCCCAGCCATGAGCTGAGCATTGCGCCGAACTGGTGCCCGAGGTGGGCCAAGAGCCTGCGGCGCTCAGCGCCCGGTGCAGTCAGCCGCCGACGGGCTGCCCCGATGCGTCGAACATGCCATCGAACAGCGCCGAACTCAGGTAGCGTTCACCTGAATCCGGAAGGATCACGACGATGGTCTTCCCGGCGTGCTCCGGCTTCTTCGCCCAGCGCACCGCCGCGGCCACCGCGGCGCCGCAGGAGATTCCCGAAAGGATCCCCTCTTCCTGCGCGAGACGGCGCGCGTAGACCAGGGCCTCCTCGTTGCTCACCTGCTCGATCGCATCGACCAGGGTCAGGTCCAGCACTTCGGGCACGAAGCCCGCGCCGAGACCCTGGAGCTTGTGCGGCGCCGGCTTGAGTTCCTCGCCATTGCGGGTCTGGGTCAGCACCGGGCTGGCCGAAGGCTCAACCGCGACCGAGACGATGGGCTTGCGGCGGGTGCGCTTGAAATAGCGCGACACGCCCGTGATGGTCCCGCCCGTGCCTACGCCCGAGACGAAGATGTCCACGTCGCCGCCGGTGTCGGCCCAGATCTCCGGCCCGGTGGTGGCCTCATGAATCGCCGGATTCGCCGGGTTCTTGAATTGTTGGAGCAGCACGTACTTCGGGTGCGACGCGGCGATCTCCTCGGCTTTCGCGATCGCCGCTCTCATGCCCTTGACGCCCTCGGTCAGCACCAGCCTGGCGCCGTAGGCGAGCAGCAGCTTGCGCCGCTCGATGCTCATGGTGTCGGGCATGGTCAGCGTGATCGGAATGCCGCGGGCGGCGGCGACGAACGCGAGCGCGATGCCCGTGTTGCCGCTGGTGGGCTCCACGATCTCCTTGCCGGGGCCGAGCAGGCCGCGGTTTTCGGCATCCCAGACCATCGCCGCGCCGATGCGGCACTTCACCGAGTACGCGGGATTGCGGCCCTCGATCTTGGCGAGCACGGTGGCGCGGGCGCCGTCCGTCACTCTCGACAGCCTGACGAGCGGCGTGCGCCCAATGGCTTGCGAGTTGTCGGCATAGATTTGGCTCACGGGGACTCCTCTCATTTCTGGCTCATGGCAGGGCTCGGCCGCCTCGCCCGACTCCTCCGACTCCTATTGCATCTGGTACGCGGCCAGCGCCTTCGGGTCCAGGATCCGGATGTCACGCCGCTCGATCTGGATCAGGCCTTGCGACTCCAGTTCGTGCAGCACGCGCGAGAAATATTCGGGGGTGAGCGACAGGCGGGAGGCGATCGTGGCCTTGCTGACCGGCAGCGAGACATCGACCGGTCCGTGGGGCTCGGCGCCTTCCACGACGTCGCGCAGCAGATAGCCGATGATGCGCTGCGCGCCGGTGCACAGGGTGTAGTCCTCCACGTCGCGCACCAGCCCGTGCAGCCGGCGCGCCATGCCGGCCAGCATGCGCAGGCAGAAGCGCGGGTCGCGCTCGATCTCGCCAAGCACCGCCTTCTTGGACACGCTCACCACCAGCGCGTCGGTCACGGCCTGGGCATTCACGATGTAGGGGCGGCCGGTGAACATCAGCGCTTCGGCGAAACTGCCCCGCGGGCCGATGATCTCGATGACCTTTTCCTGGCCGACCGCCGACAGCGCGTACAGCTTCACCTGGCCGATCACGGTGACGTGAAACTCCTCGCAAGGCTCGCCGACGCGGAACACGTGCTGCCCGCGCGCGAGCCGCCGGATCGTGCAGCCCTCGGCGATGCGCATGAGCTCGGCCGGCGCCACGTCATGAAACAGCGGCAGCGCCGACAGGTAGCGCGGCAGGTCGAAGCTGGGTCGGACCTGGTTGTCCATGGCGTCTTCCGTTGGGCGCCCACAGGCGCCGATAGCCTGAAGTTTTGGCCCAAACGGCAGAAGTCGATTTGCGACAGGTCAACTAGGGCCTATTAACACTATGAGAGGGCGCGCGCCGGTGGCTGGCAGGCTGCAGGGCTAGGCGCGGCCGAGGCCGTGTGCTCGCGCACACAACGAGGCCGCAACGACGCCCTGCGGCCTGCCAGCCACCGGCCCGAAGGGTGACCCATGAAACGGGCGCCCTCGGCGTTGCAAATGCTCGCCGGGGTCCCACCCCGGCTGTGCTTTGCGCCTTGATGGCGCCCGTTTCCTGGGTCACGCGAGCCCTCCCATAGCGTTAACAGGCCCTAGCTTCATTGCGGGGCTGAAGGCGTCCGAAAAGCAGGATTGCTCGTCCAGCCCGCGTGCCAGGAAGGCGCCGACGGCGGCATCGACCATGCGCACCGAGCCGCAAACGTACACCTCATGGCCCTCCAGTTGCGGAAAATCGGCCAGCATCGCCTCGTGCACCAGGCCGGTCCGGCCCTGCCAGCCGTCCCCGGGCTGGGGCTCCGAAGCGACGGCAGCAAAATGGAAGTTGGGGTGCTCGGCCTCCCAGCGCCGCAGCAGGTCCAGCATGTAGAAGTCCTGCGGACGCCGCACGCCCCAGTACACATGGATGCTGCGCTGGATACCGCGGTGGAACGCGTCCTCCACGATGCTCTTCACCGGGGCAAAACCCGTCGCGGCGGCGACCAGCAGAATGGGACGCTCGCCCTCCCGCAGCGTGAACCGGCCGAACGGGCCTTCGAAGCGCACCGTGTCGCCCTGGCTCATCTGGGTGAACACCTGCGTCGTGAACCGGCCCCCGGGGATGCGGCGCACGTGCAGTTCGATGGACGCGTTCTCGTGCGGCGCATTGGCGAACGAGAACGCCCGCCGCTGCCCGTCCTCGAGCACGATGTTGATGTACTGCCCGGCCGCGAAGCGGATGCGCTCGCCGCCTTCCGGGGCCAGCCGGATCCGCATGACCTCGGGCGCGAGCCGCTCCATCGCCTCCACGCGCGCGAGGTGCTGCGGCTGTTCGGCCGCAGCCGTCGCCAGCGGTGCATCGACGTCGATCACCACGTCGCCCGCCGGCACCGCGCAGCACATCAGCGCCTTGCCCAGCGCGCGCAACTCGCCCGGCAGCGCCGAGGGCTGGTAGGCGCGGTGCTCGACCGGCCCGTGCTCGACGGTGCACAGGCACAGCCCGCAGGCGCCGTTGCGGCATTCGTACGGCAGCGCCAGCCCTTCGCGCAGGCCGGCGTCGAGCACGGTCTCGTCGGCGCGCACCTGCAGCCGTGCCTCCGCGCCGTCCGCGCCATGGACCACCAGCTCGTGTCCTCCCCCGCGCCGGCCGCGGCGCATCGGCCACCAGGGGATGCAGCCCAGGACCAGGGTCGCGATGGCGGCGAATGCCCAGACCTCGCCGAGGGGCCAGGAGGCCATCAAGGGCAGCAGCGCGAGGTAGTACCAGTCCAGCGCCACGGCCGTGACCGCGCGCGAGAAGTCCGCCGGTCCGCCCTGGCTGACCACCGGCTGCGCCAGCGAGAGCAGCAGCAGCGCCGCTGTGGTGCCGAGCGCGATCGGCCGGGGCGGTGAGGTCCTGGCCTTGGGGACCCGCTGCACATGCACCCACATCAGCAGCAGCAGCGCCAGCGGCAGCCCGATGTGCAGGAAGGACAGCAGCGAGAAGAAGCGGTCGCTCACACTGCTGGCGTACATGAAGTTGCGCATCAGCGTGCCGCCAAAACTGGGCAGCCAGTCGAACCACTCGAAGCTCGCGGTGACCACGAACTGCGCGAGCTGGTCCCAGGGCAGCATGTAGCCGTTGATCCCGGAGGCGAAGACCAGCCAGATCAGCCCCACGCCGGTGACCCAGGCGAACCAGCGGTAGCCGTGGAAGCGGTCGAAGGCGAAGTGGCGCACCAGGTGGACTGTCATGGCGACCACCATCGCGTCCGAGGCATAGCGATGCAGGCTGCGCAGGATGCCCCCGGCGAACCACTGGCCGTGGGTCAGCGACTCCACCGACGCATGCGCCTCGGCGACGCCCGTCTCGAAGAACACGTACAGGTAAAGCCCGCTGCCGGCGACCAGCCAGAACAGGAAGAAGGCGAGCGCCCCCAGGTGGTAGAAGGGATTGAGCCGATTGCCGAAGGCGGTGTTGAACGCCCCCTCGACGCCCAGGAACATCCGCTGCAGCAGGCCTTGCAGCCAGCGCATCAACGCACCCCCTGCAGCGCGCCCGTGGCGGCGTGGCTGCCCCGCATCGCGCGCAGCACCACCACGATGAACAGCAGCCCGCCGACGATGGCGACGGCGCCGCCGGCGCCCATCAGCCCCATGCCGGCGACCTCCGCCGTGCTGCGCAGCACCTGTTCGGCGCCCGCCACCTTGCGCTGCACGCCGTAGCCGCCCGACCATACCAGCCCCACGATGTGCATCAGCTGCCCCACCGCGTAGATCCAGGGCTGGCAGGTGGCGAGCCTGCCCTGCGGCGCCGCATGGCCGAGCACCGGCAGCAGCTTGTAGACCAGCCCCATGAAGGCCAGGGTGACGCCGACGATGCAGCCGTGGTAATGCGCGGGAATGCGCACGTTGCTGCCCGAGATGAAGATGCCGATCAGGCCGCCGGCGGCGAACAGCAGCACCGAAGACAGCAGCGCGGCACGCCACGGCCTGGCCTGCGGGGCGATGCGGCGCAGCCCCAGCACGCCGACGATGGCGGCCAGGCCCACCGGCAGGATGGATACGCCGCCGCCCAGGCGCATGGCCCAGGTGAGCAGCGCGCGATGCTCGACCGAGCCCACGTCGTGGGCGAGGTAGGCGACCGGCGTCACGAACACGCTGGCCAGCGCCAGCGCGAACATCAGGATCGCCAGGCGCGGGCTGAGCGGCAGCTGCGCGCCGCAGGCACTCGCCAGCCAGAGCCAGCCGGCCAGCATCAACAGCGTCCAGGTGAACTGCAGCACATGGCCGCCGCCCCAGAACAGGATCTCGTAGTAGGCCTTGCCCTCCAGCGACGAAGGCACGACGGCGTACGACCAGGCGAAGGCGAACAGGGCGACCGCCGTCGCCACCGCCGCGGCATTCAGCCCGAAGCGCAGGGCGCCGCTGCCGTCGAAGGCGAAGCCCAGGCGCGGCGCATGCAGCAGGGTGTGCAGCACCAGCAGCGCCACGCCCAGCGCGAAGGCCACCAGCCCGCCGATGAAGAGCGGCGCCGTCAGCATCGGGATGTAGTTGGCCATCACCGGCTCGCCCGCCCCCGCGAACGGCGCCAGCGCCATCGCCGCGGTGCCGGCCCCGGCGAGCGCCAGCGCCGCCCAGCCGCAGCGCATCCGCGCCGGTCCGGAGTTGAGGCTCCACAACATGCCCGCGATCGCGACGAACCAGACCAGCACGGAGAGGTCGACGTGCGCCACCAGCGCCACATGGAAGAAGTCGGCCGCCGGCAGCCAGCGGTTGACGCCGGGCGTGCGCGAGATCACCAGCAGGATGGAGAACAGGCCCGAGCCGACGAGCGCGGCCATGCCCAGCCACAGCCAGCCGCGCGCCAGCGCCAGGCGCGCGTCCTGCGGCACGGCAAAGGCATAGTGGGCGCGCGGCTGCGCCGGCGCGGGTGCGGCGCGACGCGGCGCCGGGGCGAGAACGGTGGAGAGGCTCATGTCAGCTTGATGCCGCCCGTGGCGGCATCGAAATCGATGACCAGGACCTGCGCGGGGCTCAGGCGCACCGTCGCCTCGCGCACGTGGTTGAAGGCTTCGCCCGGCGCGTCGCGCAGGCGCACGCTGATGCGGTGCTCGCCCGCCGGCAGCTCGAGGCGGTGGTACACCGAGGAAGCGCCGTCGCGCGACAGGCCCGAAGGCGGCGCCACCCGGCTCAGGACGGGCCGGCCGTCGATGGCGACCTCGATCGCCACCGGCAGCCGCTCGCGCCCGCACTTCATCGGCGCCCGCATGTTGGGCGGCATCTTCGCGAGCTCCTCGGCCGTATAGGCGCGGCAGGGCTGCGCGCGCGCGCCGTGGTGGATGAAGCTCACCTTGACGACCGCGACATCGGGCGCCAGCGCCTCGTAACGTGGCCAGTGCGAGAACACGCCCAGCACCGCCGCGAACAAGCCATAGCCGGCCGCCTGGCCGGCCCAGGCTTTCCAGTGTTTCTTTTCAGCGAGTGCGCGTGGCATGACGTCGCTCCCGGCGCCGCGTCCACCACTCGTTGAGCATGTACAGCGCCATGAAGAAAATGAAGGTGATGCCGCCCGCGATCTCCAGCGCCAGCGCATAGTCGACGCGGTAGGTGCCGGTGGCGGGGTCGTACACGGTGCACAGGATCCGGATGCGCTCCACGATGGCCTCGATCGGTCCCAGCGTGGCAGGCTCCAGGCTCTGGCCGGCCAGCAGGGGCTCGAGCGCCTGCGCCAGCGCCTGCGCCTCGGGCTTGTCGCCGTAGACCTGCCGGACGATGCGCCCGTCGCCGTCGAGCAGCGAGACCTGCAGTACATGGCTGAAGCCGCCCGTGGTGGCGGCGTAGCGAAAGCCGAAGTCGGCCGTGACCCTGGGCACGACCGCCGCGGGGGCGCTGAGGAACTCCCAGTCGGGGCGGTCGATCCGGTGCTGCAGCGCGAAGGCCTTCATCGCCTGCGGCGAATCGGCCGGCTGGTTGAAGCCGATGCTCACCACCCGAAAGGCGCCCTCGCCAAAGCGCGCGTGCAGCGCCGCGACCGCCTCGTCCAGCTGGCGGGTGTTGGTCGGGCAGACCTGGAAGCAGCCCGTGTAGATGAAGCTCACCAGCAGCGGCTTGCCGCGGTAGGACGCGAGCCGCACGGCGCGGCCCTCCCGGTCCAGCAGCACCTGGTCGGCCACCGTGCGGCCCAGTACCGCCTGGCTCGCGCGCATGGCGTCGCCCGCGTCCAGCACGGCGACCTCCTGCGCACAGGCGAGCAAGGGGGCCAGGGCAAGCAGTGCCAACAGCCGGCGCACGCGAAAACTCCTATCTCAACCAGGCGTCGATCGAGGCGGCGACGAGCAAGGTGCTGAGGTGGACGAGCGAGCCGAAGAACGCGGCCATGGCCGTGTCGCGCGAAGGTGAACGTGCGAGCCGCCACGACTTGCCGATAAAAAAGGCGCCAGCCGCGGCCGCTCCCACTGCATACACCCATCCCTGACCAAAGATGAGCGGCGCGGCCGACGCAAGCACCAAGCTGATGGTGCAACCGAAGACAGTACGCGCCGCCTTCGCGTCGCCGGCGACGACGGGCAGCATGGGCACGCCGGCTGCTTCGTAGTCCGCGCGATTGGCGATCGCGAGGCTCCAGAAGTGCGGCGGCGTCCAGAGGAACAGGATCAGCGCGAAGGCCCACGCGACCGCGGGCGGAGACGGGTCGGCGGCGGCGGCGCCGGCGAGCACCGCGAAGCTGCCGGCCAGCCCGCCGATCACGATGTTCCAGGGCGTGCGGCGCTTCAGCCACAGCGTGTAGACCACGCCGTAGAAGAAGGCACCGAGGAACACGTACACGGCCGCGGCGGCATTGAGCGCGGCCCAGGCGAGCGCCACGCCGGCCACCAGCAGCAGCGCCATCACGAGCAGCCAGGCCGGGTGGTGCGGCAGCGCGCCGGTCGCGAAGGCGCGGCCGCGCGTGCGCCGCATCAGCCGGTCGGCCTCGTACTCGACGAACTGGTTGAAGGCGCCCGCGGCCGCCGATGCGATCAGCACCGACAGTGCCAGCGCTGCCACCTGCACCTTGCCGAGGGCCGCGCCCGGCGTCACCGCCAGCCCGACCAGCGCCGTGATCATGATCAGCATGCCGATGCGCAGCTTGAACAGCGAGACCACGTCGCGGGCCAGCGCCGCGCCCCGGGACCTAGAGGGGATGACTACGGTGTCCATGCGGCAGACCGGCAACGATCAGGACAGGCCCCAGAGCTGGCCGAGGTACTTCCAGTTGATGAAGTAGTACAGCACGAAGGACACCAGGAACACCATCGCCAGCACGAAGGTGCCCGGCGCGGCGAAGCCCGCGGAGCCGTAGGTCTGCGCGGCCACGCTGGGCGCGGTCCTCGGCACCGGGGTGCCGATCGCCGTCGCCTTGCCGCCTTCGAGCTTCTTGCCGAACAGCAGCGAGGCCACCGTCACCAGGATGTAGATGCCGCCGCCCGCGATCGCCACCACGCCGGCCACGCCCACCAGGCCCATCATCAGGTAGGCGGCGCCGGGCCACTCGTAGGCCAGCGCGTGGCCCTGGAAGGCCATGTCCCAGTGGCGGCGCGAAACGCCCAGCGTGCCCGCGCCCATCATCACCAGGCAGAAGAAGTACATCGAGAAGCCGAACAGGTAGGGCTGCAGCTGGGCGAGCTTCGGGAACATCACCTCCCGCTTGAACAGCGCCGGGATCAGGAAGTAGGTGATCGCCATGAAGGTCAGCGTGGTGCCGACGACGACGGTCGCGTGGAAGTGGCCCGGCACGTAGATGGTGTTGTGGATCAGCATGTTGAGCTGTTCCGTGCCCATCATCACGCCCGAGATGCCGCCCAGGAAGCCGAAGCCGATGATCGCGATGAAGACGCCGGCGAAGGTCGGGTCGCCCCAGGGCGCCTTGCGCAGCCACTCGAACAGGCCGCGCGTGTAGCCCTTCTGCCGCTGCGCGACTTCGATCGCGCCGGGGATCGTCAGGCCGTGGATCATGGAGGCCAGCACCGCGAAGTACATGAAGTAGCTGGTGTTGACCACCTTCCAGCTGGTGGACATGCCGGGGTCGGCCAGCAGGTGGTGCGCGCTCGCCAGCTGCAGGAACAGGATGTACAGCAGGAAGGCGCCGCGGCTCACGCGCTCGCTCATCGGCTTGGCGCCGAAGGCGATGGCGGCGGCGGCGTACCACAGCGCGATGTGCGCCGAGACGTTGATCTGCTGCGACGAGTGGCCGAAGGCCCACCAGATCGTGCGGTAGACCAGCGGATCCACTTCCTTGACCAGCCCCACCGACATCAGGAAGGTCGGGATGAGGATGATCGCGCCCGAGGCGATGGTGAAGACCGCGATGATGGCGGCCGTGACGGCGCCGAAGGTCACCAGCGGGACCGAGCCCTGGTAGGTCTTCTCGCGCTTGGCCACGACCAGCGTGCCGAAGAACACGAAGCAGGCGATCAGCGCGCCGACGGCGAACAGGATCAGGCCCAGGTAGAACGCCGGCGACGCCATCATCGGCACGTAGGAGGTCATCATGACGCTCGAGCCGCCCTGGAACACCGCGACGTTGTTGGTCACGGCGCCGATGAGCATCAGCGCGAACGCCAGCCAGGCCCAGTTGGGCGCGGCAAGCCGGCATCGCAATAGCGTCGATGACGCGAAGTACAGCACCGCGATCTCGAAAAAGATGATCCAGAAGATCAGCATGTCGATGCCGTGGGCGGTGAGCACCATGTAGAAGGTGTCGGCGGGCAGCCAGTGGATGGCGGGCCAGCGGGTCAGCACCACGCCGATCGCCAGCAGGCCGCCGACCAGCAGGGCGACCACCGCGGTGAAGGCGTTGACGATCATCAGGCGCTCGGCGCGCGCTTCGAATTGCAGGCCGGTGCGCGGGCAGGTGCGGTAGCTGGTCTGCGACGCGGTCTGGACGGGAAGGACGGCAGTCATGTTCTCGTTCCTCCTCGGATTACTTGACGTAGATGCGGCCCACCATCGTGTGGTGGTTGATGCCGCAGTATTCGTTGCACACGATCGAGAAGGTTCCCGACTGGTTCGGCGTGACCTTGACCACATGCTCGTAGCCAGGCACCACCTGGATGTTGAGGTTGCTCGGCTGCAGCGAGAAGCCGTGGTTGTAGTCCAGGGCCGTCAGGTGCAGCTTGTAGGTCTTGCCCTTCTCCAGCTCGAGGATGGGCCACCAGGACCACAGGCGCGCGACCAGGTAGACGTCGCTGCCTTCGGGCGGCGCCACGACCGGCACCTTCTGCTCGGTCTCGGTGCGCACGGTGTACTTGTCGACGACGGCCTGTGCCTTCGCCGTGAACTTGTCCGGCGTGGTCTTGTACGTCTCGGTCGACAGGTTCTGCTTACCGTAGACGTGCCAGTAGACCATCATGAAGAACATCACCATGCACCAGACAAAGGCGATGACGATCCAGGTTCCTTCGACGCGGTCCAGCGGATGCTTCCACCAGAGGCGCTCTGCGGGCGGATGAATGGCGCTCATGAGACGGCTCCTTTACTTGCCCACGGGAATGGTCAGGATGTCGATCACGCCCCACAGCGTGTAGACCAGCATCGGGATCAGCACGCCGAGGAACAACAGGAGAAAGGGGTTGTCCAGCAGCTGCTGCATCAGTGGCACGGGGCCGTCGTCGTCTTCATGGCTCATGGGTTGCTCCTCGGGATGTTGTGCGTACCGTCATGTTTGCCCGAGTGCCGCACTCGGACATTGAACTAAAACAAGTTTTGGTTCGGCAGCAGATGCCTTTCGTCACGCCCGCGACTAGGATGCGCGCATGCAAACGCCTGACCCGCGGCTCACCCTCATGCGCCGGCTCGCCTGGACCTGCGTCGCCCTGTTGCTGGCGATCACCACCCTGAGCGCCTTCATCCGCCTGTCGCGGGCCGGCGTCGGCTGCGAGCCCTGGCCGCAATGCCATGCGCAGCGCCAGCTCATTCCCGCAACGCAGCTTGCGGCAGCGGACACGCCGGAGGTGGCGCACGCGCGCATCGCCCATCGAATCCTGGGCGGAGCAGCCGTGCTGCTCATGATCGTGCTGCTGGTGCAGGCGTGGTCGCGAACACCGGTGTACAAGGAACAAGGACAGCTCGCCGCGGCGATGCTGCTGCTGGGTCTGTTCCTCGCAATCCTCGGTCGCACGGCGGGCGATCCCCGAGTCCCAGCGGTCGTGGCGGCCAATCTGCTCGGCGGCTTCTCGACCTTGGCGCTGGCCTGGCGGCTGGCGCTCTCATGTGACGGTGGCCACGGGCGGGCGCCCCCCACCCGCAAGGCCAGACACTTCCTGGTCGCAGCGCTGATGCTCCTTGCATTGCAAGTGGCACTGGGCGGCCTATTGAGCGCGTCCGAAGGGCCGGGCCGCTGCGGCGAATCCCTCCTGTGCAGCGGGCACCGGCTCTCGGGCGTCGCGACGGTGGTGGCGAGCGCGCTCGCCGGCGCGGCGGCATGGCGGCCCGGTGGCTTCGCTGCCCGCGCGGTGCTGCCGCTGGCGGCGGTCCAGGCCGCGCTGGGGCTGGCCCTGCTCGGCAGCCAGGTCACGCTCCTCCTCGTGCTCGCGCACAACGTGATCGCCGCCGTGCTGGCCGCCGTGCTTTTCGGTCTGGTCTCCGTTCCCCGCAGATAAGGAGTCGCCCGGTGGTTGCTCCCTCTCCCCTCGGAGAGAGGGCCCGGGGTGTGGGGCTGCGGCCGTCGTGCCCTCAAGCCCTCACCCCCACCCTCTCCCGCAAGCGGGAGAGGGAGTGCTGCGCCGCCGGGGTCAGCCGTGCAGCGACTCGTACTTCGCCTGCAGCTCTTCGGGCGACTCGACGAAGTCCGGGTGCTGCACGATGCAGTCGGCCGGGCACACCAGCTTGCACTGCGGCTCGTCCTCGGCGCCGACGCATTCAGTGCAGCGCAGCGGATCGATCACGTAGACGATCTCGCCGACGCTGATCGCCTCGTTCGGGCACACCGGGCGGCACGCGTCGCATGCGGTGCAGTTTTCGGTGATGGTCAATGCCATGGTCGTCTCCTTGCACTTCCTCGTTCAGGCGGTCGCCCGCTCTTCCAGCTCGCGCAGCTTCTGGTGGCGGTAGGCGCCCCACAGGGCCGCGCCGATGGCGCCGGCGTAGATCGAGTCCGGATGGCTGTTCGCCTGCACGGACACCTTCTCGTTCGACATCTCCTCCTGCACGGCCGCCAGCAGGCCGGCGTCGAGCGCCAGGCCACCGGTCAGCAGCGCGGTGCCGCTCTTGATGCCCGTCACCTTCAGCAGCTTCACGATGCGCGACGCCATCGACAGGTGGATGCCCTTGAGGATGTCGGGCGTGGAAATGCCGCGGCTGACCATGTTGATCACGTCGGTCTCGGCCAGCACGGCGCAGATCGAGCTGACCTTCTCCGGGTCCTGCGAACTCCTGGACAGCGCGCCGATCTCCTCGACCGCCACGCCCAGGTAGCGCGCGATGTTCTCCAGGAACTGGCCCGAACCCGACGCGCACTGGCTGGTCATCTTGTACGACAGCACCTTGCCGCGCTCGTCGACGTAGATCGCCCGGCCGTTGAGCGCGCCGACGTCCACCACGGCGCTGATGCCCGGCTGCAGGAACACGCCGCCGCGGGCGTGCGTCGTCATCGAGTAGAAGTGGCCGGTCGCGAACTTCACGTTCTCGCCTTCGCCCGTGGTCGCGATGTAGTCGATGTCGTCCTGGTCCAGGCCGGCCTGCGCCAGCACGGTCTCCATGCCCTCGCGCGCCAGCGTGAGCGGGTCGCGCCGGCGGATCCGCTCGCAGGACTTGGCCAGCCAGGTCGCCGAGCCGTCTTCTTCGACGCGGAACAGCGTGCTCTTGACGGCGCCGGAGCCGACGTCGATGCCGATGGTATACGTGCTCATGCTGTTGCCTCCTCTTTCGCTTCCGCGGTCTTGCCTTCGTCCATCACGGCGCGCTGCGCGAACGTCGCCGCCCCGAGCGCCCCGGTGTAGATGGAATCCGGGTCGATGTTGATCTGCAGCTGCCCGTAGTTCTCGAACACGAGCTCGGTGAGCGCCTTGACGGCCGCCTCGTTCTTGGCCACGCCGCCGGTGAAGGTGAACTGGTCGCGGATGCCGCCCGAGCGCGCCAGGATGGACATCGCACGCAGGATGATGGCCCGGTGCAGGCCGGCCATGATGTCCTCACGCTTGTCGCCCAGCGCCAGCCGGTCGCGCAGCTCGGCGCCGGCGAACACGGTGCAGGTCGAGTTGATGCGGATCGCCTTGGTCGACTTCATCGCCATCGGGCCGAGCTCGTGCAGGCCCATGTTCATCTCGTCGGCGATGTAGCCCAGGTAGCGGCCGCAGCCGGCGGCGCAGCGGTCGTTCATCTGGAAGCTCTCGACGATGCCGTTGGGGTCCACCTGGATCGCCTTGGTGTCCTGGCCGCCGATGTCCAGCACCGTGGCCGTCTTCGGGTACATCACGTGCGCGCCCAGGCCGTGGCACAGGATCTCGCTGCGGATGTGCTCCTTCGAGAACGGCAGGCGCGCGCGGCCGTAGCCGGTGCCCACCACATAGGTCTCCTCCAGCTCGGTGTCCAGCACGCCCTTGATCGGCGCCTCCACCTGGGCCCGGCGCGCCGCCGTCTCGGGCAGCGCGGCGAATGTGCGCTCCAGCGCCGCCAGCAGGTGGCGCCGCACCGAGTCGGCGTACACGCGGTTCTCGACTTCGATGATGGAGCGGTCGAACAGGTTCAGCAAGAAGTCGTAGCGCGTGCCGCTCTCCTTGGCCACGGTTTCGCCGATGGCCAGGTACTGGCTGCCGGCGATGTCGCGGAAGAAGTCGCTCTTGCGCTTGGCGCCCGGCGCGAACAGCGAGGGGGCCTCCTGCTGCAACTGGCGGAACACTTCAGCGAGCGCTTCGCCGACCTGGCCGGTGGCCGCGCCGAAATGGGCTGTCTGCAGGTTGCGCCGGCAGGTCTCATCGAGGTCGGCGAGCTGCTCGATGTACTGCTCCGAGCGGAAGTCGCGCTCCAGCTGCTCCAGGAAGCCGTTGAGCGAGCCGTTCAGCGCGTTCGTGTTGGACAGCGCCTGCCGGAACAGGTAGAAGCGCCCATTCAGCAGCGCCTCGGTCTTGGCGACCGTGGCCGCCGTGTCGTAGTTGGAGCGCGAGTTCGTGATGCCGCGCCCGATCACGTTCTGGTTCTCGTCGATGGCCACCGCCTTGGTCGTCGTCGAGCCGAGATCGATTCCGATGAAACAACGCATGTGAGGGCTCCTGTTACACCTGGGCGATCGGGAAGACGGGCTTGACGTTGGCGCCGATCCCCGTCGTGCGTTTCTGCTTGACCATCTGGAAATAGCTCTCCAGCCGGTTCTTCACGTTGGCCGCGGAGAAGTAGCGCGGGTCCACCAGGTCGGTCTCGATGAACGCGGCCGGCTTGCCGGTGCGTTTTTCCACCTCGCGCAGGATCAGCAACTGGCCGGCGGAGAAGCTGTTGCAGCTCTTGACCGAGTTGATCAGCAGGCCGTCGGCCTCGTATTCCTCGATGTACTTGCAGATCATGTCGATCCGCGAGGGCAGGTTCAGGTTGGTGTAGCAGCCCAGGCAGTAGTCGGCCAGCGACTCCAGCGGATTGTCGGGATCGTGGCGGAACCCGAAGTCGTACAGGCCGCCGACCTTCGAATAGGTCGAGGAGACGACCACCGCACCCTCGTCGTAGAACATCTTCCAGAAGTCGCGGAAGCTGGTCCAGTTGGGCGGGCCTTCGACGATCAGGCGGTACTTCTCCTCGCCCATGTCGCCTTCGGGCGTGACCGGGCCCTTGCCTTCGCGGATGCGCTGCTCGATCTCGGCGCGCAGCGTGCTGTAGTAGTGGGTCGCCTCGGGCGTGCCGCGGAAGGCGGTGAAGATCGGGCCGATGTAGTACACCGCGCCGAAGTAGCCGTCGATCGGCGAGGGCCGCTTCTTCGCCGACTGCAGCACGCTCACCAGGTCCTCTTCGGCCTTGGCCGACTCCTTCATGTACTGGCGCAGCCGGTCGATGTCGAACTTGACGCCCGAGATCTTTTCCAGCCCCGGGATGATCGTCTCCTTCAGCTGCTTGACCACATACTGGCGCATGTTCGGGTCGATCTTGCCCTGGCTCTGGTAGGGCACATGCAGCATCAGCGTGGGGATGTCGTACTTGTGCCGGATCAGCTCGAACCACTTCATGAAGGTGAAGCAGCCGGTGTAGGACAGCAGCAGCACGTCGGGCCGCGGCATCGGGTCGCCGGTCGGTCCGATCTCGCCGCCCATCATCATCCCGAGGTCGGCCTTGACGTAGGTGCACACGTCCTCGCTGTGGCCGTCACGCTCGGCGTCCATGATGAACTTGCCGGACTTCTTGCGCATACCGTTTTGCAGCGCGTTGGTCTCGGGCAGGCTGCGCGCGAAGTCGAAGCACATCAGCAGTTCGTTGAGGTTGCCCGGCACGAAGGTCGCCGACACCTTGCGTCCGGCCTGCCGCGCTTCCGCCAGTTCGCGGTAATTGCGGTTGATCAGCTCCTTCTGCAGGTTCATCGCGTCATCCTTGATCGCGACGGGCTTGGCCTTGCGGCTCTCGGGCATGGGAACTACGGCGTTCATTGGGAAACCTCCGCGCTGCGCGCTACGGTTGGAGCGCCTTCGGGCGGCCGTGCGGCGCTCGCGACATCACTCCAAAGCTTGATCGAATCGGCGAAAGTGCCGGCCTGCTCGCGGATCGGCGCCATCTGGCCGGTGTTCTCCGCGTACTTGAAGGCGGTATAGGGAATCTTGTGCTTGGCCAGCACGTCCTGCAGCATGGGGCGCTCGAGCAGCGCGGGGTCGCAGAACGAGGGGGCGGCGAACACCACGCCCTCGGCGCCGCGGGTATGGACCTGCTTGACCAGGAACACGCCCTTTTCCGCGCGCGTGGCGTCGTACTTGGCCGCCGTCGCGGCCGAGTGGTGCAGGAAGGCCTTGGACAGTTCCTCCAGCGGGTTGCCGTCTGCCGGCACTTCCTTCAGCAGCCAGCGCGTGACCAACATGAAGTCGTCGTCGACGACGTAGCAGCCGGACATCTCCACCGACTTGATCAGCGCCAGCGGCGGCTGCTCGCAGAACGAGCCGGTCATCACGACCCGGGCGTTGTCGCGGCGTGCGCGCGGCTCCTTGTCGGTCGCCGCCAGGTATTCGCGGATCAGCTTGGTGTGCTCCTCGGGCGGCAGCACCATGCCGGCGCGCAGCAGCAGGTAGACCTCGGAGGTCGGTGCCTGCCAGGGCTTCTGGGCGCGATACGCGTACAGCTCGCTCACCGCGGCGCGGTTGTCGTTGTAGACGCGGATGGAGGCGTTGAGCTCCTCGTCGGTGATGGGCTTGCCGCGCATCTTCCCGAGGTCCTCGCGCAGCGCCTGCATCTCGTGGACGTAGAAGTTACCCCCGACGTTGTCGACATAGTTCTGCGGCACGTCGAAGTACTTGACGTACTTGTCCGGGAACATGATCTGCCACATGCCCGACAGGTTGCGGATCACGTCGCAGATCGAGGGGAACATCATGCCGTCGAGGCAGTCCAGGCGCCCGGTCAGCCCCAGCTCCAGCGTCGAGCGCGGGATGCGGCAGATGTAGCTCTGGTAGTAGGCGTCGCCCTGGATCACCTCCAGGTTGTCGCCGCCGCCCAGGATGCCCACCGGCAGGAAGCCGGCGGCGTGGACGATCTCGCGGGGCACGTAGACGGGCATGTAGCCGATGGCCTTGCGGCCGGGCACGGCCGCCTTCCATTCCTTCACGGCCGTGAAATCGAGGTCTTCGAACAGGCGCTCGCAGCGCTCGACGATGCGCTGCACGGGGGTCGCGGTGGTCATGTGCGTTCCTTCATTGATGGGTCCAGGCTGGCGTGCGCTTCGCCAGGAAAGCGGCGAGTCCCTCGTGCGCGTCATGGGTGCGCATCAGCCAGTCGAGGTAG
The DNA here is from genome assembly GCF_001580455.1 of Ramlibacter tataouinensis. Lineage (NCBI taxonomy): Bacteria > Pseudomonadati > Pseudomonadota > Betaproteobacteria > Burkholderiales > Comamonadaceae > Ramlibacter > Ramlibacter tataouinensis. The sequence continues at coordinate 1,186,649 of NZ_CP010951.1, forward strand.
AGCCGCTCGAGTTCCGCCAGGCGCTCGGGCACCTGGCGCTGCATGACGCCCCGGGCGCCGACCAGCGCGCACGACAGCGCCGCGGCGCTCTTGGCGAACAGGTGCTGGTCGAACCAGGCCAGGGCGGCGGCGACGGGGTCGTCGGCAACGGCCTGCACCAGCCCGATCGCCAGCGCCTCCTCGGCACCGACGCTGCGGCCGCTGAGCAGCAGGTCCTCGGCGGTCGGTTGGTTCAACCGGTAGGGCAGCAGGGCCGAGGCCGCGGGCGCGAACACCCCGAGCTTGATCTCCGGCTGCCCGAACTGCGCGCCCGGCGCGGCCACGATGCGCCCGCAGGCCAGCGCCACTTCCAGGCCGCCGCCCAGGCACTGGCCCTGCACCGCGGCGATCACCGGCACGGGAAACATCAGCAGGTCCATGATCAGCGCGTGCAGCGAAGTCAGCATCGCCGCGCAGCGCTCGGGCAGGTGTTCTTCCACGCTGGCCCCGAAACTGAAGTGCGGGCCTTCGGCGTCGAGCACCACGCCGCGCAGCATGCTGTGGCGGCGGTACTGCGCCAGGGTGTCGCGCAGCGCGGCGATCATGGCGGCGTCGACCAGGTTGGCCTTGGGCCGCGCCAGCCGCACGCGCAGCAGCGAGTCCTCGCGCTCCAGCCAGGCCTTCACAGGCGAGGTGGCTTCCATGCTCATTGGATAACCTCCGCCCTGCGGGCTGCGGTGCCATGAGCCTTCGGAGCGGCCGTGCGTCTCATGCCCCCTGCCCCGGCTGGATCTCGTCGTGCAGCGTGCCGATCCAGCTCTGGCCGGCGGCCAGCTTCTGGCGCAGCTGGATGAAATCGACTTCGCGGTCGTCCTTGGGGCCGTCGTTGAAGGCGGTGAAGCCCGAGCGCGCCTCGGTCATCATGTTCAGGGCCAGCCAGGCGCGCGAGTTCTCCTTGTTGCGGTTCCAGGCATCGAGCTTGGGCTTGCGCAACTCCTCGATCGTCTTGAGCGTGCACTCCGGGAACGTGAGCAGGATCTTGGCGCACAGCGCCTCCACCGCCTCGTCGAGCCGGGACAAGTCGACGCTGCCCTTGGCCATCAGCGCCTTGCCGGCCTTGGACTCGTCGCCGCTCTTGAAGTCGCCGAAAACGATCCGGCCGTAGTCGTCGACGACGCGCTGGACTTCGACCATGGGATTGGCAACGAAGCGCCCGTCGACCTTCAGCGCCGGGACCACCTCGGTGATCATCCCCATGTGATAGGCCTTGTGGGCCGAGAAGGGTTCGCACAGCACGCAGGCCGCCATGGCCCGCTCCGCCCCGACGATCACCGGCAGGAAGTCGGTCGCCCCGCCGATCGGGGCCGAGCCGTGCTTGGGGCCGGCCTGGCCGAAGCGCGCCAGATCCTGCGCGATGGTGAAGTCGCAGGCCATCCCGATCTCCTGCCCGCCGCCGATGCGCATGCCGTTGACCCGGCAGACCACCGGCTTGTCGGCCGTCAGGATGGTGGTGACCATGTCGTTGAACAGCCGCATGTACTGGCGGTACTCCTGCGGCTGGCCGGCGTAGTACTCGGCGTACTCCTTGGTGTTGCCGCCGGTGCAGAAGGCCTTGTCGCCGGCGCCGGTGAACACGATGCAGTTGACGTCGCGCGCGTTCGAGGCGGCGCGGAACGCGAGGATCACCGCCTTGACCATGTCGGTCGTGTAGGAGTTGTACTGGGACGGGTTGTCCAGCGTGATCCAGGCGTTGTACAGGCCGGGCACGACGCTGCCGTCGGGCTTGCGGGCGGGGCGCTTCTCGTAGCGCACGCCGGGGGTGCCGGGCTGCGGCGCCAGGTCGTGGTCCTTGAACTCCAGGGCGGGGTTCAGTCGGTCAGGGGCATTCATGGTTTGTCTCCTCGGGTGGCTGTCAGGGCCGCAGCACGGCGCGGGCGCGGATTTCATGCCGGTGAACGGCGGCAAAGACTTCGTTGATCCGGGCAAGCGGGTGCTCTTCGACGAAAGGCGCGACCTGCACCTTGCCGCTCTGCACCAGCTCAAGCGCGCCCGGGTACTGCTCGGGCGGGCAGCCCCAGTTGCCGAGCGCGCGCGCATCGAAGGCCATCAGGTTGGACAGGCGCAGTTCGACGCGGTCCATCGTGAAACCGACCACGCACAGCGTGGCGCCGTGCACCAGCAGGCTCCAGGCCGACTGCTGGCCCGGCGTGGTGCCCGAGCATTCGAAGATGAACCACTCGGTCGGCCGCAGCCCGTTTTGCTTGGCGAACGCGCCGACGGCCGCCTTGAGCGCCTTGGCGTCCATGCCGCGGCTGTTGATGGTGTGCGCGGCGCCGTGCCGCGCGATCGCTTCGAGCTTGGCGTCGTCCACGTCCACGGCCACGACCTTCGCGCCGAAGGCGTTCGCCACCTGGACGCAGTAGCCGCCCACGCCGCCGGCGCCGATCACGACCGCCAGCGATCCGGGCGTGACGCCGGCGCGGCGCACCGCCTGGTACGGCGTGGTGAGCGCATCCGCCACCACCGACACCTGCCACAGCGCGAGGCCGGCGCGCCCCAGGGCGTTCTCGTCCACCGGGCACAGCCCGCGCGAGGGCACGACGATGTGCGAGGCAAAGCCGCCCTCGATGTCGTTGCCGGGCATCTTCTGGGCGCGGCAGATGGTGCCCAGGCCGCGCCGGCACAGGTCGCACTCGCCGCACGGCAGGACCGCCGGCACGATCACCGCTTTGCCCATCCAGGACTCGGCGCCGGCGCCGGCGGCGACCACGTGGCCGCTGACCTCATGGCCCAGGGCCAGGGGCAGCGGCTGGTTGGTCTTCACGCCGTCGTAGTAGTACCCCAGGTCGGTGTGGCAGACCCCGCAGCCTGCCACCGAAACGACAACCTCCCCGGCGCCGGGCCGGGCGAGAAAGCCCTGCCGCACCATCGGCTGTTGCGGTGCGGTCATGACCCAGCGGTAGGCATCGATGCTCATCCACTCTCTCCTTTGTCTCCGCGGCGCATGCCGGGCGCGGCTTCCGGGCAGCCATCCGGTAAATCGGTACTGGATTGCTGATTTAACGCATTCTGGGCACCTGCAAGGGCCCGAACCTTGATCTGGTTCAAGGTCCGTACGGGGTGCGAGGCGGTTTACTTCAATCCCAGATCACTACGAGGAGACAAGCCGTGGATGGATCCACATCGATCGAGCTGAAGCAGGCGGCGCACGTCGTGCAACGTGATGTTTCGATTGCCATCGCCGGCAGCGGTGGCAGCGGCGTGATGACCGCGGGCACCTGGCTGCTCGACGCCGCGGCGCGCGCCGGGCTGTACGGGCTGATGGTGCGCACCAGCGGGCCGCAGATCCGCGGCGGCGAAGCGGCGGCTCTGCTACGTCTGTCCGGCGCCCAGGTCGAATCGCTCGACGATGCGTTCGACGTGCTGGTCGCGCTGGACTGGCAGAACGTGCACCGTTTTGCGGATGAGATCCCGCTGCGCGCCACCAGCGTGCTCGTCTGCGATGCGGACGCCGGCGAGGTCCCCGCCGTCTTCCTCGCCAGCGGCGCCCGGGTCGTGGCACTGCCGCTGAAGAAGATGGCCAAGGCCGCGGGCAGCTGGATCAACATGCTGGCGCTCGGCATTTCGGGCGCCCTGGCCGGCGTGCCGCAAGCGCAGCTCGAAGAAGCCGTCCGCTCCGGCTGGAAGCGCGACGGGGACGGCCTCGCGGCGAACCTGCGCGCGCTCAACGAGGGCTGCCTGGCCGTGGCCCACCTGGCCGGCAGCCCCCTCACAGGCAGCGCTGGTCCCCGGCGCTGGCTGCTGAGCGGAAATGAAGCCGCGGGCTATGGCGCGCTGCGCGGCGGTGTGCGCTTCGTGGCGGCCTACCCGATCACGCCTGCTACCGAGATGCTCGAGTGGATGGCGCCGGCACTGGCGCGCACCGGCGGCTGCCTGCTGCAGGCCGAAGACGAGCTCGCCTCGATCAACATGATCATCGGCGCGTCTTTCGGCGGCGTGCCCTCGCTCACGGCCACCGCCGGGCCCGGGCTGTCGCTCATGACCGAAGGCATCGGCCTGGCGGTCGCGGCCGAGGTGCCGATCGTCGTCGTCGACGTGATGCGCGGCGGCCCCTCCACCGGCATCCCCGCCAAGAGCGAGCAGAGCGACCTCTCGTTCGCCGTGGCCGGGCTGCACGGGGATGCGCCGCGGCTGGTCGTCTCGCCCACCTCGATTTCGGACTGCGCCGCGACGACGCACTGGGCGGTGCAGCTGGCCGAAGCCCTGCAGTGCCCCGCGCTCGTGCTGTCGGACCAGTTCCTCGGGCAGTCGCAGGCCATCGTGCGCGCGCCCGAGCTGCCCGAGGGTGCCCCGCAGCGCCTGGTCGCACCCGCCCATGCGCCCGGCTATAAACGGTATGCCAATACCGAAAATGGCGTTTCGCCCATGGCCATCCCCGGCACTCCGGGCGTGACCTACACCGCCGACGGCCTGGAGCATACCGAAGGGGCGATCCCGAGCAGCCAGGCGGCAGACCACCGCAAGCAGCTCGACAAGCGCCTGCGCAAGCTGACCGGACACGACTACGGCTCGCGCTGGGCGGACTGCGAAGGCGACGCGCCGCTGGCCGTCATCACCTTCGGCTCGGCCACCGGGCCGGTGCGCGAAGCGGCGCGCCGCGCCGCCGCGCAGGGGGTCGAGGTGCGCGTGATCGCGCTGCGGCTGCTGATGCCGCTGCAGGCCGCCGCGCTGGACCGCGCGCTCGCAGGCGTGGAGCGCGTCATCGTGGTCGAGCAGAACCACGGCGCCCAGCTGCTGCACTACCTGCGCGGCGCCTACGACCTGCCCGGCCAGCCTGCTTCCTTCCATCACCCCGGGCCGCTGCCGCTGCGACCGGCCGAGATCTGCAATGCGCTCGTCGCCTGGGCGCGCGAAGAGGAGACCCTTGCATGAACGACATGTGCCAGCCGCCGGGCCTCGCGCCCGAAACCTTCGGAGCCCAGCACTACAAGTCCGACTACAAGCCGATCTGGTGTCCCGGCTGCGGCGACTACACGGTGCTGGCGGCGATCACCAAGGCGCTCGCCACCGTGCAGAAGCCGCCGCACGAGGTCGCGGTGGTGTCGGGCATCGGCTGCTCCTCGCGCATCCCGGCCTACACCTCCTGCTACGGCTTCCACGGCGTGCATGGCCGCGCCCTGGCCGCCGGCACCGGGCTCAAGGTGGCCCGGCCGGACCTCACCGTGCTGGTGGCCAGCGGTGACGGCGACGGCTATTCGATCGGCGGCAATCACTTCCTGCATGCCTGCCGCCGCAACGTGGACCTGACCTACATCGTGATGGACAACCACGTCTACGGCATGACCAAGGGCCAGCCTTCGCCGACGACCGAACCCGACTGGGACAGCAAGCTCTCGCCCGGCGGCACCGGGGTGCGCTCGTTCCACCCGCTGGTGATCGCGCTCGCCTCCGGCGCCAACTTCGTCGCGCGCGCCTTCTCCGGCGACCAGCAAGGGACCGCCGAGATCATCGCCCAGGGCATCCGGCATCCCGGCTTCTCCTTCATCGAGATCCTCAGCCCCTGCGTGACCTTCCGGCCGGAACAGCGCGACTGGCGCAACCTGGTCCACCCGGCGTCGGTACAGCCCACCGACGACCCCGCCCGCGCCGCCAAGCGCATCATGACCGACGACGGCTTCAACATCGGCGTGCTCTACGCCGGCCATCGCGCGCCGTACGCCGGCGGGCCGTCGCCGGCAAGCGCGGACATGGCCGCACTCGAAGCGGAGTTCGCGGTATGAAGCGGGCCTTGCACGCCAACTTGCCGACGGTCGAGGACCTGCTGGTCCAGGCCCACGCGCTGGAGAGCGAAGCGGCCCAGCGCTACCTCGAGTTCGCCGAGATCATGGAGAGCCACAACAACGGCGAGGTGGCGCAGATGTTCCGCGCGATCGCCGCCCAGGAAGCCGAGCATGCCGAACACATCCGGCTTCGCATCCATGGGCGCGGGGCGCTGCCGCCGCGCGAGCGGCGCACCCCGGCGGTAGCCGAGCTGGAGCAGGCCCACTACCTGATGCAGCCCTGGCATGTGCTGCAGATCGCGATCCAGGCGGAACGCCGCGCCTACGACTTCTACGCTTCCGTCGCCCAGGTCAGTGGCTGCGACGAATTGCGCAAGACGGCGACCCAGCTGCAGGCCGAAGAACAGCAGCACATCGCCATGCTGGAGCAATGGCTGGCGCGCGTGCCGGTTCCGGCGACCGGCTGGGACGACGACCCCGATCCACCCCGCTACACCGATTAGGGACCGAACGCCCATGAACGTTCTGCTTCTTCCCGAAGGCTGGGCCGCGCCGCAAGGCTATTCCAACGGCGTCGAAGTCGCCGCCGGCCGCATCGTGTTCCTCGCCGGCCAGGTCGGCTGGGATGCGCAGCAGCGCTTCCACTCCACCGAGCTCGCGCCGCAGTTCGAGCAGGCGCTGGACAACATCCTGGCGGTGCTGGCGCAGGCCGGCGGGCGTCCCGAGCACATCTGCCGCGTGACCGCGTTCTGCATCGACAAGCCCGCCTACATGGCGGCCCGCCGCGAGCTCGGCCGGATCTGGCGCGAGCGCATGGGACGCCACTACCCGGCCATGAGCATGATCTTCGTGGCCGACCTGCTGGACCACCCCGCGAAGATCGAGCTGGAGGCCACCGCCGTACTGCCATGCTCGTAGCGCGGGGACTGCACACCTACTACGGCGCCAGCCATGTGCTGCACGGCGTGGACCTCGAGTTGCCGTCCGGCTGCGCGCTCGGCCTGCTGGGCCGCAACGGCATGGGCAAGACCACGCTGCTCAAGTCGATGCTGGGCCTGCTCAAGCCGCGCTCGGGTTCGGTGCATTTCGGCGGGCAGGCGGTGACCGGGCTGCCGCCCTATGAGATCGCGCGCCTCGGCGTCGGCTACGTGCCGGAAGGACGCGGCATCTTTGGCAACCTGAGCGTGCGCGAGAACCTGCAGATCGCCGAGCGCCCGGGACCGGACGGCAGCCGCGCCTGGACCTACGAGCGCGTCCTCGAGGTGTTCCCGCGGCTGAAGGAGCGGCTGCACACCGGCGGCCAGCAGGTCTCCGGCGGCGAACAGCAGATGGTGGCGATCGGCCGCGCCCTGCTGACGAACCCGCGCGTGATGATTCTCGACGAGGCGACCGAGGGCCTGGCGCCGCGCATCGTCGAACACATCTGGCAGGTGATCGCGCAGATCCGCGCCGGCGGCATCAGCACCATCATCGTCGACCGCAACTACCGGTCGGTGCTGCGCCACACGGAGCGCGCCGTGGTGCTGGAGAAGGGCCGCGTCGCGCTCGCCGGCGAATCCCGCCAGCTCGCGCAGGACGAGGCGGCGCTGCACGCGCTGCTGGGCGTTTGACAACGAGGAGACAACCGAGGACAGCCATGGACTATCAGGACATTCTTTACGAATCGCGCGAAGGCACCGCCCGCATCGTCATCAACCGGCCGGACCGCATGAACGCATTCCGCGGCCAGACCTGCGAGGAGCTGATCCACGCACTGCAGCGCGCCGGCAGCGACCCGGGCATCGGCGCGATCGTGCTGGCCGGCGCCGGCGACAAGGCCTTCTGCACCGGCGGCGACCAGTCGGCGCATGCGGGCCAGTACGACGGCCGCGGCACGATCGGCCTGCCGGTCGAAGAGCTGCACGCCGCCATCCGCGACGTGCCCAAGCCGGTGATCGCGCGGGTCCAGGGCTATGCGATCGGCGGCGGCAACGTGCTGTGCACCCTGTGCGACCTGACCATCGCCTCGGAGCGCGCGGTGTTCGGCCAGGTCGGCCCGCGGGTCGGCTCGGTCGACCCGGGCTACGGAACCGCCCTGCTCGCCCGCGTGGTCGGCGAGAAGAAGGCGCGCGAGATGTGGTACCTGTGCCGGCGCTACAGCGCTGCGGAAGCGCTGGCCATGGGCCTGGTCAACACTGTCGTCGCGCCCGAGCAGCTCGATGCCGAGGTCCAGAAGTGGTGCGACGAGATCCTGGAGAAGAGCCCCACCGCGCTGGCCATCGCCAAGCGCTCCTTCAACATGGACACCGCACACATCGCCGGCATCGCCGGCATGGGCATGTATGCGCTGAAGCTGTACTACGACACCGAGGAGTCGCGTGAAGGCGTGCGCGCCTTCCAGGAAAAGCGCAAGCCCGACTTCCGCCGCGGGAGAGTCCAGTGAAACAGGGAAATCGATGCCCCCGTGAGCGCCAGAAGGGGCGCAATCTAGGCGCAAACCGCAGCCAGGTTGAACACCTGGCGAGGATTTGCAACAACGGGTGCGCCCCTTCTGGCGCTCACCCTACGGGCCGGGGCGATAAGGGGCGCAGGGGGGCGTTGCGGCCCTTGCCCAGGCGGCCAGCCTGGGCTGCGGACCGCGCCTACCCCTGCACCCCTTCTCGCCCCGGCGGGGGCACCGATTTCCCTGTTTCACTGGACTAGGAGCACCCGCCATATGCTGGAAATCATCGTCCAGGGCCGCGGCGGCCAGGGCGCGCAGACCGCCGGCAACCTGCTGGCGCGCGCGTTTTTCGCCGAAGGCCGCCAGGTGCAGGCCTTCGCGAGCTACGGCGGCGCGCGCCGCGGCACGCCTGTCAGTTCCTTCATCCGCGTCGACGAGCGGCCGGTCCGGCTGCGCTGCGACATCGAGCGGGCCGACGCCATCCTCTGCTTCGACGCGAGCCTGCTCGCCCCGCCGCTGCTGGATCGGGCCGACGGCCGCACCCTGATCGTCGTCAATTCCTCGCGCCCGGCCGCCGAGTGGGCGGCGAAGCTGCCCAGCCACCGCGTCGTGCCGGTGGACGCCCTGGCGATCTCCCGCTCGCAAGGGCTGGGGCGCATCGTCAATTCGGCGCTGCTCGGCGCCTTCGCGCGGGCCATCGGCAACCCGGCGCTGCCGGTCATGCGGCAAATGATGCTCGATCACTCGGCGAAGCTGCCGCAGGAGAACGCCGCCGCCTGCGAAACCGGCTTCGAGCACGCCGATGCCCTGCTGCGGGAGACTGCCTGATGTCCGGCTTGCCCATTCCGACCGCGTGGACCACCGGCACCACCGAAGTCTTCAAGACCGGCACCTGGCGGGCCATGCTGCCCCTGCACGTCGCGCGGCCCTCGCCTTGCCACCAGGCCTGCCCGGTGAACGGCGACATCGCGCAATGGATCGGCCATGCGCGCGCCGGCGACCTGCGGCGCGCCTGGGAAGTCCTCACCGTCAACAACCCGTTCCCGGCGATCGCCGGGCGGGTGTGCCACCACCCCTGCGAGACCGCGTGCAACCGCGCCGCCTACGACAGCGCCGTTTCGGTGTGCCGCCTGGAACGGGCGGTGGGCGACGAAGCGATCGCGCGCGGCTGGGCCTACGAACCACCCGCACTGGAGCGCGACGGCCACATCGCGGTCATCGGCGGCGGCCCTTCCGGCCTGTCGGCGGCCTACCAGCTGCGCCGGCGCGGCTGGCGCGTGACCCTGTACGAGGCCCGGCCCCAGCTCGGCGGCGTGATGCGCTACGGCATTCCCGCCTACCGGCTGGCGCGCGAAGTGCTCGATGCGGAGATCGAGCGCATCGTCGCGCTGGGCGTGCAGGTGCGATGCGGCACGCCCATGGCGGACACGCAGGCGCTGGAGCGCACCCGGGCGTCGCACGACGCGGTCTACCTCGCCACCGGCGCCAGCCGCCCCAAGACGCTGCCGCAGCTGGCGGCCGGCGCCGGCTGGTGGATGGCGGGCACCGACTACCTGGCGCGCTGCGCGGCGGGCGAGCGGCCACCGATCGGCCCGCGCGTTCTCGTGGTGGGCGGCGGCAGCGCAGCGATGGACGTCGCGCGCAGCGCACGCCGCGCCGGCTGCGAGGTGACGCTGCTGGCGCTCGAGCCGCGCGAGCTGATGCCAGCCCAGCCGGCGGAGCTGCGTGAGGCGCTGGAAGAAGGTGTGTTGCTGCGCGATGGCGCGATGCTGGCCACGGTCGCCGAAGGGCCCGGCGGCGTCTCGGCCCCCTGCATGCGCGTGCGCTTCGAGGCCGGGGCGCCGGGCGAGCCGCCGCGCTTCATACCGGTCGAGGGCAGCGGCTTCACGCTGGAGACGGACACCGTGCTCGTCGCCATCGGACAGGATGCCGAGCTCGGGGCCTTCGCCCAGCTCGACGCGGCCTCGGGGCTGCTGCGGGTGGACGGCACCCAGCGCACCAACGCCGACAAGGTCTGGGCCGGCGGCGACGTCGCCAGCATGATGCGCTTCGTGACCGAAGCGGTCGGCATGGGCAAGCGGGCGGCCATCGACATCGATGCCCAGCTGCGCGGCTCCGCCGCGCCGAGCGCGAACCGCGCGCCCTGCGTCCAGGCCGACGAGATCGCCACCTGGTACCACGCCCCCGCCGCGCGCGCCGCCGAGCGCGTGCGCGGCGCGGCCGACCGCCTGGCGGCCGGCGACGCCGAGGTGCAGCTGGCCCTCAGCCCGGCCGAGGTCCGCGCCGAGGCCACGCGCTGCTTCTCTTGCGGCAGCTGCACCTCCTGCGACAACTGCTTCCAGCTGTGCCCGGACCTGGCCATCGAGCACGTGGACGGCGGCTACCGCGTGCTGGCCGACTACTGCAAGGGCTGCGGCGTGTGCGTGCGCGAATGTCCCACCGGATCGATGCTGCTGCAGGAGGAGCTGCGATGAACCCATCCGCCACCCTGCTGCTCAACGGCAACCATGCGGTGTCGTGGGCAGCCCGCCTGGCCCGCCCGCAGGTGGTGCCGGTCTACCCGATCACGCCGCAGACGCCGATCCTGGAGCAGATCACCGAGTTCCACGCACGCGGCGAGATGCAGGCCGAGATCCTCACCCCCGAGTCCGAGCACTCGGTGCTGGCGGCCTGCGTGCCGGCGTCGCTCGCGGGAGCGCGTGTGTTCACGGCGACGGCCTCGCAAGGCCTGCTGCTGATGCACGAGGTGCTGCACTACGCGGCGGGCGCGCGCGCGCCCATCGTGATGGCCAACGTCAACCGCACGGTCGCTTCGCCCTGGGCGTTCTGGCCGGACCAGACGGACAGCCTCGCGCAGCGCGACACCGGCTGGATCCAGTACTACAGCGAGAGCCCGCAGGAGTCGCTCGACAGCGTGCTGCAGGCCTTCCGCGTGGCCGAGCGCGTGCGCTTGCCGGCCATGGTCAACCACGACGCCTTCTACGTCTCGCATTCGCTCGAAGCGGTCGCGGTGCCGTCGCAGGACGAGGTCGATGGCTTCCTGCCGCCCTATGCGCCGGCGCAGCGCCTGGACGCCACCATCGGCGCCTCCTGGGGCAACGTGGTGACGCAGGACATGTTCTGCCGGCATCGCCAGGAGATGCAGCAGGCCATGGACGATGCGCTGCTCGCGGCGCAGGAGGCGGACCGGGCCTGGGGCGAGCTGACCGGCCGCACCTGGGGGCTGGTGGAGCGCTACCGCTGCGACGGCGCCGTGGCCGTGGTGGTCGCGCTCGGCAGCATGTGCGGCACGGCGCGCGAAGCCGTCGACCAGCTGCGCGCGGCGGGCCGTGCCGTCGGCCTGGTCAAGCTGCGCCTGTTCCGGCCCTTCCCGCTGCAGGCGCTGCGCGCCGCGCTGCACGGCGTGCGCGACGTGGTGGTGCTCGACCGCAACCATTCGCCGGGACTGGGCGGCATCCTGAACCAGGAAGTGCGGGCGGCGCTGTACGGGATCGAGTCGCCGCCGCGCGTGCACGGCCTGCTGGCGGGCGTGGGCGGCGTCAACGTCCCGCCGCAGCACATCGTGAAGCTGGTGCAGGACGCCGTGTGCCGCGCACCCTCCCCGCAATCGACCTGGGCCTGACCACATGCAAGACCTCGACAACCACCCCGCCATGCTGTGCAGCGGCCACGCCGCCTGTCCCGGCTGCATGGAAGCGCTGTCGGCCCGGCATGTGCTGGCCCGCATGGGGCCCGACACGATCGCGGTGATCCCACCCTCGTGCATGGCCATCATCGCCGGCCCGCAGCCGTACAGCTCGCTGAAGATCCCGGTGTACCAGCCCACGCTGGAGGCGAGCGCCGCCGCGGCCTCGGGCATCCGGCGGGCGCTCAACGCCACCGGCCGCGGGCAGACCCAGGTGCTGGTGCTGGCCGGCGACGGCGGCACCTACGACATCGGCCTGCAGGCGCTGTCGTCCGCGGCCGAGCGCAACGAGGACATGCTCTACGTGTGCCTCGACAACGAGGGCTACATGAACACCGGCGCGCAGAAGTCCTCGTCCACGCCGCTGTATGCGCGCACCAGCTCCACGCCGGCCGGCAAGCTGTCGCGCAAGAAGAACCTCACGGCCATCATCGCCGCGCACGGCGTGCCCTACACGGCAACGGCCAGCGTGGGCTTCATGCCCGACATGCTGCGCAAGATCGACAAGGCGAAAGCCATGCGCGGCTTTCGCCTGCTGACCCTGCTGGTGCCGTGCGTCGACGGCTGGGGCCTGCCGGACGACGGCGGGCTGCGCGCGGCGCGCTACGCGGTGGAGTGCGGCGCCTTCCCGCTGTACGAGGTGGAGCACGGCACGCGCTACACGGTCAACCACCGCGAGCGCACCCGCCCCGTGGCCGAGTACCTGGCGGTGCAGAAGCGCTACCGCGGCATGTCCGCCGACGAGACGGCGCGGCTGCAGGCCGAAGTGGACGCGGGATGGGACTGGCTGATGCGCCTCGAAGGGCGCGAAGCGGGCCAGTTCGCGCCCTGAGCGACCCACCCCTGCCCTCCCCCGGTGGGGGAGGGAGTCCAGGCTCCTCCCCCCTCCGGGGGGAGGCAGGGAGGGGGGCGCACCCGGCAGCCGCCTTAGCGCGAACCGGCTTCCCGCTCCACCAGCCGCAGCATGGTGGCGACCGTGATCGAGCTGAAGGTGGCGCGCGCCATCTGGTCGACCTCGGCGAGCACGGTGTCGATCGCGCGGTCGGCGGCCGTGTCCTCGGCTTCGCGACGCGGCGACGAGATGTCCTCGAACAGCTGGATCACGTCCATCAGCGTCAGGCGGCGCGCATTGGCCGAGAAGCGGTAGCCGCCGCCGACGCCGCGCACCGACTCGACCACACCGGCACGCGCCAGCTCGGCCAGGACCTTGGCCAGGTGATGCGCCGACACGCCATAGCGGTCGGCGATCTCGGACGCGGGGATATGCCGCTGAGGGTCCGCTGCGAAGTCGAGCACGCTGTAGAGCGCCAGGAGGGTGTTGACCTGCAGCTTCATGAGCGCGACCTCCCCGTCGCCGGCGGCATTTCCATCCCCAGCGGGATCATCGGCGCGGCCATCATGCCCTGGCTGCGGAAGAACGAGAGGATGAGCGTGTTGTCCGCCGACAGCAGGGTGCGCAGCTGGCGCACGCCCGCCGACCGCATCGCGTCGCACAGCGCCGTGAGCAGCCGTGTGCCGATGCCCGCCTGCCGCACGCGCGGATCGACGTCGATCGCAAAGACCCAACCGCAAGGCGGCGAGCCGAACTCCCAGTCGCGCACCTCGCCGATCACGAAGCCCACGACCTCGCTACCGGCCACGGCCACCAGGAACAGGCGCTGTTCGCCGCGCTGCGCGTGGCCGTAGCGGCGGTACACGCGTTCCCAGTAGGCGCGCTTTTCGAGTCCGGTCACGCGGGCGTCCAGCGCGACCACTTGTTCGAGGTCCTGGCGGCGCACGGCGCGCACCGTGACGGCGCCGGAACTGGCCGGGATGCGGGGGCGCGCGCGGCGCTCGGCAGAGGGGCGGGTGGTAGCGATGAGATGGGTCCCGGGAAAGCTTATGCCAGATCAAGGAATTCCGGCATCAGCCTACCAGAATGCTCCTGAAGCTGCTTCCGATTCTATCCATGAGCCGCTGATAACGAAGGAGACAAACCATGGTCCAGCGCCGCATCCCGGCCATCGCATCCCGCATCGCGGGCGCCGCCCTCTCGCTGTTCGCCCTCCTGCCGCCGCCCGCGCATGCGCAAGCGCCCGAGCCGGTGCGCATCGGCGCCTTCCTGTCGGTGACCGGTCCGGCCGCCTTCCTCGGCGACCCGGAGCTCAAGACGCTCGAGATGTACGTCGAGCGCATCAACGCCGAAGGCGGTGTGCTCGGCGGCCGCAAGCTGCAGCTGGTGTCCTACGACGACGCCGGCGACGCCGAGAAGGCGCGCACCTTCGCCAAGCGGCTGATCGAGCAGGACAAGGTCGACCTGATCGTGGGCGGCTCCACCACCGGCACCACCATGGCGGCGCTGCCGCTGGCGGAGCAGGCCGGCACGCCCTTCATCTCGCTGGCCGGCGCCGTGCCGATCGTCGAGCCGGTGAAGAAATGGGTGTTCAAGACGCCGCACACCGACCGCATGGCGTGCGAGAAGATCTTCGTGGATGCGCAGGCGCGCAAGCTCACCCGCATCGCGCTGATCTCCGGCAGCGGAGGCTTCGACAAGTCCATGCGCGGCGAGTGCCTGAAGACCGCCGCGAAGTACGGCGTGGAGTTCGTGGCCGACGAAACCTACGGCGCGAACGACACCGACATGACCGCGCAGCTGACCAAGATCAAGGGCAGCGGCGCGCAGGCGGTGCTCAACGCCGGCTTCGGCCAGGGCCCGGCGATCGTCACCCGCAACTACCGCCAGGTCGGCCTGACGCTGCCGCTGTACCAGTCGCACGGCGTCGCCTCGCGCGAGTACATCAAGCTGTCCGGACCGGCGGCCGAGGGTGTGCGCCTGCCGGCGGCTGCCCTGCTGGTGTCCGACCTGCTGCCCGCCGGTGACGCGCAGAAGCCCGTCGTCGCCAACTACCGCAAGGCCTTCGAGGACAAGTACAAGACCGACGTGTCGACCTTCGGCGGCCACGCCTACGACGGCCTGATGCTGGCCCTCAACGCCATGAAGGCGGCCGGCGGCACCGACAAGGCCAAGGTGCGCGACGCGCTGGAAGCCACGCGCGGCTACGTCGGCACCGGCGGCGTGGTGAACATGTCCGCCAGCGACCACATGGGCCTGGACCTGAGCGCCTTCCGGATGCTCGAGGTCAAGGAAGGCAACTGGTCGCTGGTCAAGTAAGCCGGAGGCGCAGTGGGAAGTTCCTGGCTCCAGTTCGTCGCCGGCGGCCTGACGAGCGGCGCAATCTACGCGCTCGTCGCGCTGGGGTTCGCCATCGTCTTCAACGCCAGCGGCGCGATCAACTTCGCGCAGGGCGAGTTCGTGATGGTGGGTTCCATGAGCGCGGTGACCCTGCTCGGCCTCGGCCTGCCGCTGCCGGTTGCCGTCGTCCTCGCGATCGCCGCGGCTGCAGTGGTCGCGCTCATCATCGAGCGCATCGCCATCGCGCCGGCCCGGCACGCCGAGACCGTGACGCTCATCATCATCACGATCGGCGTGTCGCTGTTCCTGCGCGGGCTGGCGCAACTCCTGTGGGGCACGGGCGTGTTCCGCCTGCCGGGCTTCTCCGGCGACGAGCCGATCGCGGTCGGCAATGCCACCATCCTGCCCCAGAGCCTGTGGGTGCTGGGCGGCGCCGCGGTGTCCGTCGTCCTGCTCGCCACCTTCTACCGGCGCACCTTGCTGGGCAAGGCCATGCTCGCCACCTCCTACAACCGGCTCGCCGCGCAACTGGTGGGCATCGACACCCGCGTGGTGCTGTTCGCCAGCTTCGGCCTCGCCGCCGCGCTCGGTGCCATCGGCGGCGTGCTGATCGCGCCGATCGCCTTCACCTCCTACGACGCCGGGATCATGCTCGGCCTCAAGGGTTTCGCAGCGGCCATGCTCGGCGGGCTGGGCAGCTTCGCCGGCGCCGTGGCCGGGGGCCTGCTGCTCGGGCTGCTCGAAGGCCTGGGCGCCGGTTTCGTGTCATCCGCCTACAAGGATGCGATCGCCTTCGTGGTGATCCTCGCCGTCCTGTTTTTCCTTCCTGGAGGCCTGCTTGGGACCCGCCATCGCGACCGTGTCTGAACGCGTGCCCGCACGCCATTGGGTGGCCAGCGCGCGCAGCGGCGGAACGCTGCTGCTGGCTGCAATCGTGGCGTTCGCGCCGCTGGTGCTGCCGAACAACTATGCGTATGACGTCGCGGTCCAGATCGCGCTCAACGCCATCGTCTGCGTGGGTTTGAACCTGCTGATCGGCTACGCCGGCCAGATCAGCCTCGGGCATGCCGGCTTCTTCGCGCTCGGAGGCTACGGCAGCGCCATCCTCGCCACGCGCTTCGGCGTGCCGGTGTGGGTCTCGCTGCCGGCCACCTGCGCGATGGTCGGCGCCCTCGCCTGGCTGGTCGGCCGTCCGACCTTGCGCCTGAAGGGCCACACACTGGCGATGGCCACGCTGGGGCTGGGCGTGATCATCTCCATCGCCATCACCACCGAAGACCGCCTCACCGGCGGGCCCGACGGCATGGCGGTGCCGCCGCTGGTGCTGTTCGGCGCGGCGGTGCAGGGCGAGCGCCTGTGGTACTGGATCGCCGGCGCGCTGCTGGTCGCCGCGGTCTGGCTCTCGCTCAACCTCATCGAATCGCCGAACGGCCGCGCGCTGCGCGCCCTGCACGGCTCGGAGGTGGCGGCGCAGACGCTGGGCATCGATGCGGCGCGCTTCAAGCTGCAGGTGTTCACGCTGTCGGCGGTGTTCGCCGCGCTGGCCGGCGCCCTCACCGCGCACTACGCCGGCTTCATCACGCCGGTGAAGTCCTCGTTCCTGCACTCGGTCGAGCTGGTGATCATGGTGGTGTTCGGCGGCATGGCCTCGGTCTTCGGCGCCGTCGTCGGCGCGGCCGTGCTCACCGTGCTGCCGCAGTTGCTCACCGTCCTCAAGGACTACGAGATGATGGTCTTCGGCGCGGTGCTGGTCGCGACCATGGTGCTGTTTCCGCAGGGCATCGTGCCCACGCTGGCGCGCCGCTTCGGCGGGAGGGCGCGATGACCCTGCTGAGCGTTTCCGGCCTCGCCAAGTCCTTCGGCGGCCTGCGCGCGGTCGACGGCGTGGACCTGGCGATCAGCCGCGGCAGCGTGCATTCGATCATCGGTCCGAACGGCGCGGGCAAGACCTGCCTGATCAACATGCTGAGCGGCGTGTACCGCCCCGATGCCGGCTCGATCAAGCTGGACGGGCGCGAGCTGGCGGGCGAGCCGGCGCACGGCTTCGCCGCCGCCGGCATCGCGCGCACCTTCCAGAACCTGCAGGTGTTCTTCAACATGACCGCGCTCGAGAACGTGATGACGGGCCGCCACCTGCACGAGCGCTGCTCGCTGGCCGCCGCGCTGCTTCGCACCCGCGCCCTGGCGCGCGCGGAAGCCGCCAGCCGCAAGGCCGCGCGCGAGCTGCTGCGTGCCGTCGGGCTCGCCGGCTGGGAGGACACCCCGGCCGACGCCATGCCCTACGGGGCGCTCAAGCGCCTGGAGATCGCCCGCGCACTGGCGGCCGAACCGCGCGTGCTGCTGCTCGACGAGCCCGCGGCGGGACTCAATGCCACCGAGGCGCGCGAGATCGACGAGCTGATCCAGCGCGTCGCCGCGGCGGGCACGACCATCGTTCTGGTCGAACACAACATGGCGCTCGTCATGGAGGTGTCCGACCATGTGTTCGTGCTCGATCACGGGCGCAAGCTGGCAGAGGGCGCCCCCGGTGACGTGGCGCGCGACCCGCGGGTGGTCGAGGCCTACCTCGGCGCGGAAGGCGGTGCGGCGGCGCAGCAGCAGGAGGCCGAGCATGCTTGAAATCGACGAGCTGCGCTGCCGTTACGGGCGGATCCCGGCGCTGGCCGGCGTCAGCCTGCGGGTGAACGAAGGCGAGCTGGTCGCGCTGGTCGGCGCCAACGGCGCCGGCAAGACGACGCTGCTGCGGGCGATCTCCGGCGTGCAGCCGGCCGTCGGCGGCTGCATCCGCTTCGAGGGCCAGGACCTGGCCAGGCGCCATGCGCGCCAGCGCGTGCAGGACGGCATCATCCAGGTGCCGGAGGGCCGCCAGGTGTTCACGCCGCTCTCAGTCGAGGACAACCTGCGGCTGGGCGCCTTCGCCCGCGGCAGCGCCAGCCACCTCGACGCCGTGCTGGCGCTGTTCCCGGTGCTGGCCGATAAGCGGCGCGAGGCGGCGGGCAACCTTTCGGGCGGCCAGCAGCAGATGCTGGCGATCGGCCGGGCGCTGATGGCGCGGCCGCGCCTGCTGCTGCTCGACGAGCCCGGCATGGGCCTGTCGCCGCGCCTCGTCTCGGAAATCTTCGCGCGCATCGAAGCCTTGCGCGCGGTGGGCACCACGATCCTGCTGGTGGACCAGAACGCGCGCGCGGCGCTGGGCATCGCCGACCGCGCCTACGTCATGGAAACCGGCCGCATCGTGCTCGAAGGGCGCGCGGCCGACCTGCTGCTCGACCGCAGCGTACAGAAGGCCTACCTCGGGGCCGCATGAGGACATACCAATGAAAGACAGCTTGAAAACCGGCCTGCGCCACACGGCCCGCCTCGAAGTGACGCGCGAGCGCACCATCGATTTCATGGGCGAGCAGGCGCGCGTCTACGCCACCCCGATGCTGGTGCGCGACGTGGAAGTCGCCTGCCGCGAACTGCTGATGCCCCACCTCGACGCCGGCGAGGACTCGGTGGGCACCCGCATCGAACTGGATCACACCGGCGCGACGCTGCTGGGCATGGCCGTCTCGATCGAGGTCGAACTGGTCGCGCTCGAAGGGCGCGCCGCCAGGTTCCAGGTGACGGCGAGCGACAGCGTCGAGCCGATCTGCCGGGCGAACCACCACCGCTTCATCGTCGACGTCGCCAAGACCGCGCAGCGGCTGGCGGCCAAGGCGGCGAAGGCAACGCAGACGGAAGCTGCATGACCGCTGCCAGCGCCACGCGTCGCGTTCCCACGTACTGCTACCAGTGCGTGGCGGGCCCTGACCTGCTCACCGTCAAGGTGGAAGGCGGCGTGGCCACCGAGGTCGAGCCGAATTTCTGCGCCGCCGCGGTGCACCCCGGCGGCGGCAAGGTCTGCGTGAAGGCCTTCGGCCTGATCCAGAAGACCTACAACCCGAACCGGGTGCTCACGCCGATGAAGCGCACCAACCCGAAGAAGGGGCGCAGCGAGGACCCGGGCTTCGTGCCGATCAGCTGGGACGAGGCGATGACGCTGATCGCCGACAAGCTGAACGGGGTCCGCGCCTCGGGGCTCACCGACGAGTCCGGCTACCCGCGCGTGGCGGCGAGCTTCGGCGGCGGCGGCACGCCCCAGTCCTACATGGGCACCTTTCCCGCTTTCCTCGCGGCCTGGGGTCCGGTGGACATGGGCTTCGGCTCGGGCCAGGGCGTCAAGTGCTACCACTCCGAGCATCTGTACGGCGAGTTCTGGCACCGCGCCTTCATCGTCGCGCCGGACACGCCGCTGTGCAACTACCTGATCTCCTGCGGCTCGAACGTCGAAGCCTCGGGCGGCGTGGTCGGCATCTGGCGCCACTCGCGGGCGCGCGCCCGCGGCATGAAGCGGGTGCAGGTGGAGCCGCACCTGTCGGTGACCGGCGCCTGCTCGGCGCAGTGGGTTCCGCTCAAGCCCAAGACGGACGCCGCCTTCCTGTTCGGGCTGATCCACGCCATGCTGTTCGAGGCGCCGCGCCACCAGCTGGACCTGGAATTCCTGCGGCAGCGCACCGGCTCGCCCTACCTCGTCGGGCCGAACGGCTACTTCCTGCGTGATCGCGCCACCCGCCAGCCGCTGGTGTGGGACGCCGCGCGCAGCATCGCCGTCCCGCACGACACGGCCGACACCGTGGAAGCGCTCGAAGGCCGTTACCTGGTCGATGCGATCGAAACCGGCGCCGACGGCGAGCTGCTGGCCGACGGCGTGCTCGAGGGCGCGACCGCCTTCACGCGCCTGACCGAACACATGCGCGCCTACACGCCGGAGTGGGCCGCGAAAGCCTGCGACGTGCCGGCGGCCACCATCCGCCAGGTCGCCATGGAGTACCTGGCCCACGCCTGCGTGGGCGAAACGATCGAGATCGACGGCAAGACCCTGCCCTACCGCCCGGTCGCGGTGAGCCTGGGCAAGACGGTGAACAACGGCTGGGGCGGCTTCGAGTGCTGCTGGGCCCGCACCGTGCTCGCCACGCTGGTGGGCGCGCTCGAGGTGCCAGGCGGCACGATCGGCACCACGGTGCGGCTGGCGCGCCCGATGTCGCAGCGGCTGGAGAGCGCCAAGCCGGGGCCGGACGGCTTCATGGACTTCCCGCTCAATCCCACCGACCGCGAGCATTGGTCGGCGCGGCCGAACATCCGCAACGCCTACCGCACCATGGTGCCGCTGGCCGGCGACGGCCCCTGGAGCCAGGCGCTGGGACCGACCCACTTCTCCTGGATGTTCCTCGACGCCACGCCCACCGGCCTGCCGCGGGTGACGCTGCCGGAGGTCTGGTTCGTCTACCGCACCAATCCGGCGATCTCCTTCTGGGACACCGCGTCCATCGCCGACAAGATGGCGCGCTTCCCCTTCGTGGTCGCCTTCGCCTACACGCGCGACGAGACCAACCACTTCGCCGACGTGCTGCTGCCGGACGCGACCGACCTCGAGAGCCTGCAGCTCATCCGCGTGGGCGGCACCAAGTACGTCGAGCAGTTCTGGGACCACCAGGGCTTCGCGCTGCGGCAACCGGTGGTCGACGCGCGAGGCGATGCCCGCGATTTCACCGAAGTCGCGACCGAGCTGGCGCAGCGCACCGGCCTGACGGCCGGCTACATCAAATCGATCAACAAGGGCGCGGGCGGCGTTCCGCTCAAGGGGCCGCACGGCGACTTTTCGCTCGACACCGGCCACAGCCCCGACCGCGAGACGATCTGGGATGCGATCTGCCGCGCCGCGAGTGCGGAGCTGAGCGAGGGCAGCGAGGTGCACGGCCTGGACTGGTGGAAGCAGAACGGCCTGGCGACGCGGCCGTTCCCGCGCAGCGAGTGGTACCTGTACCCCACGATGGTCGAGCGCGGCCTGCGCTTCGAGCTGCCCTACCAGGAGCGGCTGATGCGCGTCGGCGTCGAGCTGGGCCGGCGGCTGCACGAGAACGACATGCACTGGTGGGACCGCCAGCTCGAGGAGTACCAGGCGCTGCCGGCGTGCAAGGACTTCGCCCAGCCCTGGGTCGCCGCCGTGCGCAAGGACGGCGGCCTGCCCGAGGAATACCCGTTCTGGCTGCTCACCGCGCGCAGCATGCAGTACGCCTGGGGCGGCAACGTCGGCCTGCAGATGATCCGCGAGGTGGCCGAGAACATCGCCGGGCACAAGGGCGTGATCCTCAACGCCAACACCGCCCAGCAACTGGGCATCGAGGAGGGTGACGACGTGGAGATCGCCACCCCGGGGCGCCGCGTGCGCGGCAAGGCCGTGCTGCGGCAGGGCATCCGGCCCGACACGCTGCTGGCCATCGGCCAGTTCGGCCACTGGGCCACGCCGCTGGCGCGCGACTTCGGCGTGCCCAGCCTGAATGCGCTCGCCAGCATGTCGCTGGACCTGACCGATGCCACCGGCTCGGGCGCCGACCTGGTGCGCGTGTCGCTGCACCGCGTGAAGGAGGCCCTGCGATGACCCGCTGGGCCATGGTCGCGGACCTGCGCCGCTGCGTCGGCTGCCAGACCTGCACGGCCGCCTGCAAGCACGCCAACGCCACGCCGCCCGGCGTGCAGTGGCGGCGCGTGCTCGACATCGAGGTGGGCAGCTACCCGGACGTGCAGCGCGCCTTCGTGCCGATGGGCTGCCAGCACTGCGACGAGCCCGCCTGCGTGCCGGTGTGTCCGACCACCGCCACGCGCAAGCGCGAGGACGGCATCGTCACCATCGACTACGACCGCTGCATCGGCTGCGCCTACTGCACCGTCGCCTGCCCTTACCAGGCGCGCTTCAAGACGCCGATCGGCGAGTTCGCCTACGGCAAGCAGCCGACCGAGAACGAGGCGCAGCGCGACGACGAGGCCAAGCGCCAGGTGGCCACCAAGTGCACCTTCTGCGTCGAGCGCATCGACTCGGGCCTGGCCCAGGGCCTCAAGCCCGGGGTCGACCCGGAGGCGACGCCCGCCTGCGTGAACTCGTGCATCGCCGAGGCCCTCGCCTTCGGCGACATCGAGGACCCCAACAGCAAGGTGTCGCAGCTGCTGGCGGACAACGAGCACTTCCGCATCAACGAGGAGCTGGGCACCGGCCCCGGCTTCTTCTACCTGTGGGACAAGCGCCGATGAGCAATTCGAACCACCTGCAGCGGCTGCAGACGCACTGGGACTGGCGCGCGGCAGGCAACTTCATCTGCGGCGGCGCCGGCTCCGGACTCCTCGCCTTCACCTGCCTGCACGCGACGGACAGCCCGCTGGCGCTGCCGCTGATCGCGCTGGGGCTGGCGCTGGTCGGCCTCGGGCTCTTTTCGGTGTGGCTGGAGATCGGGCGCCCCTGGCGCGCGCTCAACGTCTTCGTGCACTGGCGCCACTCCTGGATGTCGCGCGAGGCGATCGCCGCGGTCGTGCTGTTCGCGCTGGGCCTGGGGCTGCTCGCGGGCATGCGCTGGCGCGCCTGGCCGACGGCGGCCGCCGCGCTCGCTTTCCTCTACTGCCAGCTGCGCATCCTGGCGGCCGCGCGCGGCATTCCCGCCTGGCGCGGTCCGTCCACCGCCGCGCTGCTGGCGACGACCGCGCTGACCGAGGGCGTCGGGCTGGCCTCGATCGCCGCGGCCTGGCATCCGGGGACGCAAGCCACTGCCGCGCTGGCGCTCACCACGCTTGTGGTGGCGCGGCTCCTCCTGTGGGAAGCCTGGCGGGTGCGCATCGAAGCCACGGCCGGCCCCGTCGCCAACCGCATCTGCCGGCGCATGGCCCCCGTCGCCCGCTGGGCGGCCACCGCGCTGCCGCTGGCCCTGACCCTGGCCAGCCTCGGCGGCGCGCCCGCCGGACCGGCGCTGCTCGCGCTGGCCGGCGTGATGGCGCTGGCCAGCGGCGCGGCGTTCAAGTACCTGCTGATCACCCGCCTGTCGCACCACCAGGGCTACGCGCTGCCGCGCATGCCCGTCCGCGGCGTGCCTCGGATGACGGCCCGCTGAATCGACAAGACAAAACAGGAGACCAACGCATGGATCTTGGCAGCGCCGTCGACATCGGCCCCGGCCACCGCTTCCTGCACACCACCGAGGTGCTGTCGCGCGACGAACTCGCCGCCTTGCAGTGGCAGCGGCTGCGTGCAACGCTGGAGAACCTCTGGGCTCGCGTGCCGCCGATGCGCCAGCGCCTCGAGGCGGCCGGCGTCCGGCCGGCGGACGTGCGCTCATCCTCCGACCTGGCGCGGCTTCCCTTCACCACCAAGTCGGACCTGCGCGACCACTACCCGTTCGGGCTGTTTGCCAGGCCGCCCGAGCAGCTGGCACGCATCCACGCCTCCTCCGGGACCACCGGCAAGCCCACGGTGGTGGGTTACACCGAAACCGACCTCGGGCGCTGGGCCGACCTCATGGCGCGTTCGATGTTCGCCGCCGGCGCCCGGCCGGGCGACATCGTGCACAACGCCTACGGCTACGGCCTGTTCACCGGCGGCCTGGGCGCGCACTACGGCGCCGAGCGCCTGGGCTGCGCCGTGGTGCCGGTGTCGGGTGGCGGCACCGAGCGCCAGGTCGACCTGATCAGGGACTTCGGCGCGAGCGTGCTGTGCGCCACCCCCTCGTACGCGCTGGCCATCGCCGAAGCGGCGCAGCAGCAAGGCGTCGACCTGAGCGCGGGACGCCTGCGCGTGGGCATGTTCGGCGCCGAGCCGTGGTCGCAGGCCATGCGCCTCGAGCTGGAAGCGCGGCTGGGGCTCCGGGCCATCGACGTCTACGGGCTCTCCGAGATCATGGGCCCGGGCGTGGCCTGCGAGTGCGAATGCCAGTCGGGCCTGCACGCCTGGGAGGACCACTTCCTGTTCGAAGTCATCGACCCGGAAACCGCCAGACCGGTGGCGCCGGGCCATGCCGGCGAGCTGGTGATCACCACCCTCACCAAGGAGGCGCTGCCGATGCTGCGCTACCGCACGCGCGACATCACCCGGATGGACACCACGCCCTGCGCCTGCGGACGCACCCATGCGCGCATCCTGCGCATCGCCGGCCGCAACGACGACATGCTGATCATCCGTGGGGTCAACGTGTATCCGTCGCAGGTCGAGGCGGCGCTGGTCGGGCGCCCGCAGCTGGCGCCGCACTACCAGCTGGTGGTCCGGCGCGAAGGCGTGCTCGACGAGGTCGCCATCGAGGTCGAAGCGCAGCCCGGCGTGCCGGGCGAGTCCTTCGCGCAGCTGGCGCGCGAGCTGGCGCATCACGTGAAGGTCCACGTCGGCATCAGCGCGGCCGTCCGCGTGCTCGAACCCGGCGGCGTGCCACGCTCGCAAGGCAAGGCGGTGCGCGTCCGCGACCTGCGCCCCAAGGAACTCTGACATGTCCACACGCTTGCTCACACTCCAGGTCAACGGCCGCAAGCGCGAGACCGCCGCGCCTGCCGGCGCGCAGCTGCTCGAGGTGCTGCGCGACCAGCTCGGCCTCACCGGCACCAAGCAGGGCTGCGACGGCGGCGAGTGCGGCGCCTGCACCGTGCTGGTGGATGGCCAGCCGCGGCTGGCCTGCATCACGCTGGCGGCGTCGGTGGAAGGTCGTGCCATCGAGACCATCGAGGGGCAGTCGCAGGGCGGCGCGCTGTCGCCGCTGCAGCGCGCCTTCCACGAGCACCTGGGCGCGCAGTGCGGCTACTGCACGCCGGGGATGATCATGGCCGCGCAGGCGCTGCTGCGCAGCGACCCGCACCCCAGCGAGGAACGCATCCGCGAGGCCCTGTCCGGCAACCTGTGCCGCTGCACCGGCTACGTGAAGATCATCGAGTCCGTGCGCGCCGCGGCGGGAGACCCGGCATGACACAGCCCTCCGCCGCTCGCCCGCCGGCGCCCCCGACCCATTCGGTGGGCGTGCGCACGCCGCTGGTGGACGGCGTCGAGAAAGTCACCGGGCGGGCCCGCTACACCGCCGACCTGCCCCTCGGCCCGGCGCTGACCGGCCTGATCGCCCGCAGCCCGGTCGCGCACGCGCGCATCGTGTCGATCGACACTTCGGCCGCCCGGGCGCTGCCCGGCGTGCGCGCCGTCATCACCGGCCAGGACTTCAGCGCGCCCTACGGCGTCATCCCGATCGCGCAGAACGAATGGCCGCTGGCACAAGGCAAGGTGCGCTACCGCGGCGAGCCCCTGTTCGCCGTGGCCGCCGACGACCTGGAGACCGCGCGCGCGGCGCTGGCCGCGGTGCAGGTGGAGTTCGAAGAACTGCCCGCGTACTTCAGCGCCGCCGAAGCGCGCGCCCCCGGCGCGGCGCTGCTGCACGACAACAAGGCCGGCAACCTCGAGCGGACCGTCGAGCAGGACTTCGGCGATGTGGACGCGGCCTTCGCCGCCAGCGACCTGGTCGTCGAGCGCAGCTTCGAATGCGCCGAGATCGCGCACGGGCAGATCGAGCTGAACGCGACGAACGCCGAATGGGACGCGCAGGCCCAGCGATTGACGGTTCATTCGGTCACCCAGGTGCCCTACTACCTGCACCTGATGCTGGCGCAGACGCTGGGGCTGGACGAGTCGCAGGTGCGCGTGGTCAAGCCTTTCGTCGGCGGCGGCTTCGGCCACCGCGTCGAGTCGCTCAATTTCGAGATGGTCACCGCCGCGCTCGCGCGCGCAGCCGGCGGGCGCGTCAAGCTCGAGCTCACGCGCGAGGAGGTGTTTCTCACGCACCGCGGCCGGCCGCACTCCGAGATCCGCATGCGCATCGGCTTGCGCGCGAACGGCAAGATCGCCGCCATCGACGCCGAAGTCACGCAGCGCGGCGGCGCCTACGCCGGCTACGGGCTGGTCACCATCCTGTATGCCGGGGCGCTGCTGCATGCGCTCTACAAGGTCGACGCGGTGCGCTATCGCGGCTTCCGCGTCTATACCAACCTGCCGCCCTGCGGCGCGATGCGCGGCCATGGCGCGGTGAATGTGCGCTTCGCCATCGAGTCGCTGCTGGACCAGGCCGCGGGCCAGCTCGGGCTGGATGCGTTCGCCCTGCGGCGCGCGAACTTCATCGCGGCGCCCTACCGCACCCTGAACGAGCTTCAAGTCAACTCCTACGGCCTGCCCGAGTGCCTGGACGCGGTAGAGCGCGCCTCCGGCTGGCACGAGCGGCGCCGCAAGCTGCCGCCCGGGGTCGGCCTGGGAATGGCCTGCTCTCACTACGTGAGCGGTTCGGCCAAGCCGGTGCACTGGACCGGCGAGCCGCATGCGGTGGTCAACCTCAAGCTCGACTTCGACGGCAGCATCACCATCCTGAGCGGCGCCGCCGACATCGGCCAGGGTTCGACCACGCTGCTGGCGCAGGTGGTCGCCGAAGTGCTGCTGCTGCCGATGTCGCGCATCCGCGTGGTCTGCACCGACAGCGCCCTCACCCCCAAGGACAACGGCTCGTATTCCTCGCGGGTCTCCTTCATGGTCGGCAACGCCGCGTTGCGGGCCGCGCAGGCGCTGCGGCGCGTGCTGGTCGAGGCGGCGGCGCGCCGGCTCGACACCTCCCCGGATGCGCTCGAGTGGCTGGGTGAATCCTGCATGACGGCGGACGGCAGCAGGCAGCTCGATTTCGCGCAGTGCGTGCAGGCCGCACTCGCGCAGGAAGGCACCCTCACCGTCAAGGGCAGCTGGTCGACCCCGCCGGAGACGCAGGGCGGCAAGTTCCGCGGCGCGGCGGTCGGTTCCACCGCCGGCTTCAGCTACGCGGCGCAGGTGGCGCAGGTGCGCGTCGATGCCGCCACCGGCGAAGTCGAGGTGCAGCACATCTGGGCCGCGCAGGACTGCGGCCGCGCACTCAATCCGCTGGCGCTGGAAGGACAGGTCCAGGGCGCCGTGTGGATGGGCATGGGACAGGCGCTGTCCGAGGAGACGCGCTACCACGAAGGACTCCCGATCGCCTGCAACCTGCTGGACTACCGCATCCCGACGGCCGCCGAGTCGCCGCCCGTGGACGTGACCTTGATCGAGAGCATGGATCCGCTGGGTCCGTTCGGCGCAAAGGAGGGCAGCGAGGGCGCGCTGCACGGCTGCCCGCCGGCGATCGCCAACGCCATCGCCGATGCCATCGGCCTGCGCCTGGACGCCTTGCCGCTTTCGCCTGACCGGATCCTGCAGGCGCTGCGCGAGCGCCAGCGCGAAGCGCGCCGCAGCCAGCGGGCCCCGAAGGAGACCCCCTGATGCGATCGCTGCCCCTGCTCGACTACCTGCGTGCCGCCGACGTGGCCGGCGCCGTCGCGCTCGCCGCCCGGGGCGGTCCCGGCAGCCGCTTCGTGGCCGGCGGCACCGACCTGCTGCCCAACCTGCGTCGCGGGCTGCTGCCCACCGGCCAGCTCATCGACATCGGCACGCTGGCGGAACTGCGCGGCATCGCCGTGGTGGAAGACGGCACGCTGGTGCTGGGCACCGGCCTCACGCTGGGCGAGCTCGCGGCCAGCCCCGTGGTGGCCGAGCGCCTGCCCGCGCTCGCCCAGGCCGCGCGCTCGGTGGGCGGGCCCGCGCATCGCGCCGCCGGCACGCTCGGCGGCAACCTCTGCCAGGACACGCGCTGCATCTTCTACAACCAGGGCGAATGGTGGCGCGCGGCCAACGATCACTGCCTGAAGTTCCGCGGTGAACGCTGCCACGTCGCCCCGCAGGGACAGCGCTGCCATGCGGCGTTCTGCTCCGACCTGGCGCCGGTGCTGCTCGCCGCGCGCGCCCAGGTGCGCGTGGCCGGGGCGGGCGGCACGCGCACCATGGCGCTGGCCGAGCTCTACCGCGACGACGGGGCCGCGCACCTGACGCTGGCACCCGGGGAGATCGTGGCGCGCGTGCTGGTGCCGCCGGTGCCGGGCCCGGTCGCCTTCGACAAGCTGCGCCAGCGCGGCGGCATCGATTTCGCGCTGGCCAGCGTGGCCGTCCTGAGCGCGCCGGGCGGGGTGCGCATCGCGCTCTCCGCGACCGGGTCCTGCCCGCAGGTGTTCGAACTCGGCGAAGGCCGCTGCGATGACGCCGCGGTCCGCTCGGCGGTGCTCAAGCATGCGAGCTGCATGCGCACGACCAGCACGCCGGCGACCTACCGGCGCGAAGCGGCGGCCGCGCTGGCGCTGAAGCTGCTGGCGCAGGCGCGCGCCTCCGAAGGCTCTGCATGAATGCGCCTGCGCCGGCCATCAACGCCGCCGCCCTGCTGATGGACCGCGGCGCCCCCAGCCGCACGGCCATCGTGCACGCGGAGCAGAGCATGAGCTGGTCCGAGTTGCGCATCGCGGTCGCCCGTGCGGGCGCGGCGTGGCGCGACTGCGGCGCCCTGCCCGGCGAAGTGGTGCAGCTTCACCTGCCGCTGGACATCGAGCATGCGGTGGCTTTCCTCGGCGCGATCTGGGCGGGCGCGGTGCCGGTGCCGCTGGCGCGCGAAGGCGTCTTCGCTACGGGCCAGCCCTGGGACCAGCAGGCACCGTGCCGCTTCATCCTGGCCGCCTCGCGCCAGGGCTATGCCACGCGCTGGCGCGACAGCGTGATGACGCTGGCCGAGTGGCACGCCTACCTGGGAGAGTCGGGGCCGATGTCGCCCGCGCGCCAGCGTCCCCAGGCCTGCGCCTGCTGGACCGAGCCGCGCACGCGCGACGGCGCCGGGGCGCGCGCGCTGCCGCATGCCTTTGCGACCGGCTGCCCACCGCGCAGGAGTTCGAGCGACGTGGCGCACACGGCCACCATCCTGGGCATGCTGAAAGTCCTGCGGCGTGGCGGCACGGCGGTGCTGCGCGGCGCCCGGCGGGCTTCGGCTGCGCCCTGCAACGTCCTGGAGGCAGCATGAGCAGTTCCGCGCCCCTGGCCCCGGCCTGGCTGGAGGATGGCATCGCGCACATCGACGTGCGTTCACTGCCGCCGCCCGAACCGCTGGTCGCCATTCTCCGGCGGATCCGTGAGCTTCGGACCGGGGACTCGCTCATCGTGCACCACAACCGGGTCCCGGTGCTGCTGTTCCCCGAGCTGGCCGAAATCGGCTGGGAGGCGGAGCAGATCCCGGCACCGGCGGGCGAGGTGCGCCTGCTGCTGCGCGCCGCGCCATGACGCTCGCCGCGACATTCCTCGGTGGGGCCAGCGGGCGGCTGTTGCCCGCTGCCGTGCCCTTCCGCTTCTTCGGCGCGGCCGCCGCCTACCAGGTGGCCGCCTGGGGCGTGCTGGTGGCGACCTGGGGCGGCTGGATCGACTTCGCCGGGGGACTGGGCCTGCCGCTGGCGGCCCTGCACCTGCTCACACTCGGCGTGCTGGCCATGGCAGCGCTGGGCGCCGGCGCGCAGCTGATGCCGGTGGCCACGCGGCAGCCGCCCGTCAGCGGCCGCTGGCTGGACTTCATCTGGTGGGTCTACACGCCCGGCGTCGCGGTACTCACGGCGGGGATGGCGACCGGATCCGCGACGGCGCTGCTCCTGGGCTCCGCCGCCGTGGCCGGTCCGCTGGCGGCCTGGGCGCTGCTGATGGCCCGCCACCTGGCGCGCGCGCGGGGCATGCCCGGCGTGCGCGCGCACGCCTGGGGTTCGCTCGCCTGCCTGGCGCTGGTGCTTGTCACCGGCACTGCGCTGACCGCATGGTGGTCCGGCGCGGCGCAGCCGCCCCGGCCGCTGCTGACCCACGCGCACCAGGTCGTTGCGCCCTTCGGCTTCATGGGGCTGCTGTCCGCCGGGCTGTCGTACATCCTGGTGCCCATGTTCGTGCTCTCGCCCGCACCCGCGGAACGCCGGCAGTTGGGCGCGCTCGCCTTCTTCGCCGCGGCGCTGCTGCTCGCTTGCGCGTCCGGGCACCTGGGCGGCCCGCTGCTGGCCGCCGCCGCGGTCGCCGGCGCGGCCGGCGCCGCCTGGCACCTGTGGCTCATGCGCGCAGCCATCGCCAGCGGGATGCGCAAGGACCTGGGGCATTCGTTCCTGCTGGTGCGATTCGGCTGGGGCGCGCTCGGCGTGGCCGTGGCGATCGCGCTGGCGATCGGCTTCGGTGCCGAAGTGGAGGCGCGCTGGCTCGTCGCCGCCGCGCTGTGCTGGTTGTCCAGCGTGTTGGCCGGCTTCCTGCAGCGCATCCTGCCCTTCCTCGGCTCGATGCACGCGGCCGCCGGCCGCCGCCGCGGCCCGACCGCGTCTTCCCTCAGCCATGCGGGGCTGCTGCGCGCGCATGCGCTGTGCCACGTGGCCGCGTGGTGCGCCGTGGCGGCAGCGCTCGCCACGCACAGCCGCGCGCTGGCGGCGCTCGCCGCCGTGGCAGGCCTGGCCGGCAGCATGGCCTTCGCGCTGTTCTTTGCGCAACTGCTGCGCCGCATGCGTGCTGCATGCGTGCCGCAGTCTTGAAGTGAGACAAGGATTTCACCGCGTCCTGTCGTTATCGTGGTGTGGCCATCAGCCAAAGGAGGTTCCTCGTGATCAACACCCAAGTCGGACGCATGCTGGACGAGGAGCATCGCGCTAATCTCGCCCTGCTCGAGCGCGTCCAGCGCGCCGTCGGCGGCGCAGCATCTTCCTCACCCGCGCTGCAAGCGCTGCTCACCGAGTTCATGCACGCCATGCAGGTGGACATCAGCCGCCACTTCGACTTCGAGGAGCACTGCCTGTTTCCCCGCATCGCCGAATTCGGCGACGGGGCGATCGCGGCACTGATGACCGAAGAGCACGAATCCATTCGCGAGGTCGCCGCGGAACTGCTGCCGCTCGCGCGGGCGGTCTGCGACGGCATCGTGGACGAAGAGTCCTGGGACCGGCTGCGCCTGCTGACGCTGGAGCTCGTGGAACGCCAGGTCGCGCACATCCAGAAGGAAACCATGGCCCTGCTGCCGCTGCTCGAAGACGTGCTGGATCCGTCGACCGACGGCGAGCTGGCGCTGGACTACGCCGCCGCGGCCTAGTGGCCACTACTGCCTCGTCGCGATGTGCGCGGCGACCCAGGCTTGACTCACCTCAAGGTCCGTCCGCGCATCGCGCCTAGCATCGGATCATCTTGACATCCTCCACGAGGTGACGACATGGGTCCAGCCGACATGTGCACCGCCACACCCTCCGATGCCGCTGTCCGGATGCCCTGCGCCATCTGTGCCCTGGGCCCCTTGTGCATGCCGGAGCAATCCGGTGAAAGCGCACCCGCCGTCCGGCTCACGCGCCGCAAAGTCCGCCGCGGCGAAGTGCTGTTCCGGCGCGGACAGTCGTTCCGGGCCTTCTTCGCGCCGCGAACGGGCTACTTCAAGACTTTCCTGTCCGACGAGCACGGCCATGCGCAGGTGCTCGACTTCCAGATGGCGGGCGACCTGCTGGGCCTGGACGGCGTGGTCGACGGCGTCCACCACTGCGAAGCCGTGGCCCTGGGCGATGCGGAGGTCTGCGTCGTCGAATTCAACGACGCCCTGGAGCTGTGCAGCAACGCCGGCGGCGTCGCGCGCGAATTCCAGCGGCAACTCGCCCAGGCCGTGGCGCGCCACCAGCGCACGGCCTTGCACCTGCGCGCCATTCCGAGCGCCGACCACCGGCTGGCGCGCTTCCTCGTGGACTGGACCGGTCGGCTGCGGCGACTGGGCTTGCCCGGCGACGAGCTGCTGCTGCGAATGACCCGGGAGGAACTGGGCAGCCTGCTCGGCCTGACGCTCGAAACCGTCAGTCGCGCCCTCACCCGCCTGAAGCGGCTGAACGTGCTCAACGTAAGCAACCGCTATATCGAGATCCTCGACGTGCCCGAACTGCGCAAGCTGGCCGGCACGTAGTCAGAGGCTGCAGGCGGCGCCGCGCCGGCCTGCCCCACGCACCGCCGAACTCATCGGTGGTCGCAGCGACGGGCCCTTTCATTTTCGGTTGAGCTGGTGCGAGCGCGTGAGGTCGCGTGAGAGGTAACTGTTCGTGCAGATACCGTCCTGCTAGGGCGCAATGTCGCTATCGTCGTGCCGTTGACGGCGGCCTCGTAGGAGACAACGATGATCCCAGCCGGATTCGACTACCACGCACCGAACTCGGTCGCCGACGCGATCAAGCTGCTCGGCGACCTCGGTCCCGATGCCAGGCTGCTGGCGGGTGGCCACAGCCTGCTGCCGATGATGAAGCTGCGCTTCGCGCAGCCGGCGCACCTGATCGACCTGGGCAGGATCGCCGAACTGCGCGGTATTGCGCAGGTGGGCGACGCGATCCACATCGGCGCGATGACGACCGAGCACGAGCTGCTGCACTCCGCGCTGCTGGCCGAGAAGCTGCCGCTGCTGGTCGATGGCGCGGGCTGGATCGCCGACCCGCAGGTCCGCTACAAGGGCACGATCGGCGGCGACATCTCGCATGGCGACCCGGGCAACGACCATCCCGCACTGATGCTTGCACTGGATGCGTCCTTCGTGCTGCGCGGTCCCAAGGGCGAGCGCGTCCTCAAGGCCGACGGCTATTTCCTCGGGCTGTATTCGACGCAACTGGAGGATGGCGAGATCCTCGCGCAGATCCGAATTCCGATTCCAGCGGCCGGCAGCGGGTGGTCCTACCAAAAGCTCAAGCGCAAGACCGGCGACTTCGCCACCGCCGCCACCGCGGTGCTGCTGCAGATGAGCGGCGGCAAGGTGGCCAAGGTGAACATCGCACTGACCAATGCCGGCCCCACCGCGCTGAAGGCACGGGCCGCCGAGGACAGCCTGCTCGGCAAGCCGATCGACGAGGCCAGCCTGGGCGAAGCGGCGCGCCTGGCCATGGGCATCTGCGAACCGACCCCGGACCAGCGGGGCGATGCCGAATACAAGCTGGCCATGACGGGCGAGATGACGCGGCGCGCGCTGCAGGCGGCGCATGCCCGCGCGAAGTCCTAGGACGGCGAAGGAGAGTCGGACATGGCGAACACGCACCAGGTGTCATTCAAGCTGAACGGCAAGGCCGTCGAGGTGTCGGTCGAGCCGCGCGAGCTGCTGATCCACACGCTGCGCGAGAAGCTGGCGCATACCGGCCCGCACATCGGCTGCGAGACCTCGCACTGCGGCGCCTGCACGGTGGACATGGACGGCATGTCCGTCAAGTCCTGCACCGTGCTCACCGTGCAGTGCGCGGGCAGCGAGCTGCTCACCGTCGAGGGCCTGGAGCAAGGCGGCGTGCTGCACGCGCTGCAGCAGGCCTTCCACGAGGAGCACGGATTGCAGTGCGGCTACTGCACGCCGGGGATGATCACGCGCGCCTACCGCCTGCTCAAGGAGAACCCGAATCCCACCGAGCAGGACATCCGCTACGGCATCGCCGGCAACCTGTGCCGCTGCACCGGCTACCAGAACATCGTCAAGGCGGTCCAGTCCGCCGCCAGGAAGCTGGCATCGACGCCGGCGTCGGCCTGATACAGGCCCCCACCTTCAGCGAACCATCCGGAGAGTCCAAATGGGCGACATGTCGGAACTCAAGGCGCGCGAGGAAAAACTGCAGGGCACGGGCGCCTCGCTGCTGCGCAAGGAGGACGCGCGCTTCATTCGCGGCCAGGGCAGCTACGTCGACGACATCAAGCTGCCGGGCATGCTGTTCGGCGCGCTGGTGCGCAGCCCCTATGCGCATGCGCGGATCAAGGGGATCGACAAGAGCAAGGCGCTGGCCTCGCCGGGCGTGGTGGCGGTGCTGAGCGCCGACGACCTCAAGCCCGTCAACCTGCACTGGATGCCCACGCTGGGTGGCGACGTGCAGGCGGTGCTGGCCGACCAGAAGGTCTGCTTCCAGTACCAGGAGGTAGCAATGGTGCTGGCCACCGACCGCTACGCCGCCGCCGACGGCGCCGCGCTGGTGGAGGTCGACTACGAGGAACTGCCGGCCATCGTCGACCCGAAGCAGGCCATGACGGCCGACGCGCCGGTGATCCGCGAGGACATCGCCGACAAGAAGGAAGTGGGTCACGGTCCGCGCACCCATCCCAATCACATCTTCACCTGGGAAGCGGGCGACCAGGCGGCCACCGACGCGGCCTTCAAGAATGCCGAGGTCACGGTGCGCGAGGAGATCCTGAACCCGCGCGTGCACCCCTGCCCGCTGGAGCCCTGCGGCTGCGTCGCCTCGTTCAACAAGGGCACCGGGTCGCTGACCGTGTACCTGACCTCGCAGGCGCCGCACCTGGTGCGCACCGTGCTGGCCATGCTCTCGGGCATCCCCGAAAGCAAGATCCGTGTGGTGGCCGGCGACATCGGCGGCGGCTTCGGCAACAAGGTGCCGGTCTACCCCGGCTACGTGGTGGCCATCGTCGCCTCGATCGTCACCGGGGTGCCGGTGAAGTGGATCGAGTCGCGCATCGAGAACATCTCCACCACCGGCTTCGCGCGCGACTACCACGGCGTGGGCGAACTGGCCGCCGACAAGGACGGCCGGATCAAGGCGCTGCGCTTCACTGCCCTGGCCGACCATGGCGCCTTCAATTCGCATGTGTCGGCGACCAAACTGCCGGCCGGCCTGTTCTCGATCTGCACCGGCTCCTACGACATTCCCAACGCCTACGCCCGCGTCGATGCGGTCTACACCAACAAGGCGCCCGGCGGCGTGGCCTACCGCTGCTCGCTGCGCGTGACCGAGGCGATCTACCTGATCGAGCGCATGATCGACGTGCTGGCCCAGAAGTTGAACATCGACAAGGCCGAGATCCGCCGGCGCAACCTGATCAAGGCCGAGCAGTTTCCCTACACCTCGGCCTTCGGCTGGACCTTCGACAGCGGCAACTACCACCCCGCACTCGAGAAGGTGCTCAAGGCGGTGGACTACGAAGGACTGCGGCGCGAGCAGGCGGCCCAGCGCGCCGACCCGAACTCGCCGACCCTGATGGGCATCGGCCTGGCGACCTTCACCGAGATCCTGGGCGCCGGCCCGACCAAGGTGTGCGACATCCTGGGCATCGGCCTGTTCGACAGCTGCGAGATCCGCGTGCATCCGACCGGCGCCGTGATCGCGCGCATGGGCACTATGTCGCAGGGCCAGGGCCACGCCACCACCTACGCCCAGATCATCGCCACCGAGCTGGGCCTGCCGGCCAGCGACATCGTGGTCGAGGAAGGCGACACCGACAAGGCGCCCTACGGCGCCGGCACCTGGGGCTCGCGCTCGACGCCGGTCGCCGGCGCCGCCACGGCGCAGGCGGCGCGCACCATCCGGGACAAGGCACGCAAGATCGCCGCCCACCTGCTCGAAGTGGGCGAAGGCGACCTGGAGTGGGAGATCGACCGCTTCACGGTCAAGGGCAACCCGAGCCAGGCCAAGACCATGAAGGAGATCTGCATGGTCGCGCACACCGGCAACATCCCCGCCGGCATGGAGCAGGGCCTGAACGCCGTGACCTACTACGACCCGCCCAACCTCACCTACCCGTTCGGCGCCTACCTGTGCGTGGTCGACATCGACAAGTTCACCGGCGAGGTCAAGGTGCGCCGCTTCTACGCGCTGGACGATTGCGGCACCCGGATCAACCCCATGATCATCGAAGGCCAGATCCACGGCGGTCTGACCGAGGCCTTCGCGGTGGCGATGGGCCAGCAGATGCCCTTCGACGAGAACGGCAACCACCTGGGCAACAGCCTGCTCGACTACTTCCTGCCCACGGCGATGGAAACGCCGCACTGGGAAACCGACTACACCGTCACGCCCAGCCCGCACCACCCGATCGGCGCCAAGGGCGTGGCCGAGTCGCCGCACGTGGGCGGCATCCCGTGCATGAGCAACGCGGTGATCGACGCTTTCGCGCACCTGGGCGTGGTCCACATGGACATGCCGCACAGCGCCTGGCGGGTCTGGCAGCAGTGCAACGCGCTGGGGATCAACAAGCGATGAAGCAGTGGTTGGTCCCGGGTATCGCCACGGCGCTGCTCGCGGCCTCGGCGTCGTTCACCGCGCTGCTGGCGAAACCCCATCTCGCCGCCGTGCTGGGCCAGCTGCAGGGCGCGGGCGCGGCACGGTGGCAGCTCCAGTTTCTCATTGCCTCCTTTCCGGCGGCGCTGGCATTGGCCGCCTTGGTGATCGCCGGGTCCGTGGCCAAACCGGCGAGCGGGCCGCTTCAGGTCCTGGCAGCCCTGGCGGTGGCTGCGCCGGTCTTGCTGCTGATCCTGGTGCTGTCGCACGCGTACCCGGCGCCATGAAGGTACAGCTCGAAAAGACCTTCGCGATGCCCGCCTCCGCGGACCTCGCCTGGACCCTGTTGCAGGACATCGAGGGCGTGGCCGGCTGCATGCCCGGCGCGCGCATCGTCGAGCGCATCGACCCGCAGCACTACAAGGGCACGGTGGCGGTGAAGTTCGGACCGGCCAACCTGTCGTTCCGCGGCGATGTGGTGGTGCAGGACCTGGATCCGGCGGCCAGGACGCTGCGCCTGACCGGCAAGGGCACCGACTCCACCGGCACCTCCGGCGCCAGCATGGAGCTGACGGCACGGGTCGATCCGATCGACGCCAACGCCTGCAACTTGGTGGGCGCCAGCGAGCTGTCGGTGAGCGGCAAGGCTGCCACCTTCGGTGGTCGCATGATGGGCGCGGTGGCCGACCAGGTGCTCAAGCAGTTCGCCGACAACTTCGCCGCGCAACTGAAAGTGCTGCAAGCCCAGGCGGCCCCGCCGCCCGGCGGCCCGCCCGCCTCGGGCCATGCGGCCGCCGCGCCGGAGCCTGCGCCGCCCCGGCCGCTCAACGGGCCGGCCCTGCTGTGGGCGGCCCTCAAGAACTGGCTGCGCTCGCTGTTCGCGGGGCGCGCGCACTGACCGCGATGGTGTCGCAACGCGCACAGGAGGTGGCAGCGCTGCAGCGGGACCTGGCGCATGCCGGCTACATCGCCGAACCGGGCCTGGCCGCCGCCCTCTTGCTGATGCAGGACCTGGAGCGGCCCCTGCTGCTGGAGGGCGACGCCGGCGTGGGAAAGACCGAAGTGGCCAAGGTGCTGGCGGCCGTGCGCCACGCGCGCCTGATCCGGCTGCAATGCTACGAAGGCCTGGACGCCCATGCGGCGATGTACGAGTGGAACTACCAGCGCCAGCTGCTGGCCATCAAGCTGCTCGAGCACGACCAGCGCGGCATCGCGCAGAAGGAGCAGGACATCTTCTCCGAGCGCTACCTGCTCAAGCGCCCGCTGCTCGAGGCCATCACCTGCGCGCAGCCGCCGGTGCTGCTGATCGACGAGATCGACCGGGCCGACGAGGCCTTCGAGGCTTACCTGCTGGAGCTGCTGTCGGACTTCCAGCTGTCGATCCCCGAGCTCGGCACGGTGCCGGCCGTCAGCCGCCCGCTGGTCGTCATCACCTCCAACGGCACGCGCGAGCTGTCCGACGCCCTGCGCCGCCGCTGCCTCTACCAGTACATCGACTACCCCGACTACGACAAGGAGCTCGCCATCGTGCGCGCCAAGGCGCCGGCCGCACCGGCCGCGCTGGCGGCGCAGATCGTGGCCTTCGTGCAGGGCGTGCGGCGCATGGAACTGCAGAAGAAGCCCGGCATCGCCGAGACCCTGGACTGGACCGCCGCCCTGCTGCGGCTGGGCCTGTCGGTGATTGACAAGGACGGCGCCGAGCGCATCATGGAAACGCTCAGCGCCCTCATCAAGACGCGTGACGACCGCGCGGCCTTTCCGCGCGAAATCGTCGCCCGGCTGGCGGCCGCATGTTGACCCTCGAAGCTTCACTGGACACCCGCGCCGCCGAGCGGCTGGCGGGCTTTCCCGGCTTCCTGCGGTCCAACGGCTTCGGTGTCGGCGGCGGTGATGCCGTGGCGGTACTTCGGACGGCGCAGCAGGTGGGCGTGCTCGACCCGGCGATCCTGCGCTGGAGCCTGCAAGCCTTGTTGTGCGGGCGCGCCGACGAGTGGCAGCGCTTCGACGAATTGTTCGACGCCTGGTTCCTGCCGCCCAACCGCTGGCAGCGTCCGCAGCGCCGCGATGCCGGCGACAAGGCCTTGCGCGGCGAGTGGCCTGGAGGCCCGGCCGGCGATCACGACCGGGCGGACGACGAAGATGCGCTGCGGCCGCGCCGCACCGCCAGCGGCCAGGAAGCGCTGGGCTCGGCGGACTTCCGCACGCTGACCGAGAAGGAACACACGCTGGACATCGAGGCGCTGATGCGGCGCTTCGCGCGCCGGCTCAAGCACATCCGCCTGCGCCGCCAGCGGCGCGCGCGCCGGGGCAGGCGCCTGGACCTGCCGGCGACGATCCGGCGCAGCGTGGCCAGCGGCGGCACGCCCTTCCACCTGGCCTGGAAGGAGCCCCGCCAGGTGCGGCCGCGCATCGTGCTGCTGATCGACGTGAGCCGGTCGATGGCGCTGTACAGCTTCTTCTACCTGCGCCTGGCGCGGGCGCTGGCCGCGGAACTGACCGACATCCACAGCTTCATCTTCCACACCCGCGTCACGGCGGTGTCGCAGGCGCTGCACGACCCGGACCCGTGGCGCGCGCAGGAACAGCTGCACCTGATCGCGCAGGGCTGGGCCGGCGGCACGCGCATCGGCGACAGCCTGGCGCAGTTCAACCGCGAGCACGCGCCGCGCATCGTCCATTCGCGCACCGCGATCGTCATCATGAGCGATGGCTACGACACCGGCGATCCGCAGCGGCTGTCGGACGCACTGGCACAGCTGCGGCGGCGGGCGCGGCGCATCGTGTGGCTCAACCCGCTGTGCAACCGGCCCGGCTATGCCCCGGTCTGCCAGGGCATGCAGGCCGCCCTGCCGCACCTGGACCTGCTCGCGCCGGGGGCGGACCTGGCCAGCATCCAGGCGGTGCTGCCGGAACTGATCGCCGCACTGAGGTAAGAGAGGTAAGGAGGTCGCCCATGGGCTGCATGTTCAAGGCCAACGGGCTCTACAGCCGGATGTCGGTGGGCGCGGTGCTGCTGGCCGCCGGCGCCGGCAAGCGGCTGGGCGGGCGGCCGAAGGCCTTGCTCGAGCTGGGCGGCGTGCCGCTGGTGATGCGCCAGCTGATCGCGCTGTCGGGCGCAGGCGTGGACGAAGTCGTCGTCGTGCTGGGCCATCACGCCGATGCGGTCGAGACGGCCATCGGGCAGTTCCCGATCACGCTGGTGCGCAACCCCTCGCCCGACGAGGGCCAGGCCTCGTCCGTGCGCGCCGGGCTGCAGGCCCTGTCGCCCCGGCTCGATGCGGTGATCGTCGCGCTGGCCGACCAGCCGCTGATCAACGCGCAGGACATCACGGCGCTGATCGGCGCATTCAAGAAGCGCGGCGACGCGATGATGGTGGTGCCGCGCGTGATGACCGAAGGCGGCGCGCCGCAACCGGGCAACCCGGTCATCTTCGATGCGGCGCTGCGCGAGGCCTGGCTGGCGGGCGCCGCCGACCTGGCCTGCCGCCAATGGCGCGATGCCCATCGCGATCTCGTGCGCTGGCTGGACACCGACAACCGCCGCTACTCGCTGGACATCGACACACCCGAAGACCTGGCGCGCTTCACCGCGGGCACGGGCCACGTACTCACCTGGCCGTCGTCGTTCGCCGGCGAGACGGTGACATGAGCACCGCCAGCCGCCTGGCCCTGGCGCGCGCCTGCGCGTGGGCGCTGCTGATCGCGGGATGGGTCGGCATCGGCAGCCTGTCGCTGGTGCTGGCGCCGACGGTGGGCCAGGCGTTCGGTCTGGTGGCCCTGTGGCTGCTGGGCCTGGGGGCGGCGGCAGCCGTTGCCACGCATGGTGGCATGCGGCGGTGGACGCGCGCGCTGGCGCTGGGCAGCGTCGCGCTGCTCACCGCTGCCGGCTTGTGGGCCGCGGTGCGCGGCGTCGGCCTGCCGGCCCTGCTGCTGGCGCTGGTGGGCTGGGCGGCGCTGACCGCGCTGGCTTCCGGCGTGGTGCGCAGCCTGCGGCAGATGCAGGCCGCAGCACCGGCGCCGCCGGTCGCCGCCGCCAGCCTGGGCGCCCTGTGCGCGGGACTGCTGCTGGGCGATCCCGCCGATGTCGGCGCGCTGGCGGCCCGCCTCGCGGCCTTCGTGCTGGCCGTCGCCGCCTTGCTCGCGCTCTTGCAGTTGCGAGTCGACGAGCGCGCCCACGGGCCCGGTTGCCGCGCCGGGCTGTTCGACTGTTCGCTGCCGGCGTGGCCGCCGGGCGCCTGGCGCGATCCGCTGCAGTGGCCGATGCTGCTGGCCGGGCTGGCCATGCTGCCGCTGATGGCCGCATTGCCGCTGATGGCGGCATGGTGCAGCGCCCGCGGCATCGCGCCGCAGGTGCTGGTGCTGCTTCACCTGGCGGCGATGTTCGGCCCGGCACTGGTGCTGCGGGCCTGGATGACGCGCTGGCCGCTGCGCGCCCTGGCCGTTGTCTGCGCCGCCCTGCTGGTGGCGGGCGCGGCCTTTGCCGCCTGGTCGCCTGCACCCGTCGACCTGCTCGGCCTGGCGGTCACGCACGGGGCCGCCTGGGGCCTGGCCTGGAGCGGCCAGCTCTGGGCACCGGCGCGGCGCGGCCGCCAGGGCAGCTCGCCGCTGCGGGCGGCGGCCGGCTATGCGGTGCTGACCCTGGCTTTCGGCCTGGTGGTCGAGCAGTCGGGCGCGCGCGGTGTCGCCGCGATACACGTCGCGCTGGGCCTGGGCGCGGTGCTGGCCGGCTTGCTGCTGACCGCGCGGCCCTGGGTCCGGGCCATCGCCGCGCGCCGGCATGCGGGCCGCTGATCCAGCGCCTCAGCCGGCGGCCGTCATCGGACCCGGGTAGCTCACTTCATCGAGCAGCCCGGTGTCGACGTCGTACACGAAGCCCCGCACCGTGATCGCATCGGGGCCCTGCGTCGGAAGCCAGGCGTGGTTCAGGATGGCGGACATGCCGCGCCGCACGTCCCACTCCAGGCGCTGACGATTTGCCGCGTCGGGCGCCGCATCCAGCGGCTCGGGCTGGCCGCGGAACGCATGAAACGCCTCCGGAGAAGACGCGCACTTCCCGCAGTTCGCGAAGGCCCGGCCCGTGGCCTGCGCGAGCATCTTTTCCGACGCCGGATCGCCTTCCAGGCCGGCCTTGAGCAGGTCGTCGGTGAAGGCCAGCATGCCGCAGCGCGTGTGGTGGACCAGGATGAACTCGCGCGTGTCCAGCAGGTGGTGGGAAATGATCAAGGAGCGCAAGGCGTCCCCGGTCACCACGCCGCCGGCATTGCGGATGACGTGGGCCTCCCCGGTCTGCAGTCCCAGCAGGTCCTCCACATCGAGGCGCGCGTCCAT
Organism: Ramlibacter tataouinensis; assembly: GCF_001580455.1. Lineage (NCBI taxonomy): Bacteria > Pseudomonadati > Pseudomonadota > Betaproteobacteria > Burkholderiales > Comamonadaceae > Ramlibacter > Ramlibacter tataouinensis. The sequence continues at coordinate 1,227,748 of NZ_CP010951.1, forward strand.
GCAGGCCAGTACCGCCACGCGCTTTGATGGCCGGATCGGCTGCATGCCCGGATGGCTTGCCCGATGAAGGGTGTCCCCGCCGGCGTAGCGCCCGTTGTTGTTCAGAAGAATGTCGGTGCTCGATGTCGCCATGGTGCTCTCCCTGATGCACCGGCGCCGATGCCCAACCGGTCATCGACCCGGTGGCCAGCCCATGGTATTCATTGGCGAGAGAGAGCGCTCTGTTGATATGCCAGCAGGGGCATAGCTGGACCGCTGGAAGTATCGAATTCAGATGTCGAAGTAGAGCTGGAACTCCCAGGGATGCGGGCGCAGCCGCACCGGATCGATCTCATGCGTGCGCTTGTAGTCGATCCAGGTTTCGATGAGGTCGCGGGTGAAGACGTCGCCCTTGAGCAGGAAGCCGTGGTCACGCTCCAGCGCCTGCAGCGATTCGTCCAGCGAGCCGGGAACCTGCTGCACCTTGCGCGCTTCCTCCGGCGGCAGGTCATAGATGTTCTTGTCGAGCGGATCGCCCGGGGGCGTGTGGTTCTCGATGCCGTCCAGGCCCGCCATCAGCATCGCCGCGAAGGCGAGGTAGGGATTGGCGGACGGATCGGGGCAGCGGAACTCCACCCTTCTGGCGTTGGGTGAGTCCGAGTACATGGGGATGCGGGCCGCGGCCGAGCGGTTGCGCTGGGACATCGCCAGATTGACGGGCGCCTCGTAGCCGGGCACCAGCCGCTTGTAGGAGTTGGTGGTGGGCGCGCAGAAGGCCATCAGCGCCGGGGCGTGCTTGAGCAGCCCGCCGATGTACCAGCGGCACAGCTCTGACGTCAGGGCATAGCCATTGGGGTCGAAGAACAGGTTCTTGTCGCCGTTCCACAGGCTCTGGTGGCAGTGCATGCCGCTCGCGTTGTCGCCGAAGAGGGGCTTGGGCATGAAGGTCGCCACCTTGCCGTGGCGACGCGCCACGTTCTTGCACATGTACTTGTAGATCATCACGTTGTCCGCCATGCGCAGCAGCGAAGCGAAGCGCATGTCGATCTCGTTCTGGCCGGCGGTCGCCACTTCGTGGTGGTGGATCTCCACCTGGATGCCGGCATTCATCAGCGCGAACACGATCTCCGAGCGGATGTCCTGCAGGGTGTCGTGCGGCGGGACCGGGAAGTAGCCCTCCTTGTAGCGTGACTTGTAGCCGAGGTTTCCGCCGCCGAAAGCGCCTTCGTTCCTCCCCGACGTCCACTCGCCTTCGGCCGATTCGACGAAGTAGTAGCCGCAATGCTGGTTCTGCTCGAAACGGATCGAGTCGAAGATGAAAAACTCCAGCTCCGGCCCGAAATAGCAGGTGTCGGCGACGCCGCTGGCCTTGAGATAGGCCTCGGCCTTGCGCGCCACGTAGCGCGGGTCCCGGGAATACGCCCCGTGCTGCACCGGATCGACCACGTCGCAGATGATGGCCAGCGTCGCCGCCTCGCGCTCCGGATCGATGAACGCCGTCGCGGGGTCGGGCTTGAGCAGCATGTCCGACTCGTGGATCTCCTGGAAGCCGCGGATCGACGAGCCGTCGAAGCCAATGCCGTCGCTGAAAAGGCCGTGGGTGATCTCCGGCAAGGTGACCGAAAAATGCTGCCAGAGCCCGGGCAAATCGGTGAAGCGCAGGTCGACGATGCCGATGTCGTTCTGCTTGATCATGTCCACGACGTCGTCCGGCTTCTGCGGCCGGTTCGCGCGGTAGGAGCCTGGCAGGATGGTGACCGACGGATGGGTGGACATGGATGCCTCCTGTCTGTGCCAGCGCTCCTTCCAATGTAGGCGCGATGCGGAGCTCCCGCTAATGGGCTGGCCGTCCATGGCCCCAGCTCTTCCTTGGCACAAGGGCCTTCGCTACGCTTTGGGCGGCAGCAGGTACAGCGCGATGGCGAAGGTCAGGTAGACGGCCAGCACCAGCACGCCCAGGAACCAGGCGCTGCGGCCGCCGTTGCAGACCATCGCGACCGTGAGCGTGGCCAGCAGCATCATGGCCACGGCGCTCGGCCAGAACTGCAGGGTCATCGGCGCCGGTCCGACGAAGTAGCTCGCCAGCACCAGCAGGGGCGCCACCAGCAGCGCGATCTGGGTGGCGCTGCCCAGTGCGATGCCCACGCTCAGGTCCAGCCGGTTCTTGCGCGCGCCGGAGAAGGCGGAAGCGATCTCTGCGGCGGCGCCCACCAGCGCCACGATGACGAAGCCGACGAAGGCATCGCTCATGCCCATGCTCTGCGCGGCGACCTCGACCGAGGCCACGAAGATGTGGCTGACCAGGGCCACCAGCACCGTGACGCCCGCTAGCACGCCGATCGCCAGCCCGATCGGCCAGGGCGCGCCGTGCCCCTCCTCGGCCGCTGCGTCGGCGTGCCGGGCCGAACCGAAAAAGGCCTTGTGCGTCTTCAGTGAGAACAGCAGGCCGAGGGCATAGGTCACGATGAGCAGGACGGCCAGGCTCAGGCTCAAGTCGTGCACGAAGGCCTCGGGCTCCCCGGCGGTGGCGGGAACCAGGGAGGGCACCAGCAGCGCGATGGTGGCCAGGAACAGCTGCGCGGCTTGCAGCCGGGCGGTGGCGGCATTGAACTCCTGCGCATGGTGGCGCAGGCCCCCCAGCAGCAGCGAGCCGCCGAGCATGAACAGGCTGTTGGTGACGATGGCGCCGGCGATCGATCCCTTCACCAGCAGGTACTGGCCGGCGCTGAGCGCGGTGAGCGCGATCATCAGCTCCGTGAGGTTGCCCAGCGTGGCGTTGAGCAGCCCGCCGACCGTGTCGCCGGTGCTGGCGGCCACCGACTCTGTGGCATGGCTCAGCAGCGCCGCCAGCGGGACGATGGCGAGCACAGAGAGGATGAACAGCAGCTGTCCCTTCGCATGGAAGGCGTGTTCCGCCAGCAGCACCGCGGGAACGAACACCAGCAGCCAGAGCAGCGGGTTCCTGCGGATCTCCTGCCACAGCGCTTTCATCGAACAACCTCCGCCCTGCGGGCTGCGGTGCCATGAGCCTTCGGAGCGGCCGGGCGGTTCATTCGACAACCTCCGCCCTTGCGGGCTGCGGTGCTATGAGCCTTCGGAGCGGCCGGGCGGCTCATGGGGTCACCCGCCCAGCGCGATGATGGCAGCCGTGAGGGCCACGCCCACCACGGTCATGGCCAGGCCCGACTTCCAGCCGCCACCCCCGGCGTAGCGGCCCAGGGCCAGGCCGCAGGCGAACAGCATGGCCAGGGTCAGGACCCGCGACACGAGCAAGGCCGTGGGCGTGGCGAGAAACAGGAAAGGCAAGGCGACCGGAAAGGTCCCGAGGACGACCAGCACAAAGATGCCGGCCGCCGCCACGTAGTCAGGCCCGGTGAGGTGGGGCTTGGGCGGCAGCTGCGGCAGGGCCGCCAGCCGGGCGCGCACGGCTTCCAGTTCGGCGTCACCCACCAGCGTCCAGATCACGCCCGTCAGCTCGGCCTTCAGGCGACGCAGGCCCCGCGCCGGATCGGCGTCGGCGCGGATCGCGGCGGCCAGCCGCAGGCGGCGGGCGCGCTGCGTCAGGGTCCGCACCAGGTACATCACCGCATCGGCCAGGCCCCAGGCCAGGTTGCATCCCAGCGCGGTATAGAACATCAGCCGCCCCGCATCGGCCCCCGCGGTGGCGGCCGAGACGGCGCCCACGAAGGTCAGGGCCATGAAGAGGCCGAAGCAAAGCTCGCAGACCCGCTCGACCGGGCTGAGCACCGGTTCGCGCGGTTCGTTGGTCGCGAGATCGGGTGGCAGTTGCATGCACGCGCTCCTGCACACGATTGTCCGTATGCCTCATCGTTCGGCCATTGGCCTTTAGGCGCACCCGGGGGCGGCGATCCGGGCCTTGAGTTCCTCAGCAGCATGAGCATCAAGGCGAGCCACAGAGCCTCAACGAAGCGGGCGCCCCCCTCCCAGCCTCCCCCCGGAGGGGGAGGAGCATGACTCCCTCCCCCTCCGGGGGAGGGCGGGGGTGGGGGCGCGAGCCAAACCGGGCTCAGTCGCGCATTTGGAACGCCTCAAAGCGAAGGTCTGGCGCGCGTGCCTTCGGGCGTCAGGACCACCCCGCTGCCCGCGATGCGCAGCCCGCCTTGGCCATCCACCTCGACCGACCGGCCGTCGTCGAGACGGTATTCGACCTTGCCCGTGGACTCCCAGCGCTCGCTGCCGGGCGCCATCGACAGGTCCGGCGCCAGCCGGTCGTAGGCGCACAGCTTGTAGGTCGCCCCGTCCGAGCCGCGCGCATTGAAGGTTTCCAGGAGTTGAAGGCGCAGTTCCATGCTCGTGCTCCTCGCTTCATCAGCGCCGAAGTGTCCGGCGCTCGGATCATTTTGGCGGCGGCCGCGGCTCGTCCGGTGTCGGAGCGCGCCGCGTGCGACAGGCAGGAGCCAAGCCCCAGGCGCTAGGCGCGGGCGGCAGCCGCCGCGGCCAGGGCACGCGCGCGGCGCGAGCGCGTGTACAGCCAGAAGGCGATGGAGAAATTCAGCAGGTTCCAGGCGATGCCGTTCACGAACGCTGCCGTGTAGGAGCCGGTGAGGTCGAACACCTTGCCCGACATCCAGCCGCCCAGCGCCATGCCGATGAGCGTGCCGAGGATCACCGTGCCCACGCGCGCGCCCGCCTCCTGCGGCGCGAAGGACTCGCGGATGATGATCGCGTACGAGGGCACGATGCCGCCCTGGAACAGGCCGAACAGGGCCGAGATCACGAACAGCGACGCCAGGCCGTCGAAGGGCAGGAACAGCAGCAGGGCCACGCATTGCAGCACCGAGCCGAGCAGCAGCGTGCGCAGGCCGCCGATGCGGTCGGAGATCCAGCCGGAGGCGAGCCGGCTGACGATGCCAAAGCCCAGCATCAGCGACAGCATGGTCGCGCCGCGCGCCGCGCCGTAGCCGAGGTCGGCGCAGTAGGCCACGATGTGAACCTGCGGCATTGACATGGCCACGCAGCAGCCGACGCCCGCCACGAACAGCGCCGCCTGGGCCTGGCCGGGCGACAGGCCGAACGGCCGGTCGCGGTCGAGCGCCGGCGCCGAGGCCGCCGTCGGCGCGCTGTGCTGCACCATGGGCGGCCGCTGGCGCAGCAGGGTCGCCAGCAGCGCCATGCCGACGCCGCCGATGATGCCCAGCGCGATGTAGGTGGGCCGCCAGCCGTACTGTTCGACGCCGAACTGGATGATGGGCGGCCACAGCGTGCCCGCGAGGTAGTTGCCGCTGGCGCACACCGCCACGGCGATGCCGCGCCGGCGATCCCACCACAGCGAGGTGTCGGCGATCAGCGGCACGAAGGCGCAGCCCACGCCCAGGCCGCCGATCAGGACGCCGTGCGCGAGGTCGAACACCAGCAGGCCAGGCGCGAGGGCGGCGATCACGTAGCCGGCGGCCAGCGCGACGGCGCCTATCGTCACCACCCGCGCGAGCCCGTAGCGGTCGGCCCAGCGGCCGCACAGCACGCCGCCGATGCCGAAGCCGATCATGGTCAGCGCATAGGGGAAGGAGGCCTGGCCGCGATCCACGCCGAAATCCGCCTGGATCGCCGGCAGCACCACCGACAGCACGTACATGCCGCTGTTGCCCAGCGTCGAGACGCCCAGCACGACCAGAAGGCGCAGCGCGGCCTGGCGCGAGTCGATGAGGCGGGGATCGGCGGGCGCAGCGGCTGGGGACGGCATGGAAGCGTTCGGGCGAAGTGCTGCATGCTAGCGCATGCGGTTTCCAGGCGTGACGCAGGGCACCAATGTCACACAAGTGTCCTGTCCCACAAATTCCTGTGCTCTCGCTGCCCCGTATCGGGCCGCAGGCAAGGCGTGGACGCGGGTCAAGCCTGGACGGCTTGACCCGTGGACACAACGCGGCATGCGGCCCGATACGGGGCAGCCCGAAGGGTTCGGCGCCTGCGGGGCGCCCGGCGGCCGACCAGAAAGGGGCAAGACGCCCAGTCTTGCCCCTTTCTGGCCAGCCACCGCTCATCCCCGCATGCGTCCGAACGAGAGCGCAGGAATTTGTGGGACAGGACACTAGTGCACACTGATGCCGATGAAGCCCGACCACGCCGCCAGCCGCCGCCGCGTGCTGCAGGCCGGCCTCGCCGTGCCGCTCACCGCCACCCTGCCCCGCCTGACGCGCGCCGGCGCGGCGCCTGGCGCGCGCGTGCGGCCGTCCGACGCGGCCTGGCCCGCCGCCGACATCTGGAAGGCACTGGCCGGGCAGCTGGCCGGCTCGCTGGTCGCGGTGCGCTCGCCCTGGACGGAGTGCGTGCGCGCACCCGCGGCCAAGGCCTGCGCGGAGGTGTTCAAGCAGGCCAAGAACCCCTACTTCCTCGGCGATGAGGTCGCGCTGACGCAGACCCTGGGCTGGGTCGACGCCTGGACTTCCGCGCCCAGCGCATATGCCGTGCGCGCCCGCAACACGGCCGATGTGGTGACGGCCGTGAACTTCGCGCGCAACCACAACCTGCGGCTGGTGGTGAAGGGTGGCGGCCACAGCTACCAGGGCACCTCGAACGCGCCCGACTCGCTGCTGGTGTGGACGCGCGACATGAAGGACGTCACGCTGCACGAGAACTGGGTGCCGCGCGGCTGCGAGGACCGCATGGCGCCGGCGCGCGCCGCCAGCATCGGCGCCGGCGCGCTATGGGCCCACGCCTACGATGCGGTCACCACCCGCGGCGGCGGCTATGTGCAAGGCGGCGGCTGCATGACGGTGGGCGTGGCCGGCCTGGTGCAAAGCGGCGGCTTCGGCAGCTTCTCCAAAGCCTTCGGCCTGGCCGCTTCCAGCCTGCTGGAAGCGGAGGTCGTGACCGCCGACGGCCGCGCGCGCATCGTCAACGCCTGCACGAACCCCGAGCTGTTCTGGGGCCTGAAGGGCGGCGGCGGCAGCAGCCTCGGCGTGGTCACGCGCCTGACGCTGCGCGTGCATGCCCTGCCCGAGACCTTCGGCGCGGTGAACTTCACCGTACGGGCCAAATCGGACGCCGCGTTCCGCAAGCTGATCGCGCTGGTGACGCGCTTCTATGCCGACCAGCTCATGAACCCGCACTGGGGCGAACAGATCCGCTTTCGTCCCGGCAACGTGCTGGTCGTGTCCATGGTGTTCCAGGGCATCGAGCGCGCCCAGGCGCAGGCGACCTGGGCACCCTTCTTCGCCCAGGTCGAAGGGCAGGAGCAGGACTTCTCGATCGACTTCTCGCCGCTCAAGGTCGTCGCCACCTCTGCGCGCACCTTCTGGTCCCCGACCCTGCTCAAGCGCACGCTGGGCTTCATCCGCCGCGACGACCGGCCCGGCGCGCCGGAAGGCAATGTGTTCTGGCCCGGCGACCAGGGACAGGCCGGCCAGGTGCTGCACGGCTACCAGTCCACCTGGCTGCCGGCCGCCCTGCTGCAGCCGGCCCGGCATGGCGCGCTGTGCGACGCCCTGTTCGCCGCGACCCGGCACTGGGGCTTGTCGCTGCACGTCAACAAGGGCCTGGCCGGCGCGCCCGCGGAGGCGGTCGCCGCAGCGCGCGACACCGCGATGAATCCCGCCGTGCTGGATGCCTTCGCGCTGGCGATCAGCGGCGCCGAGGAGCAGCCCGCCTATCCCGGCGTGGCCGGCCACGAGCCCAACGTGGCGCTCGCCCGCCAGCGCGCCAGGTCCATCGTGAACGCCATGGGCGCGCTGCGCGCGCTGGTGCCGCGCTGGGGCTCCTACGTCTCGGAAAGCGACTACTTCGAGCCGGACTGGCAACAGGCCTTCTGGGGCGCCAACTACGAACGGCTCGCGGCCGTGAAGCAGCAGTACGACCCCGACGGCCTGTTCTTCGTGCACCACGGGGTCGGCAGCGAAAAGTGGAGCGCGGACGGCTTCACCCGGCTGCGCGCCTGAGACGCGATCCCCGTCACTTCACTTGCGCCAGAACCACCAGAGCAGCAAGGACAGCACCAGCGACACCAGCAGCGAAGTCATCAGCGGGAAGTGGAAGCTGAACCCTTCGCGTTCGATCGAGATGTCACCCGGCAGGCGGCCCCAGGGCAGCTTGCCGAGCCAGGGCCATGCGAGGCCCACGGCGATCAGCAGGGCCCCGAGCGCGACGAGGAAGCGTTGCATCGCCTCACTCTAGCGGCGGTTTTCGTCTTCTGCAGCGGCAGAGCAGCCACCGCGGTGCCGGGCGGGCCGCAGGCTGGTCGGCAACAATGCAGCGATGAGCACACCCGATTTCTCCAGCGGCTGCGCCTACCAGCGGGGGCAATTCGTTCCCATCTCGGAAGCCAGCATCCCGATGACGGACTGGGGCTTCCTGCGCTCCGACGCCGCCTACGACGTGGTCACCGTGTGGGAGGGCTCGTTCTTCCGTCTGGACGCGCACCTCGATCGCTTCTTCGCCAGCTGCGGCCGCTTCCGGCTCGATCCCGGCAGGTCACGCGCCGAAGTCGCGCATGTGCTCACCGAGTGCGTGCGCCGCTCGGGGCTGCGCCACTCGTACGTGGAAATGATCGTCACCCGCGGACAGCCCCCGTGGGGATCGCGCGACCCGCGGCAGGCGGTGAACCAGTTCTATGCCTTCGCGGTGCCCTTCGTATGGATCGCCAACGAGCAGCAACGCGAGCGCGGCCTGCACGTGATCGTGAGCGAGGTGCAGCGCATTCCGCCGGCCAGCGTGGATCCCACCGCGAAAAACTATCACTGGAACGACCTCACCATGGGACTGCTGGGGGCGCTGGATGCCGGCGCCGACTCGGTGCTGCTGCGCGACGCCCGCGACAACGTCGTGGAAGGCCCCGGCTTCAACGTGTTCGCCGTGATCGACGGCACCCTGGTCACGCCCCGTGAGGGGGTCCTGCACGGCATCACCCGCCGGACGGCGATCGAGGTGGCCCGCTCCCACGGTCATGCCGTGAAGGAGCGCGAGCTTCCGCTGGCCGAGCTGCTGGCGGCCGACGAGGCATTCATCACCAGCTCGGGCGGCGGGCTGATGCCGGTGACGCGCGTCAACGAAAGCACGATCGCCGACGGCAAGCCCGGGCGGATCACGCGGCAGCTGGCGCAGACCTACTGGGCCTGGCACCAGCTGCCGCAGTTCAGCACGCCCGTCCCGTACTAGCGCCTGCGCGTCTGCGCGCCTGCGCAAGCACGTGTCCGAATCCGGCCAGACGGGAATCGAGGGCATGCCGTACGCTGTGGCACATGGTTTCAGCACTCGCACACCCACCCATCGCGGCGAACCCGCACGACAGCGCGGACCGCCTGGCGAAGCACGACTGGCAAGGCGTCGAAACCGAGCTCGATTGCGAGGGTGTCGCCGTCCTGCCGGGCTTGCTGGCGACGGCCGAGTGCCGGGCGCTCGCGGCGCTCTACGACGACGGCGACGAGGGCACCTTCCGCAGCAGGGTGGTGATGGCCCGCCACGGTTTCGGCCGGGGTGAGTACAAGTACTTCGACTACCCGCTGCCGGAGATCGTCGCGCAGTTGCGCACCTTGCTCTATCCCCGCCTGGCCCCGATCGCGAACCGCTGGAACGCAGCGCTGGGGCTGGAGCTGCGCTATCCGCCTTCGCACGCCCAGTACCTGGCGCGCTGCCATGCGGCCGGCCAGCCGCGCGCGACGCCGCTCCTGCTGCGCTATGGGCCGGGCGACTTCAACTGCCTGCACCAGGACCTCTATGGGGAACATGTCTTTCCCCTGCAGGCGGTGATCCTGCTGTCGCAGCCGGGCCGCGACTTCGACGGCGGCGAGTTGGTCCTGACGGAGCAACGGCCGCGCATGCAGTCGCGGGTGTCGGTCGTGCCGCTGGGCCAGGGCGACGCGGCGATCTTCGCCGTGAGCCATCGCCCGGTGCAGGGCACGCGCGGCTTTTACCGCGTCAACATGCGGCACGGCGTAAGCCGGATCCGCCGCGGCACGCGCACCACGGCCGGCCTCATCTTCCACGACGCGGCCTGACAAAGTGGGATCAGTCGACCAGCGCCCGCACGCGCTGCCAGTGCTCGCCCTCCCAGAACACGCGCCCGCAGACCGCACAGGCGCTGAACTGCTGGTAGCTCTCGCGCACCTGCGGCGGTAACAGCGGCTCCACCTGCGCCTTGGCGACGGCCTGCAGCGCCGCATTGCAGCCCGGGCACAGCGTGAAGGGCTTCGCGCTGCGCATCAGGTCCAGCCGCTGGAAGACCTCGCGCAACTGCTGCTGCGGCCGCAGTGCGTGCACATAGCAGCCGTGCGTGATGCTCCGGCGCTTAAGCAGGTCGCGGTCGCGCGTCAGCACGACGCGGTTCTGCGCCGCGGCGATGCGCTCGATCTCGTCGTCGGCGAAGCTGTAGTCGTGCAGCGTATCGAAGCCCATCATCCGCAGGAACAGCGCGAGGGTCCCGAGGTGGACGTCGGCGACGAAGCGGGTCTGTCGCAGCGGGTGTTCGCGCACGCGCAGCAGCGGCGTGATGTCGAAGGCCTCGAACTTGGGGTACACGGCCACCCGGTCGCCTTCGCGCAGCAGCGCGCCGAAGCCGACCGACGCGCCGTTGAGCAGGATCAGCTCGACCTCGGTATGCGGCACGCCCAGTGCCTCGATCATGTGCTTGGTGGTGGCGGCGCGGGCGCAGGGCACGGTGAACTCGCGCCGCCGCCGTTCGGGGGCGAGGAAATCGTTCAGCTCCTCGTAGAAGCGGAAGGTCGCCGTCACCATCACGACTCAACGCCCGCGGCGGCCAGCCGCACCGGGATGCGCCGCCGCCCGAAAGCGGGCACTTTCGCGCCGAAGCGCCCGGCCACGCGCGCGCCGCAATGCGGGCAGCGGGCGTCGGCATCGAGCACGCATTCCAGCACCGCATACCAGTCGCGCCGCACCAGCGCTTCGCCGCAGCCGGGGCAGAAGGTCGTGCCGCCCTCGACGTCGTGCACGTTGCCGGTGTAGACATGGTGCAGGCCATTGGCGAGCGCAATGGCGCGGGCACGCCGCAGCGTCGCCGGCGGCGTCGGCGGCCGGTCCAGCATCTTGAAGTCAGGGTGGAAAGCCGTGAAATGCAGCGGCACGTCCGGCCCCAGCTCGCGCGCGACCCAGCGCGAGAGCGCTTCGACCTCGTCGGCGTCGTCGTTCAGCCCGGGGATCAGCAGCGTGGTGATCTCCAGCCAGCACGCCGTGTCGTGCCGCAGGTACTGCAACGTGTCGAGCACCGGCGCGAGATGGCCGCCGGTCTGCTGGAAGTAGAAGCTCTCGGTGAAGCCCTTCAGGTCGACGTTGGCCGCGTCCATCTTCGCGTAGAACTCGCGGCGCGGTAGCGCGTGCATGTAGCCGGCCGTCACCGCCACGCTGTACAGGCCGAGCGCATGGCAGGCCTCGGCGGCGTCCATCGCGTATTCGGCAAAGATCACCGGGTCGTTGTAGGTGAAGGCCACGCTCGCGGCACCGCTCGCTTGCGCAGCTTGCGCGATGCGCTGCGGCGTGGCGGCGTCCATCAGCCGGTCCATCTCCCGGCTTTTGGAGATGTCCCAGTTCTGGCAGAACTTGCAGGCGAGGTTGCAACCCGCGGTCCCGAAGGACAGCACGCTGGAGCCGGGAAAGAAATGGTTGAGCGGCTTCTTCTCGATCGGATCGAGGCAGAAGCCTGAGCTGCGGCCGTAGGTGGTGAGGACCATCGCGTCGCCGATGCGCTGGCGCACGAAGCACATGCCGCGCTGGCCTTGATGCAGCCGGCAGTCGCGCGGGCACAGATCGCACTGGATGCGGCCGTCGTCGAGACGGTGCCACCAGCGACCAGGATGCATCGTGGCGGTCCTCCTGTGCCGAATGTGGACCTGGCGCGGCGAAAGATCAACCGCGCGTCAGTCAGCGAGCCGCAGCGGCTGAGCGGCGTCCTGACACCCGCACCGGATTCCGGCCGTGCCGCACAATGACCCGTGGTGCATAGCGACATCCCTGCGCGGCTCGACCGGCTGCCCTGGTCGCGCTGGCACTGGCGCGTCGTGCTGGCGCTGGGCATCGCCTGGGTGCTCGATGGGCTCGAGGTGACCATCGTCGGTTCGGTCGGCGGCGTCCTCGAGAGGCCCGACACGCTCGGCCTCAGCGCGACGCAGGTCGGCTGGGCCGGCTCGCTGTATGTCGCGGGCGCGGTGATCGGGGCCCTCGTGTTCGGCCGGATGGCCGACCGGCTCGGGCGCAAACGCCTTTTCCTGCTGACGCTCGCCGTCTACATGGGCGCCTCGGTGGCCACCGCGTTCACCACCGGCTTTGCCGGCTTCGCGGCCTGTCGCTTCGTCACGGGTGTCGGCATCGGCGGCGAGTACGCGGCGATCAATTCGGCGATCGACGAGCTGATCCCGGCCCGGGTGCGCGGCCGCGTGAACCTCGCGATCAACGGCAGCTTCTGGCTGGGCGCGGCGCTCGGGGCGCTGCTGAGCCTGGTGCTGCTCGACCCGCGGGTGCTCGGCCCCGTGCAGGGCTGGCGCGCCGGCTTCCTGCTGGGCGCGGTGCTGGCGCTGGCGATCCTGCTGGTACGCCGCAATGTGCCCGAAAGCCCACGCTGGCTGCTCGCGCACGGCCGCGCCGCCGAAGCCGAACGCATCGTCGCGCAGATCGAACAGGCCGCCGGCTCGCCCGCCGCCGTGGCCGCAGCACACACCGTCACCTTCACCCGGCGGGCGGTGCCGACGCTCGCGGAAGTGGCGCATGTGCTGCTGCGGCGCTACCCGGAACGCAGCGCCGTCGTGCTGGCGCTGATGATCTCGCAGGCGTTCTTCTACAACGCGATCTTCTTCACCTATTCGCTGGTGCTGACGCGCTTCTACGGCGTCGATGCCGAGCGGGTCGGCCTGTTCATCCTGCCCTTCGCGGCGGGCAACCTGCTCGGGCCGCTGCTGCTGGGCCCGCTGTTCGACCGCGTGGGCCGGCGCCGCATGATCGCGACGACCTATGCGCTGTCGGGCGTCGCTCTGGCGCTGACCGGCCTGGCCTTCGTGCAGGGCCTGTTCGATGCGGCCACACAGACGCTCGCGTGGTCGGTCGTGTTCTTCCTCGCGTCGGCGGCGGCCAGCTCCGCCTACCTCACGGTGAGCGAAGTGTTCCCGCTGGAGATGCGTGCCATCTCCATATCGATCTTCTACGCGGTCGGCACCGGCATCGGCGGCTTCGCCGCGCCGGCGTTCTTCGGCGCGCTGATCGCCAGCGGCAGCCGCGCCAATGTGTTCATGGGCTATGCGGTCGGCGCCGCGCTCGTGATCGTGGCGGCGGCCATCGCATGGCGGTGGGCCGTGGACGCCGAGCGCAAGCCGCTCGAACTCATCGCCCCGCCGCTGGGGTCGCAGGACCAGCCTCGCTCCGGCTGCATGCGGGACTGAGGATGCGCTGCCACTCAGTGCAGGAGCGAGGGCCGCACGACGGGCCAGGCGAACTCGTTGCCGGCGACCACGCGCGCATACAGGTAGTTGCGCCGGTCGTCGTCCGAGAGGGTGTCGAGATCGACCACGCCGTCGGCATCGCATGGGAAGCTCATGCCGCCGCGCTGGGCGCGCAATGGCCGGTAGAAGAGTTCGAGCACTGCGGTAACTGCATCGGCTTGCATGGCGACTTCCTCCGTACCAGGGGCGGGGTCCTTGGGGAATGAACAAGGACTGCGACGGAGAAAGAATAGGCGGCCGCTGTATCCAGGCAGTCTCGCTGTGTCTCCCGGCGGTCTCGCTCTGTCCTGGCTGTGTATCGGGCCTGCAACCCGCGCTTGCGAACAGCGCACGGTCCTTCATCTGCCGGGCAGTGTGGCGTTCGTGCCGCACAATGATGCGATGGATGCCGATGCCTGCGCACTGCTGCGACGCCTGTTGACCGAGCGTCCCGTCGCCGCGCTGGCAACGCTGCATCGCGGCGAGCCGGCCATCTCGATGGTGCCCTTCGTTGTCTCGCCCGCGGAGACGCAGCTTCTGATCCACGTCAGCGCCCTGGCCACCCACACGCGGGACATGCTCGACCATCCGCGCGTCAGCGTCCTGCTGACGGATGAAATCTCGGCCGCCATTTCGCCACAAGCACTGCCGCGTGTGTCGCTCGTCGCCGACGCGGTGCCCCTGGAGCGCGACAGCCCGGCGTACCTGACGGCCCGCCTGCGCTACCTGGCCCGTTTCCCCGATGCGCTGCAGACCTTCGGGTTGGCCGATTTTTCCCTCTTCGCGGTGCGCCTTCAATCCGCGCGCCTCGTCGCGGGTTTCGGGCGTGCCCACAGCCTGGCAGGCGAGCCGCTGCAAGCGCTGCTGCGAGACATCGGGGCCTGACAGGAATTGCGCGGGCCAATCTGTGACCTCGCCGCCACATTCCGGCGCGTGCACTCGCGAGAACCTCAGTTACGCCCTGCAGCGCGGCCTACACTTCGTAGCATGATTGAAGAGCTTCGCGCTGAACTCGACCTACTCAGAAGAACGCATGCGGAATCAAAGCCGAGTGCCAGGCTGCATGTGATCCGGCAGCGGCTGGCCCGCGCCGACGCGGAGATCGGATCCAGCCGATTGGTCACGATTGTGTCTGCCGTCGAAGGGCTCGCGCGCTCGCTGCTGGTACACGCGCCTGGGCGCCCTCCTGCCTCCGCGCACTTCCGCTACCAGCAGGTGCGGCTGAAGAACCCGGTCGATCTCGTTGATGAAGTGTTTCGCCTTTACGCGGCCAAGTCGGCCCCGCAGCAGCTGGGCGAGGACACCTGGAATCTGTTCGAGCTCGCGACCAAGTTCAGCAATCTGGTGGTGCACGAGTGCACGCACCTCGGACAAGACAAGTACCTCAGCCTCACCTCTGCCTCCGAGCGCGTTCTGGAGGAACTGGTCGAAGTCGCCGGCCTGCTTCGCGTGGTGACACCGGCCGCCGCGTAGAACGGCGCCGCCCGCGCGCTGAAGCGCAGCACTGGGGATATCGGGGTTCAGCCTGAGGCCGAAGATGCGCTCACTCCTGAACCTTCCCCCGGTCCGACTTGACCTGCGAGCGGACCGCCTTGGCCTTCAGCCGGCGCAGCTTCGAACCGTGGGTCGGCTTCGTGGCCCGCCGGGGTGCCTGGACCTGCGATACCTCCGCCACCAGCGCGTCCAGGCGCGCCATGGCCAGGGCCCGGTTCTGCTCCTGGGTGCGCGCCGACTGTGCCTTCAGGATGAGGACACCCTCCTTGGTCACGCGGCGACCCGACAAGGCCAGCAGCCTCTCCTTCACATAGGGCGCCAGCGAGGACGCGCGGATGTCGAAGCGCAGGTGCACCGCGCTCGACACCTTGTTGACGTTCTGCCCACCCGGCCCCTGGGCGCGGATCGCCGTGACTTCGACTTCGGCTTCGTTGATGAGGGACGGCATAGGCAGGCGGTGGGGCCGCGCCAGCTCAGGAGGCAGGCGCGCCCGCGTCGGGCAGTTGTAACCTCACGGTGACGCCGTAGAGCGCCAGCAGGCCCAGCACGTGACCGATGGCGACGCCCGGCTCACCCGACTCGATGCGGCCTATGGTCTGGACATGCACGCCCAAACGCGCGGCCGCGGCGGACTGGCCTTCGCCGGCGGCCGAGCGGGCCAGCTTCGCGGCCGCCCCCATCGCCTTGATCGCGTGGAGGGCGTCGCCGCCGATTTCTGCCGAGATGCGTTTGCCTTGCGCCATCCGGGGATTGTCGCCTGCGGGTGCATCCCGGGCATTCGGCAACAGCGTGGGCGGCTGGTGCTTCGCGCCGAGCACCGTTCTAAAGCTTCGGCAGCTCAGTAGGCGTAGGGGGCGACCGGCACCCAGCCCTCGGGACAAACCTGGACGTAGGGGTAGTACACCCCGACGCTGGCGCAGTAGTACCAGACGTTCGCATAGGCCGGTGCCGCCGGATACACATACGTATACGAATAGCTTGGATACGGGTAGGCATAGGGGTACCACCCACCATTCGAACCCCACCACACCGCCGCCACCCCGCCGCGAACGCCATGCCCGACATGACCATGGCCGCGACCGCCGTGGTGATGCGACCCCCCGTGGCGCGGTGCCATCGCACCCTGGAAGTGCGCGCCGCCAGCCGATGCTCCGAATTGTCCGCCCCGGTGAGCGCCACCCATGTGGCCACCGCCCATATGGCCACCGCCTGTGTGCCAACCGCCCTTGTGTCCACCGCCTGTGTGACTACCGCCTGTGTGACTACCGCCCCTGTGGCCACCACCCGCCTGGCCGCCGCCCGCGCGCTGGGCTGCGACCGTCACCGACAGCAGACACAGCAAGGATGCGATAACGATGTTCTTGAATCGACGAGCCCTCATGCCGAGCTCCAGTGCTTGCCCTACGGCCATCTGACGGCCGCGGTGGTTGGACCCGCTGACCTGGGGCGAAGTTCACTCAGTGCTTGACCAGCAGTGCGTCGCCAGCCACGTCATGGCCGTGTACCACGGTTTTCGACAGACTGTGTGCGTGCCCTGCGACACGGATGCCTGGAAAACGGCCTGGATTGCGCTTTGGGCTGCACGGACGTGAAATGCCTGCCGAGCCAGCACCATAATGGCTCCGCAAGAACGGAGAGCATCTTGGGATTGGTAGTTTTCAATCAAAAAGGCGGCGTCGGCAAGTCGACGATCACCTGCAATCTGGCGGCCATCAGCGCACAGCAGGGCTTCAAGACGCTGGTCGTCGACCTGGACCTGCAGGGGAATTCCTCCCGGTATCTTCTCGGCGAAGCGGCCAACGAAGCGGGCGAGGGCATCGCCGGGTACTTCGCGCAGACCTTGAAGTTCATGGTCCGGCCCAAGCCGATCGGCGACTTCGTCATCGAGACGCCGTTCGAGAACCTTTCTGTCCTGCCTCCCGGCGACGATCTGGACGACCTGCACGGCAAGCTCGAGTCCCGCGGGAAAATCTACAAACTGCGCGAAGGCTTGGCGGAGCTGGCGCAGGACTACGACCGCATCTACGTGGACACGCCGCCTTCGCTGAATTTCTACACGCGTTCGGCGCTCATCGCTGCCGAGGGCTGCGTCATTCCCTTCGACTGCGACGATTTCTCGCGTCACGCCCTGAATGTGCTCCTGGCCAATGTCAAGGAGATCCAGGCCGACCACAACGAACACCTGAAGGTCAAGGGTATCGTGGTCAACCAGTTCCAGCCACGGGCCAACCTGCCGCAGCGGCTGGTGCGCGAGATGGTCGAAGAAGGGCTGCCGGTGCTGGGCTCCTACCTGAGCTCGTCGGTCCGGGTCAAGGAATCCCATGACCTCGCCAAGCCGATGATCTTCCTGGATGCTCGCCACAAGCTCACGCAGGAGTACGTCGCGCTGCACGAAGAATTGCATCCCGCGGCGGCCTAGCCGCGGCGCGGGCTGCTCCCGTTTCGCCCCCTCTGCGATTCAGCTGGTCATCGCCAACATCTCTTCGAAGCGGAGCAGGTCGGCCGCGAAGCGGCGTGGCTGCTCCCAATGCAGCGCATGGCCCACGCCGGCGTAGACGGCCCGGGTGGCCCGCGGCAGCTGCCGCTCCAGCCGCTGCTGATCCGACTCGGGCGAAAAGGCATCGGCCTCACCCCAGGGCAGCAGCACGGGCACCTCGACGGCGTGCAGCTCGGCGCTGAAGTCGTCCTCCAGCAGCGCGGCGAAGGCGCCGCGCCAGGTGGCCGCCGGCGTGCGCAGGCACTCCTCGACCATGGTGTCCATCAGCCCCGGGGCGACCGGACCGGCCACGGTGTCGCGCTGGAAAGACTCCGCCAGCGCACGCGGCACCCGCTCGCCCAGCGTCATGATCTGGCTCCGGACGAAATCCACGAAGTCCGGCTTGTCGGAGAAACTCGCGAAGGCGCCTGCAGCGACGACGCCGCGCACCCGGGCCGGCTGGTCGATGGCCATGCGCAAAGCGTTGACCGCGCCCATGGAGTGGCCGACCACCAGCACCTGCTTCAGCCCCAGCGTTGCGATCAGGCTGGCGGCATCGGCGGCGAAGTCGCGGGTGCGATAGCTCGCGGCGACGGACGAGCCGCCGTGGCCACGCTGCGTCATCGAGATCACGTGCCAGTCGGCCGGCAGCAAGGGCAGCACCGGCTCGAACGAGCGCCAGGTGTCGGTGATGCCGTGCAGCATCAGCAGCGCCGGGCCGCCGCGACGCCCTTGCTCAGCGCATTCGATGGTGATCCCGCCGGGCAGGCGGACATGATGGATGGTGGTTGGCATGGTGGCTCCCGGTCATGGGTCAACGAATAGCCGCTCGCGGCGCAGCGCGTCGGGCCGAGGCAGTCTGGGCGACGCCGGTATCGGCGGTTTTTCGATGCGTTGCCGCTCTGTATCGACGCGGTATCCGCTGGGTTTCAGCTCGCTGCGCCGGCCGGCGCTGGCTCAGCAGTAGCAGGGCCTGCTGCTGAGCTGCCCCCCCGCCGAAGAGGGGGCGGCCCTAGGGTTTCCCCTAGGACAATCCTCTCATGAGCAAGCCCATTGACTACTCCCTCTCGACGCTGCCCGCCCATGTCGGTCACGATTTCGGACTCTCGCGCGCCATGCGCGTCTCTCAGTCGCGTATCGACCAGTTTGCCGAGTGCAGCGGCGACGATCAGTGGATTCACGTCGATGTGGAGCGCGCCCGCAACAGCCCCATCGGGAACACGATCGCACACGGACTGTTGCTCATGTCTTTGACGACGAAAGCACAGTACGACGTCGGCATCTTTCCCCCGGACACGACCCAGATCCTGAACTACGGCTCCGACAAGGTCCGGTTTTTGGCGCCGGTGGCCGCGGACGCCTCGGTGGTGATCCGCGTCGAGCTGGCCGAGGTCCAGTCCAAGGGACCCGGCCGCACGCTGGTACGTTGCCGCAACACCGCGTACTGCGAGGGTGACCTCGAGCGCCCGGTGATGGTGGCGGAGTCGCTCGCCATGCTGATGGCCTGATTGAAACGGAGTGAAGATGATCAACCTGTTCAATGCGCCCGACGAGTACGTGCAAGGCTTCTTCAAGTCCGGGCAGGCGATGCTGAAGGCCTTCAGCGGGCTTGGGTCGGCGGCAAAACCGCCAACGCAAGAGACGGCTCGCGAACTCGCTCGCGTGGCCGGGACCTACTGGGAGAAGCAGGCTGCGCTGTGGACCCGTTCGCTTGCAGCCGGTTCCGGCAATGGTCTGGAACCTGTGGTCGACGCCGAGCGCGGCGACCGGCGCTTCCATGGCGAGCAGTGGAGCAAGCACCCTTGGTTCAACCTGCTCAAGCAGAACTACCTGCTGAATTCCCAGCTGCTCGACGGCATGGTCGAAGCCGCCGCGATGGACCCGCGCGAAAAACACAAGCTGCGCTTCTTCTCGCGCCAGTTCGCCGACGCCATGAGCCCGGCGAATTTCGCATCGACCAACCCGGACGCCATCTTCGGCGCGCTGGAGTCCAAGGGCGAAACCATGCAGGTCGGCCTCAGCAACCTGATGGAAGACATGCGCCGCGGACGCATCTCCATCACCGATGAAACCGCCTTCGAAGTCGGCACCAATGTGGCCGCTTCCAAAGGCTCGGTGATCTTCGAGAACGAGTTGATGCAGGTGATCCAGTACGCACCGCTGACCGACAAGGTCGCGTCGCGCCCGCTGCTGATCGTGCCGCCGTGCATCAACAAGTTCTATATCCTCGACCTGCAGCCGGAAAACTCGTTCGTGCGCTTCGCCTGCGAACAGGGCATGACGGTGTTCCTGGTCTCCTGGCGCAACCCGGATGCGAGCCAGGCTCACGTGACCTGGGACGACTACGTCGAGGATGGCGTGATGAAGGCGCTCGACGTGGCGCACAAGGTCAGCCGGGCCGACCAGGTGAACACGCTGGGCTGGTGCGTGGGTG